>CAUAIH010000012.1:0-54872 GCA_958429025.1 uncultured Collinsella sp. | reverse complement strand
CTTTTTAGTGCCCTCGGATTGGGTCATAGTGTCTGTCGTTGCCAAAACATCGGCGCCATCTTTGTAATGTGAAAAGGGGCTGAACCTTTGTCACATTCGGTCTGCGGCGTTATTTTGTTTGGAGCGAGGGAGGGGTCCTACGACAGTTCGTCGGCTATTTGGTGCTCGTAGAAGGCTTCTACTACGGCGTTGAATTCGCGGGCGAAGTCTTCCATGGTTCCGCGCCAGGTGGCTCGGCTGGGCTTGCCTTGGCCCACAAAGGCGGTTTGGATGCCGCAATCGGGGGACGGGAAGTCGCGCTTGGGATCGTTGCCCACCATAAGGACCTCGTGCGGCTCGAGCCCCATCACCTGAAGCTGCTCTAGATAGTAGGTGGCATCGGGCTTGCAGCGGGTGGTGTTTCCCATGTGCGTGACGAGCTCAAAGGGAGCGTCGGCCAGGTCGCCCCAACCCATGCGGCACTCGATGGCCCCCTGGGGAAAGCTGGGGTTGGTAAAGAGCGCACAACGCAGCCCTGCGTCCTGTACGGCCTGGAGCGCGGCGTGTGCGCCCGGCATGGCGTGGGCGTTAATGACATCGTCGTTCTTGTACGGAAGAACTTCGCGGTCATAGTAGGTAAACGCCTCGTAGATGAGGGGATCGGAGAGTCGGATCCCGCATCGGCGCTCGACCTCTTCTTGGTAAAACTCAAGATTGGTGCGGTTGTCCGTGCCGCTGCGGCGATTGGCGTTGAGGTCGACCAGGATGGTGCCGAGGCGTGCCATCGTGCCACCGCGGCTGCGGCATCCGATATCCGCGAGCATCGACGAGACATCCTTAAAATAGCGAAGGATGAACGCGTTGAGGTTGATGCTAAGAAGCGTCTCGTCCATATCGAAAACGACTGCTTTGAGCACGCGGGCACCTTTCTCGATAAATCGTTCTAGAATCGTTGCTCCGGATACTTTACCCCAAAGCCGTATGCCTAACTGCCTATCCGTCAACTTATGGAGACGGTCGTCCACAAGATTGCGAAAAAGTCTCCATACGAGTAAAAAATCGCAGTTCACGCTTGAAATCGAAATGATTTCCCCGTAACCTATACGAACGTGATTGCATAAGCGTCACATTAGTATCTGTCGGCTCCCGAGTGTTCCTAAACGTTGTGTGCTTGTCGCACCCTTCTGTAGGTCCTAGCAATCGGGGCCCCGTAGTTCGAAAGGGGTCCACCTTTGAGTGAGATTCAGAACTCGTCCATTTTCTCTCTTGACGATGTCAATGAGGAGGAGATGAACAACCTCATCGACGGTACGATTACCGACTTTGATGAGGGCGATCTCGTTAACGGCACTGTCGTTAAGATCGAGCATGACGAGGTGCTCGTTGACATCGGATTCAAGTCCGAGGGCGTTATCCCGGTCCGCGAGCTGTCCATCCGCAAGGACGCTAACCCTGCAGACATCGTTGCACTCGGTGATCCCATCGAGGCTCTGGTTCTCCAGAAGGAGGACAAGGACGGTCGTCTGGTCCTGTCCAAGAAGCGTGCCGAATACGAGCGTGCTTGGAACCGCATTGAGGAGAAGTTCAACTCCGGCGAGAACGTCGAGGGCGAGGTTATCGAGGTTGTCAAGGGCGGCCTGATTCTCGACATCGGCCTGCGTGGCTTCCTGCCCGCTTCCCTCGTCGACCTCCGTCGTGTCAAGGACCTCACCTCCTACATGGGCACCCGCATCGAGGCCCGCGTCATCGAGATGGACCGCAACCGCAACAACGTCGTCCTCTCCCGTCGCGTCGTGCTCGAGGAGTCCCGTAAGGCCGAGCGCTCCGAGATCCTGTCCAAGCTCAAGTCTGGCATGCGTCTCCAGGGCACCGTTTCCTCCATCGTTGACTTCGGCGCCTTCGTCGACCTCGGCGGTATCGACGGCCTCATCCACATTTCCGAGCTCTCCTGGAACCACGTCAACCATCCTTCCGAGGTTGTCAAGGTCGGCCAGGAGGTCGAGGTCGAGGTTCTCGACGTCGATCTCAACCGCGAGCGCATCTCCCTGGGTCTCAAGCAGACCACCGAGGATCCGTGGCGCGCACTGGTCAAGAAGTACCCCGTCGGCGCTATCGTCGAGGGCACTGTGACCAAGCTTGTCCCGTTCGGCGCTTTCGTCGACCTGGGCGAGGGCATCGAGGGCCTGGTGCACATCTCCGAGATGGCCAACAAGCACGTCGATCAGCCTTCTCAGGTCACCCACGTGGGCGACAAGGTTCAGGTCAAGGTCATGGAGATCGACCTCGACCGTCGTCGTATCTCCCTGTCCATGAAGTCTGCTGCTGAGACTCTGGGCGTCGAGATCGAGGTTACCCCGCTGCCTTCCGAGAAGAAGGACGAGGAGACCGACGCCGAGTAAATCGGTTTGACGATCACTTGTTTTAAGGGATCCGTCCGCAATGGACGGGTCCCTTTTTTGCATTTGCTGCTGAGGTGTGCGATGCTGCCCGGGCTGTCCACAGGCTATTGGGTTGTCAGTGCATGAAAAATGCCGACATCCCGCCTCGGGGAGGAGGCGGGAACACACCGAGTAGACGGAGGGGTGTGGAGCGCGGTCGCGTCTCGACTGACGACGTTGCCCATCGACAGGACCATTGTAGCGCATGGCGGTTCTTGGTTTATCGTGTCGAGCGTTTGCGTTGTGCCATTGCCTGCGGCAACGGTGTGTTACACTCTTGCACTGCTGAGTGGGCCAGACGGTCGCGCGATGTGCTGCTTGCAGTACGCGTGAGGAAAGTCCGGGCTCCAGAGGGCGGGATGCCGGCTAACGGCCGGGCGGAGTGATCCGACGGAAAGCGCCGCAGAAAAGAAGACTCCCACCTGCGCCGCAAGGCGTAAAGGGAAAAGCTGAAACGGTGGTGTAAGAGACCACCAGCGTCGTGGCAACACGGCGGCTTGGCAAGCCCCATCCGGAGCAAGCGCGAATAGGAACGCTATGGGCCGGCCCGGTCCGCGTTCGGGTAGCGTGCGTGGAGCTGCATGGTAACGTGCAGACAAGATAAATGACCGTTCACGACAGAACCCGGCTTACAAGCCCACTCGGCACTTTGTTGACGCTGCGAACCCGTCAGCGCGGCAATCTGCCTTTCAAGCCTTCGGGCATGACCATAAGGTCAATGCCCTCGTCTTTCAAGGCACCTTGCTCGCGCTGACGGGTTCTCGCTGTTGGTGACGGTATCATTGGCGTTTCCGTTCTTGTTAGAGGGCAACGGTGCTGTCTTTGCCGTATTATTGAGGCTGTTTGTTGCTTTGCTTGTTGTTGAGGGGCTTTGTTGGACAGCTATTTTACTCTGCAATCGAATATTGAGGCTTCGGGCGAGTTTGTGGACCGCAAGAGCCGTTTTATTGCCCAACTGGTCCATATTGAGTCCGAGGATGAGGCGAATGCCTTTATCGAGATGGTTCGCAAGCGTCATTACGACGCTCGACACAATGTTCCCGCGTGGATTTTAGTCGATGGACGCGAGCGCCAGAGCGATGATGGTGAGCCGAGCCGCACGAGCGGTATGCCGACGCTCGAGGTGTTGCGTGGCGCGGAACTCAAAAATGTTTGCTGCGTAGTGACGCGCTATTTTGGTGGCACGCTGTTAGGGCCCGGTGGCTTGGTGCGCGCCTATACCGCGGCGACGCAGGCGGCGGTGGCCGCGGCTCAGGAGGCCGGACAGATCGTTGAGATGACGAGCGTTGTGCCCGTTGATGTTCATGTGGCCTATCCGCAATACGAACAGGTGCTTCGCCTGGCGCAGGATTCGGGCGCCAAGGTTTCGGATACCGATTACGCGGATGCCGTGACGATTCATTTGGTGTTTAAGGCGGGGGAGCAGGAGCCGTTTTGCGCTAAGATGCGCGAGCTTATGGCGGGGCGCGAGGAGATTGAGGTCGGCGCCCCCGAATTTGCCGAGTTCTAACGGCGACGGCCAGCGTACTTTTGGATGGATCCCAAGCGCACGCCGGCCTTTGTTTTTCCGTTGCTGCCGTTTACTCGGCGAGCTGCTTTAGCACATCGCAGGCGATCGCGACGGCATCGTCGATGCAGCCAGGGCAGCTGCGGAGCGGACCCTTGTCCGATCCGATGCCCTTGAGCGTGCCGCAGACGGTCGTCGTGTTCTTCTCGCCAAATCGCTTGGCAATCTCGCGCGACAGCTTGTAGGTCTGGCCCTTGGTCTTGGGGTTTTCCATGCCGTCGCTCATCACAAAGCCCATGATGGCCACGGCGCCCGAGATGGCACCGCAGGTTTCGGTCATGCCGCCCATGCCGGCGCCAAAGCCCTCGGTGAGGGTAAAGGCGGTCTGGGGGTCGAGCCCGACGGCAGGTGCGAGCGTGCAGGCGACGGCCTGGGCGCAGTTAAAGCCACGGGCGTGGTATTCGGCAGCCTGAGCCTGACAGGCGGTGATGTCGAGCTGGGCCGTATCGATTTGCTTCATCGTTGTCTCCTTGGTCACGGTGTACCTGCCTATGGTACCCGTGACGGGGCATGCAATCATCGAGAGCTTCATGTATGCCTCGTTTTTATCTATCGAACAAATGCCCAAGGCTTGAGATAAATACCCCTGATCAATTTGTCCCTTAACCTACCTTGGGGATGGGTTGAGAGGGGTGCAGGGTAGCGGTATTGTGAACCGAATAAAACGTAACCCAGGCAAGGGAGCTAGATATGAGCGAGCAGACCATCGGTACTACATGTGTCCAGGGCGGCTATCACCCGGGAGATGCCGAGCCGCGCCAGGTGCCCATCTACCAGTCTACCACGTGGAAATACGACACGTCCGAGCACATGGGCAAGCTGTTTGACCTAGAGGAGTCGGGCTACTTCTACAGCCGTCTGCAGAACCCCACGTGCGATCTGGTTGCCGCCAAGATCTGCGAGATGGAGGGAGGCACTGCCGCGATGCTCACGAGCTCGGGCATGGCTGCGAATTTCCTCGCGATCTTTAACGTGGCCGGTGCCGGCGATCATGTGGTCGCGAGTTCTGCCATTTACGGCGGTACGTATAACCTGCTCGCCCACACCATGGGCCGCATGGGCGTGACCTGCACGTTCGTCGCCCCCGACTGCACTGATGAGGAGCTCGAGGCAGCCTTTGAGCCCAATACCAAGCTCGTCTTTGGCGAGACGATCGCCAATCCCGCCCTCGCCGTGCTCGATATTGAGCGCTTTGCCAAGGCCGCGCACGACCACGGCGTGCCGCTGATGGTCGACAACACCTTCCCGACGCCCGTGATGTGCCGTCCCTTTGAGTGGGGCGCCGACATCGTTACGCACTCCACCACCAAGTACATGGATGGACATGCTGCCTACCTGGGCGGCGTGATCGTTGATCACGGCCAGTTTGACTGGATGGCCCATGCGGATAAGTTCCCGGGTCTCACCACGCCCGACGAGAGCTACCACGGCGTGACGTATGCCAAGAAGTTCGGTCGCGAGGGCGCCTTCATTACCAAGGCCACCGCGCAGCTCATGCGCGACCTCGGCCCCATGCAGAACCCGCAGGCGGCCTTCTTCCTGAACAGCTCGCTCGAGAGCCTGCATGTGCGCATGCCGCGTCATTGTGAGAACGGCCTGGCCGTTGCCAAGTTCCTGCAGAGTCATCCCAAGGTACGCTTCGTGAGCTATCCGGGCCTAGAGGGCGATAAGTACTATGACATCGCTCAGAAGTACATGCCCAACGGTACCTGCGGCGTTGTGAGCTTTGGCTTTAACGGTGGTCGCGCGGCGGCTGAGACCTTTATGAAGAGCCTTAAGCTCGCCCAGATCGCCACGCATGTGGCCGACGCCCGCACTTGCTGCCTGCATCCCGCTAATGCCACGCACCGCCAGATGAACGATGAGGAGCTCATCGCCTGTGGCATCTCCGCCGATATGGTACGCCTGTCGTGCGGCCTCGAGGACACGGCCGACTTGATTGCCGACCTTGAGCAGGCACTCGAGCAGTGCTAGGCTAGCGTTCGCATAAGGCGCCGATGCTGGCAGAAAGCTTCGGCGACCTTTCGTTCCGATTCCGTAGGCGGGGCCCCAATCGCGGCTGTTTGCTGGCGATTGGGGCCCCGTTTTTGCCTTGCGCCACTCGAAAGGATGGATATGGAGAAAACCGCAGAGCAGCTGCGCCGCGAGCACATTGCCCTTGAGGGCGACACCCATGGCAAGAACAAATGGGCGATTCTGTTTACCGTGCTCATCATGACGTTTATGTCGTGTCTGGATTCGACCGTCGTGACCGTGGCGTTGCCCGTGATGCAAAAGGAGCTGGGCGTGGGCCTCGACCGCATCCAGCTGGTGAGCTCGGTGTACCTGCTTGCGACATGCGTGGCTATGCTGCCGTTTGGCCGCTTGGGCGACGTGCGCGGCAAGGTGGGCGTATTCCAGCTGGGCGTAATCGTTTTTACGGCCGGCTCGCTGCTTTGCGGCCTTTCGGGTTCGCTCGAGGTTCTTATCCTGGCACGCATTGTTCAGGGCGTCGGTTGCGCGGCGGCCATGGCTAACAACATGGGCATCATCACCGAGTCGTTTCCGGCGCGCGAGCGCGGTCGTGCCATGGGTATTCTCGCGACCTTTGTGGCCCTCGGCATGATGTGTGGCCCCGTGCTCGGCGGCATGCTGGTGGCAAGCTTTCCCTGGGAGAGTATCTTCCTCATCAACCTGCCTATTGGCGTGATCTCGTTTATCGTGGGGCTCTACACACTGCCGCATGTTTGGCCAGAGGTCGGCGAACGCCCCATGCCCCTTGCCGAGGCCGCTCGTCGCTGCTTTGCAAATTCGGCCTTCACCATCAACCTTGCCTGCATGCTCATTGTGTTCGTTGGTATTGGCGCATCCGAGTTTATCCTGCCGTTCTATTTTCAGGACGCCCACGGCTTTGGTTCCGACATTTCCGGATTGCTCTTTTTGGCGCTGCCGATGGTGAATGCCTTTATCGGTCCGCTATCGGGTACGGTTTCGGACCGTGTTGGATGCGAGGGCCCCACGGCGGTCGGCCTGGGCGTGTACGTGTGCGGTCTTTTTGCGGTAAGCACGCTCGACGAGCACTCTTCTATCCCCGTGATCGTGTGCTGCGTCGCGTTTATGTCGTGCGGTACGTCGATTTTCCAGAGCCCCAACAACTCGTTGTATATGGGCTCGGCCCCGCGCGAAGCACTCGGCTTTGCGGGCAGCTTGGGCAGTTTGGCACGCTATGCCGGCATGGCACTCGGCATTACGGTGGCGTCGAATATCCTGTATGGGCAGATGAGCGTGGCGATGGGCGAGGCCGTGACCAGTTTTGTTGCAGGCCGTCCGGATGTATTCCTATTCGGCTTTCGCTCGGTGTTCTACGTGCTCATGGTTGTGGCCGCCGTGGGCTTTGCGCTTGCCATGGTGCGTTTGGTGAAGATGCGCGCCCGCCATTAGCGTGTTGGGAGGCTGCCTGCCACGATTCGCGCCGTCCCAAAAAGACTGGTTTGTGGTGCGATGCGGCTTGTGGGGCGGGCGGGGGTCGGTCCGTGGTAGACTATCGAACAACGTTTATTAATCGCGCGGTATCGTTGCCGCGAGAAGGGGTTGCGCCATGCAGGAGCTTGAGGATCGTATTCGCCATGACGGCATCGTAAAGGCCGGTAACGTCCTTAAGGTCGATGCCTTCCTCAACCACCAATGCGACGTTGAGCTGTTCGACCACATGGGCGCCGAGTGGGCCCGTCTGTTCGAGGGTGTCGAGATCAACAAGATCCTGACGATCGAGGCTTCGGGCATTGGCATGGCTTGCATTGCAGCCCAGCATTTTGGCGGCGTGCCGGTGGTCTTTGCCAAGAAGGCGCAGTCCATCAACCTCGACGGCGAGCAGTATGCCACGACCATCTACTCCTTTACCAAGCAGAAGGAGTACCCGGTCATCGTCGGCAAGCGTTTCCTGTCCGAGGGCGACAAGGTCCTGATCATCGACGACTTTTTGGCCAACGGCTGCGCGCTCGAGGGTCTTATCAAGATCTGCGAGGCTGCAGGTGCCGAGGTATCCGGCATTGGCATTGCGGTGGAGAAGGGCTTCCAGGGCGGTGGCGATAAGCTCCGCGAGCGTGGCTTCCGCGTTGAAAGCCTAGCCCGTATCGCCGATATGGACTGCGATACCGGCGAGATCACCTTCGCCTAAGCGCGCAACACAAGCGATTGGTATGCGATGTGACAAAGGGACTTTCCCTTTGTCACATTTTTTATGAGGGGAGGTGTTGATATGGATGAGAACAAGATGGGATGGCGCGAGTATGCGCGCTATGCCGAGATGTCGGTCGAGGAGTTGGCGCGCGATTGCGAGGTGCAGGTGTTTCGCGCGACAGGTCCGGGCGGACAGGGCGTGAACACGACGGACTCGGCGGTGCGCATGAAACATGGGCCCACGGGGATTGTCGTGACGGCGCGTGAGAGCCGCAGCCAGTTTCAGAATCGCGCGAGCTGCCTGCGTAAGCTGCGCGCTGAGCTTGAGCGTCGCGGGCGTCCACCGCGTCGACGCGTAAAGACCAAGGTGCCTCAGCGCTCTCGCCAGCGCAGGCTTAATGACAAGCACTTCAACGCCATTAAAAAGGCCAACCGTCGCAAACCGGGCAGCGACGAATAGCCTCCTCATAAGTTGCGGTGAAATAGGGACTGTTTTGCGGCTTTTGCTGCATAAACAGTCCCTATTTCACCGCAACTTAGGTGGGGTTAGCGGGTGGGGTGCCAGACCTCGAGGGCGCCGGCGAGGATGTCGACCTCGATGCGTGAGGCGACAACGGGCTCGCCGTCGGCCTGGATGGGGTAGTCGGGCTCCTCAAAGGTAAGCTCGGCATGGCGGCAGCGGCGCATGCGAACCGGCGGCAACTTGGTATGGTGGCCATCTTTGGCCGAAAGGAACATGGGAAGCGCGACCGCGCGCGGAACGGGGCCGCAGGCGTAGCAGACGTCGAATATACCGTCACAGGGGTCGGCGTCGGGACAGATGCGATAGCCCGAGCCATAGGTAGGACCCAGCTGAATCGCCATGATGATCGCCCTCACGCGCTCGGCAGGCGCCCCGTCAAAGCTGACTGTCATGGGGTAGTTGCGATAACGTAGGCCAAACTGCTCAAGTCCCGAGAGGGTGTAGAGCGGCGCGCCCGTCAAGCCGGTCTTTTTGCGCAGCTCGGTGGTGCCAAGGCCGATGGCGGCATCGATGCCGACCGAAAGCGTCTGGTCGTAGTACTCAACGGTAGCCTCGCCGCTGCCGCTCGCAGGGCTCCACGAGCGAATTCGCCCGATGTCCTGACGCTGCAGCTCACAGTTGAGCAGCGCGCCAAAATCCTTACCGGAGAAATCGTCGATGCCGAGCGTTTGGGCAAAATCGTTGCCAGAGCCCACGGGTAGGATGGCAAGAGCGGGGCGGGCGTCCTCCTCTTGCGTCATAAGCCCGTTGACGACCTCGTGAATCACGCCGTCACCGCCAAGGGCGATAACGGTGCGATAGCCCTGAGCCTGTGCGGCCAGCTCCTTGGCGTGTCCCATGCGCTCGGTCAGCACCAGGTCAAACTGGGATGCTCGCGCGGTCATATCCAAAAAGCGTTGCAGGCGCTCGGCAACTTCGTGCGCCGCACCCGATTGGGCTGCTGGGTTGGCGATGATGAGCGTGCGGCCAAAATCAGTTGCGTGCATGGGGCGACTCCCGGCGTATGACGTGACGGTGCGGTCGCGCTCAGGTCTAATTGCCCCCGATTGTGGCTGCACGTCGAATACTTACGTCTACTCTATCAGGTCGTTGTGGCGCTCGATAGCATCCGCTACCGTACCGCCCTCATCCACAATAAGCGAACGGCGCTTGGGCGAGATGATGCGCTGGGCGGGGTATACGCCGCGGTGTCCGGCGGTTAGGTAGCTGATAAAGGCCACGATGACAAAGAACCCGGCTGCCGTGCCGTGGAACAGGTCGATGGCCATCATGCAGGTGGTGATGGGCACGTTGAGGCCGGCGCAGAACACGCCGAGCATGCCGAGAGCCGCCAGAAAACTGGGGTCGAGCCCGGTGAGGCAACCGATCCAGCCGCCGAGCGCCGCACCGATACCAAACAGGGGCGTGACCTCGCCGCCTTGGAAGCCGGCTCCAAGGGTGAGCGCTGTGACGACCAACTTGATGGCTGCGTCCGCCAGGGTGGTGTTGCCGGCAAAACCGGCGCCGGAAAGCCACGTGGAAAGGCCGGCGTAGTCCCAGGCGTCGAGGAGGGCATAGGCGGCCAAAACCACGAGTGCGCCTATGAGTGCGCGAATGAGGTAATTGGTGATAAAGCGACCGTACAGGCTCTTGACGGTTCGAACCGACCAGGCAAAGAGGCGTGCAGTCAGACCGAAGATAATGGCGCTGATAACAACGATGACAACCGTTTTGGGCGTCATAGCGGGAACGCTGGCGATGACATTCGCCTCGTACTCGGTACCCAGGGCGAGTGATGTAAAGTAGCCGGTAAACGAGGCGACCAGGCAGTAGATGCCCGCGGTGTAGTCGATCTTGCCGATAAAGCACATCTCCATGCCAAAGAAAGCTCCGGCAAGGGGCGAACCGAATACGGCGCCAAAGGCCGACGAGATGCCGGCGAGCATGAGGTCGTGATGGTCATGCTTTTTGAGGTGGGCGAGGCTCGAGATGTTGCTGGCGATGGTGCCGCCAATCTGAACCGCGGCTCCCTCGCGACCGGCCGATCCACCCGTTAGGTGCGTGAGCGTGGAGCAGACGAAGGTGAGGACGGCCATGCGCATATGGATGAGGCGTGTGCCCAGAGCGGAGTCGATGACCAGGTTGTTACCGCGTTTGGCGGCAAGACCGTGGTTTTTGTACACCCATGCGGTGGCAACGCCCACAACGGGAAGCAGTGCGTAAATCCACGCATGGTGCTCGCGATAGTCGGTGGCGATATTCAGCGAGGCCAAAAACGCCCAAGCGGCAACGCCCATGGCGAGCGAGACAATGACGACGAGCGCGAGCAACTTGGCGCTCGCGAGTAGGTTGCGGGCGTTGCGGCGCGTGTCGGCAGCCAGGAGATGCTCGGAGCGGGTAAGTTGATGCCTGCCTGCCGTGATGACGTCGTTCAGGGAGAAAAAGCCGCCGTCGTCGAGCGGCTGGGAATGATCCTGCGTTTCGTTTGCGCTTTCGGTTTTGTCGTTATGAGCCATACGTTCCTCTTTTAGGTTGCAACGCAAGCATTATAAAACGCGGTAAACGCGACGAGCCGGTGGGTTGGTTTCCATTCTGTTTCGCGGCCTGCAACCGACAGGTGTATTTGCGGGTACAGGCCGAGTCGCGGTCGTGCGTCGGGGGATTATACTGAGACAAGCATAAAGAATCGGCGCCCCTGTTGTGCGCCGTGGCATTAAGAGGTGCATATGGCAGAGAAGCTCATTCCGTTGGAGGACGCGCAGTCGATTGTCCTGTCGCACGTTGCTCCGACCGATCTCGTCGAGATTCCCGTGTGGCAGGCGGCTGGTTTTCCCTTGGCCGAGGACGCGGTGGCCGATATCGACATCTCGCCGTTTGCCAACAGCGCTATGGACGGATATGCCGTGAGCTCGGCGGACTTGGCGCAGGCATCTGGCGAGGCGCCGGTGACGCTCGACGTTATCGGACACGAGGCCGCGGGCCATGTGTTTGAGGGCGCAATCGGCGCGGGCGAGACGGTCCGCATCATGACGGGCGCGCCGGTACCCGAGGGTGCCGATGCCGTGGTGAAGTACGAGATCGTCGATGTGCTCGACGGTGACGGCAACGAGGGCTCGCGTGTGGGGTTCTCGGCGCCGGCCAAGGTGGGGGAGAACGTTCGCTCTGCCGCCGAGGAGGCCCATGCCGGCGACGTCGTGATGCGTGCTGGCGAGGTTGTGGCTCCGGCGGGCGCGGGTCTGCTGGCAAGCGCCGGGTATGCAAGCGTGAAGGTGCACGCCGCGCCGCGCGTGGGCATTATCTCGCTGGGGACGGAACTGGTCGCACCGAGTAAGGTACCGGCGCGCGGTCAGATTCGCGACTCCAACTCGTCGGCGTTGATGGCCGAGGCACTCGATGCCGGCGCCGAGCCCGTGTTCTACGGCATTGCGCCCGATGATGAGCGGGCGATTGCCGAGCTGGTGCATCGTGCCGTGCAGGAGTGCGATTTTGTCATTACGAGTGGTGGCGCCTCGGCGGGTGACTACGACTATGTGACGGCGCTCGTCCGGCGCGAGGGCGAGGTGCTGTTTGACCGCATCTCGATGCGCCCGGGCAAGGCCATCACGTTTGGCTTGCTCGCAGGTAAGCCCTACCTGGGACTTTCAGGCAATCCGGCCGCGGCGTATGTAGGCTTTGAGATGCTTGCCCGTCCGGCGATTCGCAAGATGCGTGGTTTTGCCGAGGGGGCGCGCCCCGTGCAGCGAGCGGTTCTTACCCACAGTGTGAAAAAGCGCCAGGACCGACGCTTCTTCGATCGCGCCACGGTTTCGCGCGACCCCGAGACCGGTGAGCTGTTGGTGACCGAGGCCAAGACGCAGAATTCGGCGCTGCTCGGCACGATGCAGCGGGCCAACTGCCTGCTGCGTATTGACGAAGGACCGTGCGACCTCAAGGCGGGCGACGTCGTGGATGTCGTGCGTGTCGACCTGCCCGAGGGAACGGTGTTGTAGGAGGAAGACTATGGAGTTGAAGATATCGATCGTGACGTGCTCGGACACGCGCGATCTTGCGCAGGACGAGGCCGGAGCCGCACTCGAGGAGCTTATCGAAGCGCAGGGCTGGACGGTCGCCTCACATGTGGTCGTGCGCGACGACGTCAGCGAGATTGGTGATGCCATTGTGGAAGCCGCCGATGAGTGCCACGCCAATGTCGTGCTCACCTGCGGCGGCACGGGGCTTTCGATGCGCGATGTGACGCCCGAGGCGACGCGTGCCGTCTGCGACCGCGATGTGCCGGGTATTGCAGAGGCGATTCGCGCGTACTCGATGACCAAGACGCGCCGCGCCATGCTCTCGCGCGCTATTTGCATGCAACGAGGTCATACACTTGTCGTAAACTTTCCCGGTTCTACGAAGGCCGCCCGCGAAAGCTGGGAGGCCATAGCAGACCAGCTGGAGCATGCGGCTCAGATGACAGCGGGCGGCGGACATACCAATTAAGCGGTTTACCTGCGGTGGGGCGACCTTATCGGTCGCTCCGCTTTTGTTTTCCGCCGAATCGACGCCGAGGTGTACGGTAACTCGAAACTATATTCTCAGCGAGAATAATTTCTCACTAACATTATTCGCGCAAAAGTATAATCTGATTGCAGATTAAAGCCCGCGGTGGGGTACCCGGGCACAAGGTCCGAAAGGGTTGAATATGTTCGATATGGTTTCTCGCCGCGGATTCGTCTCGCTTTCTGCTGTCGCCGCTGCCGGCCTTGGTCTTGCTGGCTGCTCGGGCAGCAAGACGTCCGAGCCGGCCGGATCCGATGCCGGCTCCGCCAAGTCTTCCTCTAAGAAGAAGGCTGTCGAGCTGCAGGTCTTTGCCGCCAACTCGCTCGAGAAGGCCCTGCCCGAGGTTCAGGAGCTCTACACCGAGCAGACCGGCACTACGTTTGCCGACACGCAGTTTAAGGCGTCTGGCGACCTTGTCGAGCAGATGCGCGCCGGTGCCGCCGTCGACGTGCTCATCACCGCTTCCAAGGGCACCATGGATGACGCTGAGACCGCCGAGCTCGTCGACGCCGACACCCGTGAGGATATGTTCGTCAACGACCTCGTGATCATTCGCGCCGAGGGCTCCGACACCAAGGTCGACGCCATCGCCGACGTCGCGAATCTGGACGGCAAGATCGCCATCGGCGACGCCAAGACCGTTCCCGCCGGCAAGTACGCCAACCAGGCCCTGGCCTCCGTGGGCCTCTACACCGGCACCGAGGGCGACGACGGCGAGTATGCTCCCGAGATCGCCGACAAGGTCGCTCTGGCTGACAAAGTTGGTACCGCCGCCGCCTATGTGTCCACAGGCGACTGCGTGGCCGGTTTTGTCTACAGCTCTGACATCTACCGCTACGACGGCATCGAGGAAGCCTTCGTGTGCCCCGAGGATTCGCACAAGCCCATCGTGTATCCGGGTGCCGTTGCCGAGAGTTCCGAGCACACCGACGAGGCCAAGGCGTTTATCGACTTCTGCCTGTCTAACAAGAAGGCTCAGAAGATTTGGGCTAAGTACGGCTTTGAGCTTTCCGCGTAGTGCGGCTTGGCGCGATAATTCCATCGTTTTGTGTTTCACTCCGTCCTTGTATTCTCTTGGAGCTTTTCGTGCTTAATAGATTCCGCATGTTTGTCGCCTGTGCTTTGACCTTCGCGCTTTGCTGGGTGCCGGGATTTGCATTTGCTGGGGACGCTGAGGACGGGGCCCAGGATGCTGCGACCGCTCATGGGCTTTCCTGTGGGATCGAGGGTTTTGAGCGGTTGGCCAAGGGGACCGCTCGTGCCATGGAGGGCCAGCCTGAGGGCTACCGCTTTCCCGTTGACGAGGACGTGGACCTTGTAGTGGCGCCCGCTGCCGATCGCGTTGTGGCGTGGATATCGCCCAAGGCGGTCGAGAAGTATGGATTGGATCCGCAGGACAACGAGTGCCTATCGGGTCTCAAGGCCCTCGTCTGTGAGCTCGACAGCGCAAACTGCATGGGGGGTGCGCAGCTGGGGGACGTGGATCTTCCTTGGTATGTCACGGAGGAAACTACGTTTGATGCCGGTGGGTATACCTATGGCTTTGACGAGCGCGGTGCGGATGGGGGCCGCTATGTGGTGATTGCATCAGCCTCGGGTGATGCCAAGGGCGGCGCGCGTTGGCTTGATAGCGCTCAAATGGTAGAAGCATCGTCTGTCGTGTTGCGGGATGAGCAGGGGCCCTTGGCCTCTCTGGCCTCCTTTTTGGGCGATATCGACTATCGTCCGTTTTGGGTGTCCATAAAAACGAGCGGCCTTGCCCTGCTGATCTCCTTTGCGTTGGGCCTGTTCGCCGCGTGGAAGACTATGGGTACCTCGAGTCGCATCAAGGGCCTGCTCGATTCGGTCTTTACCATCCCCATGGTGTTGCCGCCCACGGTCTGCGGCTTTCTGCTCCTTATGCTGTTTGGCCGCTCGACCGGGGTGGGCCAGTGGCTTATCGCGCACGGCGTCTCGATTGTCTTTACGTGGCCCGCGGCGGTGATCTCTGCCGTGGTGGTGTCGTTTCCCCTGGTCTACCGCACGGCGCTCGGTGCCTTTGAGAGCCTCGACATGCAGATGCTCGACGCCGCGCGAACTCTGGGATGGTCCGAGCGTCGCATCTTTACCAAGCTTATGATGCCGCTTGGCTGGCCCTCGATTGCCGCCGGCACGGTGCTCGCCTTTGCCCGCGCGATGGGCGAGTTTGGCTGCACCCTGTTCTTTGCGGGCAACTACGCCGGCATTACCCAGACCATCCCCATCGCCATCTACTTTGAGTGGATGGGCGGCAATACGTCGGTGGCCCTCTTTTGGGTCGTGGTCGTCATAGCGTTCAGCTTCCTAGTCATCCTGTTCATCAACATGTACACCGCGCATTCGCAAAAGTACCGCGAGCGTGGCCTTTCCCGTGCGGAGCGCAAACAGGCCAAAGATCTCGCCGGACAGAGCGATTCGCTCGACCCGGCGGGCGGCGATGCCTTGCGTATCGATCGCGAGGCGCTGGCCGAGCTCATGCGCGATGATGCGGCGCCGCAGGAAGGTCGATAGGTCATGTCACTCGTTCTGGATATCAAAAAGCGCTATCCCGGGTTTATGCTTGACATGCAGCTTGAGGCCGGCGAGGAGCGTGTGGCGCTGCTGGGCGCCTCGGGTTGCGGCAAGAGCTGCACACTGCGCTGCATTTCCGGTGTGGAGACGCCTGACGAGGGCAAGATCGTCGTCAACGGCGTGACCTTTTTTGACTCGTCGGCGGGCATCAACCTGTCGCCCCAGGAGCGAAAATGCGCTCTGCTGTTCCAAAACTATCAGCTGTTTCCTAACATGACAGTGGCCGATAACGTATGCGCCGGTGTAAAGGATGCGGGCGACGCCGCCGCGCGCAAAAAGCTCGCCGAGCGCTATCTGAGCATTTTCGGTCTAGCCGATTTTGCCGACCGCTATCCCGCGCGCCTCTCGGGCGGTCAGCAGCAACGTGTGGCGCTTGCGCGCATGGTGGCGGCGCATCCGGGCATCTTTATGTTCGACGAGCCCATGAGCGCGCTCGATTCCTATCTTAAGAGCGCGCTCGAGCAGAACATGCTCGACCTGTTCGATGTGTGCAACCGCACCGTCCTCTACGTGAGCCACGACATCGACGAAGCGTGCCGCCTGTGCCAGCGTATCTGCGTGATGCACGACGGGCATGTTGAGGAGATCGGCTCCGTCGAGGACGTGGTCCGCCGTCCGCAGACGCTGGCGGCGCTGCGCCTGACGGGCTGCAAGAACACAAGCCGGGCGCGCAAGATCGGCGACGAAGAAGTTGAGGCCCTCGACTGGGGCATGACCTTTAACGTGGGCCGCGCGGTCCCCGATAATGTGGCGTACCTGGGCGTTCGCGCAAGCTATTTCCATGTTGACAATCGCGTTGAGCGGGGCCGTAACAGCTACGATTTGCATGTGGCCCGTGTGAGCGATTCGCGCTTTGAGCGGCTGGTATTGCTGGACGTGCCGCGCGCTGATGCGCCCACGCGTCTGCAGTGGAAGGTCAACAAGGTGGGCGTGCCTGTCGACGAGCTGCCGCAGGCAGGCGAGACGCTGCGCATGCACTTCGATGCGAGTAGGATTCACTTGGTTTGTCGATAGCGCCGGGTAATGCCGTCGGGGATATAAGCCTCGGCGGCTTTGTCTTGCCGTTCGCCGAATGAGGGATGACAAACTCTTATCAATAAAGATAATTATTTATTATACGACGGCACACGACGCTGTCGTACGAATGTCAACGGTGTTCGCATGGTCGACGACCGTTGATATAGTTGACCTTATCTTGTAAAGGAGGGTGCGCACATGCCGCAGACGACATACATTCGCCGCGTTGCCGCGCGCGCCCTGTATATGGCTCGGAGCCGCATATGAGCAGGTATGTTCACGGCTCCGGGAGAGACGACGCACAACTAAATAACCGTCCGCAAGGCAGGTTCCCTAAAATTCCGGGTTTGAGCACGACCGGGCAATCGCCGTCCGTCGTGCATCGATAACGCCGTTATCCGTTTTTGGTTCGAGAGGGGAACCGTCATGGCTGAAGAATTCGATTTCCATCCGATGTGGGAGAGCCTCGGCATGAATCTTGCCGACCACGACATGCTGCTGGGCGCCGTGGGCCAGATGTACGGCGATATGTTCCTGACGCAGAGCAATCGCCCCAAGTCCACGGCCTACCTGGATTTTGTCGCCACCAACATCCACAGCGGCCGTATTAAGGAGATGCTCGACAAGAAGGAGGCCGGCGAGGCCACCAAGATCGTCGGTTCGTTCTGCGTGTACGTGCCCGAGGAGATCGTGCTTGCCTGTGACGGCATCCCCGTGGGCCTGTGCTCGGGTGCCGATTGGGCAACCGATAAGGTCGAGGAGCACCTGCCGCGCAACACCTGTCCGCTTATCAAGAGCTTTGCCGGCTTTAAGCTGGGCGAGGTCTGCCCCTACATTGAGTCGAGTGACTTGGTGGTAGGCGAGAACACCTGCGATGGCAAGAAGAAGGCCTACGAGTTCTTTGCCACGCAAAAGAACATGTACGTTATGGATATTCCCAACGTACACGACGAGTCGACGCTCGTGACCTGGAAGGCCGAGGTCAAGAAGCTCGCCGCCAAGATCGAGGAAGAGTGCGGCGTCAAGATCACGCCCGAGCGTCTGAAGGCCGCCATCCACGCCGTCAATGAGAAGCGTCGCGCACTGCAGCGCCTCGCAGCCACGCGCGCTGCCGACCCGGCGCCCATCAGCGGTCTCGATAGCCTGCTGACCGTTCAGGCCGCCTTTATGGACGACACGCCGCGTCTGACCGGAGCCATCAACGATATGGCTGCCGAGTGCGAGGAGCGCGCCGAGGCCGGCGAGGGCGTGGCGCCCAAGGGGACCAAGCGCATCCTGTACACCGGTACGCCCATGGCCGTGCCCAACTGGAAGCTGTTCAACCTCATCGAGAAGGCCGGCGGCGTTGTGGTAGGCGAGGAGTCCTGCACGGGCTCGCGCTACTATAAGGACCTGGTCGACGAGTCCGGCGAGACGGTCGACGAGATGCTCGATGCCATCGCCGAGCGCTACTTTAAGATCAACTGCGCCGTCTTTACGCCCAATGACCAGCGTATGAAGGACATTGTCCAGATGGCCAAGGACCTGCATGCCGACGGCATCGTCGACGTGGCCCTGCAGTTCTGCACACTCTACGAGATGGAGTCGTTTGCCGTGGAGAAGGCCGCCGAGGAGGCCGGCATTCCGTTTATGCACATCACGACCGACTACGCCGGCGAGGACGCCGGTCAGCTCCAGACCCGCATCGAGGCCTTCCTCGAGACGATTTAGCCGCACCTGCGCTAAGCTGTGCCGCCGGGTGTTCCTATCCGCGCGATAGGGATTTCTCTGTTGCCATGCCGGCCGGTGTCCGGATGCACCGCAGGGCGCCGACCGTCTTCGCATAGCTGCCGGGGCGGGGATTTCCGCCGTCCCGGCAGATTCTATCCGTTTGTTCAGACACGAAAGGAACTCAATGAACAACGATCTTTTCAAGGCGGGCGTTTCCCGTCGCGGTTTTCTGACCGGCTCCGCTGCCCTGTGCGTCATGGCGGGCCTCGGCCTCACCGGCTGCGGCGGTTCGGGCGCCGAGAGCGGTAGCGCCGCTGCCTCCGGCCAGGATGTGGAGTATCGCGACGAGCTGCAGATCGCGTTACCGGCGAGCCCGGACGGTCTCGATCCGCACACCACGTCGTCGCTTGTGACCATGGACATCATCTGCAACGTCGTCGAGCCGCTCTTTGGCCTCGATAGCGACTACGAGCCCCAGCCCGTGCTGGCCAAGGGCTATGAGGTCTCCGACGACGGCCTGACCTACACCATCAAGCTGCGCGAGGGCGTCACCTTCCACAACGGCAAGGAGTTTGGCTCCGAGGACGTCGTGGCCTCGATGAACCGCTGGCTCACCGTCAACGACCGCGCCGCGAGCCTGCTGCCCGGCGCCACCTTCGCCGCCTCGGGCGACCACGAGGTCACTTGCACGCTGACCGAGCCCGCCGTCGACTTTCTGATCATTCTGGGCAACCACTCCCAGTATCCGGGCATCTTCCCTTCCGAGGTCATCGAGGCCGCGGGAGATACCGGCGTGACCGAGTACGTGGGTACCGGTGCCTACAAGTTTGTGGAGTGGAAGCAGGACCAGTACGTCCATCTCACCCGCTACGAGGACTATGTCGCCGCCCACGGCAAGGCTTCGGGCTACACCGGCAAGGTCTCCGCGCCCACCAAGGACATCTACTATCAGTTCGTGACCGAGGCCTCCACGCGCGTGAGCGGGTTTGAGACCGGCGAGTACGACATCGCTGGCGAGATTCCCACCGAGAACTACCACGACTTCGACGGCAACGACGACGTCAAGCTCTACACCCATAACGCCGGCGTTCTGACCGCCTTCCTCAACATGAACGAGGGCATCTTCGCCGACGAGGAGATCCGCAAGTGCGCACTCATGGCTATCGACTGCGAGGCGGTCGCTCTTGCCGCCTATGGCGAGAAGGAGCTCTTCAACATCGATCCCAACCTTGGCAACCCCGAGAACACTCAGTGGGCGACCGACGCGGGCAAGAAGTACTTCAACCAGGCCGACGCCAAGGCCGCCAAGAAGGCCCTGGCCAAGACCTCCTATGCCGGTGAGACGGTCAAGCTGCTGACCACCCCCGACTACAAGGATATGTACAACGCCACCGTCGCGCTGCAGGAGCAGCTCGAGAAGGCCGGCTTCACCGCCGAGGTCGACAGCTACGAGTTCGCGACCTTCATGGACATCCGCTCCGGCAAGCCCGAGCAGTGGGACCTCTTCGTGGCCTCCACCAACTACAAGCCCATCCCGGCCCAGTCCCTCTCGGTCTCCAAGGCCTTATATGGCCTTTCCGACGAGAAGGCGCTCAAGCTCGTGGCCGAGACCCGCACCGCCAAGGACACCGACGCCGCGGCCAAGAAGTGGGCCGAGGCTCAGGAGCGTCTCTATGAGATCGCCGTCATCGAGCCGCTTTGCCACTACGCTTCCATCACGGGCACCCAGGCAGACGTCGAGGACGTCGAGGTGCTCGACGGCGCCATCGTTTGGAATGCCAAGCGTCCGGAGTAATGCAATAGATGGCGTGGCGGCTTGAGGGATCTGGTCCCCTGTGGCCGCCACGCCCTGTCCACGTTCAGAGGGGAAATAGACGCCTCGCATGTTGAAGTACACGCTCAAACGTATAGGCGCGATGGTTCCGGTGATGCTCATCATCTCGGTCGTCGTGTTTTTGATTATCTATCTCACACCGGGTGACCCGGCTTCTTCGATGCTCGGCATGGAGGCTTCGGCCGACCAGATCGAGCGCGTCAACGATAGCTTGGGACTCAACGAGCCGCTGCCGCAGCGCTACGTTGAGTGGATGGGCGGCGTGCTTACCGGCGACCTGGGCGATTCGTATTTTATGCGCCAGCCCGTCACGCAGGCGATCGCCGAGCACTTTGGCCCCACGCTATCGCTCGCGCTTCTGGCACAGCTCATCGCGCTGTTGATTGCACTGCCCTGCGGCGTCGTCGCCGCCCTCAAACATGGGTCGCGCACCGACGCGGTCTTGCGTGTCGTTGCTCTTTTGGGCGTGGCGATACCCGGCTTTTTGATGGCGCTCATGCTTATGTGGCTGTTTGCCGTCACGTTGCGTGTGTTCCCGGTGGCCGGCTATGCGCCGCTATCGAAGGGTTGGTTCAGCCATTTACGCTATCTTGCGTTGCCGGCCATATCGCTTGGATGTGTGCAGGCGGCCCTGCTCATGCGCATGACCCGTTCGAGCGTGATCGAGGCCATGCAGCTCGACTGCGTCAAGACGGCGCGTGCCAAGGGCGTCTCCGAGGTTCGCGTCGTGCTGGCCCATGCCCTGCGCAACGCAGCACTGCCGATTCTCACCTCGGTCGGCTATTCTTTTGGCGCCCTGATTACGGGTGCCGTGGTGACTGAGGCCATTTTTAACATCCCCGGTTTGGGCCAGCTGGTCACGAGCTCTATCGAGCGTCGCGACTATCCGGTGATTCAGGGCGTGCTGCTGGTCATCGCCTTGTTGAATTCGGTGATCAATCTGGCCGTCGACCTTGCCTACGGCGCTTTTGACCCGCGCGCTCGCAAATGGGGCGATGCATGATGGCAAACGTTAAGAAGGCTCTTGCCAACAAGGGGTTTGTGGTCGGCGGCTGCATTTTCCTGGCGATTGCGCTGATCGCGCTCGTCGGTCCGCTGGTGTGGACGGTTAATCCCAATGCGCAGGAGATGGCGTTGCGACTTTCGGCACCTTCGCCCGCGCATCCCTTTGGCTGCGATGACTTTGGCCGCGACCTGCTTGCCCGCGTCATCGCGGGCGCGCGCGTGTCGCTTGGTGTTGGCATTGCCGTCACGCTCGCGACGAGTGTGCTCGGCTTGGTGATCGGCGCCTATGCGTGCTACAACGAGAGGCTCGACCATATTCTCATGCGCATCTGTGACGGCCTTATGTCCATTCCGGGCGTGCTGCTGGCCATCGCGCTCATGGCGATGATGGGGGCGAGCGTGTGGAACGTCATCATCGCGCTCTCCATCGTCTATACGCCCAGTATGGCGCGCATCGTGCGCTCGCGTGCGATGGTGGTCAAGGAGGAGCCCTTTGTGGAGGCCCTGCGCGTGCAGGGCGCCTCGACCGCGCGCATCGTGTGGCTGCATATCGTGCCCAATGTTATGGCACCCTTCCTGGTGCAGGCGACCTTCGTTTTTGCCGAGGCCGTGCTCTCGGAGGCCGCCCTCTCGTTTCTGGGCCTGGGTATTAAGGCGCCCGACGCCAGCTGGGGAAACATTCTGCAGGCAGGCAAGAACGTGATGCGCAAAGCCTGGTGGATGATCTTCTTCCCGGCTATCGCCATCATTGCGAGCGTGCTTTCGCTGAACCTTGCCGGCGACGGTCTGCGCGACGCCCTCGACCCCAAGACCAAGGAGGACTAGCCCATGAGCGAACATCTTTTGGACGTGCGCGACCTCTGCATCTCGTTTGTGGGCCGCGATGGCAACGCGCTGGAAGCCGTCAACAAACTCAACCTACATATCGATGCGGGCGAGATCGTTGGTGTTGTCGGCGAGTCCGGCTGCGGCAAGTCCGTCTTTGCCCAGAGTGTCATGCGCCTATTGGAGCATGAACAGAAGATGGCCTATACCGGTCAGATTCTCTTTGACGGGGAGGACCTGCTCGCGCGCCCGCTCAAGCGCATGCGCGAGGTGCGCGGCTGCGATATTGCCATGATCTTCCAGGACCCGTTGTCCTCACTCAACCCCGTCATGACGGTGGGTGCGCAGGTCGTCGAGGCGGTGAGGGCCCACCGTAAGGTGAGCCGACGCGAAGCCCGCAACGAGGCTCTATCGCTGTTGGAGCGTGTGGGAATTCGAGATGTCGCGGCTCGCTTCAACATGTATCCGGGCGATTTTAGCGGCGGTATGCGCCAGCGCGTGATGATTGCCATGGCGCTCGCCGGGCACCCACGCCTGCTTATCGCCGACGAGCCCACCACGGCACTCGACACGACGACTCAAAAACAGATTTTGGATCTCCTGCGCGACCTCAACAGTTCCGAGGGCATGGCGGTGCTTTTTATCAGCCATGATTTGGGTGTCGTCACGAGCATCTGCTCGCGCGTGCACGTCATGTATCTGGGCCAAATCGTAGAAGAGATCGACGCCTGCGGCCTTATGGAGCGCCCGAGCCACCCGTATGCCCAGGGGCTCATCGCGAGCATTCCGCCGCTCGAAGGCGAGCGAGTTGACACGTTGGCGGATATTCCGGGCACAGTGCCGCCGCTTACGGCAATACCCTGTGGATGCCGCTTTGCGCCTCGTTGCGCCCGGGCGGACGAGCGTTGCCGCGCACAGGAGCCTCCGCTGGTTGCCGTGAATGCGTGCGACCGGTCTAAATGCTGGCTTGTCGAGAAAGGGGAGTGCCATGGCTGTTGATAGCGAAGCCCTGCTTAGGATCTCACATCTGACTAAAACGTATCCCATGCCGGGCTCAGGTTTTAAGCGTCAGGCCTTTACCGCCGTGGACGATCTGTCGTTTGAGATCGCGCCGGGCGAGGTCTATGGTCTGGTTGGCGAATCCGGATCGGGCAAGTCGACGACTGGACGCCTGATCTGTGGTCTCGAGCGTGCAGATTCCGGCTCGATTGTCTATCGCGGGCACGACATCGCCACGATGTCGGAGCGCGAACGCAAGCCGTTTCGCCGCGAGATCCAGCTGGTATTCCAGGATAGCTCTACGGCTTTTGACCCGCGCAACCGTGTCGGCCGCATTTTGGAGGAGCCGCTGATTATCGCCGGCGTGCGCAATGCGGATGAGCGCCATGAGCGCGCGCTCTCGGCCCTGGCCTCGGTCGGTCTTCTGGCAGAGCATTATGACCGCTATCCGCACGACCTTTCGGGTGGACAGCGTCAGCGACTCAATCTGGCACGGGCGCTTATTTGCGAACCGCGCCTTGTGGTATGCGACGAGCCGGTTTCGGCGCTTGACGTGTCCGTGCAGGCCCAAGTGCTCAACTTGCTTCGCGACCTGCAGCGCACGACGGGCGTGGCGCTGCTGTTTATCACGCATGATATGCGTGTGGTTCGGCATATGTCCGACCGGATTGGCGTGCTCTACCACGGTCGTCTTGTCGAGGAAGGCGCGGCCGAGGATGTGATCGCGCATCCGAGCGATCCGTATACGCAGGAGCTTATCGACGCCATTCCCTAGAGGATGCTTCCTTTTGGGTATGGTGTGGGTTCGTTGTTTAATTGTCGGTATATCGGTGCAAGAGAGGGGAACTACTATGGCCGATATCGAGGAACAGCCGTTGCCGCGCACGTTTGAGGAGTTCAACGAGCAACGCAAGGCGGCGTTTATTCGCGTCAAGGATTACAAGCAGGCCGGCAATCGCCTGGTCGGCTTTTTGTGCAGCTATACGCCGCTCGAGATCATCGATGCCGCGGGCGCCGCAAGTGTCGCTCTGTGCGGTACGTCCGATGAGGTGATTCCCGAGGCCGAGAAGGTGCTGCCGGCAAACCTCTGCCCGCTCATCAAGTCGACGTACGGTTTTGCCTATTCGCAAAAGTGCCCGTTTACGTACTTTAGCGACATGATCATCGGCGAGACCACCTGCGACGGCAAGAAGAAGATGTACGAGCTACTCAACGAGCTTAAGCGCACGCACATTCTGCACCTGCCGCAGGGCCGCGATCGCGCCTACGAGCGTGAGGGCTGGTACGAGGAGTGCCGTCTGCTCAAGGAAGAGCTCGAGAACTTCTACGGCATCACTATCACCGATGACGACCTGCGCGCTGCCGTCCGTCGTCGCAACCGCCTGCGCGCGGCCCAGCTCGAGATGTTTGCCCTCCAGGCCAACCAGCCGGCGGCCATGAGCGGTGTCGACCTGATGAGCACCATGTTTGCCGGTACGTTCAGCTTTGATATCGATGCCTATACGCAGCAGCTGGAGCAAAAGGTTGCCAAGCTGCGCGAGGCCTACGACGCGGGCGAGCGCCCGGTTGCGGCGGATGCCAAGCGCATTCTGATCACCGGCTGCCCGGTGGGCGGCGTGATCAACAAGATCGGTCGCACCATCGAGTCCAACGGCGGCGTGGTCGTGTGCATGGACGACTGCTCGGGCGAGCGTACGGCGGCCATGATGATCGATCCGGAGGCTCCCGATATCCTGCGCGCCATCGCCGACCGCTACCTGGATATCAACTGCTCGGTCATGACGCCCAACGACGGTCGTATGGACAACACGCTGGCCATGTGCGAGAAGTATCATGTCGATGGCGTGGTAGAGAGCGTGCTACAGGCGTGCCATACCTTTAACATTGAGAGCGCGCGCATGCAGGAGGCCGTTGAGGGTGCGGGTATTCCGTACATGAAGATCGAGACCGATTACAGCAACGGCGACATGGGCCAGATCGAGACTCGCATCGCCGCCTTCATCGAAACCCTCTAGCTTCCTCGGGCACCGGATCTTGCCCCTCAAACCGTCGCTTGCGTACCAAAGTACGCTGCGCTCCTCTTTCGGGGCAATCTCCGGCACCTGAGAAACCTAGATCTAAGGCGCCTGAACGCGCCGCTACCTTTGATGTTTAGATTGGGAGAGAGCCATGATAGGGATCGGGATCGATATCGGGTCTACGGCGGCTAAGGCTGCTGTGGTCGATGGAGAGGGTTCGGTGGCGTGGACGTGCGTGCAGCCAACCGGGTTCTCCTCGGTCGATGCTTCCGAGCGGCTGCGCAAGGCACTGGCAGCGGCGGGTTATGACGTGGCTGCCGACGACGTGCGCGTGGTCGCGACCGGCTACGGTCGTGTCGCCGTGCCCTATGCACACAAGGTCGTGACCGAGATCTCCTGCCACGGCACCGGTGCCGTGTGCCTGTTTGGCGACCACGGCACCGTGATCGACGTGGGCGGCCAGGACACCAAGGTCATTCAGCTTAAAGGCGGCCGCGTGTCCAAGTTTGCCATGAACGACAAGTGTGCCGCCGGCACGGGGCGCTTTTTGGAGATCATGGCCGACCGCCTGGGCATTTCCCAGCAGCAGATGGCCGACCTGGCGCGTTCCGGCGAGCCCACCAAGATCAGCAGCATGTGCACCGTGTTTGCCGAAAGCGAGGTCATCAGCCTGATCGGTCGCGGTGAGCCGCGCGAGAACATTGCGCGTGGCGTGATCGACAGCGTGGTCTCGCGCGTGGCGACCATGGCCGGGCAGGCCGCGGGCGCCCCGTACTACCTGACCGGTGGCCTGTGCGAGAACGCCTTCGTGGTGGAGCGGTTGGGCGAGCTACTGGGGTCGCCGGTGACCACCTCGCCCCAGGCTCGCTTTGCCGGAGCGATCGGCGCGGCTGTCCGTGCCGCCGCCTTGGCCTAGGGGTGTACCGCGACATGCGCATCCTCAATATCTCGGCACAAAAACCAGATAGCACCGGCAGTGGCACCTACCTTGCCGCGCTTGTGCGCGAGCAGATCGAGACGGGGCATCGCGCCGCCGTGCTTTGCGGCGCGGCACCGGGTGATACCCAAGGCGAGCTGGACCGGCGTGCTGCCGTGTTTGCCGTACCGTTCGAGTCGCCCGAGCTGCCGTTTCCCATCTGCGGTATGTCCGATGTCATGCCCTATCCCTCCACACGCTATCGTGACCTGACGCCTTCGATGCTCAAGGCATTTGAGCGGGCATTTGCTGCTGCAATCGATCGGGCGGTGGCTGAGTTTCGGCCCGATCTGGTGCTTTGCCATCACCTGTATCTGGTGACCGCATTGGCGCGCGAGTGCGTCTGGGACGTGCCGGTTGTTGCCGTGTGCCATTCGACCGATCTGCGCCAGCTGCGTTCGCATGCGCTCGAGCGCGATCGCATCGTACGTGCGGTTCGTCGGCTCGATGCCGTCTTTGCGCTCCATGCTGAGCAGGCTGAGCAGATTGGCCTGGTTTGCGGCGTCGATGCCGATCGCATCCACGTGATTGGGACGGGCTACGACCATCGCGTCTTCTGCCGCGACGCAAGCGTGGTGAGGCAGCCGGGATCGCTTGTGTACGTGGGTAAGATTTGCTTCAAAAAGGGCGTCGAGTCGCTGGTTCGAGCTGTGTCATTGCCGATTGACGATGGCGTCCGCCCATCTGGCTTGGTACTTGTGGGCGGCCGCGGGGACGATGCCGAGTACGCGCGTATCGAGCGCTTGACCGCGGCCTCGGATGTGCCGGTGACGCTGGCGGGGCGCCTGGATAGCGATGAACTCGTGCGTGCCTACCGCAGTTCCGACGTCTTTGTGCTGCCTTCGTTTTACGAGGGTCTGCCGCTCGTGACGATCGAGGCCCTCGCGTGCGGCTGCAAAGTTGTGGCGACCGATTTGCCCGGCGTTCGTCCCTGGATGGAGGCGATGCTTCCCGGTGCTCCCGTGACGTGGGTGGCGTCGCCGCGTATGACGGATGTCGACACGCCCGTGGCGGCCGACCTTCCGCTGTTTGAGCGCGCGCTGGCAGATGCTATCGCGCAGGCGCTTGCGGCGCCGCCTTCGACGTTCGAGCCGTCGGCGGTCTCTTGGGAAGCGTGCCTGGGGCGTATACTTAAAGTCGTTGATTTGATGGAAGGGGGTTCGTATGGCTAAGGACACCATGAGGCTTACGTCTATGACGGCTGCGAGTGGTTGAGCCGCTAAGTTGGCTCCTGGAGCCCTCGCCCAGGTCCTGGGCGACTTACCCAATGTGCATAACGACAACCTGCTCGTGGGGTTCGATACCTCCGACGATGCGAGTGTCTTTCGTGTTGGCGAAAACCTGGGCCTCGTGCAGTCCGTCGACTTCTTCCCGCCGATGGTCGACGACCCGTTTCTGTTCGGCCAGATCGCCGCAGCCAACTCGTTGTCGGACATCTACGCCATGGGCGGGCGGCCGAGCCATGCTATGAACTTGCTGTGCATTCCGAGCTGTCTGGGCGTTGAGGTTGCCGGTCAGATTCTGGCGGGCGGCGCCGACAAGTGCGTCGAGGCGGGTTGCTCCATCGCGGGCGGTCACACCATCAACGACGACGAGCCCAAGTACGGTCTGTCCGTGAGCGGTTTTGTCGCGCTCGACCGCATGCTCGCCAACAGCGGCGCACGCGTGGGCGATGTTCTGCTGCTGACCAAGGCGATCGGCTCGGGCATCATCACCACGGCTATTAAGGGCGAGCTCATCGAGCATGACGAGGCCGCAGCCATGTTTGACTCGATGCGCACCCTCAACGAGGCGCCGATTCGTCTGGCCGAGGGACTTGAGCTTCACGGCTGCACCGACATTACGGGCTTTGGTCTGATCGGGCACGCGTGCGAGATGGCCGAAGGCTCGGGCGTGCAGATTGAACTTGCGTCGGGGGCGGTGCCGCTCTTTGATCAGGTGCTCGACATGGCACGTCTGGGCATTATCCCCGCGGGCTCCTATCGCAACCAGGACTTCTTTGGCCCGCGCGTGGCTGCCGACGAGAACCTGGAGCCGGGTATGCTCGACGCGCTGTACGATCCACAGACGTCTGGTGGCCTGCTTATCGCGGCACCTGCTGCCGATGTGGATGAGCTTGCGCGCCGTCTGCATGCCGAAGGACGTATCGCCGCCGTCGTCGGTCGCGTGTGCGAGCCGGTGCCAGGCGGTCCTGCCGTCCACGTTGTCCGCTAGCCCGCACGTTTATGTAACTGTTTACCGTTTTCTAGAACGGTTCTTTCGAAAGGAAAAACTATGCCTACTAAGATTGAAGTCAATGCCATGGGCGATGCCTGCCCGCTGCCCGTCGTCAAGACGCTTAAAGCCCTGAAGCAGCTCGATGGCGAGGGCGTTGTCGTGACCTCGGTCGATAACGAGACCGCCGTCAAGAACATCTCCAAGATGGCGCAGGAGAAGGGCTGCACGGCCTCGGTCGAGAAGGTTTCTGACGCCGAGTGGCACGTGACCGTGGCGACCTCTGGCGCCGTGGCCGTTGTGGACCCCGAGCAGGACGGTGCCGCTTTTTGCGACGCAAGCGCCGGCAAGGGCAAACTCGTCATTTCCGTCTACACCGATTGCATGGGCCGTGGCGACGACGAGCTGGGCCACAAGCTCATGAAGGCGTTTATCTTTGCCGTGACACAGCAGGAGGAACTGCCCGCGACCATGCTGTTCTACAACGGCGGCGCCAAGCTCACCGTCGAGGGCTCGCCAGTGCTCGACGACCTGAAGGGCCTGGCGGAGCAGGGCGTCGAGATCCTTACCTGCGGTACCTGCCTCGACCACTATGGCATTAAAGACCAGCTCGCGGTGGGCGAGGTCACCAACATGTACGTGATCGTGGAGAAGATGGAGCAGGCTGTGCGCGTCGTGCGCCCGTAGCGTATTGGTTGGAGTTGCCATGAGGGAGAAGCGCCCGGCGCTTGTCATCACGTTTCCCACCACGGCGGCCGCCATGGGGTGCGAGTCCCTGTGCATCGAGCGCGGCCTTCCCGGGCGAACGATTCCCGTGCCCGGGGAGGTCGCTGCTGGCTGCGGTCTGGCGTGGAAGGCGTTGCCTGCCGATGAGGAGCTGCTGCGCGGCGAACTCGCCGCGGCGGGCGTTCCCACCGAGGGCTATACCGTGATTGATATGTGGGAGGTCGTGCGATGATCTACCTGGATAACGCGGCGACGACCATGCACAAGCCGCAGGAGGTCATCGATGCGGTGACGCAGGCGATGTGCTCGCTCGGCAATGCCGGGCGCGGCGCCACGTCGGGTGCACTCGATGCCGCTCGTACGATTCACGCTTGCCGTGCCAAGCTCGCGCGCCTTTTGGGTTGCCCGAGGGCGGACCATGTGTGCTTTACGCCCAACTCCACGGCGGCGCTCAACACCGCCATCAACGGGGTGGTGTGCCCCGGCGACCGTGTGGTCACGACGGTGCTCGAGCACAACTCCGTGCTGCGTCCGCTTAACCGCCTTGCGGCAGAGCAGGGCGTGACCGTTGAGCATGCGGGCTGCGACGCGAGCGGCGTGCTCGACTACGACGAGCTCGGGCGGTTGGTCACGCCCGGTACGCGCGCCGTGGTGGTGACGCATGCCTCCAATGTGACCGGCAACTCGGTCGACATTGCGCGTGTGGCTGCCATCGCGCATGCGGCCGGTGCGCTGGTGATCGTCGACGCCTCGCAGTCTGCCGGTACGGCGAAGATTGACATGGATGCCATGGGGCTCGATGTTGTGTGCTTTACCGGCCATAAGGGGCTCATGGGTCCGCAGGGGACCGGCGGCCTGGCCGTGGCGGAGGACATTGACGTGGCTCCGTGGGCCATGGGCGGCACGGGCGTGCACAGCTTCGACCCACTGCAGCCGCTCGAGTGGCCCACGTGCCTTGAGGCAGGCACGCTCAACAGTCACGGCATCGCAGGCCTTTCCGCCGGTCTCGACTTTATCGAGGCACAAGGCGGGGTCGAGGCGATTGCGGCGCATGAGTGCTCGCTTGCAGAGCGCTTCCTCGCCGGTGTTCGCGAAATCCCCGGCATTGCGCTCTACGGTGCGTTTGACCAGCCCGTGCGCTCGGCAATCGTCTCACTCAACGTGGGCGATATCGACTCTGCCGAGATCTCGGACGCGCTCATGCAAGGGTGGGGTATTGCGACGCGCCCCGGCGCCCATTGCGCTCCGCTCATGCACCGCGCGCTCGGGACCGAGCGCCAGGGTATCGTTCGCTTCTCGTTTGGGTATTTCAACACGGACGAGGAAGTCGATACCGCGATTGACGCTTTGCGCGATTTAGCCTGCTAGAGCGTATATACTTGCGGGACGGGTGTTTTTGCCCGTCCCGTTTTTGTTTCGACCCGAAAGGTGTGCATATGGCCTCATCCGCTCCGCGCGGTTTGCGCTCCGACCATGTCGTTACCGTCGGCATTGCGCTGTTCTCGATGCTCTTTGGCGCCGGTAACCTCATCATTCCGCCGTTGCTGGCGCTGCAGGCAGGCTCTGCCACGCCGCTTGCCATGATCGGCTTTCTGATTGCCGCCATCGGCCTGCCCGTCATGGGATTTATCGCCGTCGCGCTTGCCGGAACGGCGCGCGAGCTTGCCGGCCGCGTGCACCCCAAGTTTGGTGAGTTCTTTGTCGCGGCGGTGTATCTGGCCATCGGCCCGTGCTTGGCTATTCCGCGCACGAGCTCCACGGCCTTTGAGATGTTGGTGCCGCTGCTGCCCGAGGGCGTCTCGCTCGGCACGGCTCGTCTGGTGTTTGCCATCGGGTTCTTCGTCGTCGCGTTTGTGCTCACGCTGCGCCCGGGTGTCATCACGCGCGTACTCGGTCGCATTACGGGACCCGCGCTCATTGCGCTCATCGTGCTGGTCGTGGGTGCCGCCGTGATCTCGCCGTTGGGTCCCGCTGCCGCGCCGCAGGCTCCCTATAATGCCGGTGCTGCCGTGCAGGGCTTTTTGACCGGCTACCAGACCATGGACCTGCTTGCGTCGCTCGCCTTCGGCATCATCATCGCCGAGACCATCCACGAGTTGGGTGTTACCGATGACAAGCGCGTGGCCTTTGAGATTTCGCGTTCCGGTGTGATCGCCGGCGTGCTTATGGCCATCATCTACTGCGGCTTGGGCCTTGCCGGTATGCAGCTCGGTACCGTGATGCCTGACGCTACCAACGGCGCCGCCATCCTCGCCCGTTCGGCCTCCATGCATTTTGGGCTTGCCGGCACGGTCGTGGTCTTTGCGATCTTCTTCCTCGCCTGCATGAACGTGTGCATTGGCCTTATCAGCTGCTGCTCGCGCTACTTCTGCGAGACGTATGTGGTCGAAGGGGGAACAGAGGCCTCCGAGGAGGCCATGCGCCGTCCCTTTGCGGTTCTCGCCTTTGTGTTCGCAGCGTTTTCGTGCGTGCTTTCCAACGTGGGCCTCGACGTGATTCTTATGTTCTCGGTGCCTATGCTCAACGCCTTGTATCCCGTTGCCATTGTGCTGGTACTTATGGGCCTGGTGCACGGCTTTTGCGACGCGCATCCGCAGGTGTGGGTCTGGGTCGGCGGCGTTGTCGCAGTGCAGAGCGTAATCACTTCGGTCCGCGATGCGTTCTTTGCTGGCGCGTGGCTGCCGTTCGATGCGTTGCCGCTGGCAGATATCGGTGCCGCGTGGGCGCCGGTCGCCGTGGTGGCATTTGCGATCGGTCTGCTCCATAGTCGTTTTGTCGCACATTCGAGGAGCTAGGGTATCGTCGCTTGCACAGGCGGGGAGTCTCCCTTATAATTTCCTTCGCTTTGGGACACGCAAGGTTTAGACCTTAGCTGCTCAACACCTTCGGGACGTGGCGCAGTTTGGTAGCGCGCCTGCTTTGGGAGCAGGATGTCGCAGGTTCAAATCCTGTCGTCCCGACCATATCTTGCGGGCGTAGTTCAATGGTAGAACCCCAGCCTTCCAAGCTGATGACGCGGGTTCGATTCCCGTCGCCCGCTCCATAAGATAGATGAATGGCTCTGATTCCTTTTGGAACCAGAGCCATTTTCATATACATGCCGGGGACCCCACATCCCCTCCTAAGTTGCGGTGAAATATGGACTGTTTTCCGGCTTATATGGCCCATGTAGTCCGTATTTCACCGCAACTATTTGTAAGGTTGGGTTTTGATGCCGTTGGGAGAGTCGTAGCGACCGTCTACCGAGAGTGGAAATTTTTTTGAAGCTCTGACCTGCGGCGTCAAGCTTTTGGTCAGCTTTTGGCAAGGCCTGCGGACGGAAGCATGCGATACCGTAATGGTATTCTCTCCGCCGTGACGGTTATGGGGTTGGCCATGCTCGATAAAGGCAAACATATTCCGCAGTCATATGCAAGGATGCTATTCTCGGCCCTTGGAATTCATCAAGATGGACAGCTGCTTATAACAATTGATCCTTGGGATGAACGCCGTGCGCGCGAGCTTATGCAGGAAGAGCTCATGCTTCGTCTTTACAACCATGTGTATGCGGATCCGGTCTATTGGAATAATCTTGGGGTTGAAGATCGCATCTTTCAGCTGGCATCCGCTATTGCGGTCGTTGAACCGGATGCTGTGTTTTGCGGATCGACGGCAGCGCTGCTCTACGGCATCGGCTCTGCGTATACGCTACTGGATAAAGTGCAAGTGCTGCTGCCGCGGTCTACAAGGCGTGATACGTATGAGTTCGTTGAATACAAGCGCTGGCGGGCGGGCGAAGTGTGGCGGCTCGGTCTGTTTACGCTGACGGGTCCGTATCGAACGGTTGTTGATATCGCCCGAACGAGCGCCTTTCGCTATGCGCTGGGCTATGTCGATGGCTTGGCTCGTGAGTACGATGTCGAACGCGAAGAGCTGCGAGCATATGCGCAGGCAAATTGTCGAGGGTTGCATGGCATCGCGCGTGCTTTTGACGTTTTTGATTATATGGATGGCAGGTCAGACAATGGCGGCGAGTCCGAGGCGAGAGCAGCGATGATTCTCGCTGGGGTTGCCGCGCCTGAGCTTCAAGTTGAGATAACGCGACCGGGAAACGCTGGTTATTATCTAGCAGATTATGGCTGGCAGATGTCAGACGGCTCGTGGACGCTGGCAGAGCTGCATGGGTTAGGTAAGTTTGAAGACGAAGCTCAAAATGATCCAGAGCAAGCAGCGGCAAAAACCTATCGAGCGGCCCTCATGCGCGACGCGAACCTTCGCGCCATGGGCCACAACGTCATTCATTTCAAACTCTCGGACACCTACGACGTAGAATCGTTCGGTGCCATGATGCGCGGTTACGGCATTCCGACAACAAAACCCTACGTCGACTCCCGATAGCGAAATCGTTCGCAGCCAACCTTCAATAAGTTGCGGTGAAATACGGACTGTTGAGGCCTTTAAAGGCATGAAACAGTCCGTATTTCACCGCAACTTAAGAGGGGATGGGGTTGAGGGACGGGCGATGCCGTTGCCTGTCGGTTAGTGGCGACCGTGGTGGCGGAGCTTGTCGATGGTGGTGTCGGTGCCGTGGCTGCGGGCTTCGGCGGCGCGGTCGCGAGCACCGGCGGCGGTTTGACGCTTGCGGCGGTAATCGATCATGCCTTGGATGATGGGCTTGCCAAAGCTCACGACATCATCGTTGTAGATGGCGGTTCGGGCTGCGAGGAGGCAGTCGGAAAAGTCCATATGGGTCTTGCCAAAGAGTTTGACGGCAAGGGCGACAACGGTGGGCTCGTCGACCATGACGTCATCGAGCAGCCTTTTCATGGCCGCAGCAATCTCAACGCGGGGAACCTTATAGACGTCGCGCAGCGTGACCACGACGCGCGTGATGATTTCGGGGTAGACGCGAGCGGTGCGCGTGGCGATGACCTTGGCGGCACGCGGTGACAGAACTTCGTCGTCGTCAAGTAGGTAGCGCAGGATGACGGTCTCGTCGATGATGGCGCTACTCATGGATATCTACTTCCTCGGGACCCAAAATCGAATCGTCGCTTTCTGTAGCAAGGTACTCAATCCAGGCATTGCGCTCCTCGGAGCGGCGATTGGGATCTCCATATGCTTTGAGCGATCCATAGGCGGCGGTGCCGTCCTTTGAGCGCACGGCGACTGGCTGAAAGGGAAGCTTGCGCATCAAAATACTCTGCGCGACAAAAAGGCGAACGGCCTCGGCAGGCGATGTGCCCATGGCGTCGTAGAGGCGCTCGGCATGCTGTTTGTCCTCTTCGCGAATGCGCACCTGCAGGATGGCTCGTTTTTGCGTCGATGACATCACTGGCCTCCCTTAATGAGCGTGCAATATGAATGGTCAAATACAGTATTGGCTATAGTAGCCAATCATATAACCACTACTTTATTGCACTAGAGTAATCGAGTGTGAACAACATTACAAACGTACTACATTCACCAGAAACGAGCGTGAAATCTTTCTTGGGCGTACGCATGTAATACACTCACCTTTATAGCTTCTAGAGAATAATTCCAACCTGCCAAAACCCCTGCAATACATCCGTATTGCAGGGCCTATGCTCAAGTTTGCCCCCTGCAACTGCGTATATTTAACCTGTATATCGTTGGAGGAATTCTATCGAAGTGCCTGTTTCGCCGCATGCACTCGATACGCCGATGCCGGACCACGGGCGGTCCGGGGCAACGTCGACAGGATCTCTCCGGCATGGGATTCAGGAGGGAGTGAACAACATGGGCAATAAACGAGTCGTGGCTGATTCTTCACGCTGCATTGGGTGCCAAACCTGTATGGCGGCGTGCATCGAAGCACACGATATTCCCGGCAACATCGCCGCACCTCGCTTGCGCGTAACGCGCACCTACGAGATTTCCGCGCCGGTGGCATGTCACCACTGCGAGGATGCCCCGTGCGCCAAGGCCTGCCCCACGGGCGCCTTGTTCTTTGATCCAAAGAACCATCGCATCGGCGTCAACGAGGACAACTGCATCGGCTGCAAGAGCTGCGTCATGGCCTGCCCCTTTGGCGCCGTGAGCGTGGCGACCACGCAGGTCCCCGTCTTGATGGGCGACGTGCGCGTGGGTTCGCAGACTAAGAGCTTCGTGCTCAAGTGCGACCTGTGCGTGGACCGCCCCGGCGGTCCGGCGTGTGCCGAGGCTTGTCCGACCAAGGGCCTCACCCTGGTAGACGAGGAGCGTCTGGCAGAACTGACTGCCGAGCGTGCCCGCGCCACCATCGAAAACGAGGCGTAGGCGGGCGGCCATACAAGCCCAACGATTGTCAAATACGTACCGATTAATCGGTAGCAGAGAAAGGAAGGAGGGTGTCATGGAGAAGCATAAAGTGATCTGCCCGTATTGCGGCGCCGGTTGCCAGTTTAACCTCTTGGTCCAAAACGGCCAGGTCGTGGGTACCGAACCGCTCAACGGCATCACCAATCAGGGCGAGCTGTGCCTTAAGGGCATGAGCGGCTACGACTTCATCAACGACACCAAGATCTTGACTCCTCGCGTACTGCACCCGATGATCCGCCGCACTAAGGGCGCGGATCTTGAGCGCGTAAGCTGGGACGAGGCACTGGATTTCACCGCATCTAAGATGCAGGCCATAATTGACGAATATGGTCCTAACGCTGTCATGACCACCGGCTCTTCGCGAGGTGGCGGCAATGAGGCGAACTACGTCATGCAGAAGTTTACGCGTGCGTGCATCGGCACCCACAGCGTGGACAACTGCGCCCGTACTTGACACGGCCCTACTGTCCTCGGTCTGATGGACACGGTTGGTTCAGGTTGCATGTCATGCTCCATCCCCGGTATGGAGGATGCGGGCTGCATTTTCCTCTTCGGCTATAACCCTGCCGATTCGCACCCCATCGTCGCAAGGCGTATCGTGCGAGCCAAAGAAAAGGGTTGCAAGATCATCGTCGCCGACCCGCGCCATATCGAAACCGCGCGTATCGCCGATCTCTACCTTCCGATCAAGAACGGTTGCAATGTTGCGTTCCTCAACGCCTTTGCCAACTGTCTGGTCAACGATGGCCTCTACGACAAGGAATTCGTCGCCGAGCACACGAACGGCTTTGACGAGTGGTGGGAGACCATCAAGAAATACACTCCCGAATCCGTACAGGACATCACGGGTGTCGAGCCCGCGTTGATCCACCAAGCTGCCGAGATGTACGCCACGGCGAAGCCTTCTGCCATCATTGGCTGGGGCATGGGCGTATGCCAGCAGAAGCAGAACCTGAAGACGGTGCACACCATCGCCTCCATCGCCTGCGTTGCCGGCCAGATCGGCAAACCCAATTCCGGCCTCGCGCCCGTGCGCGGTCAGAACAACGTCCAGGGCTCCTGCGATATGGGCATGCTGCCCAACCTGTACCCTGGCTACCAGAAGGTCACCGACCCGGCAGTGCGTGCCAAGTTTGCCAAGGCTTGGGGCGTGCCCGAGGAAAAGCTCCCGCTCGAGGAGGGCTACAAGCTCACCGACCTGGGCCACCTGGTCGACGAGGGCAAGGTGCACTGCTTCTACAACTACGGCGAGGACCCGGTCCAGACCGAGCCCGATTCGGCCGGTATGCGCAAGACGCTCTCCGAGCTGGATCTGTTCATTTGCCAGGACATCTTTATGACGCAGACGACCATGCTCGCCGACGTCATCCTGCCTGCCACCTCTTGGGGCGAGCACGAGGGTGTCTTTACCGCATCCGACCGTAGCTTCCAGCACTTTGACGCGGCCGTTCCGCCCAAGGGCGAGTGCCGCCACGACTGGGAGATCTTCGCGGACCTGTCTACGCGCATGGGCTATCCCATGCACTACGACAACACCGAGCAGATCTGGAACGAGTGCATTAGCCTGTGCCCCAACTTTGTGGGCGCAACCTACGAGAAGATGGCTCCCGAGGGCGGTTACGCTCAGTGGCCGGTCAAGAGCACCGATGTGAACGACCACGGTACGCCCGACATGTTCGCTGGTGGCAAGTTCACCACCAAGGACGGCCGCGCCAACCTGATGGCGCACGACTGGGAGGCGCCCTCCGAGCTTCCCGATGATGAGTACCCGCTCATCCTGTGCACCGTCCGCGAGGTCGGCCACTACAGCTGCCGCTCGATGACCGGCAACTGCAAGACGCTTGCGCTGCTTGCCGACGAGCCCGGCTTTGTCCGCATGAATCCCGCGGACGCCCAGGCGCGCGGCATCAAGAACGGCGACATCGTCTCGATTCACAGCCGCCGCGGCCAGGTATACAGCCGCGCCGACGTGAGCGACCGTATCAACAAGGGCACGGTCTATATGACCTACCAGTGGTGGATCGGCAAGTGCAACGAGCTGACCATGCACAAGGTCGACCCGGTCTCGCATACGCCCGAGGACAAGTTCTCCGCCTGCCAGGTCGATGCCATTGCCGACCAGGTCTGGGCAGAGGGCGAGGTCGAGCGTCAGTACACCGAGCTCAAGCAGGCTCTGGTGGACGCCGCCGCTCCTCAGGATGTTGAGCCCGGCGCCGCCAAGTTCGACGACGAGACACACGTGAATCAAATCGTGTAGTCCCGTTCTCGTTGGCTTTTTGGGCCGGGCGTCCCGTACGTTCGGGAGCCCGGCCCGTTATTTTGAAAGGAAGTGGGGATGAACCGCTTCATCGACATCAACCCGGAGAGGTGCATCGGCTGCGGAACATGCCAGTCCGCCTGTGCCGACGCCCACCGGATGCAGGGTCTTCAGGATACGCCGCGTCTGGCGCTCGTGAAGACCGGCGGCATTTCGGCCGCCCTTGCCTGCCACCATTGCGAGGGTGCCCCCTGCGCCGAGGTTTGCCCGGTGAATGCCATCGAGCACGATGGCGATCGCATCCACGTCAAGGAGCAGGAGTGCATCGGGTGCAGGCTGTGCGCCATCGCGTGCCCCTTCGGAGCCATCCATCCCGATGGCACGTCTATCGCCGGTGTCGCAGGCATGTGCGACCCGACGCCTTCGTATCCTAAGTCCCTGAGCAGCCTGCTTACGTGGGCTCCTGGCCAGTACACCTGCGCCGTCAAGTGCGACCTGTGCGCCTTCGATCCGGACGGCCCGCATTGTGTGGCGGCGTGCCCCACCAAGGCGCTGACCGTCATGGGCGGCGCGGCCGATCGCGAGCTCGACGAGGCCAAGCGCCTGCGCTCGATCGAAAACGGTCCGGCTGTCGACGTTACCGCTGTGGCCCAGGGCCTGTCCGAGAAAGCAGAAGGGAGCGTAAACAATGGATAGCATGACGCTGTTTATCGCATCGCTTGCCGTCTCGTGCATCGGCGCGCTCGCCTCGGTTCTGCTGATCAAGTCCGATAACGCCGCCAAGACTGCTGGCTGTCTCATCGGCGCTGTCGCCGCGGCGCTTTCGTTTGCAGCCGGTATCCAGGCTGTTCTGGGCGACGTTACCGCTATCGACACCGTGCTGTTCTTCCCGTTCGCTCGGTTCCAGCTGCTGCTCAACCGCCTGTCGGGCGTCTTTGTGGCACTTATCTCGGTACTGGCATTTGCCGGGTCGATTTACGGCCTTAACTACTTTGACGAGTACCCGGGCAAGAAGGCCCGTGCGGGATTTTTCTATAACACCTTTGTCGCGTCCATGATGCTTGTCATCACTGCCGACAACGTGTTCTGGTTCCTGGTTGCCTTTGAGCTCATGTCGCTGACGAGCTATTACCTGGTCGTGATTGAGGAGAACCAACAGTCTATTCATGGCGGTTGGCTCTACTTTGTCATCGCACACGTCGGTTTTGTCCTGATCATGGCGAGCTTCCTGATCCTTGCCAACCACGCCGGTGGCTCGTTTGCCTTTGCCGACATCCGCTCCACGGCCTTCGATCCCACCATCGCCTCGGTCTGCTTTGCGCTCGCCTTCTTTGGCTTTGGCGCCAAGGCCGGTATCATCCCGCTGCATTCGTGGCTGCCCAAGGCACACCCCGAGGCGCCGTCCAACGTGTCCGCCCTTATGTCCGGCGGCATGATCAAGATCGGTATCTTTGGCATTCTCAAGGTGGGTCTCGACCTGCTGGGTGCCTCGGGCGTCCAGGCATGGTGGGGCATGATTGTGCTCGTTGTCGGCGCGGTCTCGTCGGTTCTCGGCGTTGCCTTCGCCCTGCAGGAGCACGATATCAAGCGCCTGCTGGCCTATCACTCCGTTGAGAACATCGGCATCATCCTGCTGGGCGTGGGCGCCTCGATCTGCGCTCAGGCACTCGGCTACACTGGCATCGCCGTTTTGGCCCTGATGGCCGCGCTCTATCACACGTTCAACCACGCCATGTTTAAGGGCGAGCTGTTCTTGGGTGCCGGCGCGCTGCTCTATGCCACAGGTACCCGCAATATGGAAAAGATGGGCGGACTGTTCCGTCGCATGCCGGCAACGGCCATCTGCTTCCTCGTTGGCGCGCTCGCCATCTCGGCCATTCCGCCCTTTAACGGCTTTGTGTCCGAGTGGTTTACCTATCAGTCGCTCTTTAACGTATCGACGCTTGCCGACAAGCCCGTCATGATCGTGGCCGTGTTCTCGGCCGTCGCACTTGCCATTACCGGCGCGCTGGCTGTCACGTGCTTCGTCAAGGCCTACGGCGTCTCGTTTGTCTCGGCCCCGCGCTCCGAGGCCGCTGCCAACGCCAAGGAGGTTCCGGCACCCATGGTCTTTGCCCAGGGTTTGTTGGCTGCCATCTGCGTGGTGCTCGGTATTGGCTCTCCGGTTATCGCCCCGGTGCTCGTCGACGTTGCAGCTTCGGTCCTCAACCCCGCGGGCGGTGTCTTTGCGTCTGAGGGCATGGAGCTTATGAACCAGTACTCCGGCGCTGCGACCTCCACGCCCGCAATCGCCATTGCGCTTGTGGTGCTTGTGGCAATTGCCTGCGCCTTCCGTAAGGCAAAGCAGGTTGGACCGGCGCAGAAGTCTCAGCCGTGGGCGTGCGGCTATGCCCCCGATGCCGAGATGCCTGTCGTCGCCACCACCTTTGCCTCCGATGTCGCTTGGTTTATGAAGCCGCTGTACGACCTGCGCGACCGCTGCACGGCCGTCTGCTGGTCCATTGCGCACTTCTTCCAAAAGCTCACCGGGGTCGCCGAGGCCGTGGAGCCCGTGCCCGACCGCGTGCTGGTGGACGCTCCGCATCGCGGCGTCGAGTGGCTCGCCCAGGTCTCGACCAAGCTCGAGAGCGGCGACTACAGCCTCTATATCGTCTATATCGTCGTGGCGCTCGTGGCCTTCTTGGCACTCGCCGTATTTATGGGTTAAGGAGGGGAGCATATGAACAACATCGTGTTGGGTCTTGCCCAAGGCATTCTTGTCATGCTCGTGGCGCCGTTCTTCTCCGGTCTTGGTCGCGTGATCCGTGCCAAGATGCACAATCGCCGCGGTCCAAGCATCATGCAGGATTACCGCGATATCGCCAAGCTCCTAGCTCGCCCCGAGTCGGTGAGCGAAGACGCAAGCTTTGCCATCCGCATCATGCCCCCGCTGTTTTTTGCCGTTGCCTTTATGCTCGCCATGGGTCTGCCCATCTTTACGGCGGAAAGCCCCATGCCGGTCTTTGGCGATGCCATCACCATCATGTACAGCCTTGCGCTTGCACGCTTCTTCTTCTCGCTGGCCGGCGTCGATTCGTCTAACGCCTACGCCGGTATTGGCGGTATCCGCGAGTTGCTCATGAGTGTGCTTATTGAGCCTTCCATGCTGCTGGCGCTGTTCGCTACGGCGCTGGTGTGCGGTTCCACCGATATCGCCACCATGGGCCAGCGCATCCTGTCGGGAGATATCCAGGCGCCTGTCGCTGTGATCCTTGCTGGTATCGCTTTTGCCGCCGCCTGCTATATGGAGCTGGGCAAGCTGCCGTTTGACCAAGCCGAGGCCGAGCAGGAGCTTCAGGAAGGTCCGCTCGCCGAGCTTTCCGGTCCGTCGCTCGCCATGGCCAAGCTCGCCATGTCCATGAAGCAGGTCGTGATCCTCTCGTGGTTCTGCGCCATTTTTGTGCCTTGGGGTGAGCCTCGGGCTATGGGCGTTGCGGCCGTTCTGGGCGCGGTCATCTTCCTTGTCAAGTGCCTGATTGATTTTGTCGTGTGCGGCGTGATCGAGAACTCCTGCTCGCGCTCGCGCTTTAAGGTGCTCGGTAATCAGACTTGGGCCGTCGTAGGCATCGCCGTTCTGGCGTTTGTCTTCGTCATCGTCGGCGTGTAGGAGAGGGGAGTAACAATGACACTTTCTACCAGTCTGTCCCTTCTCGGCCTGGTCGCCATTCTGGCGCCTATGGTCGGCTCGCTGATTGTGGCCTTCCTGCCGCGTCCGTATGCCAAGTGGACTTCGGCTGTCGCTGCGGCCATCGCCACCGTGGCGAGCGTGGCGCTTGCCGCCACGTATGCGCAGGCAGGCTTTCCGGAGCTTTCGGTTCCGTTTGTATCGTTTGGCAAGACGCTCGTGCTCGGCTTTGTGTTCGATCGCATGTCGACACTGCTTGCTCCCGCCTTTGTGGGCATCGGCCTGCTTGTCGTGATCTATTCGATCCCGTATATGAGCCAGGACAACCGCGAGCACCCCGATCTTCCGCGTCGTCGTTTCTATGCCTACCTGTCTACCTTTATTGGTGCCATGGCCGGCTTGGTGTACAGCTCGACGCTCGTGGGCCAGCTCGTGTTCTTTGAGATCACGGGTGCCTGCTCTTGGGGGCTTATTAGCTACTACATGACGCCGACGGCTAAGAAGGCCGGCATGAAGGCTCTTATCATCACGCATATCGGTGCGCTTGGCCTGTACCTGGGCGCTGCCGTGCTCTTCGCCAACACCGGCACGTTCGCTATCACGGCCATCTCGGGTCTCGATACGAGCGTTAAAGCCGCGGTGCTGCTGATGGTGCTCTTTGCGGCCTGGGCCAAGTCCGCACAGGTTCCCATGTACATGTGGCTGCCTTCGGCCATGGAGGCGCCGACGCCTGTTTCGGCCTACCTGCATGGTGCCTCGATGGTCAAGGTCGGCGTGTGCGTGTTCGCACGCGCACTCGTCTCTGCTGGCGAGATTCCCGAGATTGTGGGTTGGGTCGCCATTATCGACGCTATGGTCACCATGCTCTTTGGCTTCCTTATGTACCTGCCGCAAAAGGACATGAAGCGCCTGCTGGCCTTCTCCACGATCGCCCAGCTCTCCTATGTGTTCTTTGGTCTGGGCCTTTCGGTCTTTGGCAGCCAGCTCGCCTTTGACGGCGCCGTCTGCCATATCTTTAACCATGCCTTTGCCAAGACGCTGTTCTTCCTCGTTGCCGGTTCGTTCTCCTTTACGCTCGGCACGCGTATGCTGCCCAAGCTGCGCGGCGTGCTCAAGAAGTACCCCGTCAGCGGCATCGGCTTTGCGGTCGCTGCACTCGCTATTGCCGGCGTGCCGCCCATGAACACGTTCTTCTCCAAGTTCCAGATCATCGCCGGCGGCTTTACCGTCGGTGCGGGTAACGCCGCGATCATGGTGCTTGTGCTCATCATGGTGGCCGAGACGGTTGCTACCTTTGCCTGGTTCCTCAAATGGATGGGCTACTGCCTGCCCGGCGAGCCGAGCGAGGAAGTTGCCGCGGGCGCGCCGCTCCCCAAGGCGATGGCCTTTGTGTTTGTCGTGCTTGTCATCATGGTCATCGTCAGCGGCCCGCTTTCGGCCAGCTGGATCGGTTAGGAGGTAGAACATGGGTTACCAACTCGTCAACCTGCTGGGCGGCCTTTTGATCGTTACCTCGACCATGGTCGTCATCAGCAAGTCCATTAAAGTGGCCATCCGCTGGTATGCAGTGCAGTCGCTGATCCTGGTGGGTCTGCTTGCCACCCTCGGTAATGTCACCGGCGCCTCCGAGCTGCTCATGTGGGCCGTGTCGGCATTTGTGACCAAGGTCGTTCTGGTCCCGCTCATCCTTTCGTATGCCTACCGCAAGATGGGCGAGCCGAGCGATCTGGGGCTTTCGAGCGGCATCAAGCCGGCGTGGACCATCTGCCTCATCGCCGTCGAGGTCGCGATCTGCTTTGCCGTCGTGACGCAGATTAAGCTTCCCACGGCCGAGGTCGCCACGCCCGCGCTGGCCATCAGCTTTGCTCACTTCTTTGTGGGCCTGTCCTGCATCATCACGCAGCGCAACATCATGAAGCAGATCTTTGGATACTGCCTTATGGAAAACGGCAGCCATGTGACGCTCGCCCTGCTGGCGCCCACGGCCCCCGAGATCGTCGAGACCGGTATCGCAACCGATGCCATCTTTGCGGTCATCATCATGTCCGTCGTCGTGCTCAAGATTTGGCGCACCTACCAGTCGCTCGATTCGCACGACCTTTCCGATCTGAAGGGCTAGGCACATGGATACTTCCACAATGCTACTGGCACTCGTTGTGTGCCCCCTGGCCCTGTCCGCCATCATGGCCATCGTTCCCAAGACCGCATCGCGTGGCGTCTTTGAGCTCTGCCATGCCGTCTCGGCGGTCATCGTGCTTGCTGGCTCTCTCGCAATCGCGCTGCCCGTTTTTACGGACGGCGGCGAAATCTGGGCACTCGATCCCTGGTTCCATGTCGATGCCCTGGGCGCGCTGTTTGTGCTCATCATCGGCGTCATCGGCTTTTGCATCGCCGTCTACTCGATCGGCTTGGTTCGTCAGCTCGTCGCTGGCGGCGCCTATGGCCCCTCGCAGGTAAAGCAGTACTACGCGTTCTACAGCCTGTTCCTGTTTACGATGCTTTTGGCCGCGACGACCAACAACATCATCATTATGTGGGCGGCCATCGAGGCCACCACGCTGGCCTCGGCCCTGCTTGTGGCGCTCAAGAACACGCGCCACGCCCTCGAGGCCACGTGGAAATACATCATGGTCTGCACCGCGGGCGTGGCCTTTGGTCTGTTCGGCACGCTGCTGATCTACGCGAACGCCGCCGACGTGATCTCGAATCCGCATATGGCCGCGTTCCTTTCGGGCATTCTTCCCGAGGCCGATAAGCTCGATCCGGCAATCGTGCGCCTGGCGTTTGCGTTTATCGTGATCGGCTTTGGTACCAAGGCCGAGGTCTTCCCGATGCACACCTGGATGCCCGATACGCTCTCCCAGGCACCGGGCTCTATCTCGGCTCTGCTGTCGGGCGTGGTGCTCAAGTGTTCCATGCTCATTATCATCCGCTTTGACTTGCTCGCCTCCCATGCCATCGGCAACGACTTCCCGAGCCTCTTACTGCTGGTGATCGGTGTGCTGTCGATCGTATTCTCGAGTTTTGCCCTCTTTGCGCAGACCGATATCAAGCGCAAGCTGGCCTATTCTTCGTGCGAGAACGCCGGTGTCATTATGCTTTGCTTGGGGATTGGCGGGCCTTTGGGTATTGCCGCAGCCCTGCTGCATAGCATGTTCCACGGCCTTGCCAAGTCGCTGTGCTTCTGCCTGACCGAGAACGTCGAGCATGCCTTTGACACGCGCGACCTGAGCCAGATTCGCGGTATCGTCGAGCGTGCGCCCATTACCGCCGCGCTTATGGTTATCGGCTTTTTGGCGCTGGCCGGTTTTCCGCCCTTTGCCATGTTTATCTCGGAGTTTGGCACCTTTGTGGCGGCCTTTGCTGCCGGTAGCCCCTGGTGGCTCGTCGTGATTGTGGCGCTCGCCCTGACCGTTGCCATCAGCGGTCTGACGCGTGTCGTGATCTCGTCGGTCTTTGGTAAGACCCTGCATGAGCCCGTCGATACCGAGCGCCGCGAGTCGAGCGTCTGGATGCTCGTCCCTGAGGCGTTGCTTGCCGCGTGCCTGATCTGGTTTGGCCTTGCCACGCCTCTGCCCGTCGTTCGCGGCGTCGAGAACGCCGTTGCCATCGTGCTCGATCAGGACACCGATGCCCTGCATACCGCGCCGATGTTTCGCGAATTCTTTGGCTCCGAGGCTACTCAGAGCGAGGTGGAGTAACGAATGATTGAAACTGAGAACAAGGTGTATGCCCGTCGCTGCGAGAGCCATGTCGAGGCCCTGCGCCGCGCCGTTCCGGGCTGCATCGAGAAGGTCGAGTGGCAGTGCGAGGACCAGCTGACGATCACCGTCAAGCAGGACAAGCTGCCCGAGGCCGTCCACTACCTGTATTACGAGCGCTACGGCTGGATTCCCGTGATCATCGGCAACGACGAGCGCAGTCTGTGCGGTCGCTACGCCGTGTACTACGTCATCTCCATGGAGGGGGAGGACCCCGGCTGGGTGACCGTGCGCACCGAGGTCGAACCCGCCAAGATGACGTTCCCGTCCGTGACGCCGTTCGTCCCCGCCTGCGTGTGGGGCGAGCGCGAGCTGCGCGACATGTTCGGCCTGATTCCTGAAGGCCTGCCCGATCGTCGTCGCCTGGTGCTGCCCGACGATTGGCCCAGCGGCCTGTATCCGCTGCGTAAGGACTCCATGGACTACCGCTTCCGTCCCGCTCCCGCGAGCGACATGGAAAACTACGAGTTCTTGGCCGATACCAAGGGCAAGGAGACCACGCTCGTCCCCATGGGCCCGCTGCACATTACCTCCGACGAGCCCGGCCACTTCCGCCTGTTCGTCGAGGGCGAGACGATCGTCGACGCCGACTACCGTCTGTTCTACGTGCACCGCGGCATGGAGAAGGTCGCCGAGACGCGTCTGAACTATGACGCCGTGACGTTCCTCGCCGACCGCATCTGCGGCATCTGCGGCTGCGCCCACTCGGTGGCCTATGCCGAGGCCGTCGAGCGCGCCCAGGGCATTCATGTCCCGCCGCGCGCCCAGTACATCCGCGCCATCATGCTCGAGGTCGAGCGCCTGCACTCGCATCTGCTCAACATTGGCCTGGCGTCGCACTACACGGGCTTCGACTCCGGCTTCCAACAGTTCTTCCGCGTCCGCGAGAAGTCCATGGACCTGGCCGAGAAGCTCTCCGGTCACCGCAAGACCTACGGCCTCAACGTGATCGGCGGCGTGCGTCGCGACATTTTGGCCGAGCAGAAGCTCTCCACGCTCACGACCATCCACCAGCTGCGCTCCGAGGTTCAAGAGCTCGTCGACGTGCTGCTCTCCACGCCCAACTTCATTGAGCGTACGAGCGGCATCGGCATCTTGGACCGCAAGATCGCACGTGACTTCTCGCCGGTCGGCCCGCTCATGCGTGGCTCGGGCTATGCCCGCGACGTGCGCTTTGACCATCCCTTCGACGGCTACGCCGATCCGGACGTCCAAAAGATGCACGCCGCCACGGCCGACACCTGCGATGCCTTCGGCCGTACCGCCGTTCGCATCCAGGAGGTCTACGATTCGATCGACATGATCGAGACCATGCTCGAGAACTGCCCGTCGGGCCCCATCCTCACCACGGATTGGGAGTACACCCCGCACAAGTACGCCATTGGCGCCACCGAGGCGCCGCGCGGCGAGGACGTGCACTGGGCCATGCTCGGCAATAACCAGAAGTGCTACCGCTGGCGCGCCAAGGCCGCCACGTACAGCAACTGGCCGGTCCTGCGCTACATGTTCCGCGGCAACACCGTGGGCGACGCGGCGCTGATCGTCGGTTCGCTCGACCCGTGCTACTCCTGCACCGATCGCGTGACGGTGACCGATGTCGCCGCCAAGCGCGACCACGTGCTCGACAAGGAGCAGTTCGAGAACGTCTGGCGCGACAAGTCGCCGCTTGCGGGCGAGGGCACCATAGCCGCTCCGCTCGATGAGGAGGCGCTCTAATATGCTGAAGCTTTGGAAGGTTAACGCCAAGGCCGGCGACGCGACGGTCAAGTACCCGTTTGCGCCGTTCCCCACCAACAAGGACATGCGCGGCAAGCCCGAGCACAATGCCGAGCTCTGCATCGCCTGCGGTGCCTGCGGCGTGGCGTGCCCGGCCGATGCCATTCGCATGGACACCGACCTTGCGGCCGATACCATTACCTGGTCGATCGACTACGGTCGCTGCATCTTTTGCGGCCGCTGCGAGGAGGCCTGCCCCATGGAGGCCATCAAGCTCACCGAGGAGTTTGAGCTGGCCGTCATGAGCAAGGACGACCTTACCAGCAAGAGCGTCTATACGCTCGAGCACTGCTCGCGTTGCGGCAAGCCGTTTGCCCCGCACAAGGAGATCGACTACGCCAAGCGCCTGCTGCAAAAGGCCGGCGGCATGGAGGCCGAGCAGGCCGCCCGTACCGTCGGTATGTGCCAGGAGTGCAAGCGCGAGCTCGACGCCCTGCGCGCCGCCTCGGCCGTAAAGACCGGCAACGCTGCCGGTATGGCTGCCAACGAGACGCTTGCGTCCGGCGAGCCCCAGGGCCCCGGCATGGAGTATCTGGGCGGCCACGGCGTGAACCCGGAGTATATCGACCGCGAGCTCAACCCCGATGCGCCCGAGATTCCCGCCGGTCCGGCGCCGGTCGAGGGCATCATCATGGATTTTGATACGAAGGAGGAGTAACCATGGCCGAACCCACGCTTTTGCCCGAGCGGCTTCAGTACCGCCCGACCAAGATCGAGCTCGACGAGAGCATCGAGAAGGCCAAGGCGACCCTTCTTAAGAAGATCAAGCGCTCGGTGTACGTCTACCGTGTTGACTGTGGCGGCTGCAACGGCTGCGAGATCGAGATCTTCGGTTCCATCACGCCCGTCTTCGACGTCGAGCGCTTTGGCATCAAGGTCGTGCCCTCGCCCCGTCACGCCGATGTGCTGCTGTACACCGGCGCTGTGACGCGTGCCATGCGCATGCCGGCCCTGCGCGCCTTTGAGGCCGCACCCGATCCCAAGATCGTGGTGTCCTATGGCGCGTGCGGCTGCACCGGCGGCATCTTCTACGACAACTACTGCGTCTGGGGCGGCACGGACAAGATTCTGCCGGTCGACGTCTACATCCCCGGCTGCCCGCCCAGCCCCGCGCAGACCATCTACGGCTTCGCCATGGCACTCGGTCTGCTGGACCAAAAGCTCCATGCCGAGACCACGGTGGAGGCCGCCGGCGAGCAGGCCGATATCCTGCACCCCGGCGTGCCGTACAAACTGCGCGTTGCCATCGAGCGCGAGGCTCGCGCCATGAGCGGATACCGTTACGGCCGCGATTTGGCCAACGAGTTTATGGATACGCTCGAGGGCGCGCCCAAGGGCGATATCCGCGGTGCCATGGCGCTGCTCATCGACAAGCAGGACGATCCGCGCCGCGTTGAGGTCTACTCGGCGCTGCAGGATCTGGTGCTGGCCGGAGGTCGCTAGATGGAGCTCACGGACCGCTCTGGTTACTTTGCGGGCCCCGGCATGCTCGGCGGCTCTTTTGGCGATGCCTCGCGCGCAAGCGACGAGGCCGCCGAGGGCGTCGCCGACCCCTGCCTGGGCCATGCGCCCGACCAGGTGGTCTTCTACGAGCTCACGCGTAAGTTTGTGGAGACCGAGGAAGACGTTCCCCAGGAGGCCTGCGACGTGCTGTACTACACGCTCGCCGTGGGCCACCACACCGGCGTGCTCGACTGCTTTGAGCCGCGCCTGTCGGTGCCGGTGGATGTGTTCTATTCGCTCGTCGACGCACTGCCGGAGGGGGAGGCCAAAACCAAGTTTGAGGCCATCCGCTCCTTTGGCGAGTGCCAGCTCGACAAGGCGGCGGTGCCGTCGCTGCTCGAGGCCTGCGATGCGCTGCTCGACGAGCGCGGTTTTCGCGGGTCGGCCAAGGCCGGCATCTCGGTGTTCGACGACGACTTTGGCCTGCATGCCCAGCAGGTCGCGTTCTTAATGAAGTTCCGCGATTTGGTGGAGCGCGTGCGCGATGTGTCGGGCGTGTATCTGACGGGAAGGTTGCAGTAATGGGTCACGTTGTGGATGGACGTGTGAACGGCGCCCCGTTTGCGGGTATCGTGCTCACGGCGGGAAGCGTGCTGCGTGCCGACGATGCCGCCGGCCCCGTGCTCTCCAAAAAGATGGAGGACGCACCCATCGCCGGTTGGTACACCATCGACGGAGGCCAAACGCCCGAGGACGACATCATCGAGGTCAAGCGCGAGCGTCCGCCGCGTCTGGTCTTGGTCGATGCCGCCGACATGGCACTGCCCGTCGGGTCTATCCGCCTGCTCGATAAGCGCGATGTGGCCCGCAAGTCGATGTTCACCACGCATTCGCTCCCTTTGTCGATTCTGATCGAGGAAATCGAGCAATCGTGCGAAGATATCGTCTTCATAGGGATTCAGCCGGGCGACACGGAGTTCTACAACCCTATGTCCCCGGAGGTCTTTGACGCTGTCGACGCCGTGTACGACGCCGTGGCCGCCAACGACTTTTCCCACTTTGTCCGCTTGGGGCAAGAGCAGTAGGAGCGCTTGTCCCTGCTGATTAGGAAAGAAGTGATTGACATGGCAGATTCCAAGGTGGAGTACCCCGCTCCCGATTGCCTGGCGCCCGCCGCGATCGAGGCCAAGACCGAGGCCGCCGGCGTGACCAAGGCCAACCTGCCGGTCGCAAAGGCCTTTCTCTTGGCAATGTTCGCCGGTGCGTTTATTGCCTTCGGCGGTCTGTTCTTTACCGTGTTCTTGAGCGATAGCACGCTGGGCTGGGGTGCCCAGCGCGTCGTGGGCGGCCTGTGCTTTTGCCTGGGTCTGGTGCTCGTGCTGGTGTGTGGCGCCGAGCTGTTTACCGGCAATTCTCTTATGGTCTGCGCGCTCAAGAGCAAAAAGATCACCCTGGCTCAGATGCTCAAGGCTTGGGTCGTCGTATGGGTCGGTAACTTTGTCGGTGCCCTGTTCATCGTCTTTTTGGTGTACATGGCCGGCATTTACAAGCTCAACGGCGAGGCGGTCGCCAATTCCATGGTGAGCGTCGCCGCCGGCAAGGTGACGATCGACTGGGTGACGATCTTCTTCCGCGGCATCCTGTGCAACATCTTTGTGTGCCTTGCCGTGTGGATCGGTACCGCCGGCAAAACCGTGGTCGATAAGGTTGTGGGCATTCTGCTGCCCATCGCCGCCTTTGTGGCCTGCGGTTTTGAGCACTGCGTCGCCAACATGTACTTTTTGCCCATGGGCGCCGTGATGCATGCATGCGGCTACGGTGCCAAGGTCGCCGGCGCCGATGCGCTCAACGCCGCGGGCATTGCGTTTAACCTGTCCGCCGCCACGCTGGGCAACATCGTGGGCGGCGCGGTTCTGGTCGCGCTCGGCTACTGGTTTATCTACGCTAAGAAGTCCGAGGCGTAAGGTACCGTCTGTTTGACGTTGGGCCTCCCGCGGGGCGTTGCCGTGCGGGAGGCTTTTTGGGTCTGGGGCTCGTTGCCGGGCTTTTGGCCTGTTGTGCTTGGCTGATGAAAGGGGTAATCGAGATGGCATCTGCTGTAAAGCGTGACGGTCGCGCCGTGGTGACCACATGCGGGGGATGTTATGCCGATTGCGCCTTTGCGGCACGCGTTGAGGACGGTCGCGTGGTGGCCGAGCTGCCGGTGCCGGGGCATCCGTGCGCGGCGCGTGCCCTCTGCGCCCGCGGTCGGCATCGCCTGGCAATGCCGTTTGACGAGCACGACCGCATCATGCACCCCATGCGCCGACGAGCTGATGGCTCGGGGTTCGATGTGATTTCGTGGGACGAGGCGTTCGCGCAGATCGCAGCGCGCCTTGGGGAGATTGTTGACGGGCATGGTCCCCGTGCGTTGGGTATGGCGCTCGGCGTGCCCTCGTTCGACCGCTACTGGGCGTATCGTTTTGTGCATGCGCTGGGCTCGCCCAACGTATACGGTGCAGACGGTGCCTGCGAGGTAAGCCGACTTACGGGTTGGGAGCACAGCTTGGGCTATAGTCCCGCCTCCGACCTGGCGCATACCGATTGCATCATGTATTTGGGGCGTTCCATCGTCGATTCGTCGACGATGGGGGCCGTTGATGCGCTCAATGATGCCCGCCGCCGTGGGGCGAAGATTATCGTGGTCGACCCCCGGCGCAGTGGCTCGGCTGCGCTTGCCGACCGCTGGCTGCGCGTGCGCCCGGGCTGTGACCTTGCCTTGCTGCTGGGCATTGCGCATGTCTTGATTGCCGAGGGCCTGTACGACCACGAGTTCGTTGCCCGCTATACCATGGGTTTTGATGAGCTGGCGCAGGCTGCTGCTGCTTGGACGCCCGAGTGGGCCGAGTCGATGTGCGACGTGCCGGCCGCAGAGATTGTCGCCACGGCGCGCGATCTCGCTGCCGCCGCGCCTGCCGCTGTGGTGGATGCGGGTTTTCATGGCGGCATCGGTATCGCGTATGCCAACAGCACCCAGACCGCGCGCGCGATTTGTCTGGTCGATGTGCTGCTGGGCTGTATTGGACATGCGGGCGGAGCGCTCAATCCACCCACACCGCTTGCGCTGGGCGACCTTGATCCCGCACGCTTTGCGACGCCGCCGATGCCACGTGAGCCCAAGTTGGGGTCCGAGCGCTATCCACTGGTTGATCCGGTGCGCGGCCTGTGCACGACCATCGGTCAGTCGATTCTTGCCGGGGACCTGCGCGGGCTGATCGTTTACGCCAGCAATCCCGGCGCGGGCTATGGCAATGCGCAGGCTTGGTTGGGTATTTTGCAGCAGCTCGACTTGCTCGTGACCGTTGATATTCGCTGGTCCGAGACAGCGCGCGCTTCTGACTTCGTGCTGCCCGACGTGACGTATCTGGAGGCCGACCGCGGCGTGGGAACGGTGATAGGCACCAACGATGCGCGCGTGTTCTACCGTAATGCCGTGCTGCCCGTGCAGCATGACGACACGCGTCCCGGTCGGGAGATCTTTGCTGGTCTGGCACAGGCGTGTGGTGTGGGCGAGTACTTCCAGTTTACGTCTGACGATCTGGCGGCTGCCCAGGTGGCACCGTTTGGGATCGATCTGGACGAGCTCAAGGAACGCGGCTGGGCCGACACGGGTGTTGCGTTGCCGTCGCGTACGGGCGAGCCGGCGATTCCCCTGGATGGCGGCAGGATTGCGCTGGCAAGCGACGTGTGGGAGCGAGCCGGTCTGGGTCGTGTACCCAACTGGATCGCTCCCATGGTGGAGCCCGGCCCGGGGATGTTTCGCCTCATTAGCGGCAACCGTCCCTTTGAGTCGCACACCTCGCGCAGGCTTGCGGCCCAAGGTGCCGCCGAGGCTGGATCGGACCTGGATGCCGTGCAGATGAATGCCGATGCCGCCGCTCGCATGGGTATTGCCGACGGCGAGATCGTCGAACTCGTGAGCGATATGGGCCGCGACCGCGTGCGCGTGGAGACGACGCCGTATCTGCATCCGGCGTGCATCTTTACGTCGGCCGCCCCCGGCGGGCGTTCGTTTGGCGCCGATGCCGGTGGCGCTCAAGCCTTGGGCGTGGGCCCGCTCGACCATACGCCGCTGCGTTGGGACCCGTTGACGGGCGCCGCGCTCACCCAGGAAAACGCCGTTCGCGTGGAAAAGATCGCGGCGCGCGAGGATAATAACGAGTAATTGACTCAGCTGATGTATTCGACTGATCCACGTTTCTTTTGAAAGGCCGCACATGAGCGATAGCCAGAACATGTCCGATGAGGTGCGCGCCCGCCTGCGCGCCATTCCATCCGTCAACGAGCTGCTTGCCGAGTGGCCGGTAGTGAAGGCGGCGGGGGAGACCTGCGACGCGGTGGTGCATACCGCCGTCACGGCCGAGCTCGACGAGGAGCGCGCTGCGATTCGTGCCGGTGCCGCCCCGCGTTCCAAGCGCGAGCTGGCCTCGGCCATCGAGTGGCGTGCGCACCGCTCCGCGTTGCCGAGCCTGCGTCCTGCCGTCAACGCCACGGGTGTGGTCATCCATACCAACTTGGGCCGCGCCCCGCTCGCGGAGTCGGCGGCAAAGGCCGTGGCCGAGGTTGCGCGTGGGTATAGCACGCTCGAGTACAGCGTCGACACCTGTTCGCGCGGGTCGCGCAAGGAGCACGCCGCGCAGCTGATCCGCTCACTCACCGGTGCCGAGGACGCGCTTGTGGTCAACAACAACGCCGCCGCGGTGCTGCTGGTGTTGGCGACTCATGCCGCGGGCAAAGAGGTTATCGTCAGCCGCGGCGAGCTTGTCGAGATCGGCGGCAGCTTCCGCATCCCCGATGTCATGGCGGCTTCGGGCGCCAAGCTCATTGAGGTCGGCGCCACCAACCGCACGCATTTGGGCGACTACGAGCGCGCCATCACGCCCGATACGGCGATGATCCTTAAGGTCCATCCTTCTAACTATCGCATCGAGGGTTTCCACGAAGAGGTGGGTTCTCGGGAGCTTGCGGCGCTTGCCCACAAGCATGACCTGCTGTTCTACGAGGACCAGGGGTCGGGCGCGCTTCTGCCCGATGACATCCTGGTGCGTGGCGGCGAGGAGACTACACCCACTTCGGTGGCGGCGGGGCTCGATCTGGTGTCGTGCTCGGGTGATAAGCTGCTGGGCGCCGCGCAGGCGGGCATTATCATGGGCCGTCGCGATCTAGTCCAGGCCTGCGGGTCGCATCCGCTTATGCGTGCCCTGCGCCCGGGCAAGCTCGCACTGGCGGCGCTCGAGGCTACGCTGCGCATTTACATGGATGGGGCGGATGTGGCACATCGCGAGGTGCCGGTGCTCAACATGCTCACGCTTCCGCAGGCTCATCTGGAGCGTCGCGCACGCAAGCTGCGCGAGCTGATGGTGGCGGGCCTTGATAAGGCTGGCTGCCCGTGTGCCGTGCAGGTGGAGATCGTCGAGGAATCGTCGACCCCCGGTGGCGGCTCGCTGCCTACCGTGGAGCTGCCCACGATGTGCGTGGCCGTGTTCCTCGTCGATGAGCGTCTTTCCATTGACGCGCTCAAGCGCTCGCTTGTCCAGGACTTCGATACGCCGGTCGTCACGCGCGCCTCGCACGACCGCATTCTGTTTGATGTGCGCACGCTCGTGGGCGACCGCGATATCGAGACGGCGGCGTCGACGCTCGTCGCGTGCGTTAAGAAGGCGATTGCACGATGAGTGAGGTTCAGGCGCTGGTGGAGTGTCCCGTTATCGTTGGCACGGCGGGTCACGTTGACCATGGTAAGTCGGCATTGATCGAGGCACTGACTGGCAAGAATCCCGATCGTCTGGAGGTTGAGCGCCGTCGCGGTATGACCGTGGAGCTGGGCTTTGGCGAGTTGGCGCTGCCGAGTGGCAAGATCGTCGGCCTGGTCGACGTGCCGGGCCACGCGCATTACCTGCGCGCCATGGTGCAGGGCGCCACGGGCATCGACGTTGCCGTGCTGGTGGTCTCTGCCGTCGAGGGCGTGATGCCGCAGACGCGCGAGCACGTGCACGTGCTGGAGCTGCTGGGCGTTACGCATATGGTGGTCGCGCTGACGATGTGCGACCTTGCCGATGCCGAGATGACCGAGCTTGCCGAGCTCGATGTCGATGACTTTTTGTCGGGTACCGTGTTTGCGGGCGCGCCGATTGTGCCCGTGTCGTCTAAGACGGGCGAGGGGATCGACGGGCTGCTTGCGGTGCTCGACGAGCAGGTAAGTGCCTGCTGGGATGCCTGCCGTGACCGTGCCGAGCGCACCGATGCCGCGCCGCGCCTGCCGATTGACCGCTGCTTTACGATTAAGGGCGTCGGCACTGTCGTAACGGGAACGCTGCACGATGCGCCGGTTGCGGTGGGCGACGAGCTGATGGCTTTGCCGTCGCGTACGGTCTGTCGCGTGCGCGGGATTCAGGTGCATGGCGATACGCCGCGCGCGCTGCCTGGTCAGCGTGTGGCGCTCAACCTAGTTGGTGACGGTGTCGCGGCGCTTGACCGTGGCGAGATGCTCGGCGTGGCGGACCGCTTTGGCCAGACGTTGCGCTTTATGATGACGT
>CAUAIH010000011.1:0-68977 GCA_958429025.1 uncultured Collinsella sp. | reverse complement strand
ACGAGGGGTGACGCAAAAGCGTCGCCCCTCGTTTTTAACCATGTCAACTGAACCTAGTTCAGTTTGGTTGATTTCCGATCTCAGCCGAACACATTGAGCGGAAAGGCCGTTCCCGCAGTCAGTCGAACGTCCCCGGGGCCCTTCTCAGGCCCCGGGGACGGCATTTTCCCAGTTGAAGGAACGGTGGAGATGTGTTTCGATGGGTCAGATTCGTGTCGTTCCGAAAAGACCGTGAACCTTTTGTGTGACACGCGGCGCCGTGGTACCATAGCCGAGTTTGTTGTCTTGGTCGGAAACCAAGACGCCTTATGCGCTGATCGGTAACCAGCGCCTGACCAATAAGGAGTCCTACCATGAAGCAGGGTATCCATCCCCAGTATGTCGAGTGCACGGTGACGTGCTCCTGCGGCAACACCTTCAAGACGCACGCTACCGTGTCCGAGATGAAGGTCGAGCTTTGCAACGAGTGCCACCCGTTCTACACCGGCCAGCAGAAGTTCGTCGACACCGGTGGACGCGTCCAGCGCTTCGCCGACAAGTTCGGTGGCGCCGCTGCCGCTCAGCTCAAGAAGGCCGAGGAGGCCAAGGCCGCCAAGGCCGCCAAGGCTGCTGAGGCCGAGGCTGCTCGCAAGGCCGCCGCTGAGGCTAAGGCTGCCGAGAAGGCTAAGCGTGCCGCTAAGTTCGCCGAGGAGGCTGCTAAGCAGGCCGCCGAGGCTCCCGCAGAGGCTCCCGTCGAGGAGGCCGCTGCTGAGGCCGAGACCACCGAGGCTGCTGAGTAAATAGCTCGCCGCGGAATTGCTCGCATTCATGGCATAAGGGCCGCGCATCCGTTTGGGTGCGTGGCCCTTTTCTTTTTATTGGTGCAAGCTAACCCGTCCCCATTGCACCGGGTTGGTGCGAAGGGGCAGATTGGTTTGCGCCAAATGGCAAAGAGACAGCGTTTTCCCAGATAAAAGCTGACAAAATAAACCGGTCCCTTTTTGGCAGGCTGTCGTAGTTATTACGTGGTCGAGTGTGTCGACCGCATAGGCGGCGCCTTGTTTGGCTAAAGTACATTTATCTGTGTTTAACTCGTCCAAGGTTTCATGCCGCGGGCGATGGCCAAAAAGGAAAACCACATGGGATTCATGTCAAAGCTGCTGTCCTTTGGATCCGATAAGGACCTGAAGCGCTACTACAAGATCGTCGACAAGATCAACGGTCTTGAGCCCCAGTTTGAGAAGATGACCGAGGAGGAGCTCCGCGCCCAGACCGATAAGTTCCGTGAGCGCTACGCCAACGGTGAGTCGCTCGACGACATGCTCCCCGAGGCCTTTGCCACCGTGCGCGAAGCTTCCAAGCGCACTATGGGCATGCGTCACTTTGATGTACAGCTCATCGGCGCCATGGCGCTGCACGAGGGCCACATTGCCGAGATGAAGACCGGCGAAGGCAAGACCCTCGTCTCCACGCTGGCCGGCTATCTCAACGCTATCGCCGGTAAGGGCGTGCACGTCGTCACCGTCAACGACTACCTGGCCAAGCGTGACTCCGAGTGGATGGGTCGTATCTATAAGTACTTGGGTATGACCGTCGGTCTGCTGCAGAACAACATGCCGCTCGAGCTTAAGCGCCCGGCCTACCAGGCCGATGTCACGTACGGCACCAACTCCGAGTTCGGTTTCGATTACCTGCGCGATAACATGGTCACCCGCCCCGAGCAGCGTGTGCAGCGCGGTCACAACTACGCCATCGTCGACGAGGTTGACTCCATCCTGATCGACGAGGCCAGAACGCCGCTCATCATCTCGGGCGCCGGCACCAAGTCCGCCAGCACCTACAAGGACTTCGCGCGCGCCGTGCGCGGCCTCGAGCGCGGCGAGGACGTCTCGCACGACATGCTCACCGCCACCGAGGACGTGGAGCCCACGGGCGACTATGTCATGGACGAGGCCAAGCACACCATCGCCGCCACCGAACGCGGCCTTAAGAAGATTGAGCGCCGCCTGGGTATCGATGACATCTATGCCGATCTCTCCGGCCAGCTGGTCAACCACCTGCAGCAGGCGCTGAAGGCCCAGTACATGTTCCACCGCGATAAGCAGTACGTGGTCACCAACGGCGAAGTCAAGATCGTCGACGAGTTCACCGGCCGCATCATGGAAGGCCGTCGCTATTCCGAGGGCCTGCACCAGGCCATCGAAGCCAAAGAGGGCGTGCTCGTGCGCGAGGAGAACCAGACGCTGGCAACCATCACCCTGCAGAACTACTTCCGTCTGTATGACAAGCTCTCCGGCATGACCGGTACGGCGCTCACCGAGGACGCCGAGTTCCGCGAGATCTACAAGCTGCCCGTCGAGGTCATTCCCCCCAACAGGCCCGTGCAGCGTGTTGACCACGAAGACCTGGTGTACCGCACCATCCAGGCCAAGTACAACGCCGTCGCCGACGATGTTGAGCAGCGTCACGCCAAGGGCCAGCCGGTCCTGGTGGGCACCGTCTCTATCGAGAGCTCCGAGAAGCTGTCCGCCGCCCTCACTAAGCGCGGTATCGCGCATGAGGTCCTTAACGCCAAGCACCACGAGCGCGAGGCCCATATCGTTGCCCAGGCCGGCCGCTACGGCGCCGTGACCATCGCCACCAACATGGCCGGTCGTGGTACCGACATCTTGCTGGGCGGCAACCCCGACGAGCTGGTGCGCGAGCGCCTGGAGTACGAGGGCCTGACCATGGAGGACGTGACGCCCGAGCAGCTCGAGCAGTTTAACGCCGAGGCCAAGGAGACCTGCAAGGCCGAGCGCGAGCGCGTGCTTGCCGCCGGCGGCTTGACCGTTATCGGCACCGAGCGCCATGAGTCCCGTCGTATCGACAACCAGTTGCGTGGCCGTTCCGGCCGTCAGGGCGATCCGGGCGAGACCCAGTTCTACCTGTCGCTCGAGGACGATCTGATGCGCCTGTTTGGCGGCGACAAGATGGACCGTGTCTCCAAGATGATGGTCACGGCCGATATGGGCGACGACATGCCCATCCAGCACAAGATCATCTCCAAGGCCGTCGAGAGCGCCCAGCACAAGGTCGAGAGCATCAACTTCTCCATGCGTAAGAGCGTCCTTGAGTACGACGACGTCATGAACAAGCAGCGCCAGGTCATTTACGCCGAGCGCAACAAGATTCTGGACGGCAAGGACCTGACCGACCACATCACCGAGGTCATGCACGACACTGTGTACCGCTGTGTTCAGGAGTTCTGCACCAAGGACAGCCACGAGGGCGAGCGCGATCTTGAGGGCCTGCGTAAGTGGGTCGTCGAGCTGACCGGGCATATCGATACCCCTCAGTTCCCCGACGAGGACTTTGAGGCCCTGGCCGCCGATGTCCTGGCCTATGTTGAGAAGTGCTACAACATGAAGGCCGAGCGCCTGGGCGAGGACCTGATGCGCGAGCTCAATACCCAGGTTATGCTGCGCGTCATCGATACGCGTTGGATGAACTACCTGCAGGAAATGGACTACCTCAAGACCGGTATCGGCCTGCGCGGCTTTGGCCAGCGCGACCCGCTGGTTGAGTATAAGACCGAGGCCTACGGCGCGTTCCAGATGCTCGTCGATACCATGTACGAGGATTACCTGCGCACTGTTCTGCGCATTGAGCTCAAAGCTGCCCCGCAGGCTGTGGAGCACAAGGAGGACCCCGCCCTTAAGGGTGCGCACTTCTCTGGTCCCGCCGAGGTCGATGGCGACAACAGCGATTCGGTACTGCGCAAGCAGGCTCAGGTGCAGGCCCGCACCGCCGTCCAGGGTGGTCCGGCTGCCGTTAACAACGGTGGCAAGGTGACGACCTACCGCAAGTCCGAGAGCGATGACCCTTATGTCAACGTGGGCCGCAACGACCTGTGCCCTTGCGGTAGCGGTAAGAAGTTCAAGTACTGCCACGGCAGGAATCGTTAATGGCCGAGACTCTAGAGGTAACGCCTGCCGAGTTGGACGCATTTGCGGACCGACTCGGCGAGGTCGAGTCGTACCTCCATTTGGACGAGAAGCGCACCCGCGTAACGGAGCTCGAGGCCAAAAGCGTCGCCCCGGGCTTTTGGGACGATGCCGATGCCGCTCGCGCCACGATGGAGGAGATTGCGCGCGCCAAGGAGGACATCGCCGCCGTGGATACAGCGCGTGGTGAGCTTTCCGATGCTCGCGCCGCGTTGGAGCTTGCCGAGGAAATGGGCGATGACCCCGATGCCGCTGCGCTGCGTGAGGAGGCTGCCGCTACGGCGGAGCGCCTATCCCGCGCTATCGACGAGCTTGAGCTTGCGAGCTGGTTTACCGGGGAGTTCGACCATGGCGACGCGATTGTGACCATCAAACCCGGACAGGGTGGCTTGGAGGCCCAGGACTGGACCTTCATGCTCTTTAAGATGTACATGAAGTACTGCCAGCGCCGCGGTTGGAAGGTCACCATCAACGATTGCCCCGCGGCCGAGGTCATCGGCATCGATCGTGCGACCTTTACCGTCGAAGGCAAGGATGCCTTTGGCATGCTTCGTGCCGAGGCCGGTGTTCACCGCCTGGTGCGCATTAGCCCCACCGACGACAAGAAGCGCCGCCAGACTACGTTTGCCGGCGTCGAGGTCATTCCGGTACTACCCGACGATATCGATATCGAGATTAGTCCCGATGACATTCGCGTCGACGTGTACCATGCAAGCGGCCCGGGCGGTCAGGGCGTCAACACCACCGACTCCGCCGTGCGCGTGACGCATTTCCCCAGCGGTATCGTGGTCACGTGTCAAAACGAGCGCAGCCAGATTCAAAACAAGGCCGCTTGCATGCAGATCCTCAAGGCTCGTCTGTACGAGATTGAGCTCGAAAAGCGCGCTGAGGCCCTGGATGAGATTCGCGGGCCCAAGACCACTATCGGCTTTGGCAACCAGATCCGCAGCTATGTGCTCTACCCGTACCAGATGGTTAAGGACCTGCGCACGGGCGTGGAGACCAGCAACGTCGAGGCCGTTCTTGACGACGGCGATCTGGATCCGTTTGTGATTGGCTATCACCGTTGGGCTACCGGCAACGCTGATGCAGAAGGCTCGGAGGTCTAAAACATCGGGCGGCTTCAAGCCGATGCCAAGCCTAACGGTTGGACGGGTTTGTATCCAGAACAAACCCTGCGCAGGGGTGGTTTTTGTTCGGCGAATCGGTAGAATCGAATACAGCAAGAAGTTCAAAGCGCATCCGTTTGGGTGCGCTTTTTTGAGGGAGGCAGCATGGCATATCGTCTGGACATCAAGCGCATTCTTTCGATGAACTTCTTTCACGACCTGCCCCAGATCATGTTGGGGTGTGCCTTGGCCGCCATCGCGACCGACTTGTTTTTGATTCCCAACGGTCTTGCCGCCGGTGGCGTTACGGGCCTTGCGACTATTATCCAGGCTGTCGGCGCGGCGCGAGGCGTGTCGCTTCCCGTCGGTATCCAGACCATCGTGATGAACGCCTTGCTGTTGTTGGTCGTTATGCGCGAGGGTGGCATGTTCTACGTGGTGCAGACCGCGACGGGCTTTGTGCTGCTGGGCTTCTTTACCGATCTGTTCGCCCCGTTTGTAGCACCTCTGGCGGATGCGGACCTGATGCTCCCTGCCATGTGGGGCGGCATTATTACGGGCATCGGTTACGGCATGGTGTTGCGCGCCGGCGCCAACACCGGCGGCTCGGACACGATTGGCCAAATCATCTCGCGTAACACCTCGCTGCCGGTGGGCTCGACCGTCATGGCGATCGATGTTGCCGTATGCGCGCTGTCGGCTCCGGTCTTTTCAATCGAAAACGCACTATATGCAGGCCTTTCGATGGTCATTAGCGGCTACGTGATCGATGCCGTGGTCGATGGTGGCAACAAACGCCGTATGGTACTCATCATCTCGGACAAGTTCCCTGATATCGCTGCCGATATCATGTATGGCCTGGGTCGTGGTTGTACCAAGTTTAAGGCGACTGGCATGTATTCGGGTGCCGAGAAGCCGGTGATTATGGTCATCGTGAGCCGTCGAGAGCTCAATACCCTCAAGACGATCGTGCGCGAGCGCGATCCTCACGCCATTGTGACGGTCGCTGACGTTACGGAAGCCTTCGGCGAGGGATTCAAGGACATTAGCGCGTAGGGTCGACTGCGTTCCATCCAAAAGACGTTCACATTGATAAACCGTTTCATCAGCGGTTCTGCCTGCTCAATTGTTCAAATAATGATAAATACTCTGGTAAAGCTTCCAGTTTCCAGCATAATGAATGACGTACGTGCATTGCGGCTGTGTTGGGATTACCTTCGGTGCCGTGCGCATCTTGTCTTAAGAGGATGAAAGGAAGGCACAATGAGCGACGAAGAGCTCAAAAAGGTTGCCAACGAGGTAAGGAAGGGCATCGTCACCGGCGTGCACGCTGCCAAGTCCGGCCATCCGGGCGGTTCGCTCGGCGCCGCCGACATCATGACCTATCTGTACTTTGAGGAAATGAACGTCGACCCAGCTAATCCCCGCAAGGCCGATCGCGACCGCTTTGTGCTCTCCAAGGGCCATTGCGCTCCGGGCCTGTACGCCGTGCTCGCCGAGCGTGGGTTCTTCCCCAAGGAGGACCTCGAGACGCTGCGCCATATCGGCAGCCACCTGCAGGGTCACCCCAACATGAACGACACCCCGGGCGTCGACATGTCCACCGGCTCGCTCGGCCAGGGCATCTCCACCGCTGTGGGCATGGCCGTTGCCGCCAAGCACTGGGGCGATACTTACCGCACGTACGCCCTGCTGGGCGATGGCGAGAGCGAGGAGGGCCAGGTCTGGGAGGCCGCCATGTTTGCCGGCAACCAGCAGCTCGACAACCTCTGCGTGATCGTCGACCACAACGGCCTGCAGATCGACGGCCCCGTCGAGGAGGTCAACGACCCCATGCCGCTGGCAGACAAGTTCCGCGCCTTCAAGTTCCATGTGGTGGAGCTCGCCGACGGCAACGACTTTGACCAGATCCGCGCCGCCTTTGCCGAGGCCCGCGCCACCAAGGGTCAGCCTACCGCCATTATCGCCGAGACCACAAAGGGCAAGGGCGTCTCCTTTATGGAGAACCAGGTGGGTTGGCACGGTAAGGCCCCCAACGATGAACAGTTTGAGCAGGCCATGGCAGAGCTCACGGCCGCCGGAGAGGAGCTCTAGGATGGCAGATGTCAAGAAAATCGCCACGCGCGTAAGCTACGGCGAGGCCCTCGTCGAGCTCGCCAACGAGCACGATGACTTTGTGGTCCTCGACGCCGACCTGGCCGCCGCCACGCAGACCGGCAAGTTTAAGGCTGCCTGCCCCGACCGCTTCTTCGATGTGGGCATTGCCGAGAGCAACCTGATGGGTGTTGCCGCCGGTATCGCAACCACCGGTCGCGTTGCCTTCGCGAGCACCTTTGCCATGTTTGCCGCCGGCCGCGCTTTTGAGCAGGTCCGTAATTCCATCGGTTATCCGCACCTCAACGTCAAGATTGGCGCCACGCACGCCGGTATCTCGGTGGGCGAGGACGGTGCCACGCACCAGTGCTGCGAGGATATCGCCCTTATGCGCGTCATTCCCGGCATGACCGTCATCGTTCCCGCCGATGACGTCGAGGCTCGCGCCGTGACGCGCGCCGCCTACGAGTGCGACGGCCCCGTCTACATGCGCTTTGCCCGTCTGGCCTCGCCGGTCATCAACGACCCCGAGACCTACAAGTTCGAGTTGGGCCGCGGCATCGTCATGCGCGAGGGCGCCGACGTTACCATCATTGCCTGCGGTCTGATGGTCGGCGAGGCCCTTGAGGCCGCCGGGCAGCTCGCTGCCGAGGGCATCGACGCCGAGGTCATCAACATGCACACCATCAAGCCCATCGACGCCGATCTGGTCGTCAAGAGCGCTACCAAGACCGGCCACGTCGTGACCGTCGAGGAGCACTCCGTGATCGGTGGCCTGGGCAGTGCCGTTGCCGACGTCCTGTGCGAGCAGTGCCCGACGCCGCTCAAGAAGATCGGCGTCAACGACACGTTCGGCGAGTCCGGCCCGGGCGCCGAGCTCCTGCACAAGTACGGCCTGGACGCCGCCAATATCGTGGCGACCACCAAGGAGTTCTTGGCATAAGGCAAGGTGGATCTCAAGGACTGCTTCGCCAGAACTATAAAACTGCTTCGCCAGTACTATGGAAACCCGGCAGGGGCGCTCTCTTGGAGGGCGCCCCTGTTTCAGTTGCGGTGAAATAAGGACTATTTTGCCAGCCTAAAGGCTCAACAGTCCCTATTTCACCGCAACTTATGAAGACGCCCCTCAAGCACGGTCCCATCAGGGAAAAGGACATATATCGACAAAGCGCAATTCAGACCCTTCCAGCTTTGTATATGCAGCACCCCAAGATAAACGCAGCGACCCCTTAGTTATCGCAGGCCGGGCACAGGGTTACTCTCCAAATCTTTCCGCAGGACGGAGGAGCCCCCGCCGCGCGAAGCGCGCAGCGGGGGCTCCGACATGTCCGAGGACGATTTGGAGAGTAACCCTGTGTCCGGCCGACGGGATCCCTAAGCACGCCATGCTTCTTATGTGCAGCAAAGCTAATGCTGCTAAAATACAAAGCGCTCATGTAGTTTAAACGCACGACGATAAGGAGCACCAGTGGGTAACCACTTCCGTACCTCCGGTGCGGGCGATGATGCCCCCAAGACGCAGGCAGGCGTCCAGGGCAGTCGTTTCGCCACTCCGGATTCAGAGGGCCAGCCTGTTGCTCAGGCCCCCGCTCAGCCGGCAGATCAGGCACAGCCGGCATCCGATCCCTTTGCCTACAATCCAACCAGCGATGTCGCGCTTTCCGGCGCGGCGGGTTTTGAGCCCGTTCAGGCCGTGACCGCTCGCGTGGAGCAGCCTCAGGCTGGCGCCGCCACGCCGCAGCCTACCATGGCCGCTATTCCCGACCCCATGGCCCCTGCGACGCCGGCTCCTCAGCCTGCGCAGTCCGGTCTCTTTGCCGCTATTCCCGACCCCACGCAGCCTGCTGCCCCGGTGGTCGAGAGCGATCAGGCCGCCGAGGTCGCAAGCCTCGATAACGCGCTCAACAACCCCGATTTTACGTCGGTGTTTGCGCCCATCGATCCGCAGGCCAGCCGCAAGAAGATGGCCAAGCAGGCCGGTGTCGAGCCCGTCATCCTTATGGAGCATGTCACCAAGATCTATCCGGCACAGCCCAACAAGCCTGCACTCGACGACATCAACATCGAGATCTATCCGGGCGAGTTCGTCTTCCTGGTCGGTCACTCCGGCTCGGGTAAGACCACGCTGCTGTCGACGCTCAACCGCGACGTCAAGCCGACGAGCGGCCGCATCCTGGTTGCCGGTCAGGACCTCATGAAGATCAAGAACCGCAAGGTTCCGTTCCTGCGCCGCCAGATTGGCGCCGTGTTCCAGGACTTTAAGCTTCTGCCGCAAAAGACCGCCTACGAAAACGTGGCGTTTGCCCTGCAGTGCATCGGCAAGCCCAAGGGCGTCATTCGCAGCCAGGTGCCCGAGGTGCTGCGCCTGGTCGGTCTGGCCGATCAGATGGACTCGCTGCCCGACCAGCTTTCCGGTGGCGAGCAGCAGCGCGTTGCCGTCGCCCGTGCTATGGTCAACCGTCCGCCGCTGCTGATCTGCGACGAGCCCACGGGCAACCTCGACCCGGCGATCTCGCTGGGCATCATGAAACTGCTTGAGCGTATTAACCGCACCGGCACCACCGTGATCGTCGCCACGCACGACCGCGAGATGGTCGATAGCATGCACCGTCGCGTGATCGCCCTCGAGGGCGGCCACGTCATCCGCGACCAGGAGAGGGGAGGTTACGGCAACTATGGCACCAACTAACGTGGGCTACTCCTTCAAAGAGGCAATCAGCCACTTCTTCCGTAACTGGACTACCTCGCTCGGCGCCGTCATCACGATCTTCCTTTCGCTGTTTATCATCGGCCTGTTCATCATGGGCTCTGCGATGCTGAACTCCGTGATCGGCACCGTCGAGGATCAGGTTGTCATCAACGCGTTCATTAGCGATGACGCCGATCAGGCTGATGTTCAGGCTTTTGAGGCCGAGCTTAAGACGTGGAATAACGTCAAGTCCGTGACCTATAAGGACAAGGACGACGCGCTGGCCGAGTATACGAGCAAGATGTCGGGCAACGCCGACGCCACCATGAGCGCGCTCGATGGCCAGAACCCGCTGCCGGCTTCCTTCGCTATTGAGATGGACGATCCGTCCAAGGTCGAGAGCACGGCAAAGAAGCTCAAGAAGGATGCCGATTTCCAGAAGATCGCGGATGACGGCGACGTCAACGCGAGCGTGCTGTACGGCCAGGAGGAAGTGAGCCGCCTGTTCCAGGTGACCAACTACATCCGCATCGCCGCCGTGGTGCTCGTTGGCCTGCTGACTTTTATCGCGTTCATCTTTATCAACAACACGATTCGCCTGTCCATTACGGCGCGTCGTCGTGAGATTGCGATTATGCGTCTGGTCGGCGCCAGCAACGGCTTCATTCGTGGCCCGTTTATCACCGAGGGCGTACTGCAGGCCATTTTGGGCTCGCTGCTTTCCATCGGCGTTCTGGAGCTGCTGCGCAATCTGATGATTCCGCGTTTGCAGGAGAGCATCGGCTGGATGTCGTTTGCCCTGCCGATGCAGTACTACCTGGTGACCTATGCTGCGCTGATTCTGGTCGGCGTGATTATCGGCCTCTTTGGTTCTGCCATCGCCATGCGTCGCTACCTGCGCGTGTAGGCATGCCTGGAATTCATCCCTTCCAACGGGTCGTCTCTTATGGGGCGGCCCGTTTTTTGATCCCTAGGGGACGGCAGGAAAGCGAATCATTTGGGTAGACTCTTTGGAGTTCGCAATCGATAGTTAGGAGGCGCCATGGGGCGCAATAACAAGCATAAGCGTGGAGCTCGCAATAAGCGCGGGCCGGTGCGCAGCGAACGCCGTCCGAGCCTGACCGGGCGCGTGCAGCTCCATGAGCACAGTGCCTATGTCATAACCGAGAATGGCGACTACAAGGTCATGGGTCGCGGCAAGCGTGAGATCATGGACGGCGATACCGTTGCCGTGAGCATTAAGAATAGCCCGCATGGCGAGCGTCGCGCCGTGATCGAGGGCGTAGTTGAGCGCGCAGCCATAAGCGTGGTGGGTACGTACCAGACCGCCGGTCCGCTCGGTGTGATCGAGCCGCTCGATTCGCGCTTGAAGGCCGACTTCTTCATTTTGCCCGAGGATACCTCGGCGGATCGTCTGAGTGTCCACCCGGGTGATGCCGTTGTCGCGCGCATTTTGACCTACCCGACGCGCCTGGAATCGGGCACTGTGACGATCGAACGCCGCATTGGCGGAGATGACGCGCCCGATTTGGGCGTTCAATATGTGATGGCGCGTTACGGCTATACCGATAGCTATCCCGAGGCCGCGCTGGACGAGGCCGAGGGGCTTTCGCTCGATGTGTCCGCGGCGCTTAAGGACCCGCTCCGCCGCGATCTGCGCGACCGCTTTGTCATCACGATCGACCCGGTCGACGCGCGCGACTTTGACGATGCCATTTCGTTGGAGCGCACGCCCGAGGGTGGCTACAAGCTGGGTGTGCATATCGCCGACGTTTCACACTATGTGGCTTGGGACGGGCATATCGATCTTGAGGCTCGCCATCGTACGACATCGGTGTATCTGGCCGATCGCGTGCTTCCCATGCTGCCCGAACGCCTGTCCTGTGACCTGTGCTCGCTTCGCCCTGACGAGGACCGTCTTGCGTTTACCGTCGATATCGAGCTCGATGCGCAGGGTCGCGTGCGGCATTACGATCCGTATTCCAGCGTGATTCGCTCGCGTGTGCGTATGGACTATGACGGCGCCGAGGCGCTGCTGGTGCGTGCCGGCGCGGTTGAGTATTCGGTGCTGGAGGGTGCAGCCGAGGATGTTGCGGCTGCCGAGACCTCGCGCGAGGAAGCGCTTGAGCGCGGTCTTGCGTGCGAGGAGGCCGCCCGCGGCTACAACATCGACCTCGGCGATTTCCTTGTCGCCGCTAACGAACTCGCCGAACTTCGCCGTCGTATTCGTCGCGCCCGCGGCTCAGTCGATTTTGACACAGCCGAGATTCGCGCTCTATTGGATGAGGACGGAGTGCCCGTGCAGATTGTGGCGCGTGAGCGTTCGTGTGCCACGTCGCTTATCGAGGAAGCCATGCTGCTCGCCAACGAGTGCGTTGCAGAGTGGCTGGCAGACCGTGATATCGAGGCCTGCTATCGTGTGCATGAGGATCCGAGCCCCGATAGCCTGCACGGTGCTGCCGTTGCGCTGGCGCAGCTAGGCATCATCGACGATCGCCGTGCTGCCGGTATTGCCCTGGGGAGCCCCGATGAGCTGCAGGCTGCAGTTGATGCTGCCGCCGGTACGGCCAACGCACCGCTCGTCAACACGCTGCTTCTGCGCAGCATGCAGCGCGCGCTGTACAAGCCGCGCAACGAGGGCCACTTTGCGCTCGCCGCGCCGTGCTACTGTCACTTTACGAGTCCCATCCGTCGCTACCCCGATCTGGTGGTGCACCGCGTGCTCAAACTGCAGTTGGCCTATGAGCAGCTCGGCGGCAAGGACGCCTTGGTCCGTACGCCGCGGCTGATCGGCAAGGGGCGTGAGTCGCTGCCGCGCATTCTGCCGCAGATCTGCCGCGCATGTAGCGATGCCGAGCGCGCGGCAGATGCCGCCAGCCATGCGACGCAAAAGATCAAGATTGCCCAGTACTATGAGGACCGTCTGGGTGAGCGCTATGCCGGAACCGTCTCGTGGGTTAGCAGCATGGGCCTCTTTGTGCGCTTGGACCTAACACAGGTCGAGGGCCTGGTTTCAATTAAGAGCCTGGGCAACGAGTGGTTCGAGTTCGACGAGGACGCGCTTACGCTGACGGGCGCCGACACGGGGACTCGCTATGAACTGGGCCAGCGCGTGATTATCGAGGTCTCGCGCGTCAATACCACGCGTGGACACTTGGACTTTAAGCTTATCCATTAGCCAAATCCCGACTCATGGTGGGGGAGCGGAGGGCGGCCTTTCGGGACCGCCCTTCGCATTTGAATCGTGGCTACCTTGCCGTCTGCTCGGCCGCCCGCTTACCTGCTATTTGAGAGGTAAAACCTACCAAAATAAACCTGTCCCTTTTGGCAGGTTTACAAGAAAGCGGGGATGAGATGGCGACGGTGTACGGTTATGCGCGGGTGAGTTCGCGCGATCAGAATCTTAATCGGCAGCTGGATGCGCTGGGCGCCTATGGCGTGGGCTCGGCGAATATTTATGCCGACCATGCGAGCGGCAAGGACTTCGATCGACCGCGTTATCGCGAGCTGCTGCACGTCCTGGGAGACGGGGACGTGCTGGTGGTGCTTTCTATCGACCGACTTGGCCGTAATTACTCCGAGATTCTTGAGGAATGGCGACGCATTACCAAGGTGCTCGGGGTTGCCATTGTGGTGTTGGATATGCCATTGCTTGACACGCGCGCCAGGGCCAGCGGCGCGCCGGATGTGACTAACACCCTGATTGCTGATATTGTGCTGCAGCTGCTGAGCTACGTGGCGCAGGTGGAGCGCGAGAATATCCATCGGCGCCAGGCGGAGGGGATTGCAGCGGCGCGGGCACGAGGGGTCCGTTTCGGTCGACCTCGCAAGCCATGCCCTCCTCAGTTTGAGCTGGTGCGCGATAGCTATGAGGCGGGCGATATTACCCGCAGCCAGGCAGCAAAGTGCCTGGGCGTGTGCGTGGGGACGTTCGATCGCTGGATGCGCGAGGCGGGGTAGGGTTTTGCGTCGCTTTGTCGCTTCCTGTTGCGATTCAAATTTTGATACGGTGACGATGCCATTTGGGGCTACACTCGCTGATATTCAAAAAAGGAGGTTGACCCTTGGCGCGCGTAAAACAAATAATCGGATGGACCGCGATCGTTCTGTTCGCTGCAACGCTGGCGGGCATCTGGGTGCTGACGGAGCAAAATGCGGTGGAGACGTCGTTGCTGAGCGAGTCCACCGCGCGTGTGGTGGAGGGTCAGGCTACGGGCGTTCAGGCTGTCGATGCCACGGGTGAAGCTCAGGCGGAGAACGGAATGACCGGGGGCACCGATTCGGCTGCCTCGAATGTCCGGTCTGGCCGACTTGCTTCCATTCGCATGTGGGTGGGCACGAACGTCCGTCGCGTTGCCCATACCGTAGAGTTTTTCTTCGTCGGATTGTTCGCCTCGGTGGTCGTGGTTTGCTTTTCCAGGCGTCCGTGGAGCGTATGCTCCCGTTGCGTGCCCGTATTGCTCTTTTGCGCCGCCTGCTCCGTTGGCGATCAGGTACATAAGATCTTTGTTCCCGGCAGGCATTTCGACGTTATCGATTTAGGATTCGATGCTGCGGGCTATGTCATCGCCATGCTGTTGGTATTGCTGACGGCGGCGTTGGTGCGCCATGCGACTCGGCCGATCGGCGCCCATGCGAGGCGCTAGCCGGTAACAAACCCGTTTCTGATAATGCGACCTTGTTGAATTATTTTGTGTCGCGCGTATTTCCGAGCGGTCGGATTTGAGGGGCGAGCGGTAGAACGCTCGCCCTTTGTGCGCCACGATGCGGCACAATGTACCGCAAAAGCTGTTTGTATCCGGTACGAATCGTTCGTTGGTCTTTAATTCTTCTCAACGGAGGTGTTTGAGATGGCAAACGGATTGCTTTTGCGGCTTCGCGAGCGTGAGCTCAGCGCGAGCCCGGCGGAACGCAATGTCATCGCATATGTAAGCGCTCATCCGCACGAGGTGGTCGGGCTGTCCGTCCGCGGTCTTGCCGATGTCACGTTCTCCTCGCCCTCGAGCATTTTGCGCTTTTGCAAGCGTTTGGGTTTTGCGGGCTACAAGGAGTTCCAACGCGAACTGATTGCCGAGCTGGCGCTCTTAGGTGACAAGAAAGACGTTGCCCTCGAGGGCATCTCCATGGATGACAGCGTCGAACGTATCGTGGGGAAGGTGATGAAAAGCAACGTGCGCACGATCGAGGCGACGGCGCGAACGCTCGATTACACCGTCTTGGAGCGATGCGCGGCCCGTCTTAAGCGGGCACGCGCGGTCAATCTGTTCGGTATTGGTGCTTCTCGTTTGGTCGCGCACGACCTGGCGCAAAAGCTCATGCGTGTCGACAAAGAGTGCCATCTGTACGACGACTGGCATGATCAGCTCTTATGTGCCAAGAACATGCATGAGGGCGATATGGCAATCGCCTTTAGTTACTCGGGCTTGACGCAAGAGGTGCTGGACTGCACCGCCGAGGCTCAACGCCACAACTGTCCCGTAGTGGCCGTTACCAAAGTAGATGGATCATCCAAGCTTGCCACCATGGCCGATGCCGTGCTCGGCGTCGCTGCGAGTGAACCCTTGGTCCGCAGCGGTGCCATGGCTTCGCGTATGGCCCAGCTTATGGTTGTCGATGCCCTGTACGCTGCTTACGTTGCCAGCGACTACGAACGGGCGACGCATGTCATTAAGCAAAACTACATCGAGAAACAGGAAAGATGAGGTGAATGAAATGCTCGATTTAACAAAATTCACGACCGAACAGCGTAATCAAAGGTCAATGGACCTCGATACGATGACATCGCTGCAAATCGTCACGACGATGAACGATGAGGATCTTCGTGCCGTCCAGTCGGTCACGAAAGTGTTGCCCCAGGTTGCCACAGCAATCGACTGGGCTGCTGAGACACTCGAGCGCGGCGGGCGCGTCTTTTACATGGGCGCAGGCACCAGCGGTCGTCTGGGCGTACTCGACGCTTCGGAGTGTCCGCCCACGTTTGGCGTGTCACCCGATCTGATTGTCGGGCTCATTGCCGGAGGCGAGACGGCGTTTATCAAGGCTGTCGAAGGTGCCGAAGACAGCGAGGAGCTTGGCGCGAACGACCTGCGAGAGCGTGGACTCTCGGACAAGGATCTTGTCGTTGGCCTGGCGGCAAGCGGTCGTACTCCTTATGTGGTGGGCGGCCTTGTGTACGCCAAGGCAACTGGGTGCAAGACCATTGCAATTGCCTGCAACCAAGGGTCGAAGATCGGGGAGAGCGCAGATCTTGCCATTGAGCCCGTGCCCGGTCCCGAGGTGCTGACCGGCTCAACGAGACTCAAGGCGGGAACGGTTCAAAAGCTCATTCTCAACATGATTTCGACCGGTGCCATGGTCAAGATTGGCAAGGTGTACCAAAACCTGATGGTCGATGTGCAGCAGACGAACGAGAAGTTGGTGGTGCGCGGCCAGAACATCGTGATGGAAGCGACCGACTGCACGCGCGAGCGCGCTGTTCAGGCGCTTGCGGATGCCGGCGGCCACGTAAAAACCGCTATTGTCTCGGTGCTGTTGGACTGCGATGCCGAGCAGGCTGCGGTAGCTCTTGAACGGGCGCACGGCCATGTCCGTACTGCGGTGAGTGGCCATGAGAAGAGCAATGCCGACGCCCAATAGGTGCGCGGCGTGAGCTGATATGACATCCAGACGAGATACCCAATACAAGGAGGAGTTATGACGAACAAAGAGCTGGCCCAAAAGCTGTTGGACCTTTTGGGCGGTAAAGACAACGTGCTCGCAAACGCGGCGTGCATGACGCGCCTGCGCGTGACCGTCAAAGACACGGGCAACGTCGACACGGAGGGTATTAAGGCACTCGACGGCGTGATGGGCCTGGTCGAGGACGACACGATGCAGATCGTGCTGGGTCCGGGCAAGGTGAATAAGGTGCTCGAGGAGTTCTCCAAGCTCACCGGCCTTGCGAAAGGCGTTGCCGACGAGAGCGTGGTTGACGCTGCGGCCAGAAACAAGGCCGCGCAGAAGGCCAAGTACGAGTCCAAGCCGGTTCAGGCCTTCCTCAAGAAGATTTCCAATGTCTTCGTCGCCCTGCTTCCCGGCATCATTGCGGCTGGCCTCATCAACGGTATCTGCAACGTCATTAACGTCTCGACGGCAGGAGCGCTTGCAGGCGAGTGGTGGTACCAGGGCATTCGTTCCATGGGCTGGGCCCTGTTTGCCTATCTGCCCATCTTGGTGGGCTATAACGCGGCACGTGAGTTTGGTGGTTCCGCTGCGCTGGGCGGCATCGCCGGCATGATGTGCATCGCCAACAGTGCCATGCCCCTGCTTGCGCCTGGCGCGGCTGATCCTGCCACTGCCATTCTGCTGCCGCTCACCAATGCGCAGTACAACCCCGCAGCGGGCGGCATGATCGCGGCTCTCATCGCTGGCGCATTTTTTGCCTGGATGGAGCGTCAGATTCGCAAGATTATGCCCAACGCACTCGACACGTTCTTGTCCCCGCTGCTGGTGCTCATCATCGGCGCCTTTGCTCTGATGCTCGTCATCCAGCCGGTTGGCGCATGGCTGACGACTGCCATCTTTAGCGTTTTGACCTTTATCTTCGAGAAGCTGGGCGTCCTGGGCGGCTATATCCTGTCGGCAGGCTTCTTGCCGCTGGTGTCCGTCGGCCTGCATCAGGCGCTCACGCCGATCCACGCTATGCTCAACGATCCCGACGGAGCTACCAAGGGCATCAATTACCTGCTTCCCATCCTTATGATGGCTGGCGGCGGCCAGGTCGGTGCCGGTTTGGCGCTGTACTTTAAGACCAAGAACGCCAAGCTCAAGAAGTACGTCGCAGAGTCCATTCCCGTTGGAATCCTGGGTGTGGGCGAGCCTCTGATGTATGCTGTTACGCTGCCGCTCGTTCGTCCGTTTGTGACGGCCTGCCTGGGTGCCGGATTTGGCGGCGCGCTCGCGGCGCTGCTTCACATCGGCACGGTTTCTCAGGGCGTTTCCGGTCTGTTTGGCCTGCTGATCGTCGTTCCTGGCCAGCAGTTCGGCTACGTTGCTGCTATGCTGCTTGCCTATGCCGCCGGCTTTGTCCTGACGTGGTTCTTTGGCGTCGACGAGCAGAAGATCAACGAGTTCTTTGGCGAGTAGTTTGATATCGCGAGCCGTGTTGCTCAGGACTCGCGGAGCGCGGCAGATTTCTTGATGATATGGTTGTGCCGGCGGGGCTAACTGCTCCGCCGGCCTTTTTTAAAGGAGCGTTGAAGCGTGAAAACGGGTATTTCGATTTATCTTTCCAGCCCTCTGCAGGATATTGAGCGGACGATTGAGCGTGGTGCCGCGGCGGGTGCGCGCTATGCGTTCACCTCGCTGCATATTCCCGAGGATGGGGGAGCGGCGTATGCCGATAAGGTCCGTCATGTGTTGTCGCTGCTTTCCGCCTACGGCATTGCGCTCATTGCCGATGTGGGGCCTCGCACGTGCGATTTGCTCGGGCTTGAGCGCATCGAGGACCTGCGCGATTTGGGGTTGGAATACCTTCGTTTGGACTATGGTTTTAGCGCCCAGCGGGTCGCGGAGCTGTCCGGTGTATTTCGCATTGTGGTCAATGCATCGACGGTGAGTTCTGATGAAATCGCATCGTGGCGTGAAGCCGGCGCCGATGTGACTCGTTTTGCCGCCTGCCACAATTTTTACCCCAAGCCTTATACCGGTTTAGCTCTGGAGGACATTGCTCGGGTGAATCTTCGTCTTGCGGCGCTTGGATTCGAAATCATGGCTTTTGTGCCGGGTGATGCTAACGTTCGCGGGCCGGTATTCGAGGGACTGCCGACGGTCGAGGCACAGCGCGGTCGCGCGTCAAAGGTTGCTCTCAATATGCTTGAGCTTGCACATGGCGCCGATTGCGACATTGTGTTGGTCGGCGACCCCGATCTATCCGATGCGGGCTGGGCGCAGTTTGCTCAAGTTTCCGCCGGATACGTGGATTTGCAATGCGAGCTTGAGCCCGGTTATGCCTATGTGCGCGGGCAGATTCATCACGACCGGCCCGACTCGAGTGTCCTCATCTTTAGGTCTCAGGAGTCACGTACGAAGCTTAAGCCGGATTCCGTGCCGACGGATGCCGGAGCCGGCCTGCCGCGAAAGGCGGGGTCGATCGCTGTGAGCAATAGCGGATATGGGCGCTACGAAGGCGAGCTTGAGATTGCGCGGGTTGATCTTCCCGGTGACGAGCGCATGAACGTTGCGGGCCATATCACGCCCGAAGCAATGGAACTGCTGCCGTTCATCAAACGCGGATTCGGGGTACGGTTCGTTTAACGTGTGACCCGCGGGCTACAATTGGCCCATCATACGAAGGCGCCTCGTGTGGCGTGTGCCTGCGTTGGCCGATCTATATTCGGAGGATTCCCATGACCGTACTGTTTGTTGAATATCCCAAGTGCTCGACCTGTAAAAAGGCCAAGGCATGGCTGGACGAACATGGGGTTGAGTATATCGACCGCGATATCGTTTTGGACAATCCCACGGCTGATGAGCTTGCGACCTGGATTGCTCGTTCGGGGCTGCCGGTGCGGCGTTTCTTTAATTCGTCGGGCATGAAATATCGAGAGCTGGGCCTGAAGGCGCGTCTGGATGCGGGCATGACGGATCGGGAGTGCTACGAGCTGCTGGCGACCGACGGCATGCTGGTCAAGCGTCCGCTGCTGGTGGGCGACGACTTTGCGATTCCCGGCTTTAGGGAATCGGCTTGGGCCGAGGCGTTGCTGTAGCGGCTGCGGAAAGTGCGACCCGGAATTCGCTTCCAGAATGGGATGCACTTTCCCAAAGTGGCCGGTTGCGGAAAGCACGTCCCATTCTGAGCTTCGATTGTGGGACACGGTTTCCGGTTGAGGGCTCGACGGGAAAGTGGGGACCAGTTTGAGCTTGAAATCTGGGGCGCACTTTCCGCCGGCGGGCCTGCCCCAGTCAGTCCGCCAGCTGCGCCCATTCGTGCGGATCGTAGACCTTTACGTGTTTGTTGGGCTTGCCGCTCCAGTACTCCTCGTCCATAAAGGGCAGATATGCCTGAACGCCGGGGCAGATAAAGGGAATCCGCTGCTGTTGCAGTCGCTCGCGCTGGCGCTGCTCCAGGTGCGCCTCGGATATGACGGTCGGCATACCGGACAACTCGACGAGGCTTGCCTGGATTCGCTTAAGGTCGGGGAGTCCCGCGTGCCATGACATCCGCATGATCAAAAAGGATGCACGGCGGTATTTTGCCTGCACCACAGTAATGGCGGGGCGCAGTGTGGGATGGATTTTGTCCCGTTCGGGCCAAAGGTCGGCAGTGATCTCAAGGCCCAGGGTCTCCCATAGGTAATCAAGCTCTTCGTCCATGGCGCCTCGATATCTACGCGATCATTGATACTTCGATTGTGTTGCCTGGTGCTATCGTTTTCACGGTAGAATCTGCCAACGGTTGACGGCTACCGCTCGCGGCGTTTTGCCCTTCGTGTACAGCGGTTGGCTTCACAGGTCCTTCACGGGTTGGACTAAATTAGGCCAATTTGACTGAATTTCAAAAAAGTCAAAATTGGGGCTTGCGTCACGGCGAGACTTCCCGTATATTTCTTTCTTGCGCAAAGGCACAGCCGAGCGCAGCGATGCAGTCATTGGGATGTCGTCTAATGGCAGGACAGCGGATTCTGGTTCCGTCAATGGGGGTTCGACTCCCTCCATCCCAGCCATTGCATTTGCTACATATGGCCCGTTCGTCTAGCGGTTTAGGACGCCGCCCTCTCAAGGCGGAGATCACCAGTTCGAATCTGGTACGGGCTACCAAAATTGAACGCCCGGGCCTCGTAAGAGACCCGGGTTTTGTGTATTGACCGATGTTTAAGGCGTGCGTTGAGTCTGCCGCCCGGACCGAGGAGTTGTCATGGACCTGCCTATCAGCTTGGAAGACATCACGTATGCCGAGAACTATCTGGCGCAGGGCGACCTGGCTACGGCGACGCCGCTGCTGGAGCGTCTGGTGGAGCTCGCCGAGGAGTATATCGACGCTGAGTGCAAGACGGAGGAGAAGCGCCAATACTTTAGCTTCGATAGCAAGTTTGAGCGCTTGGCCTATCGCCGCGTGGAGAAGGATCCGCGCGAGCTCGTGCAGGTCGAGGTGCCGTTTGACCGCCTGTACTCTGATATGGCGTTTGCCTACATTCGCCAGCAGGATTATGTGAGCGCTCGTAATGCCCTGATGCAGGCTGTGCGTTGGGACCCCATGAACTGCAACTATCGCTTGGATTTGGCCGAGCTGTTCCGCGCACTCGAGGACAAGCAGGAATGGGCATCGCTCTCGTTCTCGGTGCTGGAGCGTGCAAGCGATGGCAAGTGCGCCGCCCGCGCTTACGCCAATCTAGGCCAGTACTTCTTGGAGCCCGAGACCGAGAACGTTTCGGCTGCCGTGGGCTGCGCGCGTCTGGCGCTGCGCCTGGCGCCCAACGATGCGCATACGACGCGCCTGCTCAACAAGATCCATACCACCTATCCGGATGCCGCCGATGAGAGCGACGACCACGTGATGGGTGAACTGGCCCTGCAAGGCGTGCCGACCTCGCCTTCGGCCGAGATTGCCATCTGCCTGATTATGTGCGCGACCGATGCTGCAAGCGACGGCGACAAGCAGGAGGCGACGCGCCTGACGGTACGTGCTCGCGACTTGGTGGGCGAGGAGGCCTGCGCGGCGATTATCAAACTGGTGCGCGAGAGCGATGCCGAGCTCAATGCCGAGCGCAAGGCAAAGCGCGAGACTGCGGGCTCAAACGCCGATGGAGCCAAGGAGGCCGGCGATGCCCAGTAAGCGCGAGCGCAAACTCATTTCCAAGAATCGCTCGGCACATCACGAGTACTTTATCGATGAGACGTTTGAGTGCGGTATTGAGCTGAGCGGCACCGAGGTCAAGTCGATTCGCGAGCGCGCCTGTCAGATCACCGATACCTTCGCGCTGATCCGCGGCGGGGAGTGCTGGCTCGTCGGCCTGCATATCCACCCTTATAGCCATGGTGGCGTGTGGAATCGCGATCCCGACCGTCGGCGTCGTCTGCTGCTGCACCGCAAGGAGATTGACTTTCTTGACGGCAAACTTCGCAACCGTGGTTATGCGCTGGTTCCGTTGGAGCTCTACTTTAATACCGACGGCCGCGTAAAGCTGCTGCTGGGTCTAGGTCGCGGCAAGAAGCTCTACGACAAGCGCGAGGACATGGCCAAGCGTGATGTCCAACGCGAGATCGACCGCGCCCTTAAGGAACGCAACCGCTAGGCACTCTGTATAAGTTGCGGTGGAATACGGACTGTTTTGCCTGTTTGAGGGGCTATTCAGTCCCTATTTCACCGCAACTGCGGGCGTCTCATCTTTCTTACTGTTCTGACACATATGTCTTAAAGGCGGCGTCCGTTATGGGTGCCGCCTTTTTTGTGGGTACATACATTCATGAGGTTCCAACCCGAGCTAGGGGAGTGATCGTTATGGACAAAACTGCGTTCTTTACCATGCCGAGCGGTCTGTACGTGGTGAGCGCTGCGGCAGACGGGTTGCGCGCCGGCTGCGTCATCAACACTGCGGTGCAGGTGACGTCCATGCCGCCGCGTATTTCGGTTGCCGTGAACAAGGACAATGTCACCTCGGGCGTCATCGCATCGGCCAAAGCGTTCGCGCTGACCGTGATCGATCAGACTGCCGACATGCTCTACATCGGTAACTTTGGGTTCCGCACCAGCAGCGATTATGACAAGTTTGCCAAATACGAGACCCGCGAGACGGCTCTGGGCATGCCCTATGTGCCTGAGTACGCGGCGGCCCTGTTTAGCTGCCGTTTGATCGACACTGTGGATGTGGGCACGCATCTGCTGTTTATTGGCGAGGTCGAGGATGCCGAGCGCCTGAGCGACGAGACGCCGCTGACGTACGACTACTATCACAAGGTGCTAAAGGGCAAGACGCCGCCCAAAGCCTCGTCGTATCAAGGCTAGAAATGTTCTAAAAATACTTGCATTATGTTATTGAGAATATATACTAATAAGTAAGTACACCAGCAGTCACGTTCGAGAGGAGAACATCATGGCTGAGGAGAAGAAGACGTATAAGTTTGTGTGCACCGTTTGCGGTTACGAGGTTGAGGTCGACACGCCCGAGCTGCCCGAGGACTACGTGTGCCCGGTCTGCGGCGTCGGCCCCGATGAGTTTGAGCTTGTCGAGGAGTAGCTCGTAGATACGCGATTTGCAGCAACACATAGCTCTGTCCAAGGGTCCCGGTCGGATATTCCGGCCGGGACCCTTTTACTCCGTCCCCAAGGGATCACGGCTGCTGTTAGCCGATCCAGTCTGTCGTGAGTCCGGCCGACCTTTGGTCTCAATCTGTAACATCTAGCAGTGAAAACGGGGTCTACGTGTTACAGATTGAGACAAACGGAGCTGTCCCTCGGAATGATCTCGATCTGTAACATCTAGACATCAAAAGCGGGTCTAGATGTTACAGATCGAGACGTTTGCCTAGGTAGGTGCCCCGCCCCATTACATCCCTGTCAACAACACGACATCGAGAATCGTCACGATGACGCCGATCCCTACGAGCAGCGCGTTGAGCGGGCGCGAGTTGGCGTATTTGCCCATGACGCGGGGCGAACTGGTGAGTCGTATGAGCACAAAGACCGTAATCGGCAGCTGAAGCGACAGCAGTGCCTGACTCCAAATGAGACCCTCAAAAGGATTCGGGACGACCAGGCACGCCGCCACTGCGCCGACGAAACAGGTCGCCACCCCGATTGAGGAATGTCGGTCGTGGATGTCGTATTCCTCATCGAACATGCCCGCGGTGATGGTGCCCGCTGCCATGCCCGCCGTCACACTGCTCGATAGGCCCGCGAACAGCAGTGCCACTGCAAAGATGGTCGAGCTTGCCGGGCCCAGAATGGGGGAGAGCGTGGCCGCTGCGACGGCGAGGTCGTCTACGACAATGCCGTGCGCAAAGAAGGTCGTTGCGGCCAGGATGACCATGGCCGAGTTGATTGCCCAGCCCACACCCATCGAAAAGAGCATGTCGAAGAGCTCGTAGCGCAGACGTTCTTCGATAACCTGCTCGCCTTGGCCTTCGAAGTGCATGGATTGGATGACCTCGGAGTGCAGGAAGAGGTTGTGGGGCATAACGACCGCGCCTAGGACACTTACGATAATCGCGGCCGAGCCGGTGGGCATACGGGGTGTGATCCAGCTTGTGGCGGCTTGCGGCCAGTCGACGTTGACTAGTGCAAGCTCGGCCAAAAACGAGAGTCCTACCACGCCCACGAAGGCGATGATCCAGCGTTCGGCGCGTTTGTAGGAGCTTGTCATGAGCATCGCCATCGATACTGCCGCCACGATGACGCAGCCCGCGCGCACGGGCAGCCCAAAGAGCATTTGAAGGGCAATCGCGCCGCCCAGGACCTCGGCCATGGCGGTGGCGATGGTCGCGAGATAGGCGCTGCCGAGCACGGCGCGTCCCACGATGCGGGGGAGAAAGCGGGTCGTGGCCTCGGCGAGACAGGCGCCCGTGGCGATACCCAGGTGCGCCGCGTTGTGCTGCAGCACAATGAGCATAATCGTGGACAGCGTGACGATCCACAGCAGCGCGTAGCCAAACTGCGAGCCCGCGGCCATATTGGAGGCCCAGTTGCCCGGGTCGATAAAGCCGACGGTCACGAGCAGTCCGGGGCCGATGTGCCGCGCAATGTCTAGGCCTCCGTGACCGCCGGTGCGTCGGGAGCCAAAATGATGTTTGAGATGGTTGAGCATGGTGAGCTCCTGCGTGCCGTTTGCCTGACGCCGCAAAGGATACCCGTTTTAGACTCAAAAGTTAACCACGACTAACAAAATTGTTGTATTTGAATGGGAAGGTGAAAGGGGATTGCCGAAATGTCTTGATCTGTAACAACTGGGGATGGAAATTGGGTCTAGGTGTTACAGATCAAGACAGGAAGAAATGGTCCTGTGGAAAATCTCGATCTGTAACAGCTGACCGCCAAAACCGGCTCTTCGTGTTACAGATTGAGACAAACCAAAACCGTCCTGCAGAAGATCTCAATCTGTAACATCTAGGCGCCAAAATTGGGTCTTCCTGTTACAGATTGAGATGTTAGATGCAGTGAGTTTACAGACCACCCGGTACGCGGAAGGTGGCGTTGTCGATGGGCTCCATCGACATCTCGGGCGCATGCTCAACCTGCGGCACCCACTCGTAGGGCGTGCGTTACGCGATTGTTTCGAAACGGGCGGGAAACACAACGGGCCGGTGATGCTCCTAGTATGCCTATTCAACTGACTGTCTAACACCAAGGGGAGGATCGCGATGCAGGCAGATTCCGCTCAGCAGCAGGGCCTTTATCGCCCCGAATTCGACCACGATGCATGTGGCATCGGCGCGCTTGCCGATATCAACGGCGAGCGCCATCACCAGATTCTGGACGACGCACTGTCCATTCTGGTCAACTTGGAGCACCGCGGCGGCACCGGACTCGAGAAGAACACCGGCGACGGCGCTGGCATCCTGTTCCAGGTTCCGCATCACTTTTTCCGTAAAGAGGCTCAAAAGTGCGGCCAGATTCTGCCGGCAGAGGGCGACTATGGCGTGGCCATGCTGTTCTTCCCGCAGGACGACAAGGGCGTAGAGGATGCCCGCCGCGTGTTTGAGGAGGGTTGCGCCGAGGCCGGCGTGCCGCTGCTCTTTTGGCGCGAGGTGCCGGTCGACCCGCACGACCTGGGCGAGACGGCCCGTGCCTGCATGCCCACTATCCTGCAGGCCTTCCTGGGCCGTCCGGACGACACACCCGCCGGCGATGCCTTCGAGCGTCGCCTGTACGTGTGCCGCCGCACCATCGAAAAGAAGGCCGACACCGAGTTTGCCCTGCGCGACAAGATCTTCTATGTGTGCTCCATGAGTTCGCGCACCATCGTGTACAAAGGTATGCTGGTCGCCACGCAGATGCGCCGTTTCTTCATCGACCTCAACGACGCCGCTGTCAAAACGGCCGTGGCGCTCGTCCACTCGCGCTACTCCACCAACACCACGCCCAGCTGGGAGCGCGCACATCCCAACCGCTTTATCATCCACAACGGCGAGATCAACACCCTCAAGGGCAACGTCAACTGGATTCGCGCCCGCGAACCCAACCTGTACAGCCCCGTGCTGCAGCACGATCTTGAGCGCGTGATGCCCATCATCAACCGCGAGGGCTCCGACTCCGCGATTCTGGACAATGTGCTTGAGTTTTTGGTCATGAACGGTCGCCCGCTTACACGTGCCGCGTCCATGCTGCTGCCCGAGCCGTGGGACCACAACGACAATCTGAGCGAGGAGCGCCGCGCCTACGACGCCTACCAGTCCATGCTCATGGAGCCGTGGGACGGTCCGGCGGCCATCGCCTTTACCGATGGCCGTACCCTGGGCGCCGCCCTCGACCGTAACGGCCTGCGTCCCGCCCGCTATTATGTGACGCGCGACGGTCGCTTTATGCTGGCGAGCGAGGTGGGCACCATCGAGGTGAGCCCCGAGAACATTCTGACGAGCGGTTGCCTGGGACCGGGTCAGATGCTCGAGGTTGATTTTGCCCGCGGCCGCGTGATCTACAATGACGAGCTGCGCGCCCGTTACGCCAAGGAAAAGCCCTACCGTGATTGGATTGCCGAGGAGACACTGACCGTCGACGCGCTCGATGAGCCCGTTTCGGCAACGTCCGCCGAGGACGCCGAGGTGCCCGCCGCCGTGCGTATGGCCAAGCTCGGCTACCACTGGGATGACGTCGACGAGGTCGTGCGTCCCATGGCCCAGCAGGGCAAGGCCCCGCTCGCCTCGATGGGTATCGATGCGCCGCTGGCCTGCCTGTCCAAGAAGACGCGTTCGTTCTTTGACTACTTCTATCAGCTGTTCGCCCAGGTCACGAACCCGCCGATCGACGCCCTGCGCGAGCATATGGTCACTTCGACCACGCTCTACCTGGGCAACCACGGCAACCTGCTCGAGGATTCCCGCACGGCCTGTCAGCTGGTGCGCTTGGAGCGCCCGTTGCTCAACGAGGAAGAGTTCGAACATATCTGTGCCATCGACCGCGTGGGCTTTAAGACCCGCCGGTTCCGTGCCGTGTACCGCCGCGACGCGGGTGAGGGCGCGCTGCAGGCTGCGCTCAAGCAGCTTGCCGAAGACGTCGAGGCTGCGGTTCGCGATGGCGTGAACATCGTGGTGCTGAGCGACCGTGCCGCTGCGGGCGAGGTGCCCGTGCCGTCGCTGCTCGCCGTGGGCTGCGTGCACAACCACCTGATCCGTGCCGGCGTGCGCACCTTTGCCGATATCGTGGTGGAGTGCGGCGATGCCGTGTCTCCGCACGACTTTGCGGCACTGGTGGGCTACTCCGCGAGCGGCATCTATCCGTACAACGCACATGCCTGCATCTGCGATCTGGCGGCACACGGCGACCTGGACGTGACGGCCGAGCAGGGCATCGCCAACTACAACAAGGCTGCGACCGCCGGCATCGTCTCCATCATGTCCAAGATGGGCATCTCCACGGTGCAGAGCTACCATTCGGCGCAGATCTTCGAGGCTGTGGGCTTTACGCCGGAGTTCGTCAACGCGTACTTCGCCGGCACGGTGAGCCGTGTGGGCGGTATGGGTGTCGAGGACGTTGAGCGCGAGCAAAACGAGCGCTACGACGCCGCGCTCGCTATCCTTGAGAGCCCGGCTCCCGATCAGCTGCCCACGCTGGGTCTGACCAAGTGGCGCCCGCTCGGTGGCGAGGATCACCTGATCGACCCTCAGACTGTCTACCTGCTGCAGACCGCCTGCCGTGAGGACAGTTACGACACCTTTAAGGAGTACAGCGCCCGCCTGCACCGCACCGGCCGTGCCGTGCGCCTGCGCGACTTGCTCGACTTTAATGCCAGCGGCCGCACGCCGGTTTCGCTCGACGAGGTCGAGCCCGCGCTCAACATCGTCCGCCGCTTTAACACCGGCGCCATGTCGTACGGCTCCATCAGCAAGGAAGCACACGAGTGCATGGCCATCGCCATGAATCGCCTGCATGGGCGCTCCAACTCGGGCGAGGGCGGCGAGGACCCGCGTCGCGAGACCCCGCTGGCTAACGGTGACTCCAAGAACTCCGCCATCAAGCAGGTGGCAAGTGCGCGCTTTGGCGTGACGAGCCGCTACCTGTGCAGCGCCTTCGAGATTCAGATCAAGATGGCCCAGGGCGCCAAGCCCGGCGAGGGTGGACACCTGCCCGGTAAGAAGGTCTACCCCTGGATCGCCGAGGTCCGTCAGTCCACGCCCGGCATCGGCCTGATCTCGCCTCCGCCGCACCACGACATCTACTCTATCGAAGACCTGGCCGAGCTCATCTTCGACCTTAAGAACGCCAACCCCGGCGCACGCGTGTCGGTCAAGCTGGTCAGCGAGGCCGGCGTCGGTACCATCGCCACCGGTGTGGCCAAGGGTGCTGCCGACAAGATCTTGATCAGCGGCCACAACGGCGGCTCGGGTGCCGCTGCGCGCGACTCTATCTGGCACGCCGGTCTGCCGCTGGAGCTCGGTCTTGCCGAGGCCCAGCAGACGCTGCTGCAAAACGGCCTGCGCTCGCGCGTGGTGCTCGAGGCCGACGGCAAGCTCATGGACGGCACCGATGTTGCCGTCGCCTGCCTGCTGGGTGCCGAGGAGTTTGGCTTTGCGACCATGCCGCTCATCTCGATGGGCTGCCTCATGCAGCGCGACTGCCAGCAGGATACCTGCCCCGCCGGCATCGCTACGCAAAACTGCCGCCTGCGTCGCGGCTTCCGCGGCAAGCCCGAGCACGTTGAGCACTTTATGCTCTTTGTTGCCGAGCAACTGCGCGAGGTCATGGCGAGCCTGGGCTTCCGCACCGTCGACGAGATGGTCGGCCATCCCGAGTGCTTGCGCCAGATTGAGGTCCCGGGCAACCGCAAGGCTAACCTGCTGGATCTGTCGCCCGTGCTGGCAAGCGCGACCTGTGAGTTTGGTGCCCACATCCCGGGTGCCGACGGCCGTCACTTCCTGCCCCAGATGGCTGCGGACAGCGAGCTCGACAAGACGCTCGACTCCACGTTGTTTGTGCCCTATACGGCCGATGCCCGTGCGCACCTGCGTCCGATTCGCTTCCGCGCCGATATCGCCAACGTCAACCGCTGCGTGGGCACCATCTTGGGCAACGCGGTGACCAAGGCGCATCCCGAGGGCCTGCCCGCCGGCTCCATCACCATCGATTGCGATGGTTCGGCCGGCCAGAGCTTTGGCGCCTTCCTGCCGCGCGGCATTACGCTCAACGTGTGCGGCGACGCCAACGACTACTTTGGCAAGGGCCTTTCGGGCGGCGAGGTGTCGGTGCGCCCCAACCCGCATGCGACCTACAAGTTCGATGAGAACATCATCGTGGGCAACGTTGCGTTCTTTGGCGCCACGAGCGGCCGCGGCTTCATTAACGGCCTGGCAGGCCAGCGCTTTGGCGTACGCAACTCCGGTGCCACCGTGGTGGTCGAGGGCTGCGGCAACCATGGCTGCGAGTACATGACGGGTGGTCTGGCGCTCATCCTGGGCGAGGTCGGGCAGAACTTCGCCGCCGGTATGACGGGCGGCGTGGCCTATGTCTTTGACCAGTACGGCACGCTCGATGCCCGTGTGAACCACGAGAGCGTTGAGCTTAAAGCCCCGACGGCCGGCGAGCTGGCGCAGATTCGCGAGCTCATCCAGGAGCACGTGGACGCGACGCAGAGCCCGCGCGGCATTAAGCTGCTCTACAGCTTTGAGACGATGAGCAAGCACTTTGTGAAGGTCATTCCGACCGAGTACGAGCGCGTGCTGGCGATTGTCGCCGCCGCCGAGGCCGTCGGCAAGACGCATGCGCAGGCCGAGGAGCTGGCGTTTGACATTGTGACCGGTCGCGCGAGCGCCGCGGATGTCGATCGCTTTGATGTGGCGGGCGGTGCTGCTGACGCTGCGTCTGTGGCTGCCAGCTCTGTTGCTTCGACCAAGAAGGAGGCGTAAGTGCCATGGGTAAGCCCGGTGCTTTTCTTGATATCGATCGCGTGACCCATGAGCTGCGCCCCGTGGAGGAGCGTAGCCGCGATTTCGATCCGCTGTACGTGGAGCTCGACGACGACGCGCGTCGTGCCCAGGCGAGCCGCTGCATGATGTGCGGCGTGGCGTTTTGCCAGATGGGCGCGAGCTTTGGCAAGGCGCGTCCGAGCGGCTGCCCGCTGCACAATTTGATTCCCGAGTGGAACGAGCTGGTGTACCGCGGCCGCTGGGATGAGGCTGCCGAGCGCCTGTCACTCACCTCGCCCATGCCCGAGTTCACGAGCCGCGTGTGCCCGGCGCTGTGCGAGGCCGCATGCAACCTGGGCTCGGTCGATGGCCAGCCCACGACGATTCATGACAACGAGCGCGCGATCAGCGACCATGAGTGGGCAAATGGCGGTCCGCGCCGCTTTGAGCCGGCAGGGGAGGATGCACCCACGGTCGCTGTGATTGGCTCTGGCCCGGCTGGCCTGGTGGCTGCATGGGAGCTTGCACGTCGCGGTGCCCGTGTGACGGTATTTGAGCGTGACGACCGCCCGGGCGGCCTGCTCATGTACGGCATTCCCAACATGAAGCTCGAGAAGTCTGTGGTCGAGCGTCGCGTGGCACTCATGCGCGAGCTGGGCATTGTGTTTGAGCTGGGTGCTGACGTTACGAACCCTGCGGTGGCGGCCAAGCTCAATGGCTTTGACGCTGTCGTGGTGGCTGCCGGTGCTCGCGCCCCGCGTGGACTGGCTGCTGAGATTATTGACGCGCCCGGCGTGGTGTATGCCGTGGACTACCTGACGGCCTCGACCGTCTCGGTGCTCGATGGCGGCGAGCCTGTCATCGATGCACGCGGCCTGGACGTCGTGGTCATTGGCGGCGGCGATACCGGTAACGACTGCGTGGGCACCGCGGTACGTCAGGGTGCGCGCAGCGTGCGCCAGTTTGAGTTCTTGCCGGCGGCGCCTGATGTGCGCGCGGCGAGCAACCCCTGGTCGCAGTGGCCCAACGTTAAGAAGACCGACTACGGCCAGCAGGAGGCTATCGCTGCGATGGGTGGCGAGATGCGTGCCTGGGGCGTGGATACGCTCGAGGTGCTGCTGGACAAGAAGGGTGCGGCTGCGGGTCTGCGCGTGGTCGATCTGGACTGGTCGGCGGGAAAGCCCGAGCGCATCGCGGGCTCCGAGCACGAGGTACCGGCGCAGCTGGTGCTCATCGCCTGCGGCTTCACGGGCCCGGAGCACAGTGTGTTCGATGCGGTGAGCGTGCCTGTTGCCACCGCTGGTCGTCCGCTGCCTGTGATGGCCGCCGAGGGCTCGCACCTCGCGGCTCGCACAGAGGGTGTCGCCGCGGATGCCGCGCCGGTGTATGTGGCGGGTGATGCCCGCAACGGCAGCTCGCTCGTGGTGAGCGCCATGGCCGACGCCCTGGCCTGCGCTGCCGAAGTCGCCGAGGCGCTGGAGCTGTAAGGCGGCTGTCCACAGCTGAATCGTCAAGGGCTGTCCCCAACGGCCGGCCCAAAAGGAACGTCCCCAAGTGCCGGCAGCTAGGGACGTTCCTTATGTGCCGGCATTCGGGGACACTCCTTGCGGGTTTGCGGGCGACTTTGTCATTTGTCGACGTACAAGTATTCATTCGTCGACGTTTGCGACTGTGGTGCTCTGCTGTTTCTGTGGTGGCAGCGGGCATCTGGCTCAAAATGGCGGGTCAGCTGTCTATATCTACCTGCCGTTTCTTTGCGGTGCGCATTTTCGGTCAAGCATCCCGTCAAGTGTTTGGTCAGCAGTTGGTTTGCAGCCGGAGGCCTATTTTGTCCGTGCCAACAGTGGCTGCCCACCCTCCTCGTAAGCTCAAATTGAGGTTCATCAGTTTGAGGAGGATGCCGTGACTGATCACGTTTTAGACCGAGCACATCTGGCTGAAGCCGTCGGCAACGATATTGCCGACATGGCCCATTTTTGGATGCTGCGGAAGTTTCAGTTTTTGGAGCCGGCGCGCGAGCAGTTCGAGATCATTGTCGACCCGTGGCTCGGCTATTGCACCGAGCCTTCCCAAAACGAAATCATGGCCTACAACATGGCATTTACCGATTGGCTGCTCTTCGAGCGCCCCTATCGCCATGGCAAGACGCTGCTCGAGCTGTATGTTGATGAGCCGCCGGCATCGCTTTCGCCTGCCTCGCTCAAGCGGCTCGAGCAGGTGCGCGACACACAGTATTTCTCGCGCTTTGGCATTTTGGACAAGGATCCTGCGAACGGCATGGTTGCGCTGAAGGATACGCGCACCGACCGTCGCTTTGATGCCTACGACCCGCATATCGTGCAAAAGGAGCATTGGAGCGACGGTGCGATTGCGGTGCGCCTCGCCTGCGTCGACGATATCTGGCTGACGGCGGGGCAGCTCTACCTCTACGACATAGCGCGCCTGAGCGATACGGCGATCGATGGGCCGGGCGCGGTGCATCCGGAGGACCTGCGGGACGGCTTTGATACCTCGTGCATCAGCTTCTTTTTGCGCCTGGTCCGCGACATCATGGGTGCCCAGGGGCGCTACGTAAAGTCCCTCAACATCTACGAACAAGAATGGGAGTAGGGGATGTGATTGGTGCCGCCCTACAGCCCTGACTTTGTCTCAATCTGTAACGTTTGGCGGCTGTTTGGGCCCGTAACTGTTACAGATTGAGACGGAAGGTTGGCGGCTGCCGAAAGATCTTGTTCTGTAACAACTAGAGGCTCAAAGACTGTCTTCCTGTTACAGATCAAGACATTTGTCAGCGGAGGCAACGGTGACGATGGTCCATTTGTCTGACGTGGTGGTGATGAAAGTGTCTAATACCGTTCTCAAACACAAGCATACGACTCGCAACACGCTGGCGCGGAACAGGATGCTCGCGCGTCTCACGGAGACGGCCAAGCAGGGTGCGCTGCTCGCAACGCATGACAATACCGAGCTCATGTGGCTGCGACGCCATGTTGGAACCGACGATATCGCGGAGCCCGAGCCGTACCTGTTCTGTTTTCAGCATGATTGGGATGCATTGACGCCGGCGGAGCGAGCGCTGAGGACTATCAAAGGGCTTGCGGAATTTCATCCCGATTGGGCGTTTTGGGGCTATGACGCGGCGCTTTTGTGGGGTTTGGAGGTGCCGAATGATCTGCTCGGGCCGCGTTTTCTTGTTAAGACGGGCTGTTCGATGACGTTGAACAGCGGGTGCAGGTTGTTGCGTCCGCAGATGGCGGGCGCGCTCGAGCGTGTTGATGGCGTGCAGGTGACGTCATTTTGGCGCACGGTGGAGGATTGCTTGCTTCGTGCGCCGTTCTCCTACGGGTTGGCGATTGCCGATTCTGCACTGCGGGCGAAAGGCGTTTCACGTGGGGATTTGTGCGAGCGCCTCCGCGCCGATTGCGAGGGCAGGCGAGGGTATCGCAGGGCACAGGTGATTGCGTCGTATGCGGACGGGATGTCCGAAAACGGTGGCGAGTCTCGGTTTCGAGCGTTCTTTATTGCATACGGCTTTCCGGTTCCGGAGTTGCAGGTGGAGTTTCGCGATCCGCTCGATTCGAGCCAGGTGTTTCGGATCGATTATTTTTGGCGGCTCGAGGACGGGACGTGTGTCATCGGCGAGCTCGACGGAAAGGTGAAGTACACCTTGCAGAACGGCGAGGGCCGGGAGTCGGTCGACCCATTCGTGGCAGAACGTCAACGGGAGTCTCATCTGACAATGCTCGGGCACAAGGTGCTTCGGTTTACGTTTGATGAGCTCAAGAATCCGGGGAAGCTGGTTGAGAAGATGAGGTTGGCGGGTATTCCGCGACGGCCCGATTTGGCTGAGGAGTGGAGACGTCAGTGGTATGGGCGCTGAGAGGTTTTGTCTCGATCTGTAACGTTTAGAAGTTGTTTGAGTTCGTAATTGTTACAGATCGAGACAAACCGGTGAAACGTCGACCGAATGTCTCGATCTGTAACATCAAGGGGCCCAATAACCCTGTATCTGTTACAGATCGAGACATTCCCCTGATGTTGCTGGGGTGGGACTGCAACGTATTCCGTCCCCCACATCCCCTCTTCCCTCCGTTAACCGATATGTCTGTGGCAATCGGGCTACACTGGATAATAATGGACAGATGTTCAAGTTTTCTGAGGGGGAGGAGCTCGATATGGCGTCTGCCGATCGTTCCACGTTGTTTATCAATGCGACCGTCCTGGATGGTTCGGAACATATGGAGCCGCAGTCCGACATGGCCGTGGCCGTTGAGCGCGGTGTCATCACGTGGATGGGGCCGAGTGCTGTGGCGCAGGCGCCTGCAGGTGCCGAGGTCATCGATCTGGCAGGGGCGTATCTCATGCCAGGCCTCATCAATATGCATGTGCATCTGTGCGGTTCGGGCAAGCCGGTTTCGGCGGGCGATGCGGGTGCGCTGATGAAAAAGCTCGATAATCCCGTGGGGCGCGCCATCGTGCGCCACATTCTTAAGGGCAGCGCCCAACAACAGCTGGCAAGTGGCGTGACCACGGTGCGCGGCGCGGGCGACCCGCTGTTTGCCGATCTTGCCGTGCGCGATGCTATCGATGCCGGCAAGTATCAAGGTCCTCGCCTGGTGGCGCCGGGAACGGGCGTCACGGTGCCGGGCGGCCATGGTGCAGGCTTGTTCGCCCAGGTGGCCAACAGTCCCGTCGAGGCAGCCGAACAGGTGCGTGACCTGTATGCGCGCGGTGCCGACGTCATTAAGCTGTTCGTAACGGGCGGTGTGTTCGACGCGACCGAGGTGGGCGAGCCGGGCGTGCTGCGTATGCCGGTGGAGGTTGCCGCGGCGGCGTGCAAGGCGGCGCACGAGGTTGGCCTTCCTGTCATGGCCCATGTCGAGAGCACCGAAGGCGTGAAGGCCGCGCTTGAGGCCGGCGTTGACACGATCGAGCACGGTGCCCCGATGACTCCTGAGATCTTGGAACTGTACCGCGGCGCCGCGGGCACGCAGCTTGAGGATCGCGCGCCCAGCGTTACCTGCACTATCAGCCCGGCGCTGCCGTTTGTATTGCTCGACCCGAAAAAGACCCATTCGACCGATACGCAAAAGAAGAACGGCGACATCGTGTGCTCGGGCATTATCGAGAGCGCCCGTGCCGCACTGGAAGCTGGCGTTAAGGTGGGCCTGGGCACGGACTCGAGCTGCCCGTTCGTGACGCAGTACGACATGTGGCGTGAGGTGGCCTATTTTGCCAAGCATGTCGGCGTGAGCAACGCCTTCGCACTGCATACGGCTACGCAAGTCAACGCCGAGCTGCTGGGGCTGGACGGCGAGACTGGCACAATCGAGTGCGGCAAGGCCGCCGATATCTTGGTGACGCGCAAGAACCCGCTCGATGACCTGTGCGCACTGCGTGAGCCGACGCACGTGATGTGCCGTGGCGATTTGGTGCGCAAGCTCAAGGTGAAGCGTATTCCCGAGGTGGACGCCGAGCTCGACGCGATTATGGCCATGCCAGCCGAAGCGCTTGCCGAGGAGCTGGCCCGCGACGGCGTGGCGTAGGCGTGACGAAGGGACGGTCCCCTTGTCACATTCAAAAAAGCCGAGGTCCCAGTGCGAGGCCTCGGCTTTTTCTGTCCCATGGTATGACGGCTAGGAGCGCGTCTCCATCTTGGCGTGGCACTTGGGGCAGGTGACGCGAATCTTGCCCTTGCCCTTGGGAACGGAGAGCATCTGGCCGCAGTTGGGGCACTTGAGATAGGCTGTGGTCTTGCGGCCCTTCCACATCTTCTTGGCTGTGCGCTTGGCACGTTCAAAGTCTTCCTTGCTAGTACCGGCTGCGCGCGAGGCGTTGGCCGCTGCAGCTCCGCCGCCCAAGCTAGCTACAAACTTGCCCAAGCCGGGTACGTTTGCAGTCGCGGCGACAAAGGCCTCGTTCTCCTTGCGACGTGCGTCGATATTTTTGGACAGGCCGCGCAGCACGCCAATCACGATTACGGCGATGGCAATCCAGCTGAGCCACTGGATGCGGGCTATCGATCCGATCATCGCGATGACGATGCCGGCAAAACCCATCACGATGGTGAGCTCGTCGGCGCCATTGCGACCCTTCATAAAGTCATTCATGCAAATTGCCTTTCGTTCGATATGCTGCACGCCTTTATACCCGATTTAGAGCAAGGGGGACAGGTTAATCTGCACCAATGTGGTGCAAACATACCTGTCCCCGGAACACCAAGACGGTGCAAAGAAGTCTGTCCCTAATGCCCCAGTTACTTGGAGAGCTTGTCGACGACGCGTTCGATCTCGGCGAGCTTGGCAGCTTTGAGGTCTTCGTCGCCCGATTCGATTGCCGAAGTCACGCAGCCCTCGATATGCGCTTTGAGCACGTCGGCATTAATGCGCGCGAGGAGCGCCTGTGTGGCCATGAGCTGCGTGGAAATATCGACGCAGTAGCGGTCCTCCTCGACCATCCGCAGGATGCCGTCGATCTGACCACGTGCCGTCTTGAGCATGCGGGTTACCGATTTATGGTCTGCCATCATGGCGGGTCCTCGTTTCTGGTCGATCTTTCGGATGTCCCCGTCAGTTGCGGTGAAATACGGACCGTTCAAAGGCCTAGGGCGGCACAACAGTCCGTATTTCACCGCAACTTCTGAGGATTGAGTAGGCAGCGTCTGCTACGCGGCGGTCACCGAAAGGGCGTGGAACTTCTCGCCGGCGCCCTCGACGGCGGCAGTGAGCTGTTCAGCGGTCACGGTGTCGGCGCACTCCACCTGTACGGTCTGAGTCTCGTGATCGGCATCGGCGTCGGTCACGCCGACCACGTTGAGCAGCGCGGTCTCGACGGTGGCATCGCAATGGCCGCACATGAGGCCGGAAGTCTTGATTGTGTAACGCATGGATATTCCTCTCTGTTGTGTCGGCTTTCCCAGGCACCCGACCTTGACCTTCAAGCCGTCGCTCGCGTACCAAAGTACGCGTCGCTCCTCTTTCAGGTCAATCTCGGGTACCTGGAAAACCCGTTCTAAATGAACGTAATAGTGATCCTATTTTGCCACTTTAGGCATAAAGGATTTTAAGCGCAGGGCATTGGACACGACGCAGACGCTCGACAGGCTCATCGCCGCGGCGCCAAACATCGGCGAGAGCTGCCACCCGGTGAGCGGGAAGAACACGCCCGCCGCCAGCGGAATGCCGATGCCGTTGTAGAACAGCGCCCAGAACAGGTCCTGCTTGATGTTGCGGATCGTGGCGCGCGAAAGCTCGATGGCGCGGGCGACGTCCATGAGGTCGCTGCGCATGAGTACCACGTCGGCGCCCTCCTTGGCGATGTCGGCGCCGGTGCCGATGGCAAGGCCCACGTCGGCGCGCGCCAGGGCGGGGGAGTCGTTGATGCCGTCGCCCACCATGGCAACCATGCTGCCCGCATCCTGCAGCTCGCGCACGTGGCGTTCCTTGTCGGCGGGGAGGACGTCGGCGATGACCTGCTCGCTGCTCAGCCCCACGCGGCGGGCGATGGCCTCGGCCGTCACGCGGTTGTCGCCGGTGAGCATGCACACGTCGACGCCAAGCGAGCGCAGTGCGGCGATGGCCCCGGCGCTCGTCTCCTTGACCTCGTCCGCCACGGCGATGGTACCGACAAGCTCGCTGTTCTTGGCAAAGAACAGCGGCGTCTTGCCCTCGGCCGCGAACTGTTCGGCAAGGCCGGCGGGAACCTTCACGCCCAGCTCGTCCATCAGACGCACGTTGCCGGCGGCGATGACATTCTGCCCCTCGCGTGCCGTAACGCCTCGCCCGGGCACGGCGGTAAAGTCCTCGACCATGCGTGCGACGATTCCGCGCGCCTCGCACTCGGCCATAATCGCCTCGGCCAGCGGGTGCTCGCTTGAGCGCTCCAGCGCAGCGGCCAGCTTGAGCAATGCCTTTTCGCTCATGGCGGGCGAGCCGTCAGCGCGCGTGGCTACCGTGATATCGGTCACAGCCGGCTTGCCGCGGGTGACGGTGCCCGTCTTGTCGAGCACCACGGTGCCCACGCTGCGTAGGTTCTCCAGCGCCTCGGCGCTCTTAAACAGAATGCCCATTTCGGCGCCCTTGCCGGTGCCGACCATAATGGCGACGGGCGTGGCCAGGCCCAGCGCGCACGGACAGCTGATCACCAGCACGGCCACGGCGGAGGTGAGCGCCTCGTTTATGCTGCCGGTCAGTGCCATCCACACCGCAAAGGTCACGGCCGAGATCGCAAACACCACGGGCACGAACACGCCGGCGACTTTGTCGGCCATGCGGGCGATAGGCGCCTTGGTGGCGTTGGCGTCCTCGACGAGCTGGATAATCTTGGCGAGCGACGTGTCGGCGCCCACGCGTGTGGCACGGAAGGTAAACGAGCCGGTACGGTTGACAGTGGCGGCGTTGACGGTGTCGCCGGCGGTCTTTTCCACGGGGATGGACTCGCCGGTGAGCGCGCTCTCGTCCACGGCCGAAGCGCCCTCGAGTACGACGCCGTCGACAGGGATGGACTCGCCGGGGCGCACGCGCAGCACCTGGCCGGGAAGGATGGCGTCGACGTCCACAGCGGTCTCGGTGCCGTCGTCGGCCACGATGGTCGCGGTCTTGGGCGCCAGGTCGATGAGCGCCTCGATGGCGCCGCCGGTCTTGGACTTGCTGCGCGTCTCGAGGTATTTGCCCACGGTGACCAGCGACAGGATCGTGCCGGCGCTCTCAAAATACAGATTGTCCATGCCCGTTATCATGGCCTCGTGTACCTGACCTGTGGCCAGCTGGTCGGCCATGATAAACATGGCGTAGAGCGACCAGGCAATGGACGCGGTGGCGCCGACGGCGATGAGGGCGTCCATGGTGGGCGCGCCGTGCGCGAGCGATTTAAACCCATTGATAAAGTACGCGTCGTTGACATAGACGATGGGGATGAGCAGGACGAGCTCGGTGAGCGCGAGCGTCATGCTGTGGGTGTGGTCGGTGAAGACGCCGGGCAGTGGCCAACCGAGCATGTGCCCCATGCCTATGTAGAACAGCGGGATGAGGAAGATGATCGAGATGATGAGGCGGGTACGCATGGCAGAGGCGGCGGCCTCCAGCTTTTTGGTGGGCGACTCCATATGGGCGGCGCCGGACCTGGCTTGCGCACTTCCGCTTTGGACAGCGTCGGTGCCCGTGCTGATGGGTGAGGCCGAGTAGCCCGCGCGGTCGACAGCGGTGCAGATGTCGTCGGGGGAGACCTGCGCAGGGTCGTAGTCCACCAGCATAGAGCCGGCGAGCAGATTGACCGCGACGCTTTGGACGCCGTCGAGCTTGCTCACGGCACGGTCCACGTGCGCTTGGCACGCGGCGCACGTCATACCGCCCACGTCAAACTTATCCTGAGCCATGGCTTCTCCTTTCTGTAATTTGGTGTTGGAATTGTTAACCTGCTGATACTATACACCCATACCCCCTGGGGGTGTCCAGTACAGAAAGAAATGTATGACATTTCGCTACAGATGAGGGTGGCTGCCGGGTTGGTGCACCATCCCCGCCCTTCGTCTCAATCTGTAACATCTAGCCCAGTTTTTGCCGAGCTGCTGTTACAGAATGAGACAAACTCTCCGGCGGCAAATCAATATCTCGATCTGTAACATCTAGCGGGGAAAATGACCTCTAACTGTTACAGATTGAGATTTTGTTTTGAGAGGTTTGAGTTTGTCTCCATCTGTAACAGTTAGACCGGTTTTTGGATTCCAGATGTTACAGATCGAGACGAACCTTCAGCAATAAACTCAATGTCTCAATCTGTAACATCTGGCGGGAAATATGACCCCTTACTGTTACAGATCGAGACAGACCGTCCGCGGCCAACTCAAATGTCTTGATCTGTAACATCTAGAGAGGTTTTTGACCCCTTACTGTTACAGATTGAGATGTTGTCTCGCGGGATTGGGGTTTGTCTCGTTCTGTAGCATCTAGACCTGTATCTGCCGAGCTAGTGTTACAAATCGAGACAACTGCCGGGGAGGGGTCCCGTCACGGCAAGACGCCCGCCGCCTAGATACAGAACCCGGGAATCACACAGGTTAGCTTGTTTGGCTTTTCCGCAGGCGTTGCGTACGTAAAGACGTCGCCGTCGTGGCCCACACGGTTTATGTAGAGCGTGCCTTCGGTCTCCGATGAGTCGGGGCTCACCGTGCGCTCCCACCAGCAGGTGTCCTTGCCCTTCCACTGGCGGACCATCGTCTCGTTCGTGGAATACGGGCTCACCTTGAGCTCGCGGAAGAGCTGATACTCCTTGCCCTCGCCGTTGTAGATTTCTGCCAGGTAGTGATAGTCCTTGGCAAACGAATCGGGCGGTTGCGTACCGCACAGCTCGACCATGGCGGGCAGCCAAAGGGTTGCGGGCAACTCGCTCAGACACGATGCACTGTTGGCGGCGCCAGCGTTATTCGAGACCTTTTTGACAGATTTGATGAGCGCGCGCAACTTGTTGGGCAGCAGCTTAAGGCCGTCGCCGTCGAGCCATTCCCGCAGCTCGCAAACTGCCCAGCCGGCGCTCGGCGGTTCAGCCGCAGCGTTGCGCTCGGCAATACCCGCGTCGAACATAAACGTCAGTCCGGCCTTGCCCGTCCCGTCCAGAAGCTCATCGTGACGGATGCCCACAAGCTGCGCGCCGACCTCCAGCCCGTTGGTGAGTTTCACGCGCTTGGTACACGGATAGGGGATATGCCCATCGGCATCGAGCAGGTGATAGCGCTTGGCAATCTCGCGTGCCTCGCTACGGGTCTCGGCGGCCTTAATCTTGAGCGAAATCTCCTGCAGCTGATCCCAGGTGTAGTCGTCAAGTGAACCGCGGATGCCGTCGAGGTAGTCGGGGATGCCAAAGCCATGGGTTGCCGCCCCGATAACGCTGAGCCCCGCAACGGCTGCGATAGCGCCGCCGATAATAAAGCGGCGGCGGGTCATGGCATCGTGGCGGGCCTGATTCAGGATCTCTCGTGCGCGCTCGCCGGCGACGTCGACCTTAAGGTGCGTGCCAGAATCGATATCAATTGCGGCCTCGTCTCCTGCACCTTCGCGGCCTTCGGATTCGGCGTCGGTGAGGTATGCCGAGAGCACCTCGAGCATCTGCTGCTCGGTGGGACGATCGCACTGCTCGACTGAGAGACCCTTCATGATGATCTGGACGAGCGCCTCATCGCCCTCGCAGCGCGGCTCGAGCGGTGCCGGCTTGGTCTTGGTCTTTACGAGATAGAACGAGCCGGTTGCAGCGGCGTCCGTCGACTCAAAGTCAAACGGTTTGCGACCGCTGTAGAGCTGGTACAGAATGCTCGAAAGCGCATAGACGTCGATTGCCGGCGAACGGCGAAGGGCCGCGATGCCTTCGATATCCTGCGTGAGCATCTCGGGCGCGGCGTATGCGGGCGTGGCAAAACGCCAGATGTCGGCGCGCCGGGTGATCGTGTCGTCGCCGAGAGCCATGGTCGCGGAGCCCATGTCGATGAGGCAGGGGTCAAAGGAACAATCAGCAATCTGCTGCTCGAGCGTTCGGCTGGTGGTGCGGAACATGATATTGGCAGGCGACAGGTCGCGATGGATGACCGGATTCACGAGGCCTTGGGTCATCAAGAGCGCACGAAGCACGGCGTTTCCGACGGCGGCGACCATCTGGGTGGTCAGCCCGCCCGAGGCGTCGTGCGGAAGCAGGGGCAGCGCCTGCTTGAGCGAGGTGCCCTCGACCCACTCCATGAGGATGAGAGGGTCATCCTCGCACGATCCGTAGCCATAGACGCGCGGAAATCCGCGCAGGTGCGAGACGGTACACAGATGACGGTACTCCTCGAACAGCGCGGCGGTGCTGGCCAGGTGCGCTGCCGATTGCTCGGCGGAGCGGTCGGGGGCTTGGCCGGAAAGGATAGCGTTGTCCTTGAGCAGCTTGACGGCAAAGACCTCGCCGCTCGTGTTGGTCGCGCGCAGCACGTGCCCGATGTTGCCGTTGTTGCGGTGGGCCGTCTGGAGAATAAGCGTCATAAACCGACGTTTGGCGTCGTCCTCGGCGCTGGGGTCGACCGCCACGGCGGTATCGAACGTATCGAGACGGATGAGTTTGTCGCCATAGGCGCTATCGGTAGTATCCATGGCGTTCCTTTGTCTGGCATGGGTTGCCGCACGTATACGCGAGCAGTGCGGATATCGGTAAAGTACCATGATAGCCGCACTGCCCACGTATACCGCTGAGCATTGTCGTTTACGACGCAGAAGGTAGAAGACGAAAGACGGACGGCGACCGTCTTCCGATCGCCGTCCGCGCTAGTCCACAATGACAAGGAATGTCGTGTAGAGACCCAGATGGAGCCTGTCGCTGTTTTCGATTTCCACTGGGGGATAGATCTTGCCAGGCTCGCGTTGGTCGCGCGGCGGCTCAATCACAATATCGCCGTCACCCGCGCCCGATTCGAGCACTGTGCCGTTGGTCGACCCAAGGCCCTGGGCGTACCAGTGCTCACCCTCAAGCCAAATGCGAAGATGCTCGCGCGATGCGTCGGCGCCCACATCGGTGATGCTGGGCGAGGTTTTGGGCAAAGAACCAATCACGGTGCCGCGCGGATCGCGTGTGAGGGGATGGATTTGCATGCCGGCGCAGTTGTCGGCATGGGTTCTGAGCAGACCGAGGTTGGGGGCGACGGTGCGCGGCTGCTCCAGGCTGCTCATAAAGCCACGTCCGACGGTAGTTTCGGTGGTGCCAAAGTGCTCGCCCGTCTTGCTGTCGCAAAAGCGCTCGACGGTGGCCACGCCCTGAACGGGATCGGCGAGCGCCCCCGTTGCCACAAAGAGCATAAGGTAAAGCGTGCTTTTCTCGCGCACGGCATTGCCGTCAAAGTTGTCGATGCGATTGAGGGCATTTGCATATAGGCGGCTGTCCAGCTTGTAGCTGGCGAGAGCCGACATCATTTCGTTGGCGGCCGGACCGCGATAGTGCTCGGCGATTGCCCGATAGGCGGACTCGCCGCCGCCGAGCTTGCTGCAGATTGCCGAGGAAAGGTTGAGCGTGGTGACGGTAAAGTCGCTGTAGATGGAGGGCGCGCACTGGTCAGGCTTGCGATGGACGATGTAACGGGTGAGATACGAGCGGTTGGAAGAGCATTTCTCGAGCAGGGTACTGCCGAGATAAGAGTTTCCATTGATGAGCATTCGGGCGATCTCGAGATGTTTAAGACCGCCGAACGAGCGAATATCGTTATAGAGGACCGAGCAAGGCGTCTCTGCTGCCACGGATACCTCCTTTGATTGCTTCCTAGCCAATATGGCGATAGGAATTAATGGCCCCCGGTGGGCGACGTATTAAATGGCTGCGCAATATATAGCGTAACTAAAGCAACATTATAGGCCACATGTTCGAAATTGCAGGAAGACTGAGAGATTTGGTTTGGACTGGACGGAAATCCCCCTCTGTCTTGATCTATAACAATTAGGGCCGATTTTACTCGTTAACTGTTACAGATTGAGACGTTTGTGAGCCGTGTCGACCGTTTGTCTCGATCTGTAACACGTAGAGGAAGATTCGCCCTGTAGATGTTACAGATTGAGACAATCAGCCGGGCCCACCTCGTCCGCCTCGTCATCTGTGGTTTACGTGGGGGCATGCGAAGCACGGGTATACTAACCGGCGGCGAATCTGCTCCATCGCTTAGAGCTGCTGCGTCTGGACGGCGCGTGATAGGGCTGCCAAAGCGATCGCCAGCGTGCTGAGCAACGTCCTCTCTGTGCGCACCTGTTTTTGTATGTATTAGCGCACTACCAAGCACGCCCGCGCGGCCGCATGCCGTGCCCATTGCGCGTGCAGATAAGGAACAACAACATATGCGTAATTCTGTATCTGACGTCACCGACGCCGAGATTCTGGACGAGACCTGCGAGGCCATGACCCAGGCTGCCTTCGATGCCGCCGATGAGGCCAATGCCGCCCAGGCCGTCGAGTCCGCTACCGAGAGCCTGCCCGCCTTTGACGAGCTGGGCCTCTCCGACGAGATGCTTCGTGCTATCGAGAACCTGGGCTACACGGCGCCCACGCCCGTGCAGGCCGGCTCGATCCCCGTAGTGCTCGAGGGCCGTGACCTGCTTGCCGCCGCTCAGACCGGCACCGGCAAGACGGCCGCCTTTTTGCTGCCGACTATGAACAATCTGGAGCACATCGCTCCTCCCAAACTCGTGCGCGAGCGTGGCGGCCGCAACCGCCGTCGCGGTGCTAAAAAGCCCGAGGGCAACGGCCGTGGCCCCGTGATGCTCGTCATCACCCCCACGCGCGAGCTTGCCCAGCAGATCGACGAGGTCGCAAGCAAAATCGCCGACGTCACGGGCCACGTTGCCGTGACCGTCGTGGGCGGCGTGAGCTACAAGCCGCAGACCGCGGCACTCAAGTACGGTTGCGATATCCTAGTTGCCACGCCGGGTCGTCTGGTCGACCTGATCGAGCAGGGCGCCTGCCACCTGGACGAGGTTAAGGTCCTGGTGCTCGACGAGGCCGACCGCATGCTCGACATGGGCTTTTTGCCCGCCGTCCGCCGCATTGTGCGCGAGACGCCGGCCGAGCGCCAGACGCTGCTGTTCTCGGCGACGCTCGACGAGGAGGCCGTGGGCGAGATCACCGACCTGGTGAGCGATCCGGCTCGCGTGGAGATCGCGCCCGCCACGTCGACCGCCGACACCGTCGACCAGTTTGTGTTCCCGGTGTCCATCGAGGCCAAAAACAACCTGCTGCCCGAGTTCCTCAAGAAGGAGGGCCCGGAGCGCACCATCGTCTTTATGCGCACCAAGCACCGCGCCGACAGCTGCTGCCGTCGTCTGGAGCGCAAGGGCATCAAGGCCGCCGCGATTCACGGCAACCGCAGCCAGGCTCAGCGCGAGCGTGCCCTTTCGGCCTTCCGCGACGGTACCGTTGACGTGTTGGTGGCAACCGACGTGCTCGCCCGCGGCATCGACATCAGCGACGTGCGCTACGTCGTGAACTTTGACGTGCCGGCCGAGCCGACCGACTACATCCACCGTATTGGCCGTACGGGCCGCGCCGGCGAGCTGGGCTGGGCCATCACGTTTGTGACCGAGCAGGATGTCGATGAGTTCTACGAGATCGAGAAGCTCATGGACAAGACCGCCGACATCTACGAGGCCGGCGACCTGCATGTGGGCCCCAATCCGCCCGCGGTTGACCCCGAGCGCGATCCTGCGGCCTTTAAGGTGAAGAAGAAGACCAAGCGCGGCAAGTCCAAGAGCAAGAAGAAGCTTGAGCAGGCGCGTCGCGACGGCAAACGCAACGGCGACGATTACGGTGATGTGGCCGGTCGTTCCAACCGCGGTCGAGACGAGCGTCGCGGCGACGGTGAGCGTCCGAGCCGTCCCAAGCGCGGCGGCAAGACCCGCGTGCGCGAGGGCGTTCAGGCTCGCGTGGACGAGGCTGTGGAGAGCGTGGCCCGCGAGGTGGCTGCCGAGGAGCGCGGCGGTGCTGGTGTCGTTGAGCAGGCCCCGCGCGGCAACCGTGCCGAGCGCCGTGCCAAGCAGTTCCAGGGCGAGGCGCATCGCCGTCGCCGCGAGGACGAGGACCGCGGCGGTCGTCGCCGTGTTGAGCGCGAGGACGAGGGCCGTGGCTCGCGTGGCGGCAAGCGTGGTTCGGGCGATCGTCGTCGTTCCGGTCGCGATGGCGAGCGCGGCGGCCGTGATGAGCGCCGTGGCGGCGAGGGCCGCGGTTCGCGTGGCGAGCGTGGTACTCGCGGCGGCGAGTCCCGTGGCGGCAAGCGCTTTGATGAGCGCGGTGGCCGTGGCGGCGAGCATCGCGAGGGCACTCGTGGCAATGGCAGCCGCAGCGGTGCTGGCCGCTCTAACGAGTCGCGCGATCGCCGCGATCCGCGTGCCAGCCGCGATCGTCGCGATGACTGGCGCAACTACGACGATACCCGCGAGGAGCGTTGTGGCGGCTATCGTGGCGGGCGTGGCGGCAACCAGGCCGGCTCCCGCGGCGGCCGTGCCGGCGGTCGCGATAATCGTGGTAGCTATGGCAATAGTCGTGGCGGCAAGCGCGGCGGCAGCTCCCGTCGCCCCGGTGACGGCGGCGGCAAGCGCAAGTAACATACGCATCGCCCGCTAGAGCGAGGTGAACCAAGGGCCCCGAGCAACTACGCTCGGGGCCCTTTTTGTTTGCCGTATCCGATCGCTAGTTCAAATGTGATTTCCTCGGGAATGCATCTAGAGGATGCCGTGGGCCTGTTTCCTACCACGCGGCAATGGGTCCCATGGGGTGCGCCGTGCATTTTTTGGAGTATTCTGCAGTTCGAGTTGTCTGCATATGATTTGACGTCGCCAACGGTGGCTTTCGGATATCCCTAGCGAGCGTTCTGAGTCAGATTTCGTCGTTTTCCGGAGCAGGGGCGCGTCATTCTCGCCATGTCGGAACCCAAAATGACGCAGCGCCCTAAAGGTTTGCCCGCTCGGGGTATTGCTGGCGCGGTCACGTTGCAGAATACTCCGTTTTTTGCACGGGCCAGGATGGGGTACCTCGGGAGAACACGGCGGTATCCCGTAAATATATACAATCTGTACCGTAATTTATACAAAACGAAGAGGCAGACAGCGTAGGGTTGGTGCATTGGGGTGCTTGATGCACCAAAATGGGGATCCCACGTGCCGTATACTCTGGCTGGATGTGAAAACGGCTTGACGCGTTGCCAGACGTAGGGGGAGGGTGTCTCGATGAGCGTATTCGAAATTGTGTTTAGTCCGACGGGTGGAACGCAGAAGGTGTCTGGCCTTGTGGCCGGGGCACTGGACAAGAATACCGTTACCGTCGATCTGACCGTTAGCGGGCTAGATTTCAGCGCTGTCTCGATGACCGAGGACGACGTGGCCGTAATCTCTGTGCCGGCGTATGCCGGTAGAATCCCGGCTGTGGTGGCTGACCGGTTGGGCATGGTGCGCGGCAACGGGGCTCGGGCTGTTTTGGTTTGCGTATACGGAAACCGCGCGTTTGAGGACACGCTCGTAGAGCTGGAGGACGTTGCGAAGCATGCGGGATTCCGGGTGATCGCGGCAGTTGCAGCCATTGCAGAACATTCCATTGCACGACAGTTTGCTGCCGGTCGTCCGGATGCGCAGGATGCGGCGCAGCTCGCAGAGTTTGCGCAGCAAATTCAGCAAAAGCTGTTGGCTGAGGATGCGTCCGAGCCCTCTATCCCCGGCAATCGTCCTTATAAACAAGCCAGAGGTCACCGCATGGCACCCGAGGCAACAGGGGATTGTGTCTCCTGCGGTGCATGCGCCGCGGCGTGCCCCGTTTGTGCTATCGACAAGGGTGACCCCAAACGAGCAGCTGGCGAGGCGTGCATCTCCTGCATGCGCTGCATCGCCGTATGTCCGCGAGGTGCTCGCAAGCTTGATTCCAGCAAACTATCCGCTGTTTCCCAGATGCTGAGCAAGGTTTGCGTCGTGCGGAAGGAATGCGAGCTCTTCATCTAGCGCATACGAAATTGGCGCAATGGGGGCAGGTCAATCTGCACCAACCTGGTGCAAACAAACCTGTCCCCAATGCACCAGAGTGAGGAGTGCTCCCGAGTGCCGGCAGAAAAGGAACGTCCCTAAGTGCCGCTTAAATACCGTTTATCGGAGAAAAAATACCGTTCGCCGGTCATAATGATTGTTCCGGCTTTGGGCTTGTCTATAATAACCCACGTAAAAGAAATGCGGAAGGTTACCGAGTCCCCTCGGACGTGGGCCTAACCAAAGTCTTTGATCGCGAGCGTCTCAATGGGCGCATTCGATTGATTTTGGTTGGGCTATATTTATGAAGGGACATGTCACCATGGGTTTCTTTTCTCGCCTAATGGGTGGCTCGGATAAGCAGACGACTGCGGCTTCCGAGTTCGAAATCCTCGCTCCCGTTTCCGGCGAGCTTGTTCATCTAGAAAATACCAATGACCCCGCTTTTAGCGGCCGTGCAGTGGGCGATGGCGTTGCCGTGGTTCCCCAAGAGGGAACGGTGTGCGCTCCTGTTTCCGGCACCGTCGCGGCGCTGTTTCCGACTGAGCACGCGCTGGGCATCATGTCCGACGACAGCTCTGCTCAGGTGATGCTGCATATCGGAATCGACACTGTTAAACTTGAGGGCAAGGGCTTCCATGCGCTTGTTGCCCAGGGTGATCACGTTGACGCGGGCCAGCCCCTCGTCGAGGTCGATTTCGACGTGGTCCGCGCCGCCGGCTTCGATCCCACGGTCTTCGTTATCGTGTGCGAGCGCTCGGAGAACTCGACTCTTCGTGAGCATGCTTCCGGCCCTGTTGCTGTTAAAGAGCCTGTCGTCTGGCTTTCCGAGTAAATTCTTGTGGTGGGTACCGTGGTTATCAAGCGAGTTTTTAACAGCAACGTCGCAATGGTCACTTCGGACGATGGCTCCGAGCTCATCGTCATCGGTCGAGGCCTCTGCTTTGGCCGTCATGCCGGCGATGCCATCGACGAGGCGTCGATCGAAAAGACCTACGCGTTGCAGGAGGGAACTTCTCAGGATTCGCGTACGATTGACCGCTTGGCACATCTTTTGGAGTCCATCCCCACCGTCAACCTCGTGATTGCCGAGGACATTGTTCAGATGCTCCGTCGAGAGCTCAATGTTGATATCAACGACAAGATTCTCATTGCTCTCGCAGACCATATCAGCCTTGCTTTGGAGCGCGAGCGCAAGGGCGTCTCCTGTGAGAATCCGTTGCTGCTCGAGATCCAGCAGTTCTATCGCAAGGAGTATGCACTTGCGGGCCGTGCGCTGCAGATTATCAAGGAGTATATGGGCATTCAGATGAGCGAAGAAGAGCAGGGTTTCATTACGCTGCATATCGTCAACGCCACCATGCCGCAACGCTCCGATCGTTTGATTGTTTCGGTCCAGCTTGTTCGCGACGTGCTCGCGATTGTTTCCAAGCGCTATGCTACGACCCTCGATGACACCTCGCTGCCTTACGAACGTTTCGTTCGTCACCTGCAGTTTTTCGCACAGCGAGCGCTCGATCCTACGGCCGGGCAAATCAACGGAGACGTGCTGTTCCGAATCGATGAAACGGCGTATCCGTGTGCATTCTCGTGCGCGGACGCCATAGCCGCTCACTTGTCGTCTATCTATAACGTTGTCGTTACCGATGCCGAAAAGAGTTATCTCGCATATCACATTGTTAACCTGCTTGGAGAACCTGGTCTCTAGGCATAACGTGCCCACACATCGATTGATATAAGGCAAGGCTCACGGTCTTGTCTAGGGCACATCTGTCTTAATTTGCGGAAAAGGAAGGGGAGTACCGCTATGACCGCAAAAAAGAAGTTCAATTTCAAAGCGCCGTTGGAGGTGTTCGCGAAGTCGATCGTCCAGCCGATGATGTATCTCTCGGTTGCCGGCATCCTGCTCATCGTGGGCATTATTCTGACCAACAAGACCATCTGCGCTTTGGTCCCCGTACTGGGCTCCGGTCCGTTCCAGCTTGTGGGCGCCGTTGTCTATCAGTCGCTGATGTTTATCATCAACAACCTCTCGATTCTGTTCTGCGTGGGCATCGCCGGCGCCATGGCAAAGAAGAACAAGGGTCATGCTTCGCTGATCGCCCTGATGTCGTTCTTCCTGTTCCTGCAGGCTAACAACATCGTGCTCAACGCCACCGGCTCTCTTGCCGATGCGAGCGGCATGCTCGGTCTTACCGGAACCGGCCAGGCCACCGTTATGGGCATCCAGGTACTCGATACTGGCGTGTTTGGCGGCATCATTCTCGGTTGCATCACCGGTGCCGTGTTCAACAAGTACTCGAACAAGCAGTTCCCCATTGCCCTTTCGATGTTCTCGGGCGTTCGCTTCCCGTTCCTGATTATGATCATCATCTCCTGGATCATGGGCGCTGGCTTCTGCATCGTTTGGCCTCCGGTTCAGGGCGCCATCTCCTCCGTTGCCGGCATCATTAAGGAGTCGGGCAACATCGGTCTGTTTATCTACGGCATGCTCAACAAGCTGCTCGTTCCCACCGGTCTGCACCACCTCATCTACACCCCGTTCCAGTTCTCCGATGTGGGTGGCACCCTTACGCTGGGCGATCAGGTTATCGCCGGCGCCTATCCCATCCGTGTTGCCGAGATGGCAATGACGGGCCAGCCCTTCTCCGATAGCACCTATTTCAACAGCTACACCTTCAACAACCTGTGGCCCTACATCGGTATCGGTCTCGCCTTTATCGTCACCGCTTACAAGGGGAACAAGGATAAGACCAAGGCCGTTATCATCCCGCTGATCATCACCGCCGTGCTCTCCTGTGTCACCGAGCCCATGGACTTCCTCTTTGTCTTTGCCGCTCCCGTGCTCTTTGTTGTTCACTCGGTTCTTTCCGGCATCTTCCTGGTCCTGCTCAAGGTCCTCTCCGTGCCCGCTTCGACTGCAGGCGGCATCATCAACATCGTGGTTTCCAACCTGGTCCTCGGTGTCGACAAGACCAACTGGCCGGTTATGCTGGTGCTTGGAGTCGTCAACGCCGCGCTGTACTTCTTCCTCTTCACCTTCCTTATTAAGAAGCTCAACCTCCACACGCCTGGTCGCGAGGAGGAGTCCGAGCTCGCCGAGTCCGTTGCCGAGGGCGAGGCCGCCGCGTCTGTCGCGGTGAAGCAGGGCGCTGTTGCCGCGGCTCCCGCAGAGGGCGTCGATGCAGGTATTGCCGACCTGGTCGCAGGTCTTGGTGGCAAGGACAACATCGAGGAGCTCGAGAACTGCTTTACGCGTCTCCGCGTGAACGTTAAGAACCCGGACCTCATCAATGAGGACCTCATCAACCACGTGCCCAACAGCGGCATCAACCGCAACGGCAATAATATCCAGATCATCTTTGGCATGAAGGTCGCCGAGATGCGCGACAAGGTCGAAAACGCAATTGAGAAGGAGCAGTAAACAATGATCATTACTCTGTGTGGTGGCGGATCCACCTTTACCCCCGGCATCGTCAAGTCCATCGCCCTGCGCAAGGACGAGCTCGACGTTGACGAGATTCGTCTGTACGACATCAACGAGGAGCGCCAGCGCAAGATCGGCGTGCTCGTGGACTGGATTTTGCACGAGGACCTCGGCCTGGACATCAAGCTCACGGTGACCACCGACAAAAAGACGGCTTTTACCGACGCGAGCTTCGTGTTTGCCCAGATGCGCGTGGGCGGCTACGCCATGCGCGAGCAGGACGAGAAGATTCCGCTGCGTCACGGCTGCGTGGGTCAGGAGACTTGCGGTTGCGGCGGCCTTGCCTACGGCATGCGCACCATCTTCCCCATGGTCGAGCTGATCGATGACGTTGAGAAGTACGCCAAGAAGGACTACTGGATTCTCAACTACTCCAACCCTGCCGCCATCGTCTCCGAGGGCTGCCGCGTGCTGCGTCCCAACGCTCGTATCATCAACATCTGCGACATGCCGATCGCGATCATCGACGTGGTTTGCGCCGCGCTCGATATCGACAAGAAGGATGTCGAGTACGATTACTTTGGCCTCAACCACTTTGGTTGGTTCACCTCGATCCGCCACAAGGGCGAGGAGGTGCTCCCGCAGCTGCGCGAGTACATCAAGGAGCATGAGATTCTGCTGCCCGACTCTTACCTCAAGGGCATGGGCTCGCTCATGGCAAAGAAGCCCGAGGAGGCCGTCGACGAGCACCCCGAGCAGAACCGCCACACCAAGGGCAGCTGGTACTACGTCTGGAAGGGCGAGTACGAGATCATGGAGTGCTTCCCGGAGTACCTGCCCAACACGTATCTGAACTACTACCTGCAGCAGAAGGAGTTCGTCGAGCACTCCAACCCCGAGCGCACCCGTGCTAACGAGGTTGAGGAGACGCGTGAGAAGAACCTCTTTGATGGTATCGACCATTACGAGAAGACGGGCGAGATCGACGAGAGCACGTTCTATGCGGGCAGCCACGGCGACTGGATTGCCGATCTGGCTATCGCTCTGAAGAACGACACCAAGCAGCGCTTCCTGGTCATTTGCGAGAACAAGGGCGCCATCCCCAACATGCCCTACGACGCTATGGTCGAGCTGCCTGCCTACATTGGCAAGAACGGCCCCGAGGTCATCAGCCGCGACAACATTCCGCTGTTCCAGCAGGGCCTCATGATGCAGCAGCTGAACTCCGAGAAGCTCATTGTCGAGGCTACGATCGAGGGTTCGTACGAGAAGGCGCTTAAGGCCTTTACGCTCAACAAGACCGTGCCGTCGATGAAGGTCGCCAAGGAGGTTCTCGACGACATGATCGAGGCCAACAAGGGTTACTGGCCCGAGCTTAAGTAAAAGCAACAGGGTCGCTGGCCGCATGCCTGAAGCAATGCCCCGCCCACGTGATTGCGTGGGCGGGGCATTGTCGTTTGGTAACGCGTTTTATCAAATATGGCATTTATCTGCGATAATGTTCATTTTCACCGCTGATGGTGACATTTCATACCGCCTGCCGAACTGCGTGGAGACCTAACAACTTTATAGGTCAGTGTTGTGCGTGTAGCAATTTCGCCCGGCCTCGCCTCCGGGCTGCCATGTGAGAGGGGATCTTATGGCTCGACTGCACGTAATGGAACGCAGCCACGCTCAGGCCGTCATGGACGACCTGCACGATGCACTCGGACGTCGTCTGGCGGTGAGTTCACTCGCCCCGTGCCCCGTCGAGTTTACGGCGGCGCTCGTCAACCTGTGCTCCACCCAGAGCTGCGGCAAGTGCACGCCCTGCCGCGTGGGCCTGAGCGCGTTGAGCGACCTGCTCGCCGATGTGCTCGAGGGCCGCGCCGACGAGTCCACGCTCAACTTGATTGAGCGCACGGCCCGCACCATCTACCTTTCGAGCGACTGCGCCATCGGCTACGAAGCTGGCGCCATGGCACTCACGGCCATTTGCGGCTTCCGCGACGATTTTGAGCACCACATCCGCGAGCACTCCTGCGGCTTTGACCGCGAGGCTCGCGTCCCGTGTGTCTCGGGCTGCCCGGCGCACGTCGACATTCCTGGTTACATCTCGCTCGTCGAGGCAGGCCGTTATGCCGACGCCGTCAAGGTCATCCGCAAGAACAACCCGCTACCGCTCGTCTGTGGCCTGGTGTGCGAGCATCCCTGCGAGATGCATTGCCGCCGTGGCATGGTCGACGACCCCATGAACATCCTCGCCCTCAAGCGTTTTGCCGTTGAGCATAGCGACCTCAACGACCACAAGCCACATGTAGTGGACAACACCGGTAAGCGCGTCGCCGTGATCGGCGGCGGCCCGGCCGGCCTTTCCTGTGCCTACTACCTGGCCGTGATGGGCCACAAGGTGACCATTTTTGAGCAGCGCCACCACTTGGGCGGCATGCTGCGCTACGGCATCCCCAGCTATCGTCTGCCGCGCGAGCGCCTGCAGGCCGAGATCGACTGGATCTTGAGCGCCGGCATCGACGTGGAGCTCGACCACTCCGTGAGCGGCGAGGAGCTCGCCCGTCTGCGCGACGAGTTCGATGCCGTCTACCTGGCCATCGGTGCCCACAGTGACAAGAAGCTCGGCCTTCCGGGTGAAGAGGCGCCCGGCGTGGAATCGGCCGTCAAGATGCTGCGCGCCATCGGCGATGACGAGCTGCCCGACCTGAGCGGCCAGCGCGTGTGCGTCATCGGCGGCGGCAACGTTGCCATGGACGTGGCACGCTCCGCCGTGCGCTGCGGTGCCGAAAAGGTAAGCATCGTCTACCGCCGTCGCATCTGCGATATGACGGCCCAGGACGCCGAGATTGCCGGTGCCCAGGCCGAGGGCTGTGAGGTGCTGGAGCTCACGGCGCCGCTCGCCATCGAGACGGGCGAAGATGGTCGCGTGAGCGGCCTGCGCGTGCAACCGCAGATTATCGGCGAGCCCCGCCGCGGTCCTCCGGCTCCGCGTGCCGCCGCTACGCCCGAGCGCGTCATCCCCTGCGAGCGCGTGTTTGTCGCCATTGGCCAGGACATCGATTCCAAGCCGTTTGAGGACATGGGCATCGCCTGCAAGTGGGGTTGCGTGGTCACCGACTCGGACGGTGCCGTGCCCAACTTCGATGGCCTCTTTAGCGGCGGCGACTGCCAGACCGGCCCCGCCACCGTCATCCGTGCCATCAACGCCGGCCGCGTGGCTTCGGCAAACATCGACCGCTATCTGGGCTTCGACCACAAGATCAAGCTCGACGTGGAGCTGCCGACCGTTCAGTTTAAGGGCAAGCACGAGTGCGGCCGCTGCGAGCTGGGTGAGCGCGAGGCCGGCGAGCGTATTCACGATTGGAATCTGGTCGAGCAGGGTCTCACCGAGGAGGAGGCGCGCCAGGAGGCAAGCCGCTGCCTGCGTTGCGACCACTTTGGTTTTGGCGCGTTCCGCGGAGGGAGGAACCTGGAATGGTAGAGCTCAACAACCCCACTGTCAGCGATAACACCGAAAGCGGAGCACTCAATATGGTCAAGCTCACTATCGATAATTGCGAGGTCGTGGTGCCCGAGCACATCACGATCCTGGACGCGGCCAAGTCCGTCGGCATCCAGATTCCCACCCTGTGCTACCTGCGCGATCTGAACGAGATCGGCGGCTGCCGCGTGTGCGTGGTCGAGGTTGAGGGCTGCGACCAGCTGGTTGCCGCCTGCAACAACTACGTGCTCGATGGCATGGTGGTCCACACCAACAGCCCCAAGGCCCGCGAGGCGCGCCGCACCAACGTGCAGCTGCTGCTTTCGCAGCACGATTCACGCTGCACGAGCTGTGTGCGCAGCGGTAACTGCAACCTGCAGACCATTGCCAACGACCTGGGCATTTTCTATCTGCCGTATCAAAGGCATTTGGCGGGCGAGGGCTGGGATTTCGATTTCCCCATCATCCGCGAAAACGACAAGTGCATTAAATGCATGCGCTGCATCAAGGTGTGCGAGAGCGTACAGGGCCTAGGGATTTGGGACCTGACCAACCGCGCCACGCATACCGCCGTGGGCACCCGCGGGCGCGTGCCGATCGGCAAGACCGATTGCGTCGCGTGCGGCCAGTGCATCACGCATTGCCCGACGGGCGCGCTGCGCGAGCGCGACGACACCGAGACCGTGTTTGACGCCATCGCCGATCCCGACAAGATCGTGCTGGTGCAGATTGCGCCGGCCGTGCGTAGCGCCTGGGGCGAGGAGCTCGGCATTCCGCGCGATGAGGCCACCGTCGAGCGCCTGGCCTGTGCGCTGCGCCGCGTGGGCTTTGAGTACGTGTTCGACACCGATTTCTCGGCCGATCTCACCATTATGGAGGAGGGCTCCGAGCTGCTCGAGCGCCTGGGTAAGGCCGCCAAGGGCGAGGGCGACAGCCGCAGCTGGCCCATGTTCACGAGCTGCTGCCCGGGCTGGGTACGCTTTGTGAAGGCGCGTTACCCCGAGTTTGTCGACAGCCTGTCCACGTCCAAGTCGCCGCAGCAGATGTTCGGCGCCATCGCCAAGACCTACTACGCCAAGGTGCTGGGCGTGGAGCCCGAGCGCCTGTTTGTGGTGTCCGTGATGCCGTGCACGGCCAAGAAGGCCGAGTGCGCGCTGCCGAGCATGGTGGGCGAGGGCGGCACGCCCGATGTGGACGTTGCGCTGACGGTGCGCGAGATGGTGCGCATGGTCCGCGCGAGCCACGTGAGCGTGGATACGCTAGTTGAGGAGCCGCTCGATACGCCGCTGGGCTTTGGCACGGGTGCGGGTGTGATCTTTGGCGCCACGGGCGGCGTGATGGAGGCCGCCGTGCGCTCGGCCTATTACCTGGTGACGGGCAAGAACCCCGACGCCGACTTCTTTACCGATGTGCGCGGCCTGGACGGCTGGAAGGAGGCCGTCGCCGATATCGATGGCACTAAGGTGCGCGTCGCCGTGGCACACGGGCTGGGCAACGCCGCCCGTCTGCTCGACGCGATTCGCGACGGCCGTGTGAGCTATGACTTCGTCGAGGTCATGGCGTGCCCGGGCGGCTGCGTCGGTGGCGGCGGTCAGCCCATCCATGACGGCTGCGAGCTGGCGGCCGAGCGTGGTCAGGTACTCTGGGGCCTGGATGCGAACGCCGAGATTCGCTTCTCGCACGAGAATCCCGATGTCCAGGCTTGCTATCGCGAGTTCTTGGGCGCGCCGCTCTCGCCGCTGGCCGAGGAGCTACTGCATACCGACCATCATGCCTGGTCGATGCCCCACGAGGGGGCGTGCTAACGATGCGTGCGTTTGATGCTGAGATGACGCGCCGAGGATTTGCCTCGGCGCTTGCCGCAGGCGCGTTGTCGCTCGCACTGGCTGGCTGTGGCGGCGGAGCTGCGGGGGCGGGGTCCGCCGCGGGCTCGGCTGCCACGGACGGCGCCGGTGCTGTCGCAGAGCCGGTCGAGGTGCACGTCGCCTCGCTCAAGGGGCCGACCTCGATTGGCCTGGTGCAGTTTATGGACCAGGCTGCCGATGGCGAGACGGACAATGAGTTCGACTTTGCGATCAACACTGCCGCCGACGAGATTGTGCCCAAGGTCATTCAGGGCGATATCGATATCGCCCTGGTGCCCGCCAACGTGGCGAGCGTGCTCTACAACAAGACCGAGGGTGCGGTGCAGGTCATCGATATCAACACGCTGGGCGTGCTGAACGTTGTGACGGGCGACGCGAGTGTGGCCTCGTTTGGCGATCTGGCGGGCCATACTGTCTATATGACGGGCAAGGGCACCACGCCGGAGTACGTCATGAACTACTTGCTGGAGCGCGCGGGCCTGACCGGCCAGGTGACGCTTGAGTTTAAGAGCGAGCCCACCGAGGTGCTGTCGGCGTTGCTTGTCGACCCGTCCGCCGTGGGCGTGCTGCCGGAGCCGTTCAAGACCGCTGCCATCGCCAAGAGCGAAGGCAAGCTGTCGGCGCCGGTGAGCCTGACCGATGTGTGGGATGAGCTAGCGGGTGACACGGGTTCGCGCCTGCTGACGGGCGTGACCGTGGTGCGCCGTGCCTTTGCCGAGGAGCATCCCGAGGCCGTGGCGGAATTCTTGCGCTGCCATGAGGCGAGCGTGAAGGCTGTCAATGCGGCGCCGGCAGATTGGGCACAGGCCGTGGTCGATGCGGGTATCGTCGATAACGCCGCGATTGCTGAAAAGGCGATTCCCGGGTGCATGCTCGTGTGCCAGACGGGGAAGGATATGAAGGCGGCGCTCGGTGGGTACCTGCAGGTGCTGGCCGATGCGGACGCGAGCGCCGTGGGCGGCAAGCTCCCGGCTGATGATTTCTATTACATGGAGTAGCCCGTGCGTGCGTTTGCTCGACAAATGACAGAGCGTATGAAGGCGGTGACGGCAGCAGGTGCCGTTGCCGCCTTTTGGCTTGCCGTGTGGGTCTTTGCAGCAGCACTGGTGGCGCAGCCGTTGATTTTGCCGGGGCCAGGCACTGTTGCGATGGCGTTGCTGCGGCTAGTATGCGATGCCGGTACGTGGGCGATTCTGGTGGACTCAGGCGCGCGAATCTTGGGTGGGCTGGCGCTTGCCGCGGCGTGCGGCGGCGTGATGGCGGGAGCCTCGGTGCGGTCGCCGACGTTTGCCCGCTTGGTGGCGCCGGCGCTTTCGTTTGTTAAGGCGACGCCGGTTGCCTGCGTGGTGGTCCTGCTGCTCATTTGGTTGGGGTCGGCGCGTGTGAGCGTCGCGGCGGTCTTTTTGATGGCACTGCCGGGCGTGTATTTTTCGCTGGTCGAGGGCTTGGCGCAAGTGGATAAGCCGCTGGAGCAGATGTTTCGTCTGCATGGCGTGCGGGGTTGGCGTCTGTTTTGTGCCCACACCTGGCGCGAAGTCCTGCCGTTTGTGCTTTCGTGCGCCCGCGCTGTGATCGGCATGAGCTGGAAGGCCGGCGTGGCGGCGGAGCTCATCGGCATGGCGACGGGCACCGTGGGCGAACGCATCTATCAGGCGAAGCTTTTGATCGAGACGGCGGACCTGCTGGCGTGGACCGTGCTGGTTGTTATGGCTTCGTGGGCATGCGAGCGCGTGCTGGTGTGGTTGCTGCGGGCTTCGGGGCCCGTGGCGTGGCGTACTGCCGTGCGGGCGCATGGGCGCGGTGGCCGCGGGCGTGCGTGCGGCTCTGCTGGCGGCGGGGCTGCTGCGGAGCTTGCGCTCGCCGTGGGCGACCGGGCGCCCTGGTCGCCGGCGCTCGACGGACTGGTGCTTCATGTGCCCGCCGGTGGACGCACCTGTGTGATGGGCGCTTCGGGCGTGGGCAAGTCGACGTTGCTTGCGCTGGTGGCGGGGGAGTGCGCACCGTGCTCCATGGTGTTTCAGGACGTGCGCCTGGTCGAGGACGCCTCTGCTTTGGATAACGTGCTGGTGTGCGCCGATGCACGCGTGAATGCCTCGAGTGCCGCTGCCTTGTTGCGCCTGCTGGTACCGGGGATCGATGTGCATGCCCGCGTGGCCGAGCTCTCGGGCGGGCAGCGCCGTCGCGTCGAGATTGCCCGAGCCCTGCTGTGTCCGGGCGGCGCAGTGATTCTGGACGAGCCCTTTACCGGTCTAGACATCGCTGCGCGCGACGCATGCACCGAGGTCGTGCTCGACTTGCTCGACGGTCGTATGCTGTTGCTTGCCACGCACGATGCCGTCGACGCTCAGGCCCTCAATATCTCGGACATCATCACGCTCTAAATACTTACTCAGCAACAAATTGATCCGTTTTTTCTCCGTCCCCATGGGGTCGGGTATGGTATTCTATCTGCGGGGTAATACTTAGGAATACCAAGTAATACCAACGCCGTAGAACAAACTCAAGATGCGGGCCAATCGGGTTGCCTTCACAGCCCGTCGCCCAGCCGCGTGGCCCGCATCCATCCGCACCACCGTCGTTTCAAAAAGGAAGCGCCATGGCAGAACACATGACCCCGGTTGTCGCGAAGGTCTTGCCCGAGGAAAAGGCGGCCTTCGCGGAGGCAACCCAGCTCGTGGGCACCACGCCGTCCAACGCCATCCGCATGTTCATCGCCGCCTTCAATCGCTGCGGCACCTTCCCGTTCGACATCTCGCCGAGCGGGGCTTTTGGCGCTGCGCCCGATTCTCATCAACAATGACTGTTTCAAACTGCCGGCACTTGGGGACGTTCTTTTTCTGCCGGCAGTTAAGGAACGTCCCTAAGTGCCGGGTTTTGAGGAGGTTGGCATGCTCAATGCACTGGTTTGGGCACTTGCCTGTTTTGGCGTTGTTGCTGCCGATATTGCCCTGAGCATGGTTTTGTTCTCCGTGCTGGACATCGTGTCGGCGCTGACGGGTTTCCCGATCGACAACCTCGATATCCAATGGTTCCAGGCTGCCGCTCAGACGGCGTCGTTTTTGATGGCGCTGCTGTGGTGGCGCTATCTGTGGCCCCGCTCCTTCATGGCGCGCCGGCAAGGCGAACGCCCACTCGGCGGGGGAGCAGGCGCGGCATGGAAGCGCATTGTCTGCATTGTTGTGATCGGCCTATCCATGCAGGTGGTCATTAGCTACCTATGCGACGGCGTACTGTCGCTGCTGCCCGAGGCCGCGGCAGACTATAGCGAGCTCGTCGAGGAAACGGGCATGGGCGATACCAGCCTTCTTGCTGTCCTGACCACGGTGCTCGGCGCTCCGTTTTGCGAGGAGTTGCTGGTGCGCGGCATTATTTTTGAGTTTTCGCTCCGAGCGTTTAACCCGCAGTGCCGCCCACTTTGGAAGCGCCGACGTCTCGTGCGACCGCAAGACGGCGCCATGGTGCCCTGGGCGGCCCCAAGCACGTGGGGTATCGCCGCGGCAATCGTGCTGCAGGCGGCCATCTTTGGCTTTATGCATATGAACTGGGTGCAGGGCTGCTATGCGGGCGCTGCCGCCCTCATTTTTGGTTGGGTGCTCGTGACGACCGGAAAGCTCCGCTACACGATTCTGCTGCACTTTGCGTTTAATGCCGGGTCGTATCTCATGGGGCTGCTGTGGTTTGTGAGCACACCGCTCGACGTTGTGGTCACGGTTGGCATCGCCGGCTTTGTGCTGGTAGAGGCGATGCGCTCGCTGCTTCGATTGCGCATTCCCGTGTCGCGCGAAGCTGATCGGTCTGAGTAATAACGCCTTTAATTAGACCGATGCGTCCTGAACGCACCTGGCGTTTCGCCGAATGCTTCTTTAAATTTTGAGTAAAAGAATGACATGTTGGAGATGCCGACTTTTCGGGCCACATACTGCACGCTGCGCTCGGTGTTATTGAGAAGATATGCCGCCTCTGTGAGCTGCTGGTTGAGCTTGATTTGCGAAAACGTTTTGCCGGTTTTTTGCTTGATCAAGCTGCTGAGATAGCTGGTGCTATAACCCGTATCGCTCGCAATGCTTTCGAGTGTGCAGTCGCCGTAGCTTCGTTCAATATGATTCAGAATCGACACGATGCGTTCGTCCGACATGATCGCCTGGTTATCAGTTGCGGAGCGTCGGTACAGTCCTCGAATGAGAACAAGGAATAGGCTGACGGCGAGGTGCCTCATGAGTTCATTGGAATAGGCATCTTTAAAGTGATATTCGATAAAGAGCATCTCGATGAGGCGTCGCGCATGTCGGGCGTATTCCTCTGGAAGAATGAGATATTTTCGGGCCTCGCGGTTTTTGGACACAAAATCAAATAGAAGATTCGTTAATGGTGACGCGCCGGGTAGCTGGCTCAGGAACAACGAATCGAACATTTCTTTTTTGAAGACGATCGAAATGACGATATCATGCTCGCCCTTAACGTATGGAACGCTTCTGACTACGCCGGTGTTGCAAATGAGCACGTCGCCCTTTTTAAGGAGTAGTCGCCGTCCGTTGACGATAAACGTGCAGACGCCGTCGTACACGTAGTTAAGCTCCATATCCCGATTGATATGAGGAGGAATATCGGTAAAGCGCGACTCCTTGATAAGGCCCACGGGGTTTTCGTCGAGAGTTTCTTTCCAATCAAACAGATAGACCTCTTCGCCGTTAATGGTTGTGGTTTCCACCCTGTTATATCGCGGGCTGAGCTCTCCCGGATGTGTGCGATGCCACTCTTCGGTCTCGGTATGCGTATAGAGCAGCTGTTTGAGATTCGAATCCATGGGGTGCTCCAGGGGTGAACGGTAGAATCGATGCCTTAAACGGTATTATATCTAAAAAAATGTTATAAACCAACGCTTTCTATGCGATATCTTATGCATCTTGTTCTTCCTAGTATTGGGTTATCCGCTGGAGCATCCGATCAAGGAGGGCAAATGAGTAAGTTAAAACATGGGTTTGACTCCGACTTTTTATGGGGCGGAGCCATATCGTGCTCGCAGGCCGATGGCGCCTGGAATGAGGGCGGAAAGGGAAAGTCGACGCAGGATTGTCGATGGCTGGATGGTACCTGGACTCATGACCAGATTGAGGACAAGCATCAAAACAACCCCTTCTGCCATGACGAGCTAATGAACGCTCTCGCAGATGACGGCGTTGAGTTCTACCCGTTTAGGCGTGGCAACGACTTCTATCATCACTATCGTGAGGACATCGCGCTTTTTGCGGAGATGGGTCTCAAGCTGTTCCGCACCTCTATTTGCTGGAGCCGAATCTATCCTAACGGAGATGATCTTGAGCCTAACCGCGAAGGCATCGAGTGGTATCGAAGTATGCTGGGTGAGTGCAAAAAGCACGGCATTAAAACCTTCGTCACCATGCTCCACTATGACATCCCGGTAAATCTTGTCACCACATATGGGGGATGGAAGAATCGCAAGACGATTGATTTCTTCGCCCGCTATGTCGAGACAATCGTTACGGAATTGGGCGATCTGGTCGATTTCTGGCTGCCTTTTAACGAGTTCAATGCAGCGCGTTTTTCGCCTTGGGACGGGGTCTGTCTGGTCAAAGACGAAGAGGGGGAGAACTTCGATCGAGCCATTTTCCAGTGCCTGCACCACGAGTTCGTTGCCAATGCGCGTGCCGTCGAGATTGTCCATCGTCTTTCGCCCGATACTCCCGTTGGCGGCATGATCGCTCGATTCTGTACGTATCCCGCCACCTGCCGTCCCGAAGATAACATGCAGGCTATTCACGACGACCAGTATTCCAACTGGTTCTATACGGACGTGATGGCTCGTGGAAAATACCCCGCTTATATGAATCGCTATTTCGATGCGTGTGGTATCGAGATTCAAATGGAACCGGGCGATGAAGAGCTCATCGCTCGCAACACGGTCGACTTCCTGGCCTTTTCGTACTACTTTTCCCAGGTATCCACCTGCGATCAGGGATGGGAGAAGACTGCGGGTAATCTGGTCATGGCAAACAAGAACCCTTATCTCGAGACGAGTGAGTGGGGCTGGCAGCTCGATCCCATTGGTCTGAGGGTTACCCTTAACCAGATGTATGACCGCTATGGGCTGCCCCTGTATATCGCCGAGAACGGCCTCGGTACATCTGATGTAGTCGAGGAGGATGGCAGCATCCACGACGAGTATCGAATCGATTATTTGCGCCAGCACATAAAGTGCCTTAAGGAAGCAGTGATCGATGGCGTTGACGTGCGCGGATACATGATCTGGGGATTCATTGACCTTGTTGCCTGCGGTCCTCTTACGATGGACAAGCGCTACGGGCTTATCTATGTCGATCTGGATAATTGCGGCAACGGCACTGCGGAGCGCTCGCGTAAAGACTCTTTCTATTGGTATCAGAAATGTATCGCCACTAATGGCGAGGATCTTGGGTAGGAGTGATTGTCGTGGCAGACAAGAAGGAACTGGCCGCTCGTGTCCTCGAGCTCGTGGGCGGCGCCGATAACGTTGTTATGGCAACGCACTGCATTACAAGGCTCAGATTCAACCTGAAGGACGATAGCAAGGCAGATCTGGAGGCCCTTAAGACGCTTGACGGCGCCTTGGGCGCGCAGGTTAAAGACGGGCAGTGGCAGGTTATCATCGGCGCCAGCGTGGGGTCGGTATATGACGAATTGGAGCCCATGCTAGGCGACAGGATGGGTGGCGAGGTCTCCGCCGACGCCGAGCAGCCTGAGCTCCAAAAAGGTTCGGCTCGCGTATTCGATATCATCACCGGCATCTTCTCCGCTATCATTCCCGCACTGGTGGCGGGAGGCATCGTAAAGGGCATCCTGGCTGCTATTGCGGCTTTTGGAATCGACACGGGTGCCGGCGACTTTGCGATATTCAATATGATTTCGGATATCCCGTTCTACTTCTTGCCGTTTTTGTTGGCAATGTCTACAGCTGATAAGTTCCGAGTCAACCGTTCGCTTGCGCTTTGTGTCGCCGGATCGCTGATGTACCCGACCATTGTCAACGCTGTCGGTACGGGCGAGACGCCTCTTGCGCTGTTCGGTTTTACGGTGCCGATTTTTAGCTACGCCGATTCCGTGTTCCCGGTCATCTTTGGCGTCATTGGCTTGTCCTTTGTGTATCGCGCAATCGACAAAGTCGTGCCGGATCTTTTTAAGCTCGTTGTCGTCCCGGCGCTCTCCCTTGCCATCGTGATTCCCGTCAACCTGTTTGTGCTCGCTCCGATTGGTGCCTGGTGCGGTCTTGGTCTCGCCAACGGTATCGTTTGGCTATTCTCGACATTGGGCCCTGTCGCCGGTTTTCTGCTGGGCTTCTTTATGCTGCTTATCGTGCTCTTTGGCATGCACCAGTCAACGAGCCCCATCCAGATTTCCAATATCGCAACGCTGGGGTATGACTATCTGCTCCCGATCTCTTTCTGCCATAACCTCGCCGAAAGCGGTGCGTCTTTTGGTGCGGCCCTGCGCATGACCGATGAAAAGCTCAAGTCCGCTGCGATGACGTGCGCCTTCTCGGCATTTATGGGAATTTCCGAGCCTGCCTTGTTCACCGTTCAGGTTCCTAACAGGACTCCGCTTATCGCTGCGATGATCGCGGATGGCATTGGCGGCGCGCTCACCGTTGTTCTGGGCGCTAAGTGCTTCGGCTTTGTTATGCCTGGCATTACCTCGTTGCCCGTTTATGCCGATCCAAGCGGCAATCCCATGAACCTGATCATGATTGTCGTCTGCATCGCTTTGACTTGGGTTATTTCCGCGACGCTCTCGTTTGCGCTCTATGGTCATTTTGACAAAAAGTAACGACGTTTTGAGATAGACAGTATTAATCGGCCGCTCGCCGGGGAATCGTTTTACGACGCCCCGGCGAGCGGCATTTCATTGGTGGGGGCGTGTGTGCCGCCAGCGGCGGCATGCCGCCTCGCCGCGCTAGTTGCGCCTGCCGCCGCCGTTGGCACCCTGGCGGCCCTGTGCCGCGCGATTGCGACCGGCAGTGTTCTGCGCGCGGGACATACCGCCGTATCCCTTGCTGCCCTTGGGCCCCTTGCCGGCGGCGCCACCGTGGGTCTTGCCGCCCTTCTTGCCAGCGCCGTGTCCGCCGCCAGCAGATGTCTCGCCCGGGCGTGGCGGCACGGGGCGAATCAGACAATGCTTGGTGTAGCCGATTAGGTCACGACGCCCGGCCTTTTCCAGCGCCTCGCGTACGAGCTTGTAGTTCTCGGGCTTGCGATACTGGATGAGCGCACGCTGCATGGCCTTCTCGTGCGGGTCGCGCGCCACATAGATCGGCTCCATGGTGCGCGGATCCACGCCGGTGTAGTACATGCACGTCGACATGGTGGACGGCGTGGGGTAGAAGTCCTGCACCTGCTCGGGCATGTAGCCCATGTCGCGCACGGCTTCGGCAAGGTCTACGGCTTCCTTCATCGTCGAGCCGGGGTGGCTCGAGATCAGGTACGGCACCACATACTGCTTGAGTCCGTATTCGCGGTTCAGGCGCTCAAATTTACGGCAGAATGCATCGTAGACGGCTCGGCTCGGTTTGCCCATCACGGACAGCACCGCGTCGCTCACGTGCTCGGGTGCTACGCGTAGCTGGCCCGAGACATGATACTCCAGCAGCTCGCGTAAAAACTCGTCCGAGGCATCGGCCATGGTGTAGTCAAAGCGGATGCCGCTGCGCACGAAGACCTTTTTGACGCCCGGCAGCTGGCGCAGGTCACGCAACAGCTGCGTGTAGCCGCTCTCGTCGACCACCATATTCTTGCACACGCTCGGCCAGAGGCAGCGCTTGTTCTTGCATACGCCGTGCTTGAGTTGCTTGTCGCAGGCAGGACGGCTAAAGTTGGCCGTCGGCCCTCCCACGTCGTTGATGTAGCCCTTAAACTCGGGATCGCGCGTGAGCAGCTCGGCCTCGCGCATGATCGAGTCGTGGCTGCGCATCTGCAACACGCGACCCTGGTGGAAGGTGAGGGCGCAAAACGAGCACTCGCCAAAACAGCCGCGGTTGGAGCTAATGGAAAACTTGATCTCGGCAAAGGCCGGCACGCCGCCCGCCGCGTCGTAGTCGGGATGCCAATCGCGTGCGTAGGGGAGTTCGGCAACCTCGTCCATCTCATCGGTGGTGAGTGTCGCCGATGGCGGGTTCTGCACCACATAGACGCTGTTGGGGTAGGGCTCTACCAGGCGATGCCCGGTGATGGGGTCCATATTCTGCTGCTGCACGTTAAAGCTGCGCGCGTAGTTGAGCTTGTCGGCGGCAAGGTCGTCCCAGCTGGGCAACAGGTCGTAGTCGTAGACCTCGTCGAGCGAGCCTGTGCGGTAGACGGTGCCGTTGATATAGGTGATCTGATCGACGGGCAGTCCCGCGTCGAGCGCGTCGGCGATCTCGACGATCGCGTGCTCGCCCATGCCGTAGATGAGGATGTCGGCGCCCGAGTCGAGCAGTACCGAGCGCTTGAGCTTGTCCTGCCAGTAGTCGTAGTGGGCCAGGCGACGCAGGCTTGCCTCGATGCCGCCGATAATGATGGGAGCGTCCTTGAACGTCTGGCGAATGAGGTTGCCGTAGACCGTGACGGCACGATTGGGACGGCGCCCCTCCTCGCCACCGGGGGTATAGGCGTCGGTGTGGCGGCGGTGCTTGGTCACCGAATAGTGGTTGACCATGGAGTCCATGTTGCCGGCACTGACGAGAAAGCCCAGGCGAGGCTCGCCGAGCACCGTGATGCTGGCGGGGTCAGTCCAGTCGGGTTGGCAGATAATGCCCACTTTGTAGCCGTGTGCGTCGAGCACGCGGCTGACGATGGCCATACCAAAGCTAGGGTGGTCCACGTAGGCGTCGCCGCAGATGTAGACAAAGTCGCACTGGTCCCAGCCGCGCGCATCCATGTCGGCGCGGCTGACGGGGAGGAACTTATCGCGGCCCGGTCGCCAGGGACGGGTGGGCGCAGCCGGAGTGTGCGCGACCCGGGTGGCGGGGGAGGCCGTGGCCTGCGCCTTACCGCCGCGCTTTTGCTGCTGGCCGCGCTGGGCATGCTTGCCGTGCTGGTTGTGCTGAGCGTCCTGGGGCTTTTTTGCCACGATTCCTCCCGTTGTTAGTATGCTGCACGTAATTGTAACCAGTCTTTTTGGGACGGCGCTAAAAAGACTGGTGGAGTACATGGGCTGGCGGATCGGCACGTCGATGCGTGTGTCGCACCCGCCGTTTGTTTCCAGACTGTGTATCTGCGCGTTGGAGAACCCGTCTCGCGCGCATGCCATGTTGTCAATGGGTTACAGTATGAACGGCGGCTATGTTTCCGCCAACGCACGAGAGAGTCGTCAACAAGGAGGATGCACGACGATGCAGCGTGCCAAACAGATATCGGAGTCCATCGAGCTGGGCATCATCTTGGCGCTCGCCGGTGGCTTTATGGATGTGTATTCGTACATTGGGCGCGATCATGTTTTCGCCAACGCGCAGACGGGCAACATCCTGCTCGTGGGCGTGAGCATCTCGGAGGGCAATTGGGCACTTGCGGGGCGCTACTTCTTCCCTGTGGTGTCGTTTGCTGTGGGTATTATGCTTGCCGACCTGGTACACGAGCGGTTTGGCAGCGTGATTCACTGGCGCCAAGTGACGGTGTTCTTTGAAGCCGTCATCTTGCTGGGCGTGAGCTTTATCCCCGGTGGCGGTTACAACCTGCTCGCCAACTGCCTCACCTCGTTTGCCTGCGGCATGCAGGTCGAGAGCTTCCGCAAGATACATGGTCACGGCATCGCCACGACCATGTGCATCGGTAACCTGCGCAACGCGCTGCAAAACGTGGACGACTACATCATCACCCACAAGCGCGGCTTTTTGGAAAACGGCGTGCTGTACTTTGGCGTGATCTTTACCTTTGTGTTTGGCGCCGTGCTGGGCAACTGGTGTATTGAGCGCATGGGCCTGCATGCCATCGTCGTGGCGAGCTTGCTGCTGTTTGTCGCGTTTGCCATCATGTTTATCGACCGCGAGCGCGATTTGCACAGGAAATGGGCCCGCATCATAGCTGACTGGCAGACCGCGAGTCTTAAGCGCTAAGGTGCATGTTCGTAACAACATTCAGGAGCCAGAAAAAACTATCCAGCTCCTGAATGTTGCTACGAACTGCTTTTTGCGATTTATTCGAGATGCTCTTCAATCCGAGCCCTAAGAAGGGCAATGGCTGTAGGTATTCCAATTGCGGCGGCTAATTCGGCTTTATCCAAAACCTGTATGCTAAAGCACGATTGTTTATCACATTGAAGGACGATAACTGAAGATAGTTTCACTTCCCGTTGGCTGAATATATCGTAATCTCCAAATAGGAAGTTACCTTTTATTGTGTAATTCGGTATGTTCGTTACGCACTTCATCTCAAGTCTGTTTAGGCCATAATCAAACACCGCAACTTCCTTGTGTTCGATGATGAGCGCAACCCTGGGCATGTTGCTAAAACCACCGTCGACGACAGTGAAGAGTTTTTCATTTGCATCGTCATAAACGGTATATTTAAGACTCAATAGCTGTCCTAGTGGACCCGTGAACCCATGTTTTTTGATGTTGAGGTTGTCTCCTGCTGGGTTGATGAGAGCCAGAGTATGCGGATAAGGGTTACCTTCAATTGAGATTTGATATTCGTTTGTAGCCGTCTTGCTCGATTTAGGACAACTAGCCACCATGTGTCATCGCCTCGATCGAATTGGAACCGTCTTCTGCTTCGTGCGGAGAATTACGCTGTACGTTGCAGTAGATGCAGCTGCAATAACCGCATGGGCAATTTCTAACAAAATGAATGACGTTATTTGCTGCATGCATGTTATTCACTACAAAGTATCTTTTTATAAACGTATTGTCAAACATATATTGCTAAAACAGAAACAATTTATAGACTGAGTCGGTCGTATTCTTTGGGCGATTGCTCCCATAATCTAGCCTTCGCTGCTGTCGGGAGGGAAGGACTAGGGCTCCGTTATTCTGTTGAAACGCTTTAACACTTTTGACGTTCTCACGCGTTTTTTGTTTCAAAAGCGTTAGGATGGGACTTATAGCGCGGGGCGTAATGGATGCCCCGCACACGATGGGAGGCTATCAATGGCTAATCGTTTCGTTCTCAACACCATCTCTTATCATGGTTCCGGCGCCATCAAGGAGATCCCCGGCGAGCTCCAGCGTCGCGGCTACAAGAAGATCTTCGTCTGCTCCGACCCCGATCTGGTTAAGTTTGGCGTTACCGCTAAGGTGACCGACGAGCTCGACGCCGCCGGCATCGCTTGGAGCCTCTACTCCGAGATTAAGCCCAACCCCACTATCCAGAACGTCAAGGACGGCGTCGAGGCCTTCAAGGCCGCCGAGGCTGACGCTATCGTGACCATTGGTGGTGGCTCCTCCATGGACACCGCTAAGGCCATTGGCATCATCATCAACAACCCCGAGTTCGCCGATGTCCGCAGCCTCGAGGGCGTTGCTCCGACTAAGAACCACGCCGTGTTCACCATCGCCGTGCCGACGACCGCCGGTACCGCCGCCGAGGTGACCATCAACTACGTCATCACCGACCCCGAGAAGGTTCGCAAGTTCGTGTGCGTCGACACCAACGACGCCCCCGAGGTCGCCGTCGTCGATCCTGACATGATGGCTTCCATGCCCGCCGGCCTGACCGCTTCCACTGGTATGGACGCTCTGACCCACGCCATCGAGGGCTACACCACCAAGGGTGCTTGGGAGCTCTCCGACATGTTCCACTTTGAGGCTATTAAGCTGATCAGCGAGAACCTGCGTGACTCCGTCGCCGAGGCCAAGTCCGGTCAGCCCG
>CAUAIH010000010.1:0-91757 GCA_958429025.1 uncultured Collinsella sp. | reverse complement strand
ATTTTGCCTCTTGACAATGTCCTGCTCATATTAAAAGGAACGTCCCCAAGTGCCGCATCCGGAGCAAGGCAACGCCGCATTCAGAGGACGGACGGCGAGCGGGTCGCATTTGAGACAAGGTGACGTGAAACGAAAGGGCGCTGACCTTCTGGTCGCGCCCTTGAAGTTGAACGTCAGATTGTCTCAAATGCGACCCGCGCAGCGTCGAGCCGTTACGGCGTCTGGTAAAACGCCGTAACCTACACCCGTTCCGCGATCTCGCGGATGAGGTAGTCGGTCTTTTCCCAGCCCAGGCACGGGTCGGTGATCGACTTGCCAAAGACACCGCCGTCGACCGGCTGGTTGCCGTCCTCCAGGTAGGACTCGATCATAAAGCCCTTGACCAGCTTGGAGATGGACTCGTTGCGGCGGCAGCTGTCGAGCACCTCCTTGCAAATGCGATACTGCTCCAGCGGACGCTTGCCCGAGTTGTCGTGGTTGCAGTCGATGACCGCTGCCGGATTGGCATAGCCGGCATGCTCGGTATAGCGTTCGGCCAGGCGTTCCAGGTGTTCGTAGTGGTAGTTGGGGTAGGTGTGCCCATCGAGACCGATGTAGCCACGCATAACGGCGTGTGCGAGCGGGTTGCCGTCGCACTCGACCTCCCAGTTGCGGAAGATGAAGCTCTGGTGCGCCTGCGCGGCGTAAATGGAGTTGAGCATAACGGTGGTAGAGCCGGCAGTGGGATTCTTCATGCCGACGGGTACCGAAATGCCGCTCGACACCAGGCGATGCTCCTGGTTCTCGACCGAGCGTGCGCCCACGGCAACATAGCTCAGCAGGTCGACGAGGTATTGGTAGTTGGACGGGTAGAGCATCTCATCGGCGGTAAAGAAGCCGGTCTCCTCGATGACGCGCAGGTGCATGTGGCGGATGGCCTTGACGCCCTCGAGCAGGTCGTCGGGAGCCTCGGGGTTGGGGTTGTGCAGAAGACCCTTGTAGCCGGTGCCCTTGGTGCGCGGCTTATTGGTGTAGACGCGCGGAATGATGATGAGCTTGTCCTTGACCTCTTCGGCGACCTTGGCCAGTCGGTTCATGTACTCAAGCACCGAATCCTCGCGGTCGGCAGAGCACGGGCCGATGATGAGTACCTTGCGCGCGTCCTCGCCGGTAAAGACTTTGGCGACCTCGGCGTCAAATGCCTGCTTTTTGGCAGTAAGCTCGGCGGAAAGCGGCATCTCCTCGCGGATCTCCATGGGGATCGGCAGCCTGCGTTTGAATTCCATGGCCATAGGGGCCTCCTCAATCAATTGATGGCAATGAGAACATTGTCGAATGCTCGGCATTATCCGCTGTCGCACGCTAAAGTGCAAGCCCTTGTCACCCCGAAACCTACCAAAAAGGGACAGGTTTATTTTGGTCGGTTTTATCTGGGTAAACGTCGGCGGATGCCGGGAGGGAGCGGCGCCGCGCGGGACCCTAAGGCTGTTGCCGGTTCCCCAGGAAATACCCTGTGGGCAAAAAATGCCAAATATGAGTACGGTTGCTAGCTTAGTAGCATATTGCCTTCGCAAAATAATAGACATAACAGCAAAATATGTTCATTAACGCAAACACATATAAGTCCGCTATAGGGCTGTTTGATCAATTTAGGGACGCGTGTAAGCCGTGAAAACGGCATTTGGGGCTGTTTTGGCTGTTACTAAAAGGGTAACAGTACTCATATTTGCCATTTTTTGCCCACGGGGCCTCGAAGGGGCTGTCAATCAGGTCCCAGGGGAGGCGGTTTGAGGGTCGCAGAGCAAAAACGGGGGCGCAGGTTGTCCTGCGCCCCCGTTTTCTGGGCATTGCGGTTGTTTGCCGCCGGTTGTTACGCCGCCTCGTCGAACTGCGAGTTATACAGGTCGGCGTAGAAGCCACCCTGGGCGAGTAGCTCGTCGTGTGTGCCCTTCTCGACGATGTCGCCGTCGCGAATTACCAAGATTACGTCGGCGTTGCGGATCGTGGACAGGCGGTGCGCGATGACAAAGCTGGTACGGCCCTGCATCAGCGCATCCATGGCGCGCTGAATAAGCTCCTCGGTGCGGGTGTCGACGTTGGAAGTCGCCTCGTCCAGAATCAGCGCCGGGCGGTCGGCCAAAATGGCACGGGCGATGGTCACGAGCTGGCGCTGACCCTGCGACAGGTTAGTGCCCTCCTCGTTGATCATAAAGTCGTAGCCACCGGCAAGCGTATGGATAAAGTGGTCGCAACGTGCGGCGCGTGCGGCGGCTTCGACCTCGGCATCGCTCGCATCGGGGCGTCCGTAGCGGATGTTCTCGCGGATCGTGCCGTTAAACAGCCAGGTATCCTGCAGCACCATGGCAAACTCGCCGCGCAGCGCCGCGCGGTCCCAGTCGCGCACGTCGACACCCTCGACGCGCAGCGAACCGCCGTCCACATCGTAGAAGCGCTGCAGCAGCTTAATGAGCGTGGTCTTGCCGGCGCCGGTAGGACCGACGATGGCGATGGTCTGGCCGGGCTGCGCCTCGCAGCTAAAGTCGTGGATGATGGTCTTGTCGGGCGTGTAGCCAAACTTGACATGGTCAAACTCCACGTGGCCGGGGCGCTTCTCGGGAATCTGCGCGTCGGCCTTCTGCTCCTCCTCGGGCGCGGCCAGGAACTCAAAGACGCGCTCGGTGGCGGCAGCCATCGACTGCATCGTGTTGCTCACATTGCCCAGCTGCTGCACGGGTTGCGTAAAGTTGCGAACGTACTGGATAAAGCTCTGGATGTCGCCGGGCGTGGCATTGCCGGTCAGTGCGAGCTGCGCGCCCACCACGACGACGCCCACGTAGCCCATGTTGCCCACCAAGCTCATAAGCGGCATCATCAGGCCCGACAGGAACTGCGAGCGCCAGCCACTAATAAAGAGGCGGTCGTTTTGACGGTCGAACTCCTCGATTGAGGCCTCGGCGCGGTCGAACACCTGGATGACGTTCTGGCCGGCAAAGTCCTCCTCGATAATGCCGTTGACGGCGCCCAGAACCTGCTGCTGCTCTCGGAAGTACGGCTGCGAGAAGTGAATCATTACGGTCAGGATAATCGCGGCGGCCGGCAGCGTGAGCACGGTGACGCCAGTAAGCGGCAGACTGATCGAAAGCATCATGACGAGCACGCCGATAATCTGCGTCACCGACGTGATGAGCTGCGTCACGCTCTGGTTGAGCGACTGACCCAGCGTATCGACGTCGTTGGTGATGCGGCTGAGTACGTCTCCCTTGCTGTGGCCGTTGAAGTAACTCATCGGCACGACGGCGATCTTGGCGGCGATCTCCTTGCGCATGCGGTAGCAAATCTTTTGCGTGACGCCGGTCATGAGCCAGCCCTGGATGAGGCTGCAGACAGAGCTCGCCAGATACAGGCAGAGCAAAAAGCCGAGCGTCTTGGCGATCCAGGCAAAGTCGACATCGCCGGTGCCGTTGACCTTGGCGACCAAGCCCTCGAACAGTTTGGTGGTAACCTGGCCGAGCACCTTGGGCCCCACAATGTTAAAGATGACCGAGCACACGGCAAAGGCGACGGCGGCAAGCACGGCAATCTTGTGCTGGCCGATATAGCCGAGCAGCTGCCTCATGGTGCCCTTAAAGTCCTTGGCCTTTTCGCCACGGCGCATGCCACCCATGCGGCCCATGGGACCACGCTGGCGGGTGGGCTTGGGAATCTGAGTCTTGGTCTCGTCTGCCATTAGCGCTCGCCTCCTTCCATGACGGCTGCAATTTCTTCTTGGGTAAGCCCCAGCTCCTCGGCGGAAAGCTGCGACTGTGAGATCTCCAGGTACGCCGGGCAGCTGCGCAGCAGCTCCTCGTGCGTGCCGGTGCCCACTACGTGGCCGTCGTCGAGCACGATGATCTGGTCGGCGTGCATGATGGTCGCGATGCGCTGGGCCACGACCACGAGTGCGGCGTCGGTGACGTTTTTGGCGAGCTCCTCGCGCAGGCGCGCGTCGGTCTTGTAATCGAGCGCGCTAAACGAATCATCGAAAACCACGACCTCGGGCTTCTTGGCCAAGGCGCGGGCGATGGCCAGGCGCTGACGCTGACCGCCCGAAACATTGGAGCCGCCCTGGCTAATGGGGGAGTCGTACCCGTCCTCGCGCTCGGCGATAAAGTCCTCCGCCTGGGCGACGCGTGCTGCCTGGCGCATATCCTCGTCACTCACCATGTCGCCGGCAAACTTGAGGTTGCTCTCGACGGTGCCCGAGAACAGACGCCCCTGCTGCGGGATGTAACCAATGCGGCGGCGCAGCTCGGAAAGGGTCATGTCGCGCACATCGATGCCGTCGAGTGAAATGCTGCCGCCCGTGACGTCGTACAGGCGCGGAATCAACTGCACGAGCGTAGACTTGCCCGAACCCGTGGAGCCAATGATGCCGAGCATCTGGCCGGCATGCGTGGTGAAGTTCACGCCGCTGATGACGTCGGCGCGGGCATCGGGATACTGGAAGCTCACGTCGCGGAAGGTGAGCTCACCGCGCGGCGCGCTGGCGGCAGGCAGCTTGGGTGAGACGGGGTCGTTGATGCTCGTGGGGCAGGTGATGACCTCTTCCACGCGCTCGGCGGCGACCTCAGCGCGGGGCAGGATAACCGAAACCATGGTGAGGATCATAAACGCCATGACGATTTGCATGGTGTAGGAGATGAACGCCATCATGTTGCCGACCTGCATCACGCCGTCGGACACGCCCTGCGCGCCAAACCAGACGATAAGCACGGTGATGCAGTTCATGACGAGCATCATGAGCGGCATCATAAAGCTCATGGCGCGGTTGGTGTAGAGTTGCGTGGTCATTAGGTCGAGCGACGCCTTGTCAAAACGCTCGAGCTCATGTTCCTCGCGGTTGAACGAGCGGATGGGCATAAGGCCGTCGAGCAGCTCGCGGGCGGTAAGGTTCACGCGGTCCACAAAGCTTTGCATCTTTTTGAACTTGGGCATGGTGAGGCCCATGAGCACGCCGACAACGGCCGAGACCGCGATGATGGCCACGGCGATGGTCCACTCCAGGCCGGTGTGGTTGGCCAGGACACGCATGACAGCGACGATGCCCATGACGGGGGCCATCAGGCACATGCGGATAAACAGGGTTGCGGCCATCTGGATCTGCTGAATGTCGTTGGTGCAGCGGGTGATGAGCGAGGCCTGGCTAAACTTGCCCACCTCGGCCGGCGAGAAGTGCATAACCTTGTTGAAGGTCTCGCGGCGCAGGTCGCGGGCGATGGAGCAGGCGGTGCGCGAAGCTACGGCACCGGTCAGGATGGTGGCGACGAGCGACACAAGGCACAGACCAAACATCGTGGTTGCCATGCGGCTCAGGTAGGCGTTCTGTACGTCGGCGGGGTCGATGCCTTGCGCCTTGTACTCGTCCTGTACATAGCTCACGGCGCGCTGGGTGACGATGGAGCCCGACATGGAGCCCATTTTGTCCGCCATATCATTGGCGCCCTCGACGAGCTTGTCCTGGTCGATTAGACCGCCTTCAATGCCTAGACGCAGGCTCTTCATGGTGATCTTACCGCCGTCGGCATCAATCTGCTTTTGCATGTTCTGCGCCGCCGCGGCCTTCTGCTGCATCTCGGCGAGCTGCTCGGGCGTCATCGCTGCCATTTGCTCGGGGGTTGGCATGGCCTGGGCAGCGTTGTCGTCTTTCTCGCTGGACGAGCCCATCATATCGCCCATGGAGTTGGCGCCGATGCCCTGGTTGAGCGAAAGGACGACAGTCTCGGGCAGGCTCATAATGTCGGCAATCTTGCCTCCATCGGCGCGCTCGTCCTCGGTGCCCTTGTACGTGCGAATCCCGTTTTTGTCTGCCTTGCCAAACGCAGCCTCTACCGTCTTGGCGTCCTTGGCGCTCATAAAGAGTTCAAGGTCATCGAGCGATTCGGCGCGGATGGTGTCGGGCACGGGCGAGGCGATGCCGCCTTGCTGCACACCCACGTCGACGATATCACTCATGTAGGTAGGCAGTGCCAGATCGGCGTTGCAGCTGATTACGATAAGTACGATAGCTGCGAACAGTGCCAGGATATGCTTTTTAAAGAGCTTGAGAATCCTCACTCGGCATCTCTCCTTTCTTGATTACGGTCGATAATTTCGTTGGCACGCCTTAGAAGACGCACCATCTCTTGGGTATCTGTTTCGCCGAGCTGCTCGAGGAAGGCCGCGGTGCGGTTCTCGAATTCCCGACGTTTGATTTCGAGATCCTGGAATCCTTTGTCGGTCACCATGACGTGCACGCGACGACGGTCGGTCTTTGAGTGCTCGCGCTCGACCCAGCCCTTGGCTTCGAGAGCGCGTAGGATATTGGCGATGCGGGCACTCGAGACCCAGGCGCGATCAGCGAGTTCGCTCGGCGTGAGCGAACCGCCGGCGAGTATGAGGGCGCGCATGACGGCCATCTCGCCGCCGAGGGCTTTGTCCGCAAAGCGCGAAATGCGCTGGTGCATGCTGCCAAACTCGGTAAAGAGCTGACGCCCAAGCTCATGGAAATCGGTATCTTCCACCGAAAACCCCTAACACTAGAAACTATTTTCGGTGGAAGATGATACCCCCATACGCGGGCCTCATACAGTAGGCAATATTAAGAGCTCATTAAGACTTAAAATCATTCAATTGCTAAAGCGTTTCAAAGAACTATCATGCCCGCGGTTAGGCGAGGGGTTGTCACCACCATGACGACTGGGACTCATATAATCGCCACGTGCGATGCTCCAACTTCCCGCAAGGAGACACCTTACATAAAGGGGGATGGAGTCATGGCATTTGACTTCACGGGCAAGACCGCGATTGTCACGGGCGGCACTCAGGGCATTGGCCTCGAGATCGCCAAGGGCATCGTCGCGGGCGGCGGACATGTCGCGCTCATCGCAAGGAACGCTGCTAAGGGCGAGGCCGCTGTGGCCGAGCTTGGCGAGGGCAACAAGTTTTATCAGCTCGATGTCGCTGATGCGCCCAAGGCGCGCGAGACCGTCGAACAGATTTTCGCAGACCTGCCGCAAACCAATATCCTGATCAACTGCGCTGGCGTCATCAGCACCAAGAAGTTCGACGAGATCGACGACACCGAGTGGCGCCGTACCATCGACATCAACCTCAACGGCACCTTTACCATGATGAACGCCGTGTACCCGCACTTTAAGGCTGCCCATGCCGGCACTATCGTCAACGTGAGCTCTGTTGCTGGCAAGATCGGCGGCGGCCTGCTCGGCACCGCGGCTTACGCGAGCTCCAAGGCCGGTGTTAACGGTCTAACCAAGGCAGTCGCCAAGGAGGGCGGTAGGTTCGGCGTTCGCTGCAACGCTGTGTGCCCGTCGCTCACGTTGACCGATATGACCTCGATTCTCTCTGACGAGAACTCTCAGCGCATCATCAACGGTATTCCTCTGGGCCGTGCCGCCCAGGCCAGCGAGCCTGCGCAGATGGTGCTCTTCTTTGCCTCCGACCTCGCCAGCTTCGTGAACGGCGAGATCGGTGACTGCGACGGTGGCATCGTTCTGGACGGGTAATACCCCGCGACGTTAATTCGGCGACGGCTCCTGCGACTCGGGACCGTCGCCTTCTTTCTGGCACAGGAGCGTGCGACCGCGTGCCACACGCATCAAAAGGAGATATAAATGAGTGAATCGACTGTGGTGGAGGCGCCGGCGGCAAAGGAGCCGTTCTTTAAGATGTCCTCCATCCCGGGTGCCAATATTTTGGTGCCGCTTCTGCTGGGCTGCCTGCTCAACACGCTATTCCCCGATCTGTTCAAAACGCTCGGCAGCTTTACGCTTGGCATGACCCAGCAGGGTGCAGGCCCGCTCGTGGGCGCTTTTTTGCTTATCGTCGGTACGACGATTTCGTTTAAGAGTGCTCCTGCCGCCGCTGCCCGCGGTGCCATCATCATCGCCGTCAAGCAAATCGTGGTCGTTGCCGTGTCGCTGCTCATCCTTTATGTGTTCAACGACAACCTGTTTGGCATCTCTGCCATGGTGATGCTGGCGGCTTGCACCGGCGCCAACAACGCTATGTACGCTGGTCTGATGGGCACCATGGGCAATGAGGCCGAGCGTGGCGCTGTCGCAATCACCACGCTCGTTGTCGGCCCTCCGGTCACGATGATCGTGCTCGGCGCTGCCGGCCAGGCTCCGATCGGCTGGTCGCTCGTGGGTGCCATCCTGCCGATCGTCGTCGGCATTATTCTGGGCAACGTCTTCCCCAGCTTTAAGAAGATGATGGCACCGGCACTTTCCGCCGTCATCGTGCTCGTCTTCTTTGCCATGGGCTCGACCATGACCTTTGGCCAGCTCATTAATGGCGGTCTTCCCGGTATTCTGCTCGGCGTGATCTGCTCGGTGATCTTTGCAATTCCCGTCATCGCGGTCGACAAGCTCACGGGCGGCACGGGTGTCGCAGGTGCGGCCATTTCGAGCTGCGCCGGAGCCAATGTGGCTACGCCTGCTGCCATGGCAAGCGTCAACGGGGCCATGTACGGTGGCGCCGTGCTCGCGACGGCTACGGCACAGGTTGCTGCCTGCGCAATCGTGACGGCTATATTGACCCCGCTGGTCACCAGCTGGTGCTACAAGCATTTTGAGGGCCAGCAGAGCAACAGCAAGGCAACGACCGACAAGGCTTCCGCAGCCGCCTAATGCCAAACGGCAATCAAAGCTAAATAACTAGCCACGCCATAGGGCGGCCCCGGGGGAAATCCCGTGGCCGCCCTTCAGTTTCTGAAGGGTCTCTGGGGTACTTTACCCTGATAAAGCTGACATAACAGCTAGAGTGAACGTCGTACAAAGGCAAGGAAAAATACCAAAGAAATCGGTGAACGGTAGTTGTTCGCGCTCGCATTTCCTGCGGGTTTGTAAAAAACGCCATTATGATATAAAAAAAGAAACATATAACAGCCCAGATGGAGAGGGTCGCTATGTTATCCTTCTCAAACGGGTGAAATCTTGGGTTTTGGGTTGTAGTTCCAAGGTGGATAAACGTTTTCCCTACACCAACGTGTGGTGAAGAACGGAAGAAGCCGGTAGTGCAAGCCGAACATTCAAGAATTCAATAAGCAGCGGTGTGAGAGAGCGCCGCATTACACGTAACTAGGAGCGTGGTTACACAATGCAGGAGGCATGGGAAGGCTTCAAGGAAGGCATCTGGACGGGAGAGGTTGACGTCCGAGACTTCATCCAGAAGAACTACACCCCCTACGAGGGCGACGAGTCGTTCCTCGCCGGCCCGACCGAGCGTACCAAGGAGCTGTGGGGCGAGGTTCTCGACCTGCTGCTTAAGGAGCGCGAGCAGGGCGGTGTCCTCGATATGGACACCAAGACCGTCACGGGTATCGTGAGCCACCCCGCTGGCTACATCGATAACGCCCACCGCGAGAAGGAGACCATCGTCGGCCTCCAGACCGACAAGCCGCTCAAGCGCGCTCTGCACGTCAACGGCGGTATCCGCATCGCTTGCCAGGCCGCCAGCCAGCACGGCTACAAGGTCGACGAGAACGTTGTCGAGCGCTACACCTTCGAGCGCAAGACCCACAACGCCGGCGTCTTCGATGTTTACACCCCCGAGATGCGTGCTTGCCGCTCGGCTCACATCATCACCGGTCTGCCCGATGGCTATGGCCGCGGCCGCATCATCGGCGACTACCGTCGTGTCGCCCTGTACGGTGTCGACTACCTGATTAAGGACAAGGAGGCCCAGAAGGCTTCCACCCCGACGGTCATGACCGCCGACAACATCCGCGATCGTGAGGAGCTGCAGGAGCAGATCCGCGCCCTCGGCGAGCTCAAGATGATGGCCGAGACCTATGGTTTCGACATTTCCAACCCTGCTACCAACACGCAGGAGGCCATCCAGTGGATGTACTTCGCCTACCTTGCTGCCGTCAAGGAGCAGAACGGCGCCGCTATGTCCATCGGCCGTACCTCTACGTTCATCGACATCTATGCTGAGCGCGACCTTGCCAACGGTACCTTCACCGAGGAGCAGATCCAGGAGTTCGTGGATCACTTCATCATGAAGCTCCGCATGGTCAAGTTCGCCCGTACTCCCGAGTACCAGGCCCTGTTCACCGGCGACCCGCAGTGGGTCACCGAGTCCATCGGCGGCATGGGTGTTGACGGCCGTACGCTCGTTACCAAGATGAGCTACCGCTACCTGCACACGCTCGAGAACATGGGTACCAGCCCCGAGCCCAACATGACCGTTCTGTGGTCGACCCGTCTGCCCGAGAACTTCAAGAAGTTCTGCGCCAAGACTTCCGTCGCCAGCTCCTCGATCCAGTACGAGAACGACGACCTCATGCGCGTCTATCACGGCGACGACTACGGCATTGCCTGCTGCGTGTCCTCCATGCGCATTGGCAAGGAGATGCAGTTCTTCGGCGCTCGCGCCAACCTGGCCAAGTGCCTGCTGTATGCACTCAACGGCGGTGTTGACGAGGTCTCCAAGAAGCAGGTCGGCCCCAAGTATCGCGCCGTCGAGGGCGATACGCTCGATTACGACGACGTTGTGGCCAAGTACAACGACATGATGAAGTGGCTCGCTGGCGTGTACGTCAACTCGCTGAACATCATTCACTACATGCACGACAAGTATTGCTACGAGCGCATCCAGATGGCTCTGCACGACAAGCACGTGCACCGCTGGTTCGCTACGGGCATCGCTGGCCTTTCCGTCGTGGCTGACTCCCTGTCCGCCATCAAGTACGCCAAGGTCCACCCCGTCCGTGATGAGAACGGCATCATCGTCGACTTCGAGACCGAGGGCGAGTTCCCCAAGTACGGTAACGACGACGACCGCGTCGACCAGATCGCTCACGACGTTGTGCACCAGTTCATGGAGTACATCCGCATGAACGACACCTACCGCAACTCCGTGCCCACGACCTCGGTTCTGACCATTACCTCCAACGTCGTGTACGGTAAGAAGACCGGCTCCACGCCCGACGGCCGCAAGGCTGGCCAGCCGTTCGCCCCGGGTGCTAACCCCATGCACAAGCGCGATAGCCACGGCGCCATCGCTTCGCTGTCTTCGGTTTCCAAGCTCCCGTTCCGCGATGCTCAGGACGGCATCTCCAACACCTTCTCCATCATCCCGAGTGCGCTCGGCAAGGAGGACCAGGTGTTCTTTGGCGATATCGACCTTGATCAGCTGGGCGAGTAACTATTGTTAGTGCTATACTAACAATAACGATTACTGATTAGCGCGCCGGTTTCGGCCGGCGCCTATCAATCGAAGGAGACACATTATGAAGGTTTCTGAAGTTTCTGAGACTCAGGCCGATAACCTGGTCCACATGCTCGACGCTTACGCCGAGAAGGGTGGCCACCACCTGAACATCAACGTCTTCAACCGTGAGACGCTGCTCGACGCTCAGGCTCACCCCGAGAAGTACCCGCAGCTGACCATCCGCGTTTCCGGCTATGCCGTGAACTTCCACACGCTCACCAAGGAGCAGCAGGACGAGGTCATTGCGCGTACCTTCCACGACAAGTTCTAAAGGGTTCAACTCCTGTAGGATTACTGGGGCCGGTTTTGGGTTATTTCCCAAAACGTCCTCGGACATGCAAAGAGGCTCCGCTGCGCGCGTTGCGCGGCGGAGCCTCTTTGCGTCCTGCGGGGTGTTTTGGAAAATAACCCAAAACCGGCCATGTGGGGTCCTTTGGAGTCACCCTTTAGGCGGAACTCTCCTAATTATTTGGATGAGTCGTTTACTTACTTGTACTGTTACCGTCTTCCCGCTCTTGTTGGGGTATGCTTTGTTCGTATGTAAACGTATGACATGTTGATGGGGGAGGGTGCTATGGCTCGCGAGAGTGCTCGTTCTAAGGATACGGCTAAGCCTGGCATCAAGGAAGTTGCGGCGGTGGCGGGGGTTTCGCCTACTACGGTATCTCGTGTGCTTAATAATCGTGGCTATATTAGCCAAGAGACCCGCGATAAGGTCCATGCCGCGATGAAGCGCATCAACTATACGCCCAACGATATCGCTCGTGCCATGCTCAACGGTCGCCTGAATCTTATCGGTATGATCGTCCCCTATGTCAGCAGTCCGTTTCATGCCCAAGTGGTTCAAGTCATTGAGCATACCCTGGCCGAAAACGGTTTTAAGATGCTGCTGTGCAATAGCGCCAATCGACCCGAGCTTGAGCGCTCTTATATCGACATGCTTCGACGCAATATGGTTGATGGCGTCATCGTCAACTCGCTTAATATCGGTGCCGAGGCGTATGCCGAGATGGGCTTGAGTCTGGTTGGTATCGACTGCGACCTTGGCGAGGCCTCTGTTCAGATTGCGAGCGACAGCTATGGCATCGGCGAACTTGCCACGCGTCGCCTGATTGATGACGGGTGTTCGCGCATCTTGTGCCTGCGCAACAATAGCCGCATGCGCATGCCTGCCAATAAGCGTACCGATGCCTACCACGATGTTGTGGAGCAGGCCGGTTTGCCCGCGCTTGTCCGTGAGGTCGAGTTCGTTAAGTCCGATGACGAAAAGAGTGCGGTCGTTGCGAAGATCCTCGATGAGAACCCCGATATTGACGGCATCTTTGCGGGAGACGACACGATGGCGGCTATCTGTCTTAACGTGATGAAGCAGCGCGGCTTGAGCGCTCCGGACGATATTAAGGTCGTGGGCGCGGATGGCGCCCGCCGCACTATGACGTTTATGCCTGACTTAACAACCGTTCGTCAAGATATCGATCGCATCGGAGAGCTCGCGGCGCAATCCATCATCGCTCTTGTTAACGGTGAAAAGCCCGAATCGAATACCAAGCTCCCCGTTGAACTCATTGAGGGCAAAACCGCGTAGTTCATCCCGTGCCAAAAGAATTCCTCAAACACCTCTGATGACCGTTCGCCGGCATATGTCAACCGTTTGCCGACGACTGGAACTGCGAAAAGACGTATTGGTGTGAAAACGTTTGACATATGAAAACGATTGACATATCTTGCAGTTGTACCGAGTTAGTATCACGTGGGAAGGAAGTCTCGGATGCACAAGGTGTATTACCAGCCTGAGGGAATTTGGGTGGGCGACATCATGCCGTACGGCGAGGACGGCACGTTCTATCTCTATCATCAGCGTGACACGCGAAACCCCGGACCTTTCGGAGAGCCGTTTGGCTGGGCACTCGCGACAACCAAGGACTTCGTCAATTACAAAGACTTTGGCGAGAGCCTTGAGCGTGGCGGCGACGAGGAAGTCGACCAGTATGTTTATGCCGGCACGGTGTTTAAGGTGGGCGACAAGTACCATGCGCTCTACACTGGTTGCAATCGCGATAAGGTCAAGGCACGCTTGATGAAGCAGGTTCTTCTTCACGCAACGAGTGACGACGCCGTCAAGTGGGAGAAGAACATCGCCGAGACGCTGCTTCCGCCCCAGGAGGGTTACGATGACCGCAACTGGCGCGATCCCTTTGTGCTTTGGGATGAGGAGAACGAAGAGTACATGCTCATCCTCGGCACGCGTGTGGGCGAGGACAAGCGTCTGATGACCGGTCGTCTGGTCAAGTTCACCTCCAAGGACCTGGATACCTGGGAGTTCCAGGGCGACTGGTGGAATCCGGGCCTGTACACCATGTTCGAGATGCCTGATCTCTTTAAGATGGGCGACTGGTGGTATCTGGTGTTCTCCGAGTACAGTGATGGCAACAAGACCCGTTACCGCATGTCTCGCTCTATCAACGGTCCTTGGATCACTCCTGCGGACGATTCCTTCGATGGCCGCGCGTACTATGCCGCGCGTACCGCATTTGACGGCGAGCGCCGCGTTCTCTTTGGTTGGGTTCCTACGCGTGACGAGGGCGGCGACCCCAGCTCTTACCTGTGGGGTGGCACCTTTATGCCCCTCGAGATCGTTCAGCGTGCCGACGGAACGCTCGGCACCAAGCTTCCTGACAGCATGCTTGGCGCCTTTGGCGAGGCTAAGGCAGTCGAGGCCTTTGAGCTCTCCTGCGAGTCGGGCAAGGTCGAGCAGGTGCTCGCCGCGGATGCCGGTTCCACCTATATGCTCGATGCCGACATCGAGCTCGCCGGTGACGCTGCCGGCTTCTCGGTGAAGCTTGCCGAGGACGCCGAGTCCGGTCTTGCCTATGAGTTCCGCGCCAACCTGCGTGAGGGCAGGCTCGAGTTTACGGCGGCCCCCCAGTATCCGTGGTTCCAGGTCAACAACATGGGCCTCGAGCGTCCGTTGTTCTTTAAGGGCGAGGGCACTCATCATGTGCGCCTGGTCGTTGACGACGATATCGCGACCATCTTTGTCGATGATGTTGCGCTTAACGCTCGATTCTGCAATAAGCAGGGCCAGGGTGTGGCGCTGACGGTCACCGACGGTACGCTTAAGTGCGCAAATGCAACGATCGCGTCTCTGTAATGGCATCAAAACGTCTTATGATTTCGTAAAGGAATGGAGAGGAACATGGACTACAAAGTAGTGTCTCAGCAAGTCGTCGATAACGTCGGCGGTCTGGAGAACATCGAGGGCGCCACGCATTGCGTTACGCGTCTGCGTCTGGTGCTCAAGGATACGAGCAAGTACAACAAGGCCGAGCTCGAGAACATCGATGGCGTCAAGGGCGTGCTGTACAACAGCGGCCAGCTCATGATCATCTTCGGTACCGGTACCGTCAACAAGGTTTACGATGAGTTTATGGCTCTGACGGGCGTTAAGGAGATCAGCGCTTCCGAGGTCAAGGGCGCCGAGGCGGACAAGAAGGGCAAGTTCTTCTCGGTCCTCAAGGTATTCTCGGACATCTTTATCCCCATCATTCCCGCTTTCGTCGGCGCTGCTATCATCATCGGCCTTAAGTCGCTGATCGTTGCCAACGGCCTCTTTGGCATGGAGGGCAGCCTCGCCGATCACAGCGAGTTCCTCAAGAACCTCGCAAGCTTCTTTGCCATTATCGCCACCACCTTCGACTACCTACCTGTCCTGGTTATGTACAGCGCGGTCAAGCGTTTTGGCGGTAACCCGATCCTGGGCATCCTCGTCGGTATCGTCATGGTTCACCCGAGCCTTATGAACCGTAACACGTTCGTTATGGACCCGACGGGTGCTGAGTACTGGAACTTCGGTCCGCTCTCCATTCCCATGGTTGCTTTCCAGGGCGGCGTGTTCCCTGCAATCCTGACTGCCTGGTTTATGGCCAAGGTCGAGAAGATTGCCCAGAAGTACATCCCCGAGGTCGTTTCGTTCGTCTTTGTCCCGACCGTTACCCTGATTCTTGCTAACGTCGCCCTGTTCACCGTGTTCGGCCCGCTCGGCAACCTGATCGGCGACGTCCTCGCCGGCGTAATCGATATCCTGTACAACAGGATGGGCGTCTTCGGTGCCTTTGTCTTTGCCGCATTCCTGCAGCCGCTCGTCGTTACCGGTACGCATCAGTTCATCCAGGGTATCGAGGCAAACCTCGTCGCCACGACTGGCTTCAACTACATCCAGGCCATCTGGTCGGTTTCCATCATCGCCCAGGGCGGCGGCGCCATCGGCATGTACCTCATTCACAAGAAGCATTCCAAAGAGCGCAACATCTGCATGTCGTCCTTTATCCCGACGCTGGTCGGTATCTCCGAGCCCGCAATCTTTGCTGCAAACATGCGCTACTCGATCATCCCGTTCATCTGCGCTTGCATCGGTGCAGGCTGCGGCGGTGCCTTCGTGAAGCTCTTTGAGGTGCGCGCCATCGGTCAGGGTCTGACCGGCGTGCTTGGCCTGCTCATCGTCACGCCCGAGACGCTCGTGTGGTATGTGGCTGGCAATCTCATCGCCTTTATCGTGCCGATCGTCTTGATCTTTGCCTACAACAAGGCAAAGGGCGTGCCGACCACTGATGAAGAGGGCGCTGGTGCTGGCTTTGATGTCAGCTTCTAGTTGAGCCGTTCAGCGTAATCTGAGGATAAGTCCATTTGGGGAAGGGCGTTCGACTCGTGTGAGTCGAGCGTCCTTCCCCATAGACGAGAAAGTCAACGGCGATGTTTAATCAAAAAAATAAGGTGACACGCGCGGACTATGAGCAGTGGCGTGCTGGACAGGATGAGACGGCGGGTCGCATCGCGTCCGACCCCGATAGGCTCCTGTTCCATGTGGAGCCTGAGCTTGGCTGGCTCAACGACCCCAACGGTTTGGTGCAGATCGGTGATACGTATCACATCTATCACCAATACGATCCATTCGATGCTGCGCATGGCGGTCCAGTGCTTTGGAATCATCTGACAACAAAGGATTTTGTGACGTACGAGAATCGCGGCCCTGTGCTGTTCCCCGATTCCGATTTGGATTCGAGCGGAGCGTATTCTGGTTCTGCCTTTGTACACGTCGGCAAGATTCACTACTTCTATACCGGCAACGTCAAGCATTTTGACCGCGATGATTACGACTACGTGTTGACGGGCCGTGAGCAAAACCAGATTCATGTGGTTGCCGAGAACCCCGACGAATTGGGCGAGAAGCGCATAGCTGTTGGGCCGGTCGATTACCCCGACGATATCGGTACGCACGTGCGTGATCCCAAAATCCTTGAACACGATGGTATCTACTACATGGTTCTGGGCGCTCGTACGAAAGACGACCGCGGCTGCGTGCTTGTCTATACCTCGAGCGATCTAGAGGACTGGAGCTATGCGACGCGCATTGAGTTGGGCGAGAAGTTTGGCTTTATGTGGGAGTGCCCCGACCTGTTTGAGCTCGATGGTGAGCTTATTCTCGTTTGCTGTCCGCAGGGTGTGTCCGCCGATGGATGGCGTTACCGCAATCCGCACCAGTGCGTGTGGTTTCCCATCGAGGCCGATTGGGAGGCGCCGAGTTTTAAGATCGCCGGGCAGGGCATGCCCCCGATGGTCGATGCCGGCTTTGATTTCTACGCACCGCAGTCTTTTGAGGATGCTGCGGGTCGGCGTTTGATGATCGGGTGGTCGGGTTGCCCCGATGCGACGGCAAAAAGCCCGACGGTGGCACGCGGGTGGCAGTGCGCGTTGACGGTGCCGCGAGAGCTGAGCATACGCGATGGTAAGCTCTGTCAGCAGCCGGTGCACGAGATTGAGAGGATGCGCGGCGACTGCGTTTGCGCGACAGGCGGTGAAACCGTTGAGGAGCCGGGCCGCCTGTTTGATCTTGTGGTTTCCTGTGAGGGCGCCCAGGTGATCGAGCTCGAAATCCGCAAGGGTGTCTTTGTGCGCTATGCAGACGGGATGCTTACCCTCGACATGGGTGACGAAGGCTATGGGCGCGACCAGAGGTCGATCGAGCTCAGCGAGCTTCGCGACCTGCGCGTGCTTTCGGACACTACGATGGTCGAGATTTTTGCAAATGGCGGCGAGGCAGCACTTACGAGCCGGACCTATTCGCCGGCGGTTCCGGCGATGGAGCTGCACGCCGAGGGTGCGGTATCGATGAATTTCTACCGCCTCGTGCATTAACCGTGCATGGAGTACGATTGGACTTGCTGGGCGGAATGTGTCGCAGTTACCGCGGCCAGCTACCGTTTATCGCGTATAGCGACCGTTTGCGGAATAAGTAACACTCCTTAATAAACCGTGTAGAATCTCAGGATGCACGGAGTTTTCCAGGGAGACGCTGTCCTTTGTTGTGTGCAAGGGGCGGCGTCTCTTTGGCGCTTGGACGCCGTTGTGCAACAGTGCGGCGGCGCGTGCCATGTATTGAAAAGCCAATGTTGAGATGGGTCGTGATAATAATGGGCAAGTACGTAATCGTGGTCGAGTCTGGGTCGGATGTGACGCCGGAGCTTTGCGAACGCTACGGCATCGTGCGCGTGCCCATGCATGTCACGATTGGTGACGAGACCGTCGAGGACGGTTCGATCGATCCGCTCGAGATTTACTCGCGCTGCAACGAGTTTGGCGTAATGCCCAAGACCAGCGGCTGCGCGCCTGCGGATTTTGCTCACGTGTACGACCGTATCCATGCCGAGCAGCCCGATGCGACCATTCTGCATCTTGCGTACTCCGAAGCCACGACCTGCTCGCATCAATCATCGAAGATCGCCGCCAAGGGGCGCGACTACGTCTACTCCATGGACACGCGCTTTGTCTCGGTGGGCCAGTCGCTCGTTGTCGTCGAGACTGCCAAATACATCGAGGCTCACCCCGATGCCACCGTCGACGAGATCTTCGCCTTCACGAACTCCGTCATGGACCGTGTGCTGCTGGGCTTTGTTCCTACCGACCTAGCCTTCCTTAAGGCAGGCGGTCGCCTGTCCAACGTGGCATTCCTTGGCGCCCATCTGCTCAAGATTAAGCCCTGCATTGAGGTGACGGGCGGCAAGTTCGTGGCGACCAAGAAGTTCCGCGGCTCTATGCTCAAGTGCGCCCGCGCCTTTATTGACCACATGGTTGCGAAGGGCGAGATCGACTACTCGCACATTGGCCTGGCGTATTCGGTAGGCCTTTCCCAGGAGCTGCGCGACGACATGGAAGTCTATGCGCACGACCTGGGCTTTAAGGACGTTACCTGGACTCAGGTCGGCGGTGTCATCTCGAGCCATTGCGGGCCGACCGCCTTCGGTGCGGTGCTCACGCTTAAGTCGTAAAGGCCTCAGGCGAGCGTTCTTCAGCCTGACATCTCGACGTAGACCCCAACCATGGTGATGGGGGATAGATTAAAACGTGCCATTCTAGCCCGAGACGTTTAAACGCAAACGCATGGGCTAGAATGGCTCTGGCATTTTAATTGGTTACATCCAAGGAGAGGCAAGGTAGCGCGAATGGCAGAAATGACGCTTGAGGGTGTGGACGCTCGTCCCGAGGACTCTGCGTTTGCCCTTGGCCGCGTGCATTCGGTCGAGACGATGGGAACGGTCGACGGACCCGGCATCCGCTTTGTGGTGTTTGTTCAGGGCTGTCCCATGCGCTGCGCGTATTGCCACAATCCCGATACCTGGTCGGTCAACGGCGGCACCATGGTGACCGTCGAGCATCTGATGGACGAGTTCCAGAGCAACCATGAGTTCTACCGTAGCGGCGGCATTACCGTTTCGGGCGGAGAACCGCTACTGCAGCCCGAGTTTTTGGCCGACCTGTTCCGTGCAATGCACAACAACCCCGATGGCCGTGTACATACCTGCCTAGATAGCTGTGGCTATGCATTTGACCCCAACCACCCCGAGAAGTTTGATGCCGTGCTCAACGAGACCGACATGGTACTGCTCGATATCAAGCATGCCGACCCGGTCGAGCATAAAAAGCTGACCGGTTGCGATCCCGCACGCATCTTGGCGTTTGGCGATGAGCTTGCACGTCGCAAGATCAAGGTCGTTATCCGCCACGTGGTGGTGCCGGGCATTACCGACACGGTGGAGGAGTGCGAGAAGCTCGGTCGCCTCATTGCTCCATGGCACAACGTGGTGGGCCTGGAAATGCTGCCGTATCACACGATGGGTGTCGTCAAGTACGAGCAACTGGGCATTCCCTATAAGCTCGAGGGCGTGCCCCAGATGGATACCGCGCGCATGCCCGAGTTGCGTAATGCCGTTATGACCGGCATGAAAAAGCGCCGCGCGGAGCTCAGGTCGGCCATCGGCTAACAAGCCATTTTTGCCCCTTTATGATACCCGAGCTGTACTGGCCTAACGGCTTGGTGCTGACACGGTTGAGCCAAAATGCTGGTACCATACCGTGGATAAGCAATTTGCACGGATTTGGGGGATGGCATGGCAACCATCGCGATCATAGGCGCACTCGAAAAAGAGGTTGCGCAGATTAAGGAAGAGCTGAGTGGCACGCATGTGTCGCAGGAGGCGGGCTTGACCGTTGTGAACGGTGGGCTTTCGGGTCTGACGGTAGTCGCCACGACGGCAGGCATGGGGACCGTGAACGCCGCGGCCGCAACGCAGCATCTCATCAGCAAATACGCCCCGCAGGCCGTTGTGTTTTCGGGCATTGCGGGTGGCCTTAACCCTAAACTGCATATTAACGACGTGGTTATAGGCAAGTGCCTGCGCTATCTGGATACCGATACGGCACTTATCGCCGAGTCCGCTCCGGGGCTCGAGGAGTTTGTCTCGACGCCGGCGTTGGTTGATGTTGCCGCCGCCGTGCTTGCCGAGCATGGATTTGTGGATGCCTCGGCGGATGAGAATTCTGCGGAGAAGGACCCCAAGCAGTTCCTGTGTGGCACTATCGCCACGGGTGACCGCTTTGTTACGGGTGACGCCATGCGTAACGCTGCGATTGAGGCCACGCATGCCGATTGCGTCGAGATGGAGGGCGCGGCAATTGCGCACATCGCGGCCAAGAATGGTGTCGATTGCCTGGTGCTGCGCGCTATCAGCGATAATTGTGACGAGGCATATGACGCGTTTTGCGAGCGCGAGTTCGATCTGGACGAGTACGCTCGCACCGCGAGCGGTATCACGCTTGACATCGTTCGTCGTATCGCCGCCGCGCAATAGCACGCCCGTTTTGTAAGAACCTACGACCAAGGAGTGTCCATGGCCGATTCAATTAACTACCAGCTTGCCAAGTTCGTTGCCAGCTACGGCAAGGTTTCGCAGATCCCCGAGTCCACCTGTCCCGAGGTGAGCTTCGTCGGCCGCTCCAACGTGGGCAAGTCCTCCATCATGAACAAACTCTTTGGCCGCAAGAACCTGGTCAAGGTTTCGAGCACGCCGGGCAAGACGAGCAACATCAACTTTTTTGAGGCCGACGACGTGCATTTTGTGGACCTGCCGGGCTACGGTTTCGCCCGTCGTTCCAAGGCCGAGCGCGACCGCTGGGCCGAGCTTATCGGCGACTTTTTCGATTCCGAGCGCAGCTTTAACCTGGTTGTGTCGCTGGTGGACATTCGTCACGATCCCAGCAAGCTCGATCATGACATGATCGACTACCTGCAGGGCAACGAGTTCAACTTTATCGTCTGCCTCACCAAGGCCGACAAGCTCAGCCGTACCCAGCAGGCCCGCCAAGCAGCAGCCATCAAAAAGCAGCTCAACGTTCCGGCCGAAAACGTGATCATCACAAGCTCCCAGACCGGCGTGGGTATCGACGAACTCAAGCGCCGCATCGCCGAGGCCTGCCTTTAGTAAGGGCTCCAGCCTAGCAAGAGCCCCTATCAATAAAGGGCCATATATTTCAGCCCGGCGCCCCTTCAAAGCGTGGGTCCCTGTAGACATCCTCAGCAAGGTAGGCGCAGGGATGGTCGGGATGTTCCCTCAAAATCATTCCGCAGCGCGAAGGCCCCTTGTCCGTCGCTCCGTAGGAGCAGGACAAGGGGACTTCATGCGCGAGGACGATTTTGAGGGAACATCCCGACCATCCCGGACAGGTATATGAGGAGGATGTCTACAGGTACTCGATTTGAGCGCCCTCGGTGTCGCACGTGAGGATATGCGTGTCACACTTGGGGAACTGCTCGCGCAGCTTGACCTGCAGGAACTTCGCCACGATGGTGTCGTCAGTCACGGCCATGAGGGTCGAGCCGGAGCCACTGATCCAGATGGTCTTGGCGCCTCCGTTAAGGCAGGTGTCGCGCACGGCGTTGTAGTCGGGGATGAGGCGGCGGCGATAGGGCTCCTGGATGCGGTCGTCGTTGGCGGCGGCAATCAGGTCGAGGTCACCAGTCTCCAGGCCGCGCGTCATGCCGGCGATGCGGCCCATTTGCCATACGGCGGTGGAGAGTGGAATCTCCTGCGGCACAACCTTGCGCGCCTCGCTCGTATGCACCTCGTAGGGCGGAATCACGGTAATAAAACGCAAGCGATCGCTCACCTCGTAGCGCAGGCACTGGGGGAGCGAATCAGTCGGCGTAAAGGAGCAAACGGCACCGCCCAGGATGGCAGGGGCGACGTTATCGGGATGCCCCTCGACCTCGGTGGCAATGCGGACGAGCTCAGCGCGGTCGACGGTGTGGCCCGTCAGTGCGGCGGCTGCCATGATGCCGGCGACGACGCAGGTGGAGCTGGAACCCAGGCCGCGGGCGACGGGCACGTCGGTCTGGATGTCGATGGCAACGGGGAAGGCCGGCTCGCCCCATGCGGCCAGCGCATCGACAAAGCTCACGTAGACCAGGTTGTTCTCGTTTTGGAATTCCTCGGGGCAGCCTGTGATGGTGAGCTTGTCGGCGCGCTCGAAGGTGAAGTGCGAATAGAGGCTGACGGCCATGCCGAGGGTATCGTATCCAATGCCCAAGTTGGCGCTGGTTGCTGGGACGGTGATTTTGATCATGTGGGTCCTCCTGGGCGGGTCTGGCCGTTTAGTTCGCTGCTCGGGCAGTCCTGGCTCGCTCGGAAAGCACATTAAGTGCTTTCCGGCTCGTGCGGAACTCGCGACGAACTAAACGGCCAGACCCGCTCGCATGCTCGTCATTATCCCGAAAGCTAAATAAAAAGAAGGTGCGCCGGCTTTCGCCGGCGCCTTATAAGGGGTTTTAGTTGGTAGCCATCTTCTTTGCTGCAGACTCGACGTAGCTCGCCATCTCATCGACGTCGCAGACGTCTTCGAAGCGGACGGGCTTGGACTCGAGCTCGGCGAGTTGGACCGGGGCAACCGTGTTGGTTGCCTGCTCGAGCACACGCATAGCCTCAAAGTCGTCCTCGGGAACGTCGAGCCCCAGGGCGTCGCAGCAGGCGCGCGGGAACTTGTAGGGGCTGGCGGTCGAAAGCAGCACGCGGGCCTTGGCGCCCTCGGCGGGGGCGACCTGCTCAAAGACGTGATAGCCGCAAGCGGTGTGCGGGTCGATCACGTAGCCGTTCGCATCCCAGCAGCTCTTGATGGCGGCGCGAACCTCGTCCTCGCTGGCCCAGCCGCAGCCAAACACGCTCTGGATCTTGGCCAGCAGTTCGGCGGGGACCTCGTAGCGACCAGTTTGTGCCAGCTGCTCCATAAGGCCGGCAACGAGCTCGCAGTCGCCACCGGACAGGAAGTACAGCATGCGCTCCAGGTTGGAGCTGATGAGGATGTCCATCGACGGCGAGATGGTCGTGAAGAACGGACGGTTGCGGTCGTAGACGCCGGTGGTCAAGAAGTCGGCGAGCACGTTGTTCTTGTCGCTGGCCACGATGAGTTTGGCGACGGGCAGGCCCATGTGCTTGGCGTAGTAGCCGGCCAAGATATCGCCAAAGTTGCCGGTCGGTACGCAGAACTCCACAGCGTCGCCGGCCTCGATGGCGCCGGCGCGCAGCAGCTGCGCATAGGCGGCAAAGTAGTAGACGACCTGTGGTACCAGGCGGCCGACGTTGATGGAGTTGGCACTCGAAAGCACCGTGCCGGCGGCCTCAAGACGCTCGGCAAGCTCCTTATCGGCAAAGATGCGCTTGACAGCACTCTGGGCGTCGTCGAAGTTGCCGCGGATGCCGCAGACGGCGACGTTGTCTCCCTCCTGCGTGGACATCTGCAGGTTTTGGACGCGGCTGACCTTGCCCTCGGGATAAAAGACGGTGATGCCCGTGCCCGGAGCGTCGGCAAAACCGGCGAGTGCTGCCTTGCCCGTGTCGCCCGATGTGGCGGTGACGATCATGATGCGCTCGGCGCCGCCGTCCTTGGCGGAAGTGCGGGCCATCAGACGGGGGAGCATCTGCAGAGCGACGTCCTTAAAAGCGCTCGTGGGGCCGCCAAAGAGCTCCATCACATAGGTTTGCGGGGCGTCGGCACCCGGTGCGGCGTCGAGTTTGACGAGCGGCGTGACCTCTTCGCTCGCAAACGTGCCGCGGTATGCCTCGTCGACACACGCCGAAATTTCTTCGGCCGTGTAATCATTCAGTAACATTCCCAACACATCTTGAGCGATTTCAAAGTACGATTTATCTGCAAGCGAGCTGATATCGACCTGCTGGGTGCCGAGCTCGTCCGAGACAAACAAACCCCCGTCGGGAGCGATGCCGGTGCGGATTGCCACCTTACTTGAGCACGATAAAGTGCGTCCTCGTGTACTATGATAAGTTCCCATATAACACTGCTCCTCGGATGCCTTGGTCCCAATCGGTGAAACCATGGTATCAGAGCGCACAAAATAGGTTCGCAGAGGCTTTTTAGAAAGGTAACCTCCAGCCCATGATTAAGATTGCCAAGTTTGGCGGCTCGTCGGTCGCCGACGCCGAACACTTCAAGAAGATCAAGGCCATCGTCGATGCCGACCCTGCCCGCCGTTTTGTGGTGGTTTCCGCCTGCGGTCGCCGCTTTAAGGGTGACACCAAGGTGACTGACCTGCTCTACCTGGTTAACGCGCACGTTAAGTATCACGTGTCGTGCGAGGAGTTGCTCGAGGACATTGGCCAGCGCTATTTTGATATCGCTGACGAGCTGGAGCTCACCTATCCCATCCGCGAGGAGTTCGCGGCCTTTGCCGAGCGCGCCCGCTCGGGCGGTTACTCTACCGAGGAACTCGTGAGCCGTGGCGAGTACTTCACCGCTCGCCTGATGGCAGAGTACCTGGGCCTGCCGTTCCTGGACGCCGCGACGGTTGTGGCGTTCCATCACGACGGTACGCTCAGCATGAATCGCACCTCCGAGCTGGTGCAGGAGTACGGCCAACAGGGCGGCTTTGTTATGCCCGGTTTCTACGGCGCGACGCGCGAGGGCCAGATCAAGCTGCTCGACCGTGGCGGCGGCGATATTTCCGGCTCGATCCTAGCCAAGTGCCTGGGCGCCGATCTGTACGAGAACTGGACCGACGTCTCGGGTTTCTACTCTGCCGATCCGCGCATCGTGCCCGAGGCTCAGCCCATTGCCCGCGTTACCTACGAGGAACTGCGCGAGCTTTCGTACATGGGTGCGAGCGTTCTGCACGAGGAGGCCGTGTTCCCCGTGCGCGAGGCTGGTATTCCGCTGGTCATCAAGAACACCAATGCGCCGCAGGACCCCGGCACTATCATTAGCGAGACGGCTGATGAGGGTGAGGCAGAGCCCATCATTACCGGCGTGACCGGCAAGCGCGGTTTTGTCGCCATCAACGTCGCCCGCGACCGCACCAAGCCCCGTGTCGGCTTTATGCGCCGTGCGCTTTCGGTGTTCGAACGCTATGACGTCTCCGTCGAGCACATGCCCACCGGTGTCGACCGCTTTGGCGCCGTGGTGCAGGAGCAGGATGTGCACGACTCGCTGTATTCGCTCGTGGGCGATATCCAGCAGGAGGTTGAGCCGCTCGAGATCGAGGTTGTCGAGGGCCTGGCGCTCATCGCGACCGTCGGCCGTAACCTGCGCGGTCGTGCTGGTATTTCCGGCCATCTGTTTGGCATGCTCGGCCAGGCCGGCGTGAGCGTGCGCATGATTTCGCAGAGCTGCGACGAGATCAACATCATTATCGGCGTCGAGGAGAAGGACTTTGACCTGGCGATTCAGACCATCTACCGTGCCTTCTCCGACGAGAACGGCATTGTGAAGGTCTCCGATCTGGAGGCCCCCGCGCCGGTCGATCCCGCCCTGGCCACGCTCAAAAAGTAGCGACTGTTCGGTAGATTTTTGGGTCATGTCTCAAAAATCTACGGCGGGGCGTTTCGTTTCGGTTTCGTTTCGACGGGGCGGGTTTCGTGTCCGCCCCGTTCTTGTATACACTGGCAACAATATTCGGCCTGCTTGGCGTGCGGGCAAAAGCCACAACCTTTAAAGGGGGAAGCATGAAACAGTACACGGTTGCTATTTTGGGCGCGACGGGAGCCGTGGGCACCCAGATGCTCGAGTGCCTCAACGAGCAGGAGTTTCCGGTCGGTAAGCTCAAGCTGCTGGCGAGCGCGCGCTCTGCGGGCAAGACCGTTGAGTTCCGCGGCGAGCAGGTTGTGATTGAAGAGGCTTGCCCCGAGGCCTTTGAGGGCTGCGACATCGTGCTCGGCGCTGCCGGCGACGATATCGCCAAGGAGCTGCTGCCCGAGGCCGTCAAGCGCGGCGCCGTCGTGGTCGACAACAGCCACGCCTTCCGCATGGATCCCGAGGTGCCGCTGGTCGTGCCCGAGATCAATGCCGACGATATCAAATGGCATCACGGCCTTATCGCCAATCCCAACTGCGCGACCATCATCGGCCTGGTTCCCACGTGGCCGCTGCATCAGCTTGCCGGCGTGAAGCGCATGATCGTCTCGACGTATCAGGCGGCTTCTGGTGCCGGTGCTCCCGGTATGGCCGAGCTCGAAGCGCAGCTTGCCGCCCTGGGCCGTGGCGAGGAGATTCCCGAGCCGCGCGCTTTTGCCGCCCAGCTGGCGAGCAACCTGATTCCGCAGATTGGCGGCGTCAAGGAGGAGGGCTTTACCTCCGAGGAGATGAAACTGCAAAACGAGGGCCGCAAGATTATGCACCTGCCCGAGCTGCGCGTGAACTGCACCTGCGTGCGCGTGCCCGTGCTGCGTTCGCACTCCGAGAGCATTACGCTCGAGTTCGAGCGCGACATTACGGTCGAGGAGGCCCGTGCTGCGCTGGCTGCCGCTCCCGGCGTCAAGCTGGTTGACGATATGGCTGCCGAGGATGCGCACGATCGCTTCCCCATGCCGATGGACACCTCCGACCAGGACCTGATTTGGGTCGGCCGCGTGCGTCGCGACATCTCGAACCCCGAGGCCGCGCGCGGTATCACCTTCTGGTGCTGCGGCGACCAAATCCGTAAGGGCGCGGCAACCAACGCCGTCCAGATCGCTAAGCTGCTCTGCGAGTAGTGTGGCCTGTCCGGCGGGGGCCGGGCTTAGTTTTCAGAACGTCCTCGACCATGTGTGGCGCCTTGTCCTGCTCCTTCGGAGCCGCGGACAAGGCGCCACACTGGTCTGCGGAGTGTTCTGAAAACTAAGCCCGGCCTCCGCCTGCGGTGACGCTGCTGCGAGCGGCCTGCGATGGGGCTGTTGTTGGTTGAGGCCGCTGGGCTGATGTGGGGGCGCGTGGCTGTTGCGAGCCCTGGTCCCGGCGGCGGCCTCGGCGCTTTGCGCCTGCCGCCTTTGGGAACTGTGGGGCGTGGCCGGCAGCTGCGGCGCTGCGCGCCTGCTGCCTTGGGTGACTTTGGGGTCGATTGGGGTTGTCTGCACAATTCGCGGTATTATGTTGCGGAGTTTTGAAAGGAGCCGCTGGTGGTCACGACGACGTTTGCTTCGCCTTTGGGCGAAATCTTGCTTGCCGCTGATGGCCGCGGTCTGACGGGGCTTTGGTTTGAGGGACAGGAGCATTTTGGCTCCACGCTTCTCAAAGAAGATCCTGAACATGTTGAAGGCGCCGATGCAGTTTCTGGTGCTGGCGGCATGTCGTCGGTGAGTCCGGCAAATGGTGCGGCGTCTTCGGTGCTTGAGCGTTCCTGGGCTTGGCTGAATGCTTATTTTGCAGGGCAGGAACCTCGGTTTACGCCGCCGTTGCATATGATCGGTACGGCGTTTCAGCGTGAAGTTTGGTACGAGCTGCTTTCCATTCCGCGCGGCGAGGTTGCCACGTATGGCGAGATCGCCCAGCGTGTTGCGGCTCGACATCGTGTACCGGGAAACGAAGCGCCCGTTGTGTCTCCCCGTGCCGTGGGGGCCGCGGTCGCGCGTAATCCCATTTCGATTATTGTGCCGTGCCATCGCGTGGTCGCGGCAGACGGCTCACTCAACGGATATGCCGGCGGCCTTGACCGTAAGGAGTGGCTTCTGCGGCTTGAGGGCGCGTACGAGGAGTAACGCTCGAGCACTTTGCATGGACAAGACACCCTGAAAGAACGAGTCGCCGTCCTTTCGCGGCCGGCATGCGTCCAAGCGCTCGGCATATGTGCCTTAAGTTTGGCTAAGCCCTATCCAGCGTTTTTAGAAACGTGCAGGTTGAGCAGCTAAGGCTGCGCTAAGGCGGCTGGCGGTGCGCTATCATCGGCAATATCGAAATCTGTATAGCCGCGCGCCAAAGGAACAACTATGAAGCTGATGCTTGCCGAGGACGAACCCGGCCTCTCCCGTGCCCTTACCGCGATTCTTCAACATAGCGACTACGAGGTCGACACCGCCCTCGACGGTCTGACGGCGCTCGAATATCTGCTCGCCAACGACTATGACGCCGCAATCCTGGACATCATGATGCCCGGCATGGATGGCATTGAGGTGCTCAAGCGCACACGCGCCGCCGGTAAGCGTCTGCCCATCATTATGCTCACGGCAAAAAGCGAGGTGTCCGATAAGGTCGAGGGCCTGGATGCCGGTGCCAACGATTACCTGACCAAGCCGTTTGCCGCCAAGGAGCTGCTTGCGCGTATTCGTGCCATGACGCGTGCCGCGACGGCAATTGACGCCACGACGCTCAGCGTGGGCAACGTGCGTCTCGACACGGCATCGTGCACGCTCGTTGGCCCTTTGGGCGAGGAGCACCTGGCCAACCGTGAGTTTCAGCTTATGGAGCTCTTTATGCGTAACGCCGGCACGCGCATGCCCACCGAGCGTCTGATGCTCGAGGTTTGGGGTGAGGACGCGCCCGAAGGCGCCAACGTGGTGTGGGTCTACATCTCGTACCTGCGCAAAAAGCTGACGGCGCTTGGTGCCAACGTGGCCATCCGTGCATCGCGCAACCAGGGCTATTCGCTCGAGGTTGTTGAGGAGGGCGAATAGGCGTGAGCGCGAGTGCGTGGTGGAAGCGCACGACGGCAAAGCTCGGCATGGGCGCGGACTCGGGTAATCCGGGGCGCGCCGATGCTGCCAGCGCAATGGGACGTCGCCTGCGTCGTAAGTTCATCCTGGTTGCCATGGGTGCCGTGACCGCCGTGCTTACGCTTATCATCGCCGGCATCAATATCGTCAACTACTCGCATGTCTGCAAGATGGCCGACGCTCGTCTGGACTATATCTTGGCGGGCAAGGACGGCATCGATTGGACGGATGAGCCCAAGACCGATCCCGGCGAGGATGTGGGCGCCGGTAAGACCGCTGCCGGTGACAGGGTGGTCATGCGCACCGGGCACTTCGAAGGTATGACGGCGGAGTCTCCCTTCGACACGCGCTACTTTACGGTGTCGATTGCCGGTGGGCAGGTGACCGATGTCAACACGGCCCGCATTGCCGCGGTGGGTGCCAAGCGTGCTGCACGCATCGCTGCAGGACTATATTCCAAGGGTTGGACCTCGGGCTTTTCTGGTAACTACCGCTATACGGTTACGGTTCAGGGCGACGAGACCACCTATGTGTTTGTGGACTGCTCGCGCGAGCTTGCAAGCTTTCATTCGTTTTTGAGCGCGAGCGTGGCGATCAGTTGCATTGGCTGGCTGGCGGTGTTGGCAATTGTGGCGGGTGCCTCGGGCACGGTGATTCGACCGATGGTCGAGAGCTACAGCAAGCAAAAGCGCTTTATTACCGATGCAAGCCACGAGATCAAGACGCCGCTGGCCGTGATTGATGCCGCTAACGAGGTGCAGGAAATTGAGAGCGGCGAGAGCGAGTGGACGCAGAGCATTCACGAACAGGTTGCACGGTTGACGGCGCTCACGGAGCGTCTGGTGTTTTTGGCTCGCATGGACGAGGGTTCGGCGGGCTTTACCATGATATCGATCGATCTTTCGGAGGCAGTGGACAAGGCGGCGTCGCCGTTTGAGTCGGTGGCGGTTTCGCGTGGCAAGCGTCTGTCGACGTCGATTGCGAGTGGCGTGCGGGCCCATGCCGATGCTGCAGCGGTGGCGCAGGTGGTTGAGTTGCTGCTGGATAACGCCACGCGCTATGCGAGTGAGGGCAGCGTGATTGAGCTAAGCCTGCGTGCCGTCTCACGCGGTGCAGGCAAAGGTTCGGCCGAGCTTGTCGTTTCGAACGCCGTGGACGAGCTGCCCGAAGGCGACCTAGATCGATTGTTCGACCGCTTCTATCGTGCGGACGTGTCGCGCAGCTCCAAGACGGGCGGCTCGGGCGTGGGCCTATCCGTGGTGCGTGCCATCGCCGAAGCCCATGGTGGGAGCGCTTCTGTCTGCGGCCACGGCAACCAGATCACCTTCACCGTCCGCCTCTAAAACCTGCCAAAATGAACCTGTCCCTTTTTGGTCGGTGCGAAATGGGTAATACTAAAGAGTTATCCGACCAGATGGGAACCGATCGATGGCTTATATCGAATTCAAAGACGTCATCAAGGCATACGGCGAGGGCGACGCCCGCATTCACGCACTCGACGGCGCGAGCTTTACGGTCGAGCGTGGCGAGCTCGCCATCATTTTGGGTGCTTCGGGTGCCGGCAAGACCACGGCGCTCAACATTCTGGGCGGTATGGACACGGTAACCTCCGGTACCGTGACGGTGGACGGGCGCGATGTGAGCTCCGCTAACGAGGCGCAGCTCGTGGAATACCGCCGCGCCGATGTCGGTTTTGTCTTCCAGTTCTACAATCTGGTTCCCAACCTGACGGCCCTCGAAAACGTTGAGCTCGCAGCTCAGATTTGCCCCGATTCGCTCGATGCCGAACAGACGCTTCGCCAGGTTGGCCTGGGCGAGCGCCTGGGTAACTTTCCGGCACAGCTTTCGGGCGGCGAGCAGCAGCGCGTGTCCATCGCCCGCGCACTGGCAAAGAACCCCAAGCTGCTTCTGTGCGACGAGCCCACGGGCGCGCTCGACTATAAAACCGGCAAGCAGATCTTGCAGCTGCTGCAGGATACCTGCCGCAAGCAGGGCATTACGGTCATCATCATCACGCACAACTCCGCGCTCGCGCCCATGGCCGATCGCCTGATTCGCTTTAAGAGCGGTCGCGTGGAGAGCGAGACGGTCCAGCAAAATCCCGTGTCTATCGAGACGATCGAGTGGTAGCGCCCATGGATCAGGACCGCCAAAACAGCCAAAACCACGATACGGAGCACGCAGACCGCGACTGGGAGTTCGCGACCTACCGCACTGCTCAAAGCTCAAACGATATGGTCCCGACGGTTTTTCGCCGTGGCATCTACCGCACAATCCGGGGCAGTCTTAAGCGCTTCTTGTCAATCGTGGTCATCACCGCGCTTGGCGTGAGCGTGATGTGCGGCCTTAAGGCAGGCTGCGAGGATTTGTGCGATTCGGTCGACGCCTATTTTGACCAGCAGAATGTCTATGACATTAACGTGCAGTCGACCTATGGCCTTACGCGCGACGATCTTGCGGCTATCCAAGAGGTCGACGGCGTCGAGACGGCCGAGGGCATTTACACCGAGACCGCCTACACCGCCGTGGGCACAACGCGCGAGCGCGTGGTTGTGCAAAGTCTTTCCAAGGAGAACATCGATCAGCCAGTGCTCGTGAACGGCGATTTGCCCGAGAGCGCCGATGAGGTCGCGGTAACTTCGAAGTTCTTGAAGGCTTCGGGCAAAAAGCTCGGCGATACCGTGAGTTTTGCCGCCAATGACGCAAGCTCGTCGAACCAAAGTGCCAAGGATCAGTTTGCCGCGGGCGATTACACCATTACGGCCGAGGTTCTCGACCCCACCGACGTGAGCTCCGACTCGACCGTCAACGCCTTTCGCGCTGCTTCGGCGGCGGACTATAAGTTCTATGTGAGCGAGGACGCCGCGACATCTTCTTCCTACTCTGCGGTCCACGTGATCGTCGAGGGAGCCAAGAGTCTTAACTCCTATTCAGATGCCTACACGACAAAGATCAACGAGGTTAAAGGCAATATCGAGAAGATCCGCGAAGAGCGTGAGAAGGCGCGCGCTCAGGAGCTGACGGTCGACACGCCGGCGAGCCTTGACGCGGCCGAGCGCCAGGCGGAGATGCTCTTTGGGGTTGAGCAGAGAAACATCGATCGCATGGCCGAAGGCAGCGAAGAGCGCGCCCAGGCGCAGGCCGATTTGGACCAGCGTCGCGCCGCTGCCGACCAGCAGTTCGCCGATGCCCGCGCCGAGCTCTCTGACTTGGGCGAATGCACCTGGTACATCCAGGATCGCGGCAACATCGCAAGCTACTCGAGCGTGGAAAGCGATAGCTCGTCAATTGAGGCCATCGCCACGGTGTTCCCGTTTATCTTCTTTATCGTCGCCGTGCTCATCAGCCTTACCACCGCTACGCGCATGGTCGAGGAGGAGCGCACTCTTATTGGCCTGTACAAGGCGCTCGGCTATTCACGTGGGCGTATTCTGTCCAAATACGTGGACTACTCGCTGTGGGCGTGTCTGATCGGCGGCGTGCTCGGCAACATCATCGGATTTGTGGGCCTGCCGCTGTTCCTGTTTACGGTGTTCGACGACATGTACTCGCTGCCCCAGATGCTGCTTTCGTACGACATCGTGTCGTCGCTCGTGTCGGTGGCGCTGTTTGCCGTGGGCGTGGTGGGCGCTACGATTATCGCCTGCCGCCACGAGATGTCCGAGACCCCAGCCTCGCTTATGCGTCCCAAGGCCCCGCGTGCCGGCTCGCGCATCTTGCTTGAGCGCATCGGCTTTATCTGGCGTCGCATGGGCTTTTTGAACAAGGTGGCGGCGCGTAACCTGTTCCGCTACAAAAAGCGCGCCTTTATGACCATCTTTGGCATCGCGGGCTGCACAGCGCTTGTAATTTGCGGCATGGGCATTCGTGATACGTCGGTCGCGCTGTCGCCCAAGCAGTACGGCCACGTCACGCGCTACGATCTGCTGGCGGTCGCCAATCCCGACGATTTTTCGCAGACGTGCGCGGCATTGGATGGGCGCAGCGCGGCCAATGATTCCAACGTGACCGTGACTTCGACGCTGCCGATTATGACCGACAACGTCACCTTTACATTCGGCGGAAAGAGCGAGACCGTGCAGCTCATCGTGATTCCCGACGACCGCACGGGTGACTTGGGCGATTACGTGCGCCTGGAGGATGAGTCCAAAGAGCCACTGTCTTTGCGTGACGGAGACGTGTATCTGAGTAAGAGTTCACAGCTGGTGCTGGGGATTCAACCGGGCGATACGGCGCACGTCCAGGATTCGTCACTCAACGTCGCCAAGGTCAAGGTCAGCGACATTTCGCTTAACTATCTGGGCAACACGCTTTACATGACGCAGAGCACCTATGAGCGCGCGTTTGGGCGCAGCGTTCGCCTCAATGGCATCTTTGCGCTGCTCAAGGGTTCGTCGGCCGACCAGATTGCGTTTAGCAAGAAGCTTAAGAGTGACGGCTGGCTTTCGATTTCGAGCACGGCCGAGCATTGGGAGAACTTTGAGGCGAACTTCACTATTATCAATTCCGTCGTGGTGCTCGTGACCTTTATGGCGGCGTGCCTGTCGTTTGTGGTTGTGTTTACGCTGTCCAACACGAATATCTCCGAGCGCGAGCGCGAGCTGGCGACCATCAAGGTGCTTGGTTTCCGCCGTGGCGAGGTGCACCATTACGTCAACAAGGAGACGTTGATCCTCACGGCAATTGGCGCCGCGCTGGGCGTGCCACTGGGCGGCTTGCTGGCCGAGAGTTTTACGTACATTTTGCAGATGCCGTCGCTGTACTTTGATGTTGAGGTCGAGCCGCTAAGCTACGTGCTCGCCGTGGTGCTTTCCTTTGGCTTTACGTTTATCGTCAACCTCGCCACCAATCGTACCCTCAACAAGATCGACATGGTCGGCGCCCTCAAAAGCGCCGAGTAACCTGCCCTGGGATTCAAGTTCTAGCGAGCTGCCGACGCGCCCGCAGCAGCATTTTTGCATAAACCGCCCCGCCAAATGCATACTTTGACGGGGCGGTTGCTTTTTGCCCACAGGTACCCCAGGGGGCGCCGTGCAGATTCCGGAGTATTCAGCGTCCCGGGGTCCGCGGGCGCGGGGGCGGGGGTGCAAAACTGCGCTGAAAGCCCCGATTCTGAGTCCCAACGCCTCTAGAGCCGCTCGTTTTTTTACAGGATGCGGCCCATGGTGCCTGCCTTTCGCCCAAAATCCAGTATGCAGGCACCCTCGGCTGCTGAATACTCCCAAAAATGCACGCCGCATCCTACCCCAGGCACCCGCAGCAAGAAGACGAATAGTCTCGGCCTCCCCAGTCACCGCAGGAGGCCCTAGGGCTTACCTCCCAAATCTTTCCGCAGGACGGAAGGATCCCGCCGCGCGAAGCGTACGGCGGGATCCTGACATGTCCGAGGACGATTTGGGAGGTAAGCCCTGGGGTCTCCGATGAGAGCAGTTTCGGCCGAGGCTATTCGTCGCCGAAGCTGATGCCCAACGCCTTGGCCTCGCGCACCAGATCGCTCTGGGGATCGACATACTTGAGCTTGCCGGCGACATCCTCGAGCGGCATGTGACACATCTTGCCGTCACGCAGGGCGATCATGTAGCCAAACTCGCCGCGTAGACAGCCCAGTGCCGCCTCGACGCCGCACTGGGTCGCAAAGATGCGGTCCTGGGCGTCGGGCTGGCCGCCGCGCTGCGTGTGGCCGGGGATGGCGACGCGGGTCTCGCGACCGGTCTTGGCCTCGATCTCCTTGGCGATGTCGTAGACGATCGACGGGCTCGTGCGCTCGGCGAGTTTCTTCTTGTACTCCTTCTTGGACAGCGCCGCGTCCTCCTTGGAGATAGCGCCCTCGGCGACGGCCACGATGGTAAAGCGGCTGCCGGTCTCCATGCGATGCTCAATGGTCTTGATGACGTTATCCATGTCGTAGGGGATCTCGGGAATCAAGATGACATCCGCGCCGCCCGCGACGCCGGCGTATAGCGGGATCCAGCCAACCTTGTGGCCCATGATCTCGATAACGAACACGCGGCCGTGACTCGAAGCGGTGGTGTGAATGTCGTCGATGCACTTGGTGGCGACGTCGATGGCGCTCGTAAAGCCAAACGTCAGCTCGGTGCCCCAGGTGTCGTTATCGATGGTCTTAGGCAGGGCGATAACGTTGAGGCCCTCTTCGCGCAGACGGTTGGCGGTCTTGGTGGAGCCGTTGCCGCCCAGCATAAACAGGCAGTCGAGCTGCAGCTTATGATAGGTGTGGACCATTGCGGGCACCTTCTCGACGCCATCGGCCTCGGGAACATCCAGGCGCTTGAACGGCGTACGGCTCGTGCCCAGGATGGTGCCGCCGCGGGTGAGGATACCGCTAAAATCGGCGGGCGTCATGACGCGGAACCTGCTGTAGATAAGGCCCTGGTAGCCGTCCTCAAAACCATAGATCTCGATAGGTTCTTCGCTATTGGTCATAAGCGTTTTGACGATGCCGCGCATGGTGGCGTTGAGCGCCTGACAGTCGCCGCCACTGGTAAGAAGACCGATTCTGAGCATGATGAATCCTTCCGGGCAAGTTATAACATGCGCATAAGTTTACCCCCGCACACTGTTGATACGGGGGTAAAACGTGTTAGCTCAAGCGTATGGAAATGTAAACAACGTCAGGCGAGCGTAAGGTCGACGAGCCTGGGTCCTTACAGTGCGAAGGCGTCGACGTCGCCCCAGTGGCGGCGCAGCGTAATGGCGGCGGCGGGTTCGGTATTGTCAAAGACGACCGACCATTGCGTATTGCTGGTGATGTCTTCCGGATTGGGCTCTTGCGCTGCGGCGCGCAGGGCCTTCCAAGCGACTGTCTCGTCCTGGGCACCGACATGGGCGTCAAGGACATCGGCGATTGCGATGGCGCGCTCTTTACCATGGCCCAGCTCGCCATTCTTTTGGTTGGGCAGCACTTCGTCGCCATAGCAGGCGTAGAAGTTCGTAACCTGGCGTACAGGAGTCGCTTTGAAAGCGCGGTCCGGATAGCGCGGATCCCACTCTACTACGCGCGCGTCACCGGCGGCGTCGTTGATAAAGAAGTGGTAATCGCGTCCTGCCATGGCGTGCATGTCGTAGGCGGAAAGCAGGTCGACAGCTTCTTGCGTGGTGGCGGCACGGTCGAGCACCAGGCGGATGGCGAGCGAGGTATTGATGACGGGGCGCTGCGTGTCCTGGTCACAGGGCTTGGAGTCCAGGGTGAGTACGGCAATGGACACGCCGCATTCGTTAACACCGTCGAGCTGGGCAAACGGGCCCATCAACGCCGCGGCGCGTCCGGTGACGGAGTCAAGCGGAGTGTTGGCGCCCAGGTTATTGAGGGCGGCAAACCCGATGGAAGCATAGCCGCCGCGTGGGTGATTGCGCACCAGCAGCGCCGAGGTGTCGTCCTTAAAGTCGTAATTGCGACCGGTGCGCACGCGGCCTTCGGCATCTACGGCGACAAAAGCGCTGCAGGCAAACTGGGGCGCCTGGACATGTGCCGGCACACCGGGCAGCACCTGCGCCACCACGGCATCGATGTAGGCCTGGTCGTCGCGCACGCCAGCGGCGATGATGAGATCAAGATCGTAGTCGTAGGCGATGTCGATTGCGTACAGGTCATAGCCATCCGCGTAGCCGGTCAAGCGTCTGAGCGACGCGGCGGACTTGATTTGCTTGCGGTAAACGATGCCGGCGGCAGCGGCAAAGCCGACGGCGACTCCCGCGACACCGCAGGCGATGGCAATGTTACGTGGCTTCATGACGGTTCCTCTCGTCCTGTTAGCGCAATTGTCGCAAAAGGGGCGCGGGCATGATGGCTCAACTTGGTGAGCGGTGCGGAATTAAGCACGGAATGAAGAGTGCGGCGCTGGCGTGGCGGGGTATGCTGGAGGGGACCATCAACCCAGCGAAAGGGGAGAGCATGACGGATCAGGAAACGCCCGAGCGCGCGCACGTGACGGCCGACGATATCGAGGCCGCCAACGACCTTATCGACTTTATCGAGGCATGCCCCAGCATGTTCCATACGGCGGCGACCATTATGGCCGAGCTCGACGAGGCGGGCTTTACCTACCTGTCCGAGAACGCGGCGTGGGACATCGAGCCGGGCGGGCGTTATTACACGCAGCGCAACACCTCGAGCGTTATCGCCTTTAAGGTGGGCGAGGACCTGGCTGCTACGTGGGGCGAGGACGGCGTTGCCGGTGACTATCATTTTCAGCTCACGGCGTCGCACAGCGATTCGCCGACGTTTAAGGTCAAGGCCGTGCCTGAGCTTGACGGCGCGGGCGAGACGCTGCGCCTGAACACCGAGGCATACGGCGGCATGATCGACTACACCTGGTTCGATCGCCCGCTGGCGCTCGCGGGCCGCGTGTTGGTGCGCGAAGGCGACCGTATTGAGAGCCGCCTGCTTGCCACCGAGCGCGAGGTCGCTATCATTCCGAGCCTTGCCATCCATATGAATCGTGGCGTTAACGAGGGCTTTGCGCCCAACCGCGCCGTCGACCTGTGCCCGCTCATCAGCGCCGGTGATCTTAAGCAGGGCGACTTTGATGCTCTGATCGCCGACGAGTTGGACGTTGAGCCCGAGCAGATTCTGGGTCGCGATCTGTTCCTGGTCAATCGTCAGGATGCGCGCATTTGGGGCTGGGCCGACGAGTTTATCTCGACGCCCAAGCTCGACGACCTGGCCTGCGCCTATACCTCGCTGCAGGCATTTTTGGGTGCTGAGAACGCGCGCGATATCTCGGTCTTCTGCTGCTTTGATAACGAGGAGGTTGGCTCCGAGACCAAGCAGGGCGCCATGTCGACGTTCTTGGCCGACGCGCTGCGCCGCATCAACGGATCGCTGGGCTTTGACGACGAGTCGTACCATCGCGCACTTGCCGCCTCGATGCTTGTGAGCTGCGACAACGCGCATGCCGTGCACCCCAACCACGCCGAGAAGTGCGATGCCCGCAACCAGGTTGTGCTCAACGGCGGCATCGTCATCAAGGAAGCCGCCAACCAGCACTATTGTACCGATGCCTTTAGCCGCGCGGTGTTCCAAGCTATTTGCGATGACGCCGACGTGCCCACGCAGGCCTTCGCCAACAAGAGCGATATGGCCGGCGGATCCACGCTCGGCAATCTGTCCAATATGCAGGCGAGCATGCATGCCGTGGACGTGGGCCTGCCGCAGCTGGCCATGCACTCGAGCTACGAGACCGGCGGCGTGCGCGACGTTATGTACGCCATCCGCGCCCTCACCGCCTTCTACGAGCGAAACCTAACCATCAACGGCGCCGAAAGCGTGGAGCTCTAAAACCTGCTAAAAGGGACAGGTTTATTTTGCAGGTTTTATCTGGGCAAATGCCGCAAAGCCAACAGCTGGACAGAATTGTTATGACACCGCAGGTTGAGCAAGCGTCAGCGAGCGATGTCCAGAGCGAACAAGTTGGCATGAAAAAGGCGAGGTATTGACCTTCTGGTCATGCCTCGCCTTTTGAATGACAATTTGTCGCTCTGGGCGGCGCGCAGCGTCGACCGGTCCGCCGTTCGTTAGAACGGCGGAACCCTAATGTTCGATCCAACAACGTAAAGTTTCGCCAGCTTGCAGGTGACGCAGATTCTCTGCGGCAATGTCGACCACATTGTCGAGCGTAGCCTCCAAGTGGAACCAGCCCGAGATATGCGGCGTGATGAGCATGTTGGGCGCATCCCACAGTGGACTTGTCTCAGGCAACGGTTCGGGGTCGGTGACGTCGACCGCGGCGCCGGCGAGATGTCCCGACTCCAGGGCGACAACCAAGTCGTCGGCGACCACAAGATCGCCGCGGCCGCCGTTGGCAAAGAAGGCACCCGGTTTCATCGCGGCAAAGAACTCGGCATTTGCAATGCCGCGGGTCTCGGGCGTACTGGGCATAAAGGATGCGACGACGTCTGCCTCCGCCAGACGCTCAGACAGGGTGTCCATGCCGTCCATGTCCTCAAACACAATGGGGTAGACGAGCGGGTGGCGCTTGATGCCGCGGACGTGCGCACCCATGTTGCGGCAGAGCGTGGCAAAGTGGCCGCCAATGTCGCCCGCGCCCAGCACCAGCACATTGGCGTTTTTGAGCGAGGTGACCGGCCCCAAATCCTCCCAGCGATGCTCGCGCTGCAGGTCCTGGTAGCCGGGCAGGCGCTTCATCATAGACAGCACCATGGCAAACATGTGCTCGCTCACGGCCTGGCCGTAGGCGCCCACCGAGCAAGACAGTTTGGCGTCGGCCGGCACGGTGCCGGCGGCCAAGTAATCGTCATAGCCCGCGGTCTGCAGTTGCAGCAGCTGGAGGTGCTCGCATGCTGTGAGCATGTCAGGGTCGATGTTGCCCAGGATCACGTCGGCATCGGCGACCTGCTCGCGCGTGGCGGCGTCGGAGTTCGTGTAGATAAAGTCCTCGCCCGGAGCGCTCGACTCAAGAATTGCGCGATGACGGTCGTTGACGGGCAACAAAACCAGGATGTTCACAAGCAGTCCTCTCCGCTTGACCTGCCAAAAAGGGACAGGTTTATTTTGGCAGGTTATATCAGGTAAAACGCTAAAAAACGCCGGGCTTCGTGATGGTTAACATATCCATCGCGAAGCCCGGCGCATCTACAGCTACCAGCTCAGCAGCTCGTAGCCGTCCTCGGTCACCACGAGCTGTACCTCGCACTGGGCCGAATCGCTGCCGTCCTTGGTGCGCACGCACCAACCGTCGCCCTTGCTGATCTTGATGTCGGGCGCTCCGGCGTTGACCATGGGCTCGATGGTAAAGACCATGCCCGGAGCCATGATGGTGTCCACATCGGGCGCCTCGGTGGTAAAGCCCACAAACGGGTCCTCGTGGAACTCCTTGCCGATGCCGTGTCCGCCGTACTCGCGCACCACGCTAAAGCCGGCGTCCTCGACCGTCTTTTGCACGGCCTCGGCCATCACGGACAGCGGTAGCCATGGCTTGACGGCCGCCAGACCCGCCTCCACGCTGGCGCGGGTGACGTCGACCAGGCGCTGGCGCTCGGCAGAGACCTCGCCGATGCAGAACATGCGGCTCGAATCACTAAAGTAGCCGTCAAGAATCGTGGAGCAGTCGACGTTGATGATGTCGCCCTCGTGCAGCACATCCGTATCGCAGGGGATGCCGTGACAGACCACGTCGTTGATCGAGGTGCAAACGCTCTTGGGATAGCCCTCGTAGTTGAGATCGGCCGGCGTGCCACCGTGCTCGACGGTGTAGTCATAGATCATCTGGTCGATCTGGTTGGTGGTCATGCCTGCGGCGATATGCTCGCCCACATAATCGAGCACGCCCACGTTGATAGCCGCCGATCGCTTGATACCCTCGATATCGGCGGGCGTCTTGTAGAGCGTGCGGGGCAGAACCTCCCAGCCCTCTTCCCACAAGCGTTCGAGACGCTCATCAAAGGCGCTATGGCATTTCTTGTATTTCTTGCCGCTGCCGCACCAGCAAGCGTCGTTGCGGCCGGGCACGGGTCCTTTGTCATACATGGCTAACTTCCTTTCATCCGCAGCTAGTATAGACCACTCGCAGAGCAGCTGCGTGCTAGTAGCTCACCTGGCAGGGAATGCCGAGGGCTTGGACGCGCGCAGCAATGGCGTCGAGCGCCTCAGGCGCCGCTTTGGCAAGGCCGGCGATCGGCGTCTCGCGCGCCACCGTGTAGATGGTCGCCTCCTGCGGGCGAATGCGCTCAAGCGCCGCGAGCCAGGGGGCAACGTACTCCTCGCCGGTGTTGTCGATGAGCTTGCCCTGATACTCGCCGGTCAAAAAGATCGTCTGGATAATAACGTGGCCGTCAAAGCTTGCGAACGTCTCGATCTGGTGCTCGACGTCGTAGGGGCCAACGGGCTGGTCGAGCAGCTGGATAAACGCCGGATCGACGGTATCGAGCTTAAGAATGTTGTCGTCGATCATCATGAGCGCGTCGTGCACCTCGGGGCGGTCGGCGCGCGTGCCATTGGAGAGCACGGCGATCTTGGAGTTTGGGGCAAGCTCGTCGCGCAGCGCGACGGCGCCGGCGATGGCCTGCGGAAACTCCGGCGCGGCGGTGGGCTCGCCGTTGCCGGCAAACGTGATTACATCGGGGAGCTCGCCCTCGGCTGCCATCTCGCGCAGCTTTGCCTCGAGCACGTCGAGTACCACGGCGGCTGTGTTGTACGGCTCATGGCAGGGGCGCTCGGCGTTGAGGCCGTTTTCGCAGTAAATGCAGTCGAACGTGCAGATTTTGCCGCTGGCCGGCATCATGTTGACGCCGAGCGAGAGACCAAGGCGACGGCTGCGAACGGGCCCAAAGATGGGGCTGGCATTTAAAAACGTAGACATAGGCATATGCTCCTCAAGACAATTGTGCCTAAGCATAGCATCGGCTCCAAAACAAGGTGCGGGCTCTTGCTTTACAAGTTTCGTTTTTTCACGTCGCTCATGATGCCGTGCCATGAAAAGCCTTGGGTCGGGTACAGTTAATCTGTTAACAAGGCGTAAGGCAATGCGGGTCCATCCAACCGTACTGACGTGCAACTGGATGGGCGTTGATGATGGGGGCACAACATGGATTTTACGGTCGAGAATGCGGGAGCCACGATCGCCTGTCGCGAATATGCCGGCCCGGATGTGTCGCCTGATACTCCTGCTTTGGTGTGCGTGCACGGAGCTTGTGTCGACGGCACATTTTTCGACGGCATCGCTTGTGAGCTCAGCCGCAACTACCGCGTAATTGCCTACGACCGCCGCGGCTGTGGTGACAGCAGCGAAGCGGCAGACGGCAGCTATGATCTTGCCGCCCAGGCCGCCGACCTGCAAGCTGTGATCGAACACGTTGGCGCTCCGACAAATGTGCTTGCGCACAGCGCCGGTACGTTGGTGGCGCTGGAGCTTCTTCGCACCAAACCCCATCTCGTCGCCCGTGCGATTCTGCACGAGCCAGCTGTGTCGGCCGAAGGCGTCGGCATGGGCGCAGCTCCGGTTTTGCTCGATATGATTGCGGCTGGAAAGGTTTCAAGGGCGCTCCGGCTTTTCTTGGGAGCCCTCGGCGACTTGGACCCCGAGGCCCCTGGGACGACCGAAGCGGAAGCCAAACATGCCCTGCGCAATGGCCGCTGCTTCATGGCCAATGAATACGAAACAAATATGACATATGCTCCCGACTGGGAGCGCGCCCGCGCGTCAAAGGCGGTGTCGGCCGTGTTTTTGGGCGAGCTTTCGGTCGGTACGCCCCGCGAGGCTGGTACGCGAGCGGCTGCCGAATATCTCGATTGCCCCCTCGTGACGATCCCGGGCGCGCATAACGGTCTGCGCGATCGCCCCGTTACGGCGGCAAACGCCGTTCGCGATGTCTTGGGGCGTTAGCTCGTTCGATGACCTGTGGGGAGGGGACTGTTAGCGTTTCTTCATTGTTAACGAATGCACCCATAACCGCGCGCTCGCGGCTCCATTACCGCCGTTTGCTAGGTCATAAAATGCAACGATAATCGCGCGTTTGCCTGCAGCTGTTAGATGTTACCCTTGTACCATTTGGTATGCACCGTTGCCGTGTGTGACGATAGAAAGGGCCCCATATGCTCAATAATCACGAGGCAAATCTAACTGACGAGGAGGCTGCCGCCGAGGTCGCCCGCGTCGCGAAGACCTACCCCGTGGTGCGTTTGCTGTCGGTCGATCAGATTAAGAGCGAGCCTAACTGCCTGCTCGCCGGCGATCGGTGTCCTTGTTTGCGCCAGTCGAGTCTTGAGGCCTTGGCAGACTCCGATGAGGTGTCGGAGAAACTGCTCAGTGATGGTACTGAGTACCGCGCTCGCCTGCGCCCTCTGAAGGTCGAGGGCGAGCCTCACGTCCTGCTGATGGTGCGTCCGATCAATGAGCAAGAGGCTGCAGAAGAGGACCTTGTCTACACCGACGTGCTGACGAGTGTGCGCAATCGCCGATATTACGAGGAAAAGCTCCGCAACGCCCGCATGAATGCCGGCGTTGCGGTGATCGACCTTGATGATTTTAGGGTCTTCAACGATACGTGTGGCCGTCATGCCGGCGACCTTGCACTCGGTGCTGTGGCGACGGCCATACGCAGCGGAATTCGTTCGACTGACGAGCTTGTGCGCTATGGCTGCGACAAGTTTGTGGTCGTCATGCCCAATATTCCCTCCGATGACTTCACCCGTCGCCTGCATCAGGTATCCGACGCCGTTCATGCCACGATTATTCCGGGCCATGAGTACGTGAGCTTGACGGCATGTGTTGGTGGCGTTCGCATTCATGGCGAGACGGTCGATGGGGGCGTTGGCCGCGCTGTCCAGTTACTGAGCCGCGCTAAGGCAAAAGCCGGTACGGTCGTGACCGATGCCGATTCCATCGAGGCCTTCCAAAGCGAAAAGCCATTGGTGCTTATCGCCGATGACTCCGAGATGAACCGAGCCATTCTCAACGAGATGCTCAAGGACGAGTATTGCATCCTCGAGGCCGACAACGGTCGTACGGCGCTCGACATGGTCGACCGCTATGGCGATGAGTTGTCGCTCGTGCTGCTGGACATTGTCATGCCGGGCATAAGTGGCTTTGAGGTGCTGGCCGATCTGTCGCGCCGATCGGGTATCGATAATCTGCCTGTCATCATGATTTCGAGCGAAGATTCCGATGATGCGGTTCTGCGCGCGTACGAGCTGGGCGCCTCGGACTATATCAACCGCCCGTTTGACTCCCGTGTCGTGCGCCGCCGTGTAAGCAACACCATCCGCCTATACGCCAAACAGCGCCGCCTGACGAACCTGCTGTCCCAGCAGTACAACGAGCGCGTCAAGAACAGTCGCATGCTCATCGACATCATGGCCGGCGTCATGGAGCTTCGCAACGGCGAGAGCGGCAGGCACGTTACGAACATCGAAAAGCTGACCGAGCTGCTGCTTGGCTGTCTGGTCCAGCGTAGCGGCGCGATCTCCCTCGACAATGAGGAGCGCTCCACGATTGCCCTGGCTTCGGCGCTGCACGATATCGGCAAGATGTCGATTGACGATGCGATTCTCAACAAACCCGGACGCCTTACGCCCGAGGAATTCGAGATTATGAAGACGCATACCACGATCGGCGCCGACATGTTGCTTGAGCTGGGTAGCCATCACGCCGGCAATGCGCTTATGGAATATGCGTACCAGATTGCGCGTTGGCATCACGAGCGCTGGGACGGCAAGGGGTATCCCGATGGCCTTAAGGGCGACGAAATTCCCATTGCCGCACAGGTGGTTTCGGTGGCCGACGTGTACGATGCGCTGACGAGCGTGCGCGTGTACAAGGATGCCATCCCGCACGAGGAGGCTATCCAGATGATCCTGGACGGTAAGTGCGGTACCTTTAACCCGTTGCTGCTCGATTGCCTGCTCGAGGTGCAGGACCAAATTGCCGAGACGTTGGCACGCCCCGCTGACGTCGTCGCGTTTCCCACGATTTAGTTTGACCAAAGGAGTTTTTAACCCATGATTTCCATGCGTGAGGCGTATGAGAAGATCGGCGCCAATTATGATGACGCGTGCGCTCGGCTGATGGGCGAGGAAATGCTTGCCCGCTTTGCCCTCAAGTTTTTGGATGACGAGAGCATGGACAAGCTGGAGGCTGCCATGGCGGCGGGAGACGCTGAAGGTGCGTTTATGGCAGTGCATACGCTCAAGGGCGTGAGCCAGAACCTGGGATTCGATAATCTGTACGAGCCGGCGGTTGTGGTGACCGATGCGCTGCGCGGCGCCGATGCCGTTGACGGCGCTCGCGAGGGAATGCATGCGTTGCAGCAGCAATATGCGGCTACGATGTCGGCCCTGCGCGAGGCGGCCGAATAAGAGCTTGCGAGCCTTGATGACTATGAGAGTGGATAATCTCCCGTTTTAGGCCCGGTGGTGGCCTCGAAGTGGGAGATTATCCACTCTCGTTCGATACGTGTCCAAAAATCCACTCTCACCCCTTCTGATTAGTGAATGGGCTATGCGCACTGGCGGGGCTTTCCGCATGCAATCAATATCGTTGTTCGATAAACTGTTCGAATAACGATAGAGTCGATGAGGGTGAGTGTATGTCTAACAGCGTTCAGCGTATGGCCAAAGCGGGCGAAAATATCAGGAAGCTTGGCTTTTGCATGGCAGCCGTTTTTGCAGGGATGCTCGTCGCTTTTGCCGCGTTGGTTGTTTACGTGATCTGGTATGCGGTTGCAAACGTTGCTTCTGTCGATTCTTTCGGCGTCGTGACGCTTCTCGATGGCGGGTGCATCGTTATCCCAAGCGGACTGTGCCTGGCACTCGTCGTGGGTATTTCGCTTGTCGTTCTGTGTGGGATCAGCCGTAACATCTCGCGAGGCGTCTCGCCCTTTACCAAGACGCATGTGCGGCTTATCCGTGTTCTTGCGCTTGCCTTTGCTGTTAACGCCGCGGTTTCGCTTATTGGTGCCTACGGATCGGTCAATCTTACCATTGGTGGGCTGGAGCTTTACGTCGTGCCTCATTCCTTCGTTATTGAGATTTGCCAAGGCGTTGCCTTTGATGCGGGGTCGCTTATCGGCGCGGCTGTCTGTCTGTGTATCTCGGCGATCTGGAGTTATGCCTCGCTGCTCCAAGAGCAGTCTGACGAGCTTGTGTAGGAGGAAACATGAGCTATCTCATCATCGAGCTTGAGACGCAGCTGCTTAAGACCGGAAAGACCAGCGCTGATCTGATTCGGGCGACGGGGCATACTCCGGCTAATATTTCAAAGCTTAGAAACGGAAAGATAAAAGCTATTCGCCTTAAGACGCTTCTCGATATTTGCGATGAACTTGACTGTCAACCGGGAGATATTATTCGGCGGGTGAGTGAGAAAGAGCTTGAGGAGCTTATTGTTGAGCGTGCAAAAAATGTCGTGAGACAGATGCGGAATGGTGGAGGCAATGAGGCGTCGCTTCCGACATCAGTCTTTGCTGTAGATTTGAGCGACGAGTAGCATATAGCGAGCAGCTAAAACGAGATATTGGTGTGATGGGGCCCGTGTCTAGCGCGGGCCCCATCTCTTTAAATTATCTTGACAAATATAAGTTATCGATAAACAATAACACAAAGTAAAAGCGATAATAGAAAGGAGGAACGATATGAGCTGGATTGTCAAACCGAGTTATGTGGACCCCGGTGGTGGGTGCAACGGTTACTGCAAGACATTCTGTGGAGCACGCACTTGCGTCAATAACTGCAGCAAAAACTTCTGTTTAGTTAATCTCTAGCAGTTGCGGCTGCTGCCAGGCGACAGTCTGGCAGCAGCGGTTTTGCTATCAAGCAGAACGGGAGGCCAATGAGTGCATCAGCGATAAAGCTATCAAAGGTGTCAAAGCGCTACGGGAAACGGCGCGTTTTGCATGACGTTTCCTTCGAGGTGCATCAGTCTGAGCTCTGTGCCCTTGTCGGTGTAAACGGTGCGGGCAAAAGCACGCTTATTAAAATCGTCTTGGGCCTCTGCGAGCCATCGTCGGGGAGCGTGGAGCTCTTTGGAGGCAAATCAAAAAGAGAGCTTGGCTTGATGCGGACGCGTGTCGGCTATGTGCCAGATTCCAGCGGAGCATACCAATCCCTCAGTGCGGTTGAGAATCTCCAAATCCGATGTTTGGAATGGGGGCTTGATGCGAATCGTGAGATTCCTCGCGTTTTGAGCCTAGTCGGGCTGGACGTCGAAGAGAAAAAGAGCGTGAGCAGTTTTTCTCTGGGAATGAAACGGCGGCTGGATATAGCTACGGCTTTGTTGGGTGACACTGATCTGCTTATTTTTGATGAGCCAGCAAACGGGTTGGACCCGCTGGGCATCGAGAGTATATGGACCCTTATCGGTCGATTGAATCGAGAACAGGGTAAGACCATGCTCATCTCTAGCCATGATTTGGATGAGTTGGCATCGGTTGCAACAAGCTGCCTGTTTCTTCATGACGGCGAACTGCTGAAAAAGGAATCGATGGACGTCATAAGGGATGAGGCGTCGTCCCTAAAAGAGTATTACAGGCGCTTGATGAAGGCGGTCTCGCTATGAAGCGGGCGATCCATCCCGTAAAGGCAGATATGATGCGTTTGCACAGGATGTTTCCGGCGAAGTTTGGTCTTGCGCTTATGCTGGCGTTCGGCCTTCTCTTCGGCATCTTTCTAAAAAACGGAACAACGTTGCTCGCCTTTGGCAATAGCGTTTTTGGGGAGGATATTGGCTTCTGCTGGAATGTAATTGATCCTTCTGCACCCGATGAGTCCCTTGTGCGCAGTGCTTTTGCCGGCACCTCTCTGTTCGTTCCGCTCATCGTTTGCCTGGCGATTTTACAGGAGCGCGGCTATGAAGAGGGATACCGAATTTCTTCAGCAAGAGGTCTTACCCGCTTTAATGGGGTCCTAGCACATGTGTTTTCGTCTGCTTTAATAATTGGCGCAGCATATAGTGCGCTTTGCCTTCTTCTTTTTGCAATAGCCATAATACGTGGTGGGCAAAGCTGTGCGCACGACATGCTGGCTGCATTTTTGCCTGCGATGATAATCAACGCCGTATTGGTGATATCGGTTGCGTTGGAGACGGTGACCATCTATCGGATTACAAGCAGCGCCGTATTTAGCGGGGCTGTGGCAATAATCGGATTTGTCATGAGCTTGACGCTCTACGGAACTTACCTTCAGACGCCCATACCATCCTTGCGATGGATCTTCCTCCTTCCAGGGCCGTACCTTGGAGTCGGATGTGCCCTTGGGTATAGCGATATGGGTCAGCTGATACTTCTGGAATATGGCGTGGCAGCCAGTTGTCTATCGGTATTGATTTACGCTCTCGTGAGCTTTCGCGCTGGGGGTGTGCTCAATGGCTCGTCAGATTAAAAGACTTCTCCAGTCAGAATTGAAGCATGTGAGCAAATGGGTGTACGCCGTCATCTTGGTAATTTATGCGTGCATGGTGGCATTGCAGCTTAATTCTTTCCCGATGTGGTTCTGTAGCCTCCGTGAGAACAGTTTCTTGGGCTTTTTCCCAGACCCGACGCTTCGGCTATCGGCAGAGGATGTCCTTCTATTTGGTAATGCAGAGGTTTTTCGCGGTCTGCTGTTCAACGTAGCCCCGTTGGCTCATGCATTGTTCTTTCCGTTCATCGCGGCTTGCATTGTGCCGCGCTTTGTCAGTTCGGGCTTTATTGAGGAACCGTGGGGGTTGTCGGCGGCTCGGGGAGGGAAGCGGGTGTGCGCTACTGTTGCGCGGGCGATACTGTCATCCCTCGCCCTTTTGGTCGCGTTTATCCTGTCGAGTGTCGTTTTGTACTGTCTTAACTGCGCAATCGTTCTGGATGCTCAGCAGTATTTCAACCTGCATGTATTTTGCTATCGACTTGTTCTTGCTGCCGCTGCCTGCCTTGCATACGTGGTCTGTTGCGTGATCGCTGTTTCCTATTTTGGGTCCGGCTTCGGTCCGATTGGCATGCTGTTGCTTGTCAACGTTGTAGCGATCTACATACAGATCGGGGCCAATTCCATGCTTCCGCTTCCAGCCTCGATGCTCATGTGGATTTGTGGCGTGACCCCGTTGGGGAATAGTCAATGCATTTCGATTCTAATTGACTGCCTAATAAACGTAGCAAGCGTTTTTGCCATTTGCTTTACCGTAGACCGATTGCGGTCGAGATTTCTTTGATTGTTTGTGAGGGATAATCATACCGAGCATATCAAATTCAGGGGGGGCGGGCACCGTAGCTGGTGTCCGCCCCCCCCTGGCTTAGGAGGCTTTAACCTGAGTGGTTCGCGAGCTAGCGGGCCTGCTTTACCTTGGCCGCTGCCTCGACAAACGACTTCCACAGGTTAAAGTCGGTCTCGAGCGTCTTCCACGTGTACTCAGGGTGCCATTGCACGCCCAGGCAGAAAGGCTGGCCTTCGACTTCGATGCACTCGGGAACGCCGTCGGTTGCCTTGGCGACCAAGCGCGTGCTCTTACCCAGGCGGTCGACGCAGCAGTGATGTGCCGAGTTGGTCTGGATCAGCCTGTGCCCGCCAACCGCGCGCTCCAGCAGCGAGCCCGGCATGACCTCGACGGGGTGCACGGGATCGTTGAGCACGTGGGTATGGCGCCACTGCGTGCGACCCTCGCGCGCGCCCAGGCTCGGCACGTCCATGCACAGGGTGCCGCCGGTGGCGACGTTGAGTAGCTGCGTACCGCGGCAGGTGGTAAAGAGCGGCTTTTTGGCGCGGAGCACCTCGTCGACCAGCTTAAACTCAAAGCTATCGCGAATCTCGCAACAGAGGGTGGGGTCGTAGGGTCGATCGTCGCCCCAACGTTTGGGATTGACATCGGGGCCGCCGGGAATGGCGATGCCGTCGGCGATATCGACGTAATGACGGATGACCTCAATGTCCTCGGTGATGGACATCTGCAGCGGCAGGCCGCCGGCGGCAAGGATGGCATCGACAAAGACACTTGCGATTTCTTCGTTGGGGGAGAGCGTCTCGCTTAAAAACGGCTTTGCCCCTTCCCAACGCGGCGCCACCAGGATGAGTGGACGGTCGGCGGGGGCAACGTCGACGTGCGGGGTATAGGACGAGGAGGTATGGGTTCCGATCATAGGTGTTGCTTTCGAATCTGAAGGTGACAGGGCGCATGGGTGGCGCGGGGCAAACGTTACTGATGAATTTGCCCGCGTGGCAATTGGGTTAGTGGCCCTTGATGGAGTTGAGGAAGTCCTGGGCGCGCTTGGTCTGGGGGTGGTCGAAGAACTCGTCGGGCGTGCCGGTTTCCACGATCTGGCCGTCGGCCATAAACACGACGCGGTCGGCTACGCGGCGGGCAAAGTTCATCTCGTGCGTGATGACGATCATCGTCATGCCCTGCTGGGCCAGACGGACCATGACCTCGAGCACCTCGTTGATCATCTCGGGATCGAGGGCACTCGTGGGCTCGTCAAAGAGCATGGCCTTGGGTTGCATGGCAAGCGAGCGGGCGATGGCTACGCGCTGCTGCTGGCCGCCCGAGAGCTGTGCGGGCACCTTATCGGCCTGCTCGGCCACGCCCACGCGGCCCAGCAGGTCCATGGCGCGCTCACGGGCTTCGTCCTTGGAGACGCCCAGCACATCGACCGGTCCCAGCATGACGTTCTGCAGGACGGTCATATGTGCGAACAGGTTGAACTGCTGAAACACCATGCCCAGCTCGGCACGCATGCGGGCAAGGTCCTTGCCTTCCTGCGGTAGGGGCTCGCCCTCGATGAGGATCTCGCCCGAGTCGATGGTTTCCAGGCGGTTGATGGTGCGGCACATGGTCGACTTGCCCGAGCCCGAAGGACCGATCACAACGACGACCTCGCCGCGGTCGACTGAGAGATTGATGTCGTTGAGGACGTGCAGATCTCCGTAGTGCTTATCGACGTGTCTGAGCTCGATCAGCGGCTGATTGCCGGTGGAAGAGGTGCTCTGTGCCATGGTGCTCGGCTCCTTATGACTCGAAATGGTAAAGCGTTAGCGGATGATGGTCGCGCCGGTCTTGTGCGAAACATAGACAGCGGCCTTGTTGATCGCGACGTTGATGAGGATGTAGATGACTGCGATCACCAGGTAGACCGACACGAGGGCGTCGTAGTTGGTAATGAGCACGCGGGCATTTTGCATCAGGTCGGGATAGCTCACCACATAGGCGACGGTGGTGTCCTTGACCACGACTACAAGTTGTGAGATCAACGACGGAATAATAAACCGAATCGCTTGGGGCAATACGATTTTAAAGGTGGTTTTAGCCTTGGAGAGACCGAGCGCCTGGGCCGCCTCGACCTGCCCGCGCGGTACGGCGTTGACGCCGGCGCGGAAGATCTCGGCAAGTACGCCGGCTGCGGCGAGTGCGACGGGAAGCGTGAGCATCCAAAACGACGGTAGCGCGATCTTGTACTGGGGCAGCACCAAAAAGAAGAAGTAGATAAACAGCAGGCTCGGCACACCGCGGAAGAAATCGGTGAGCACGCGGCAGACCAGCTGCAGCGGCTTAATGTCGCTCGTGCGGCCGAGCATAAGGGCCAGGCCCAGCACCAGCGCGATGGCGCCGGCGGTGAGTGCGACTTTAACGGTGCCCTCAAAGCCGGCAAGCAAGAACTTCCAGGTGGTGAGGTGCGTAAAGAAATACCAATAGTGGACCGAAAGCTGGCCGGTCACATAAAAGCGCTGCAGTACCAGGGCGATGAGCGCGGCGACGGCGACGAGCGAGATGGCGGTGCCGATGCGAATCTTGGCGCGCATCTTGGGGCCGGGAGCCTCGTAGAGCGCATCGCGCATGGTAAGCGCAGGGGAGGAGTGCTTGCTCATCGGAGGATCCTCACCTTCTTATCGATGCAGTTGCCAATGTGGCTCACCACAAAGGCCGTGCCCAGGTAGCCGAGCGCCGAGATAAAGAACGCGGCGACGCCGCCGAGCGAGCGCGTGTTGATGTAACTCACCACGCCGGTGAGCTCTTGCGGTTTAAGCGGCACCTGGCTGCCCAAGGCGGTAGTGAGCATGACGGCGATAAAGAGGTTCGTCATGGGCAGCACGCTCGAGCGCAGCGCCTGCGGAATCACGATTTTGGCGAGGATGCGGTTAAAGCTCATGCCGAGCGAACGGGCGGCTTCGACCTGACCGACGCCGACGGTGTTGATGCCGCTCATAAAGTTCTCGGAGCCAAAGGCCGAGCCCAAAAGGACCGTGGCGACGATAACACAGGTGCGGTAGGGCAGGACGACCTTGAGCGGCGGCAGCGCGTAGACGACGATGATAAGCAGCGCGATGCCGGGGATGTTACGGAAGACCTGGACATACAGGTCGCCAAAGACGCGCAGCGGCTTGAGCGGCGACACGCGCATCACGGTGACGGCGACGGCCAGCACCATGGCGATGGCAAACGACTCAAGCGTCATGCCCCAGGTTGCTAGCAGCGCGTCGATATAGTTCTGGCCATAGAGCGACCAGAGCTCGGAGAGACTCATGCGGACCTCCCGCCGGTAAGGAAAGGGGCTCCCGTGTGTACGGAAGCCCCGACAACTCAGTGAGGAAACAGTTTACCGCAATAAAGCGCATCATGCGTTTCCGTATGGTTTCGTTGCGGCCGTTACCAGGCTCGCTGCCTAGGCGCCGATCTCGGGCAGCTCGGGAACATTGGTGTCGCCCGTACGGTCACCGATGCAGATCTGCCACAGCTCAGTCCAGGTGCCGTCGTCCTCGATCTTCTTAAGGAAGTCGTTGACAAAGGCGACGCCGTCGGAATCGAGCGGCAGACCGATGCCATAGGGCTCCTTGCTGCCGAAGGGCTTGCCGGCGATCTTGTACTTACCGGGCTCGCGGACCAGGGCGCTCTGCTGCATGTTGTTATCGATGACATAGGCGTCAACGCGGCCCTGCTGGAGTGCCTGGCGGGCCTCCTCGTCGGTCTTGAACTCCTGCTGGCTGGCCTTGGGAGCGAACTCCTCCAGGATGGCGGGGCCGTTGGAGCCAGACTGGACGGCGACGTTCTTGTCGGCCAGGTCGTCGACGCTCTTGATGTCGTCGTTATCGGCGAGCACCAGGATAGCCTGCTGGGTGTAGTAGTAGGGACCGGCAAAGGAGACGAGCTTCTTGCGCTCGTCAGTGATGGTGTAGGTGGCAAAGACAGCGTCGACCTGGCTATTCTGCAGGACAGACTCACGGGTGTCGGAGGTCACCTGGGTGATCTCGACCTTGTTCTCGCCCAGGATGTAGTTGGACAGGAGCTGCGCGATACCGGCATCGAAGCCACGGGTCTGACCGTCTTTCTCGTTGAGGAGGGAGAAGAGCGTGGAAGTCTGAACGCCACCGATCTTAAAGACGCCGGCGTCCTTGACGGCCGTGGCCCAGGTGCTGGCGGCGACGGCATCGTCATCGGCCTTGGGGCCGTTGCCGACGAGCTTGTCGAATGCCTTGGCGTCGAGCGTGGTGGAAGCCTCGGTATCCTCGGAGCTCTTGGAGGAACCGGCGGCGGAACCCTTGTCGGCCTCGGCGCTGGTGTCGGAGCAGCCGGCAAGACCAAGGCCGGCGACGGTTGCGAAGGTGGCGGCAACGAAGCCGCGGCGGTCGAGAACGACCTGCTGGGAGAGGTTCTTGCTCATGGTAGAACACCTTTCTCAATAAAATCCCTAGCGGTTGAGTAGAGTTATACCCTATCGCGCTCAAATGGGTCAACACGAAATAACTCAGAAACATACTTACCTTATGGGTTATTGTACCTACTAAAAAGGGACAGGTTTATTTTGGCAGGTTTTATCTGGGCAAACGTCGAATATTGCAGCTGAAATAGCGTTTTGCAGACGGCATGATCGATCACAGCGGTCGCTATAATGGCGGCAACGCGACGCATATATAAGTAAGGAGATCGCGTATGAACGGTTATTCGTTTTTCGCACCGACCATGACTTAAAACCACTACAAAGGGGACAGGCACCTTTGTGGTGGTTCTTGCAGATGTGGCGGCCCGCCTCGCTGTTTTGTCTCAATCTGTAACATCTGGAGGGCCAAAAGGTCTCTATCTGTTACAGATTGAGACAAAGGTCTGGGACTAAGACGTCTTATCTAGATCTGTAACAGTTAGACGGGAATTCGGGCCCTAGATGTTACAGATTGAGATAATTGAGCTGTGAAAACAAAAACCTCCGCAGGGGTGCTTCCCTTGCGGAGGTTTTTTACTCGTTGAGTAGCCTTACGGCTTCGGCGGCCATGTTCTCGACCGTCATGCCGTTCTGAGCGAGCAGCTCGTTGGGGTCGTAGCGGTCGGGGAAGCCTTTGGCGATGCCGAAGGTGCGCGTGCGCACAGGCGTGCAGGCCAGATAGCACGCGACGCGCTCGCCCCAGCCGCCGTCCAAGATGCCGTCCTCGAGGGTGACGACAACGCGATGCTCGGCGGCGAGACTGTCGAGGAACTCGCGGTCAAGCTCGGTTGCATAGCGCGGGTTGACGAGCGTGGCCTCGATACCGTACTCGGCAGCCAAGCGGTTTGTCACGCGCTCGCCCAGCTCAAAGAAATCGCCAAGTGCGAGCACGGCAACGTCGCGACCCCGGCGCACCACGTTGTAGCGAACGGCGCTGTAGTCGGTGTCTTCGGCGGGCGCAAGGTCGGGACGGCTTACCAGGCCGATGCCCGGTACGCGGATCGCCACGGGATGCTCGCGGTGATCGAGCGACCAGTTCAGCATGGACAGATATTCCTCCATGCAGGCCGGCGCCAAGTAGTGCATGTTGGGAAGACCGCCCAGCATGGAAATATCAAAGAACGAAAGGTGCGTCTCGGACGTGGTGCCAAAGATCGACGCGCCAAACACTAGGATGGTTGCGGGGGCGTCGTTGAGGCACAGGTCGTGCCACAGTTCGTCGTAGGCGCGCTGCAGGAACGTACCGTACACGCCAAAGACCGGCTTAGCGCCCGAGCGCGCAAGCGCGGTGGCAAAGGTTACGGCATGCTCTTCGGCAATGCCCACATCGACGAACTGTTTGCCAGCGGCAGCGCGAAGCTCGGGTGTAAAGCCCATGATGTAGGGCGTGGCGGCCGTGATGCCAACGACCTGCGGATCGCGCTCGATGGCGGCGCTGAGCGCCTCGCCCGTAATGTCGGCATAGGTGCGCGGCGCAGGCTCGCTCGGATGGCCCGGGCAAAGTTTGCGGCCGGTTGCCATATCGAAGGGCCCCACATGATGCCAGCGCTCGGGATCGCTCTGGGCTGGCTCAAAGCCCTTGCCCTTGGCGGTGGAAACGTGCAGCACGATGGGATGATTGATATTGCGCAGTTCCTGCAACGCGTCGACGAGGGCCAACACGTCGTTACCGGCGTCCAGGTAGCGGTAGTCGAGCCCCATCGCGCGGAAAACGTTGCGCTCACAGGTGCCGTTGCTGGCGCGCAGCTCGGCCAGATTGCGATAGAGGCCACCGTGGTTCTCGGCGATGGACTGGTCGTTGTCATTGACGATGATGATTAGGTTGCTATCGAGTTCGGCGGCATTGTTAAAGCCCTCAAACGCCAGGCCGCCCGAAAGCGAGCCGTCGCCAATAACGGTAATGACGTTGTATGCATCGCCCGCCAGGTCACGAGCGTGCGCCAGGCCGCAGCCCAAGCTCACCGAGGTCGAGGTGTGACCCATGGCGAACAGGTCGTGCTCGGACTCGTCGGGATTGGCAAAGCCAGAAGCCTCACCATAACGCTCCGGATCGATATAAGTGTACGCGCGCCCGGTCAGCGCCTTGTGGGCGTAGGTCTGGTGCGAAACGTCAAAGACAATCTTGTCGATGGGGGAGTCAAATACGCGATGAAGCGCAACCGTAAGCTCAACGACGCCCAAGTTGGGGGCAACGTGCCCGCCGACGGCGGCGGAGCTTTCGAGGATTGCCTGGCGGATCTCGCCGCAGAGCTGCGGGAGCTCGGCGCGATTAAGAGCCTTGACGTCCTCGGGCGTTGTCGTTTGCGTAAGCAGCATCGTTGTGGGTTACTCCATGCGAATCGTGCGCCGGCACTCCCTCGGCCGGCACAATTGCACAAGACAGTCTCGCACATTTTGGCGTTTGATATGTGACGGCGGCGCGGTAATTCGCCAACTGGTGGGGCAAAACGTTTTGTCCGATGCCATACTGATATGTTCCATGATGTTTTATCGATTGTGCACAGGCCGTGGCTTGTCGCCGTGAGTCGCTGGAAGGAGGCAGCATGTCCGATGCCGTTCGTGCCGAAGAAATCGCGCACGAGGTCGACTATGCCGCCCGCCAGCTGGCCCAGGCGGGCCGCTTGGACCTGACACACGAGTTTATCCAGCATGGCGACGTGACGGTCTATGCACATGTGACTTCAGTAGCGCGGGCGAGCCTGTCCTTTGCCGAGCGCTTGGGCCGTGCTGGCATTTCGGTCGACCGTGCTTCATTGCTGCGCGGGGCCCTGCTGCACGATTACTTTCTCTATGACTGGCACGATCCCGACCCAAGCCATCGGCTGCATGGCTTTCGTCACCCGTTTTTTGCCCTGGCACGTGCGGAGGAAGATTTTGAGCTGACGCCGCGCGAACGGAATATTATCGTGCGGCATATGTTTCCGCTGGTGCCAGTGCCGCCGACGTGTCGTGAGGCTTGGATTGTATGCCTGGCAGATAAATGGTGCGCTCTGCGCGAGACGGTCGCCGGTCGTCTGCGGCGCAAGGACGAGGCGGACGATGACGTGAGTGGCGAATCGAGCGAAAAGAGGAGAGGGTAGACGGTGGGGACCGCGATCGACATGGCATTTGACGGCGCGACGCTTGCCACCTGCCCACTCTCGGCACTGGTGCTCTCGTTTGCCTTTTACGGGTTTTGCGGTTGGGCATGGGAGTCGACAGTATGCGCCATGCTCAATCACGGACGATTTGCCAACAGCGGCTTTTTGCTGGGGCCGTGCTGCCCCATCTATGGCGCGGGCGGCATTGCCTGCTGGCTTTTGCTGCGCGGGATTCCGGATGCCTCGAGCCAGTTTGTCGCCGCGGCGCTCGTATGCAGCGTGATTGAGTACAGCGTAGGCGTGCTGTTGGAAAAAACAACGGGCGCTCGCTTTTGGGATTACTCGCACCTGCCGTTTAACTTGCACGGACGCATTTGCCTGTACTGGGCATGCGCGTTTGGCCTGGGTGCGCTGTGCATTTGCCGTTTAGTGGAGCCGGCATTGCTGGGGCTGCTTGGTCATCTGCCGGTGCTGATTGTGCGGCTGTCCGCCTTTATCGTCGCGGTCGCGATGATGGTCGACGCGTTGTGCTCGCTGGCGAGCTGGCGGCGTCTGTCCGATCAGCTGGAGCGCGTCCGGGCCGACCTTGCCGACCGCATCAATGAGTCGCTTGCCGATGCCTCGGACTCAATGCTCGAACGTATTCCCGATTCTACGATTGACTCGGTGGCACAGACGCACATCCGTAGCCGTGCCGTTAACGCGTGGCTGGCCGAGCTGGGTGACGCCGCGCTCGATGCCCTGCGCGAGAAGGCTTCGATGCCGACGTTTATCGCGGATGGTGCTCGCGGCCTGGCGCTTGCCGCCCGCCGCGTGGCCGATGCCGCGCCGAACATGCCGCGTCCGTCGCTCAGTCGTCGCCTTGCCGGCAAGCGCATGAGCCGTCCGGTGCCAAGCGTGTCGCTCAGCCGCCGCGACCTACGCTTCTTTAACGCCTTCCCGCGTCTGCGCATCAATCGCTACGAAGGCGTCATTCGAGCAACTAATCTCCGCGACCGAGCCCGCGAGCTGTTCCGCCACTAGCCGGGACGGGCGCGCTCACGGCTTCTTTGCTCGCGTATTTCCCGTTCGTTTCGCGTCCGTTGCCGCGCCGTTTCCAAGATTGCGGCACCGTTTCCATTCGACAACGCAGCGTTTAACAACGCCGTATCTGGTCTACACCAGTTGCCCCTCGGCCGCATTATGGGCGCCGACAACGTTCATGCGATCAAGGGGGAGCGAATGTACGATACGGGATCGACAACGTTTATGCTCATCTGCACCATGCTCGTGTTTTTAATGACACCGGGTCTGGCGTTTTTCTATGGCGGCCTGTCCAGGCGCAAAAATGTCATCAACACCATGCTTATGTGCTTTGGCGCCATTGGCCTGGTTGGCGTGCTGTGGATTGTTGCCGGCTGGTCGCTGGCCTACGGCGGCGACGGTTCCAGCCCGTTTATTGGAGGCCTTGACCAGCTGCTGTGCCTGCCGGTGCTCAACCAGGTGCTGCAGGCGGCTGAGGGCACCGCGTCGGACGGCGCCGTCTACCCGGAGATTATCAACATCGCCTTCCAGATGGCGTTTGCCATGATCACGGCTGCTATCGTCACGGGCAGCCTGGCCGGCCGCGTTAAGTTTGGTGCCATGACGGCCTTCCTGGGCATTTGGCTGCTCGTGGTCTACGCGCCGCTCGCCCATATGGTATGGGGCGGCGAGGGCTCCTTTATCGGTGACATCATCGGAGCGCTCGACTTTGCCGGCGGCGACGTGGTGCACATTTCGTCCGGTCTCACGGGCCTGATTCTCTGCTTAATGCTCGGCCGTCGTCGAGGCTTTGGCATGGTGAGCTATCGCCCGCATAACGTGCCGTTTGTGGCGTTGGGCGCCGGCTTGCTTTGGTTTGGCTGGTTTGGCTTTAACGGCGGCAGCGAGTTCAAGGCCGACGCCGTGGCGGCACTCGCCATTCTCAACACCGTGACGGCCAGCGCGGCGGGCATGGTCTCGTGGCTTGCCGTCGAGCGCGTGCATACCGGCCGCCCCACGCTGGTGGGCGCCAGCACCGGTTTGGTCGCGGGCCTTGTGGTGGTCACGCCCGGCGCAGGCTTTGTCGAGCCGTGGGCGGCGCTGGTCATGGGCCTGATCGTCTCTCCCGTTTGCTACTTGGCCATCAGTCATCTTAAGACCAAGTTCGGCTACGACGATGCGCTCGACGCGTTTGGCTGCCACGGCATCGGCGGCATCTTGGGCGGCGTGCTCACGGGCCTGTTCTGCGTGCCGGAGCTTTCGTGGACCGGTAAGGGTGGTCTGTTCTACACGGGCGACGTCTCGCTGCTCATCTCGCAGATTTTGGGCATTGTGGTAACGGTCGCTATTGTGCTGGTGCTCGACTTGGCGATCGCCGCGGTGGTCAAGGCGCTGTTCCACGGCAGCTTGCGCGTGGACGAGGCCGACGAGGCGCTGGGCTTGGATGCGAGCCAACACGGCGAGAGCGCGTATCCCTCGTTCTCCGGACTCGATTAGCAGCTTCCCCAAGCACCGCACCTTGCCGTTCAATCGTCGCTCACGTACTTAAGTACGCTTCGCTCCTCTTTCACGGCAATCTGCGGCACTTGGGAAACCTGCTAAGACCAGTCAGTTGAACTTTTTGATCTCTGAGGTTGGTTTGCGGCATTTGGAAAACCCGTGCCACATGAATGAGCAATTCATTTCTTTATTAAAGAGAGGAATTCACTATGAAGAAAATTACGGCGATCGTTCGTGCCGAGAAGCTTGAGGTTCTTAAAGATGCGCTGTTTGCTGCTGATGTTCGCGGTATGACTATCAACCAGGTGCAGGGCTGCGGCTCACAGCATGGCTGGAAGGAATACGTGCGCGGCAACGAGTTGCTTGTCAACACGATCCCTAAGGTGCAGTTCACCCTTATCTGCGCCGATGAGCACGTCGATGGCGTTGTCGACATCATCTGCAACGCCGCTCGCACCGGAGCCGTCGGTGATGGCAAGATCTGGGTCGAGCCGGTCGAGGAAGTCATCCGCATCCGTACCGGCGAACACGGCCCCGCCGCGGTGTAGGATCGACCACCTGCCATCCGCAACGTTAAAATACCGCAATGAGGCACAAGACTTGCATTGCGGATGGACAGATTATGGGTCGTAATAAATATCCCGAGGAGACTGTCGCGAAGATTCTCGACGCGGCACTGGAGCTTTTCTGCGTACAGGGTTATGAGGGGACGAGCATTCAAGACATCGTCGACCGCCTCGATGGCATGACCAAGGGTGCTGTCTATCATCACTTTAAGAGCAAAGAGGAGATTTTCAACGCCGCATTTGATCGGGCAATGGCTCCGATTGTTGAGCACCGTCGCTCAACGCTTGGTATCGGTAATATGACCGGAGCCCAAAAGCTCAAGCGACTGTACGCGCCCGAGTCTGTCGTTCCGCAAATTGAGCTATGGGCACGCATGCATCCTGCGGCAGATCCGGTAAAAAGCTCGCGTCTACTGGCGATGCAGTACCAGGGCTCGTTCGACGAGTCGGCCGATGGCTGTCTTTTGCCAGTGATCGAGGAGGGCATCGCCGACGGCTCCATTGCGTGCAAATGCCCGCGCGAAGCGGCTGAGGCCGTATCGTTGTTGGCGAATCTTTGGCTGCTGCCGCTGTTCCGTCCGCTCGAGACCAAGGATCGAATGCTCGCTCGCGCGCAATGTTTGGCGCAGATGGCGGCCGCGGTGGGGCTCGATTTGGGTAATGAAGTGCTTCAGACAACGGCTCAGATTTGGGACGTATGGAACCGTGCTGGGTGGTAATATAGATACTGACGGTATGTAATTGATTTGTAAGGGTAGCCACGGCTGCCCTTTTCAAGTCATTAAATACATACTAATGGTATGTATAGGGGGCAGGCTTATGGCTGGAATGCGGAGGAGCAATCTCTCGTTGGCGCAAAATACAGTGCGATCTATCAGGCTTTTCGGTCTTCTTGTTGCACAGCTGTGTGCGTATTCAATGTTGTCAGCACTGTGCTTTGCGTGTCCGCTTTACTTATTCGATTGCAGCGGCTCGTCAACGTTATATGGCGCCGTCGCGGCGATAGCGTTCATACCGGGCGTGCTCGCGACTCCGGTTGGCGGGATTTTGGCGGATCGGGGAAGACATCGCGGGGTTCTTGTGGTACTCGGCATTGTTCTGATGGCTGCATCACTGCTGTTTATCCCCATGAAGCGTTCGCTGCCTCTTGCGGTTGTCGTGGCAGCAATGCTTTGCGTCCAATATGGCATCCAATCGCTGCTGAAACCGATGCTTCAAATTGAGGCGGTGTGCATGACGGGCCAAGAAAAGGTTGAGCGTGCCACTGCGTTGGTCTCGCAGATAATCATGATGAGCAATATCTTGGGGCCTGTAGTCGGGACGGCAGTCTATGGGTGCTTTGGTATCGATACTCTATGCGAAACCGCGGCGTTGACGTTTACGATTTCAGCCCTGCTGTTCGGGGGCGCACTCAAGCAAAATGCCTCATCTGAAACGATGGGAGACGGCGCGACTCGTACGACACGCCGAAACGATTTTCGGGAGTTGATTCGGTACCTGTCTCAAAACTCATCATTGCTCGTTGTGTTTTTGATTGCGGCTATTTTGAACCTTGCGTTAGTTGGGTTAACGATTGGTGCTCCCGTTATTGTTGCAAAGCATCTCGGAATGCAGTCATCCTTTGTTGGGATTATTGAGGTGGCTATGGGCTTAGGTGGTCTTGTCGGCAGTGGTTTGGTCGGTATTTGGCCGCATCGTTTTTCCTTCAAGGGCATATGTCAATATGTTGCGATGATCTGTTTAGGAGTCGTACCGATTATTGTCACGCTACTGTTCGGCACAGATGTATGGGTGTTCACCGTGTTTGCGGTTGGTTCGGCATGGGTCATGGTGTGGGCAGCCATTGCGTCGGTTGAAATCATCGCGTTTGTTCAACGGGCAGCGCCGACTGAGCTCTGCGGAAAAGTGCTTTCGGTCGTTTACATGGTCCTTTCCTGCGCAACACCTATCGGCCAATTGACGTACGGGGTTGCATATGATCGATGGACACCGGCGATTGTATTCGCAGGCATGCTGGCGGTGTTGACGTTGACGACGGTGCTGTTTTATCGGCTGAAAAGTCGCTTGTGGCGATTGTCTTAACGCACTGGGGCACCGTGAATTTGTGGAGGCGGTGGTACGCCGCGCCGGGACGGCATTGTTTGGGCACGCCTCTCCTTCGTCTACAATATCGTGCAGACGAAGGAGAGGCGTGCCCATGATCAAGATGTTTGCGAGTGACTTAGACGGAACGCTGCTGAACGCCCTGCACGAGGCAGACGGGACCATCCGCCGCGCCATTCGCGAGCTGACCGAGGCTGGCCTGCATGTGGTTCCCGCGACCGGGCGCTCGACGTTGCCAATCGGCGAGCATGGCTTTACGGGGCTGGCGCTTGACGCCTGCTGCTCCAATGGGTCCATCGTGCGCGACTGCCATGGCGAGGTGCTCAAGACCTGGACCATCGATCCGCAGGTTACCGAGGAGCTGCTCAAGGCATTCCCGGACATTTGCTTTGATTGCTCCACACCCGATGGCATGTTCTCGAGCGGTTCGTTCGAGATGCATCAGGCGGGCTTTAAAAAGGACAGCCCTATCAAGCGCATCGTGATGCGCGGCATGCGCGCGCGTGGCGGCTATCACGAGGAACAGTATTTCGACCAGTCGATCGGTGACATCCTTCGCCACGATGTGTGCAAGATCAACTGCCGCGTGACCTCGCCCGAGCTGGAGCGCGACCTTAAGGCATATTTGGCCGAGCGCTCGGACCGTGTAGTCAACGCGCCGTTTGACCCGGTGATGTTTGAGATCACGGACGCGGCGTGCAACAAGGGCGAGAGTGTGTCCTGGCTGGCGGGCTACTACGGCATTGCCGAGGACGAGGTCGCGGTCTACGGCGACGGCGGCAACGACATTGCCATGCTCAAACGCTTCCGCCACAGCTACGCGACCAAAAACGCAAGCGATGCCGCCAAGGCCGCCGCGAGCGCGACCATCGGCAGCTGCATGGTCCACGCCGTCCCCAAACACATGCTCGCCACCATGCACAAGCAAAACTCCCGCACCGTCATCGAATAATGTGACAAAGGGATAGCCCCTTTTTCATGAGAACCCTGCACCTTTGGCATGCGAACATATATTCGTATATATAATTAAGTTTTGATAGAATCGGTATCGTTGACGGCAGCTCCATGTGTCGGGCAGCGCCCTCCATCTGATGGGAGGTGATGCCCACGACCGATTTGGTCTCGTTCTTCACGGCGCTTGTCGGCCTTTCCGAGGCACTCAAGCAGCGTTCGAAGCGCAACAGAAGGGGTCGCCGCCGCTAAGGCGTTGACCCCCTAATGCAAACAACGGCGCTGCGCAGCTTTCCAGAACTTGGGCTGCCGTCGACACTATTCTACCCATGAATGACATTTTGGACAATCGGTAATGCCGCTCTAAAAGCCTGGCACAACCGGCACAACCTAGGCGGTCGCTGGATGTGACAAAGGGACTGCCCTTCGTCACATCCTAAATATTGCCTTTACGTGTTGATGCACACGGTGTGCAATAATACTCGCACTGTGCAATAGCGCACAGTCTGAGTAACAAGGAGGACGCTTGTCCCAGCTCGAGAAATGCGACCGCCGGTCCCTTCGCTCACAGCGTGCCCTTCGCCAGGCGCTTGCCAGCGAGCTTGCCGAAAGCGGCGACCTTTCGCGCATTAACGTCGCGTCGCTCACCGAGCGCGCTGGCCTTACGCGCCGCACGTTCTATTCGCACTACCGCGATATCCCCGACTTTATCAATCAAATCGAGGACGGCTTGCTGGCCGAGATCCGTGAGCGCATTGAGCTCATCACCGCAGCTCAGCTGCCCGATCTCTATCACAACATCGATGAGCTCGAGCCGGCACCCGGTTCGGTTGAGTTGCTGCGCTACCTTGCGGCCAACCGCGATTTAATCGGATCGCTGCTGGGCCCGGGCGGCGACCCCGCCTTTATTAAAAAGATCATCGATACCGCACGCGAGGCCGTGGTGCCGCGCGCACAGACGGGCATTTTGGGCTTGGCGCTGGGCACCTTCTTTGACTACTACGTCACCTATGTCGTGAGTGCCGAGGTCGGCATGATCCAGCGTTGGTTTGAGCGTGACCTTTCTGAATCGCCCGAGACCATGGCGCGCATTATGACGGTTATCGCCTTTGTGCGCCCCGGCGACCTGTATGGCCAACCCATCGATATCAACGTGCCGGAATACGGCATGAAGCTATTGAACCTGCAGCTCGAGGACGCGGTCGACACCACCGCAACCGTCGAGTCCAACAACTAAGAGGAGAGACAATGAGCAAACTCGTCGAGGGCATTAAAGACCGTGTGGTCGCTGCCGCACGCGAGGCCGCGCCCGCCGTGGTGGACGCCGCGCAGAAGGCCGCGACCGCGGCTGCCGAGAAAGTTGCCGAGGCAGTTGCCGATGCCAAGAACGTGGCAGGGGAGACGTCCGTCGTCAGCGAGCCCGCCACCGCCGCTGAGCCCGTAGCCGCCGCCCAGGCCCCCGAAGGCGCGATCTTCAACCCCGAGAACGCTCGTGGCAATCTGCACCTGGGCATCGACGTGGGCTCCACCACCGTTAAGCTCGCCGTGCTCAACGACGACAACCAGATCGTCTACGCCAAGTACCAGCGCCACCACACCGACGTCCGTGCCTGCGCCCGCGACCTGTTCGAGGGCGCTGCGACCGTGCTGCCGACGGCCCAGATGACCTGCGCCATTACCGGCTCGGGCGGCCTGCTGCTGTCCCAGTGGCTCGACCTGGAGTTTGTCCAGGAGGTCATCGCCAACAAGCGTGCCGTCGAGACCCTCATCCCGGCCACCGATGTCGCCATCGAGCTGGGCGGAGAGGACGCCAAGATCATCTACTTCGACAACGGCATCGAGCAGCGCATGAACGGCACCTGCGCCGGCGGCACGGGCGCGTTCATCGACCAGATGGCCACTCTGCTGCACACCGACGCCAGCGGCCTTAACGAACTCGCGGCCAACGCCACCACCATCTATCCCATCGCCAGCCGCTGCGGCGTTTTTGCCAAGACCGACGTCCAGCCGCTGCTCAACGAAGGTGCCCGCCCCGAGGACGTGGCTGCCTCCATCTTTCAGGCTGTCGTGACCCAGACCATCTCGGGCCTGGCATGCGGCCGTCCCATCCGCGGCAACGTCGCCTTCCTGGGCGGCCCGCTGCAGTACCTCTCCGAGCTGCGCCACCGCTTCTACCTCACGCTCAACCTGGACGAGGAGCACCGTATCGTGCCCCAAAACGCTCACCTGTTTGTGGCGAGCGGCGCCGCCATGGCGCACGAGTCCAACAAGCTCAACACGTTCCCGCAGCTCATCGAGGCTATCGACAGCCTGGGTGACACGCAGGGTGCCGAGGTCGAGCGTCTGGATCCGCTCTTTGCCACCGACGAGGACTTTGCCGAGTTCAAGACCCGCCACGACCAGGAAGTCGTCCCCAAGGGCAAACTCGACGGCTACACCGGCCGCGTGTTCATCGGCATCGACGCCGGCTCCACCACCATGAAGGCCGCGCTCGTGGGCGAGGACGGCCAGCTGTTGCACACCTGGTACGGTAACAACAACGGCGACATCCTGGGCACGGCCAAGGTCATCATGGCCGATTTCTACAACCACATCCCCGCCGGTTGCACCATCGGCCACGTGACCACTACGGGCTACGGCGAGGCGCTGCTCATCGAGGCCCTTAAGGCCGACTCCGGCGAGATCGAGACCGTCGCGCACCTGCGCGGCGCCAAGGCGTTCCTGCCCGGCGTCGAGTTCATTCTGGACATCGGCGGCCAGGACATGAAGTGCCTGCGCGTCAAGGACGGCGTTATCGAGCACATCATGCTCAACGAGGCCTGCTCGTCGGGTTGCGGTAGCTTTATCGAGAGCTTCGCCGTGTCTATGAACATGGACGTGCGCGCGTTCGCCGATGCCGCCATCCATGCTAAGGCTCCCGTCGACCTGGGCAGCCGCTGCACGGTCTTTATGAACTCGCGCGTTAAGCAGGCGCAAAAGGAAGGCGCCACGGTGGGCGACATCGCGGCCGGCCTGTCCTATTCCGTCATCAAGAATGCCCTGTTCAAGGTCATTAAGCTGCGCGACCCCAAGGAGATCGGCAACCAGGTGATCGTCCAGGGCGGCACCTTTATGTCCGATGCCACACTGCGCGCGTTTGAGCAGCTCACGGGCGTTCACGCCGTGCGTCCCGACATCGCCGGCTGCATGGGCGCTTACGGTGCGGCCCTGCTCGCCCGCGATCGCGCCGGCGCTGACGGCACCTCGACCATCCTTTCGGCCGAGGACATCGCGCACCTCACCGTGACGCAAAAGCATGTCCGCTGCGGCCGTTGCTCTAACAACTGCCAGCTTACCGTCAACGACTTTGGCGGCGGCAGGCGCTTCATTACCGGTAACCGCTGCGAGAAGGGCGCCGGCCATAAAAAGCAGAAGACCGAGGCCCCCAACCTTTTCAAAAAGAAAAACGAGCTGCTCTTTAACCGCGAGGTCCTGAGTCCCGACGACGCCCCGCGCGGCACCGTCGGCATCCCCCGCGCACTCAACATGTACGAGAACTACCCCTTCTGGCACGCGTTCTTTACGCGCCTGGGCTTTAGCGTGCAGCTGTCCGACCAGTCGAGCAAGAAGACCTACCAGGCGGGCATCGAGTCCATGCCGTCCGAGAGCGTGTGCTACCCGGCAAAAATGAGCCACGGCCACGTGATGAACCTCATCGACCGCGATGTCGACTTTATTTGGATGCCGTGCGTGCGCTGGGAGCGCAAGGAGGATCCGACGGCCGGCAACTGCTATAACTGCCCCATCGTCATGAGCTACCCCACGGCGCTGGCGCTCAATATCGACGAGATTCGCGAGCAGAACATCGAGTTCCTGTACCCGTTTGTGCCCTATCACGACAAGACCGAGCTCAAGCGCCGTCTGTACCAGGTACTCGCCGTCGACCGTGTGGCCGATGCTGAGGCCGGTCGCGGTCGCGTGCGCGGTCCCAAGATCACGCGCTCCGAGGTCGATGCCGCCGTCAACGCTGCTTTTGAGGCCGATGCGCGTTTCCACGAGGACATCCAGACCATGGGCGAGGAGGCTCTCAAGTGGGTCGAGGACCACGGCGGCCACGGCATCGTACTCGCCGGTCGTCCCTACCATAACGACCCCGAGATCAACCACGCCCTGCCCGAGCTTATCTCGAGCTTTGGCTTTGCGGTCTTTACCGAGGATTCGCTTGCGCATCTGGTAAAGCCCGAGCGTCCGATTCGCGTCGTCGATCAGTGGATGTACCACAGCCGTCTGTACGCCGTCGCCCGTTTTGTGACGATGCGCAACGACCTGGACCTGATTCAGCTCAACTCCTTCGGCTGCGGCTTGGACGCCCTGACCACCGACCAGGTGCAGGAGATTCTGGAGGCCAGCGGCAAGATCTACACCGTGCTCAAGATCGACGAGGTATCCAACCTGGGTGCCGCGCGCATCCGCATCCGCTCGCTCATGGCAGCGCTCAAGGACCAGGAGGCCGAGCGCCTGGCCGATGCCACGGCCGCGGGCGAGGCCTACGAGCAAGGCGACGCCGCGCCGGTGGCGCCTTCCACGGATGCCCCTGCGTTCGCGAGCCGTAAGTACACGTTCGAGGCTCAGCGCGAGAGTGCTTCGACCGCGTGGCCCAAGGTGCCCTTTACCGAGCAGATGCGCGAGGAGGGCTACACCATCCTGTGCCCGCAGATGGCGCCGATTCACTTTGACCTGGTCAAAGAGGTGTTCCGCGGTGCCGGCTACAACTTGGAGCTGCTGCCCTCGACCGACCACGATGCCGTCGAGGCTGGCCTGCGCTACGTGAACAATGACATTTGCTATCCGTCGATCCTGGTGACGGGCCAGATTATGGAGGCCATCGAGAGCGGTCGGTACGACCTGTCCAAGACGGCCGTGGTTATCAGCCAGACCGGCGGCGGCTGCCGTGCCACCAACTACATCGCACTCATCCGCAAGGCCCTGCGCGAGAGCGGCCACCCCGAGATCCCGGTGATCTCGCTTTCGGCCGTGGCGCTCGGTGAGGACAACCCCGGCTTTAAGATTACGCCGGCACTGCTTAAGCAGGCAGTCTACGCAGTGCTCTTTGGTGACGTCATGATGCAGATGCTCTATCGTTGCCGCCCGTACGAGGCCACGCCCGGTGCCGCCAACGCACTCTACGAGGAGTACATGGCGCGCGCCCGCAAGTTGGCGCCCAAGTTCAACCGCCACAACTACACCAAGCTGTGCCGCGAGGCCATCCGCGCGTTCGACACCATGCCGCTTGCGGGCGAGGGCACCAAGCCGCGCGTGGGCGTGGTCGGCGAGATCCTTGTCAAGTTCCATCCCACGGCCAACAACCACGTGGTCGACGTTATCGAGCGCGAGGGCTGCGAGGCCGTGGTGCCGGGCCTGCTCGACTTCTTCCTGTACTCCATGAGCAACGCCGAGCTGCAGAAGGACGAGCTGGGAAGCTCTGCCACTACGCGCGCTGGTATGCAGGCGCTCATCAAGCTCGTGGACTGGATGCGCACGCCGGTGGAGGAGATGCTCGAGAAGTCCCGCCGCTTTGAGGCACCCGAGCGCATCGGCACCATGGCCGACAAGGCCCGTACGGTGCTTTCGGTGTGCAACAACATGGGCGAGGGGTGGCTGCTCACGGCCGAGATGCTCGACCTGATCGATCACGGTGCGCCCAACATCATCTGCACGCAGCCCTTCGCGTGCCTGCCCAACCACGTGGTGGGCAAGGCCGTGATTAAGGAGCTGCGCCGTCAACATCCCGAGAGCAACATCGTTGCGGTGGACTACGACCCCGGTGCGTCCGAGGTCAACCAGCTCAACCGCATTAAGCTCATGATTAGCGTGGCCAAGGAGAACATGCGCGCCGGTAAGGGCTTTAAGCTTGAGAAGGTCGCGCCGCTCGCGATGGACGAGGTCACCGGCCAGATGCGTGCCCACGATGGCTGCGTGAGCTGCGGCTCGGTCGACGAGAGTGCCGTGGCGTCGGTCGCTGAGCGCCTGGGACGCGGCATTAAGAAGTAGTCGGCCTACTTCGAGCCGGATATGAGACGAACGGGTGGTAGCCGTACCGGCTACCACCCGTTTTTGCTGTACATATGTTGCGCAAATGACCTTGCTACAGCCTTCCGTGGGCTTGTCCGATTTTTGGGCCGGCTCGGGCTTTGAAGACAAGTTGCTGCAGGCCCAAGGCGATTTTTCGCTCAACGCAGGCCAGCACAGTGTGACCTATCTGCCAAACGACGAGACGACCGCTACGGTCTGGCCATCGCCACCTGCGAGATGGAAGCCGAAAAGTACATCTACCGCGTGTACAAGTACGAGCTGTAGGGCCGCGCTCAGGTTTGACCAATGGAGTATGAAAACACGCCGTTCGCCGATGCCCCCTCCGCGAGTGGCGGCCATATGGTTTGATGTCAGAAACATATAGTTGTCGCCAGCCTGCTGGCGACGTTCCCCCTGATATCGGAGGTTCCAGGTATGTTTCACGCTCCGTTAAGCAACTATCGGCTGGGCTAACATGGGTCGCCGTGCCATTTCGATAGCCCTTGCAGTGGTCTGCCTAGCTGTGCTCTTGGGCGCTACAGGGCTGTTTGCTATAAGCCGAGAAACGTCCTATATGCAGGAATGCGCTTCCGAAGGGTTTGCCATTGACGGTTACTATCGGGACGACAAGACGAGTCTGGAAACCCTGGCCTTTCTTGAAGAGGATAACCATCGGTGGCAACTGGTCGACAAAGACGGCAGCTGCGTTGGCGGGCAGTTTAAGCGTACGGATGACCCCAACATCCTGATAATAAAGAAGGAAAACGGCGAAGAATTCGGCACGGTTCACGTTGCGTATATATCGCGCCGACGCAATCAGGGGCAGATTTACCTAATTAGAAATACTGAGGTGACCCGATTTTATCTTGTGAGCACCGATCCGGCGTTTACGGTGGAGTCTGGCGATGTCGATCCGGACAGTTGATTCACGGCAATAAAACAGCGAGCGGGGCTCGGGTGTGAACTGCACCCCGCAATTTGCTCGTGTCCGTATCGCGTCTGCGCCTCGTCGTAACTTGCGTCCGTGCGAGCATTCATCCCGCGCCGGCATCACTTCACATCGAACTCCACGCGATCGAGCTCGGGCACATTGAGGTCGATGAGTTTGCGGGCGACACGGCGGTCGTGCGCCCCAAGCGCCTCGCCTGTCGTCACATGGGCGACAATCTCGCGCTCGACGATGCCTTCTTCGTCCCCTTCGGTGGCCGAGGTCTCGACGGCGACGGTGTAATCTTTAAAGCCCGGCAGCACCGCGGCAAGCTCGCGCGTGGTTTCGGTGACGCCGTAGCCGTCCTGCACGCCGGCCTGCGCCGAGCCAATAGACCCCGCCGTCATAACGATGCAGGGGATGGCAAAGATCACCGTGCCCACAATAATGCGGCGGCGCACCTTGCGCGACAGCTCGTCGACCTCGGCATTTTCCTCGGCGGTCACAATGCCGTCGCCGTTGAGGTCGCGCTTGAGCGGCACACGTAAAAGAAGCAATACGGCTTCGGCCGCCAGCGCGATAAAGACCACGTTGATGCCAAACTCGTAAAGCGCCGAGAGAAACAGTGACCCGCTTGCGATGGCGATGCCGTAGCCCGCCGCGCACAGTGGCGGCATGAGCGCGGTCGCCACCGCTACGCCGGCAATGAGCGTCGAAGGCTCCTGATCGCGCGAGTTGCCTAGGCCGCCCGCAAAGCCGCCCGCGAGCGCGACGGCAAGGTCCCATACGGTGGGTGTCGAGTTGTCGATGATGGCCGCCGTGGTGGTGCCAAGGGGCGAGAGCTTAAAGTACAGCGTGGACGTGACCAGGCAAAAGACCATTTGCAGCGCGAGGCCGGCGACGGCCTCGACGGCAATCTCGCGGTCGAGCGTGGCAATACCGTATGCCATGGCAAGAACCGAGCCCATGAGCGGGCAGATGAGCATGGCGCCCACGATGGCGATGTCCGAGTCGATATCGAGGCCGATGCTTGCGATGAGCATGGCGATGATGAGGATGCACAGGTGAGAGCCGGTCAGGCGTGCCCCGTTTACAAAACGCTTGCGGATCACGTGATAGGGCGCGCGTCCCTCGCGAATGTTGAACGCGCGCTTTAAAAAGCGACCAGCCTGTTCGGCAGCCTCACTATGGGCAGGGCGGATGCCATGGCGCCGGTGATGGCGTTCACGCAGTCGCTTGAGCTGTTGTCTATCGAGTTCCATGTTCACCTCGTTCCAGCGCGGTCCGCGCAACGCGCCCGTTGTCCTAACTCTACACCGTGGCGGGCGGGGTGTCTGTTGGATGCGGAATCCGATAGGGCGGATGACGCGGGAGCAAATGCAAATCACAGGCTCAATTCCATCACGCGAAAATATGATGCACCAGCTCCTTCAAATGTGACGAAATTGTGAAGCACGGGAGCATGAATTTCAAAAAATACGCTGGTCGCCAATGTTGCGCAACAGAATTCAAAAATCGACAGCTACCGTTTGATACGTATGGATACATCCGTGTCAAAGGGAGAAAGCCATGGCAAACTATAGTCCACAGCACTTTGAGCCTCGGGCCAAGACTGTCAACGTCAAGGGCGTTGCCAACCGCGCCGTCGCAACCGTTTTGACGGCGGGCCTCATCGCTCAGCCGCTCATGTCGCCGCTGGCGGCAATCGCCGCACCGTCAACCGATAACGGCGATTCTGTTCAGGGGGGGGGTAGTTCTGTAGAGAATACCGTTGCCGCCGGTAACCAAGCGGTCGTAAAGACGGCTGCCCAGCTGGCCGAGGAGTCGGCAAAGCAGCTCAAGGACGCTCAGGCCGCCTACGATGCCGCCCAGAAGAAGGCCGACGCGGCGGGCCAGTCTCAAAAGCAGGCGCAGCAGCAAAAGAATCAGGCCTCGCAGGCTGTGAGCGACAACGAAATCGAGCAGAACGCAGCAGAAGTCGCCGCGCTCCAGGAGAAGATTGACGAGCTCAAAGCCGCCGTCGAAAAGACCGAGCAGCAGCAGAAGAAGCTGGGCGACCTGAACGATCAGCTCGATCAAGCCAACAAGAGTGTCGAGGATAAGACTCAGGCGCTCAAGGACGCCAAGGCAAAGCAGGATGAGGCCAAGAAGGCCCTCGATGATGCCCAGGCCAAGCTCGAGGCCATGGGTATGGACGAGTACGAGGCCGCCAAGAAGGCCGTCGAGGACGCACAGGCAAAGCTCGATGACGCCAATAAGGCCGTTGCTACTGCACAGGCCAATCTGGACCAGGCCAAGGCCGCCGAGGCCAGCGCCCAGCAGGAAAAGAAGGACACTGAGGCCGCTCTGACGACTGCCCAGGCCAAGAAGCAGGAGACTGCCGCTGCGCTCGCAGCCGCAACCACCGCGCGCGATAACGCCCAGCAGAAGTTCAACCAGGCGCAGGCCGCGCTCGATGCTGCCGTCTCGGGTACGGGTGTCGACTTGAGTGCGCTTGAGGCCGCCAAGATCGCTGCTGCTGGTGAGCTCAAGGACGCGCAGGCGGAGCTCAATGCCGCGACGGATGCCGACGCCACCGCACAGACAAATCTGCAGGCCGCCCAGGCTGCCGTCGCTGCCGCGCAGGAGAAGGCCAACGCCGCCAACGCTGCTGTGGCATCTGCCCAGTCTGCATACGATGCGGCAAACAAGGAGTACAAGGACGCGGCCAGTAAGCGTGACGCCGCGAAGACGGCATACGAGCAGGCCCAGCAGACCGAGGCCGACAAGAAGGCTGAGTACGATAAGCTTGTCGAAGTTCGCAAGCAGAAGCGCAGCGAGTGGGAGGCAGCCTGCGCCGCTTCGAACGCCGCGGAAAAGGCTTATGACGCTGCTAATGCCCAGGTTGAGGCTCTTGAGCAGCAGATTGCAGACCTAAAGTCCAACATGACCGTTGACCAGGAAGTCATCAGTCAGGGTATGTTCGGCTTCATGAACTACATCATCGGCGGCAGCCAGTTCACAGCCACGCAGAAAAAGAACGCCCAGGAAGCCGTATCGATGCTGACCGGTGCCGCTGACAAGGCCGAATGGTATGACCAGTACGTCGATCATGACATGTCTCGCGACACCAACCCGCTCTCCCTGGAGCAGATGCGCAACGCCTTGACATATCTCGACACCCAGAACAACCTCCGCAAGGCGAACGGTCAGTCGGCGCTCAGCGTCAGCCTCCGCATGACTGCGGCAGCCGCCCTTAATGTATCATATTCATCGAACATCTGGGGACACTCGGGCTGCTACTGGGACAATGGAGAAAATCTTGCCGGCGGCGGCGGTGCATATACCGGCGGCGAGACCGAGGATACGCTTGGCTGGCCATATACCGGTCTCTACACTCAGGAAAAAGAGGCATTCGATAAGTACGTCGAGAAGAATAGTGACCTTGGGAACCATCGATATGATTCCTACTATATCTACCAGCACTACAGCAGCATCTACCATGAGTGCGGGCACTATCTCAACATCATCGATGCCGGCACGAAGGCTATCGGCATCGCGACCGGTAGCGGTAAGAACACCGATTCCGAGGTAACAATCTTCGATTACAGCTCTTTTGACAGTGAGGCTGATTTCACTGTCTCCGAGTTCAAGAAGCTCCTGAACGACTACATCGATTCCGCATACAACGCAGGCGGCACGCAGGAGCAGAAGGCGAAGCTCAAGGAGCTTCAGGCAAAGCTCGCCGAGGCGCAGAAGAACTTTGGAACTACTAGGGAAGCTTACTTCGCAGCTGTAAACGGGCAGGATGCCGCCCAGGACGCTTTCACCGCAGCCGATGTGAACATGAACACCGCCAAGGGCGAGTACGAGAAGGCTAAGTCCGGCACCGCCGCCGCGAAGACGGCATACGACGCCGCGAAGGACGCACTCGGCGGAATCGACATCGAGTACCTCAAGCAGAACCTCGATGCGGCCAAGGGCGAGGCCGCTACTGCCCAGGCGGCTCTCGATAAGGCAAACGTCACGCTTGCTGACAGCAAGACGAAGGCAGCCGAGGCCGCTGCTCACAAGGCGAAGGCTCGCAGCGCCCGCGATGCCGCCAAGGCAAAATCCGACCAGGCCAACGAGGCGTATGGCAACGCTACCGCTTCGGTCAAGGACCTTGCCGCCAAGCGCGATGCCGCCCAGGCGGACCTTGCGAATAAGCAGGGCTCGCTTGGCGATGCCAAGAAGGCCGACGATGCCGCCCAGACTGGTGTAGACAAGGCCCAGGCCGCAGATGTCCAGGCCGCGACTGCTCTTTCGGACGCCAAGCAGGCAGTTGCCGCCAAGACGCAGGCTGTGTCCGATGCGCAGGCCAAGGCCAAGGCTGCTGAGGGTGAGCTGGCTACCGCGAACAAGGCCTTCGAGCGCTTTGCCGGCGCCCAGAAGGCGGTCGACGACGCCAAGGCCGCCTATGACGCTGCCGTCGCCGGTGTCGCCGATGCCCAGAAGCAGCTCGAGGCCGCCAACGAAGCCGTCGTCGATGCGAATTTCGAGATCGTCATGGCCAAGGCCGAGCTTGCCAGCGATGAGGCACTCAAGGCCGATCTTGAGGCTGTCGACCACAAGGCATCCCTTGCCGCGGGCACGACGGGCAACGAGAAGCTGGTCAAGCTGAACGCTGCCTACGCTCGCTATAAGGCTGCCGTCGATGCCGCCGCTGGTCTCAAGGCTGCTCTGAGCGATGCCGATGCCAAGCTGTCCGATGCCAACGACGCCTATGCCGCCGCGCTGGCTGAGCTTGGCGATGCCAAGGATGCCCTGGCTGCCGCGCAGGCCGAGTACGACAAGTATCATCCCAAGGCTGAGCCGCAGGCCAAGCCTCAGGTTGCACAGGCTGCTGCAAAGGCTCCTGTCGCCAAGAAGAAGGCCACGTCGGCCGCGCTCGCCCAGACTGGCGATGACTCCGCTCTTGCGGGCGAGGTGTTCGTCATCGGCGGTATCACCCTCGTGGCCGCTGGTGTGACGCTGAGCGATCGTCGTCGCAAGCAGATGTAGCGTTTCGAGCGTAGATTCTGCAACGAACTTCGGTTCATAGCAGGAACGCTTCGATAGCTTAACCGATAAGGCCGGCGCGCTGTTAAACGCAGCGCGCCGGCCTTTCTTTGTTTCGATATCAAAAAGCCCGGTCAGCAGCCGTGAAAGCTACCGGCCGGGCAAGCCGTAGGCAATATGGTTGCTGTCGAGCAGCTGCTCAGCTTAGCCCAGCAGGCTTAAGCCAACAGAGACAAACGCCAGGATAACGCCGACAATAGACTCGCCACCGAGCAGGCCGCTGGCGACAACCAGGCCCTGCTCCTGGAAGGCGGCGTCCTTGGCGGCCTTTTCCTCGTCCGAAAGACCGGCCTCGGCGTCGCGGTGAGCGGCCCACTTGTCGTAGGCGAGCTTAACGCAGGAGCCCAGGAAAGCCGTGAGCGACATGTAGAACGGCAGGTACACGCCCAGGCCGATCATCATGGCCGGAATGCCGAGCCAGTACATGACGATGCCGGCGATAAAGCCGCCCGCAAACCACGGCACGCTCGGGATGCCCGAGACCATGGTGGCGACGACGCTTGCCTGCGCGGCCACAAAGCTCTTGTCGGGTCCAAAGGCGTCCGGACCATAGGCGGTGACGAGCGCGACCATGACGGCGGCAGCGACCAGGGCGCCCACGATGCCGCCGATGGCCTGGCCGACCCACTGTGCACGCGGGTTGGTGCCCAGCACGGCGCCGGCCTTAAAGTCGTTCATGACGTCGCCCGCAAGGCCGCACGCTACGGCCACGATGCCGGCGATAAAGAACAGTTTAACCTGCGCGAGCTGCGCGAAGGCAGCCACGATGAGCATAACGATGAGGCCAAAGATCTCCATGGGGTCGATGCCCGTCTGGCCGCAGCTCTGTGCGCTCATGATGGTGGTGACAAAGGTGAACAGCGTCACGATGACGGCCGGGACGGGACCAAGGTCGAGCGCGATGGCGACGATCACGGCGATGGCGGCAGCGCCCAGGCCGATGATGCCGGCGTCGAGTTTAAGGGAGCCCGAGATGAGCGACTGCTCGTCGGTGTCGGTGGAGCTGTCGGCGGCAAGACCGCGGACGATACCGGCGACCTGCGGCAGGATGTCCTTGAGGACGACGGCGACGCCAAAGCCCATCATGAGGCCCATGCCCAGGGACTTGACGATGCCTTGCGCAGTCATAACGTCGAACAGACCGGCAGCGGTGCCGCCCACGATGATGCCAAAGTTGCCCAACAGGGCGCCGGCAAACCAGAAAGCGACCGGGGCGAAGCCCACGAGGAAGCCGATGGACAGCAGCATGGGCGAGTTGTAGATGGCAAAGGTCACGCCGGGGATGTTGAGCGTGCACAGCATGCTGGGCACCACGCCCAGGGCGTCGCGCAGCACGCTGTAGATGCCTGCGATGGCCATGGAGCCAAAGAGCTGCTTACCGGTCTTGCCGCCGGCCTCGGTGGCGCGTAGGGTCTGAGCTGCGGCGTTGCCGGTGGGGAACTCCAGCGCGGCGTCCACGATAAAGTGACGGTGGATGAGCGCGGTGGCCAGCAGGCCCAGGATGGTGCCGGCGAGCGCCACGATAAACATGTCGAGCCAGCTGATCTGGTCGGCATAGCCCAGCATCCAGGCGCCCGGGATGGTAAACGCCAGGCCGCCGGCGACCATGGCGCCCGCGGACATGATGGTGTGGGTGACGTTGGCCTCGTTGAGGCTGGCGTTGCCCATGAGCTTCAGGAAGAACAGCGAGATGACGGCAGCGAAAATGATTGGCCAGGGGAGGGCGCCCATCTTGAGGGCCGTGTAGGCCGAGCTTGCCGTGATGATCACGCAGCCAAGGACGCCGATGACGACACCGCGCAGCGTGAGTTGCCCGCGCATCGAGGCGCGGTTCGAGGGATTGCTCATATTGAACTCCTTTGCGTATATCCGCTTCCCCCGGGAGCGCCACTACGGATGCGGCGCGGGAAGTCGGGTTACCAAAGGCCGTCGCGTGAGCTCGCAAACGACCGCGCATCAGTATAGCCGCAACCTAGTCATTTTGGGATGACTGGTTTAGGTAGGCGATATACTGCTGGGCAGACGAAAGGAGCGCCGACGATGCTTAATGGGTGCGCATATATATTGACGGTCGACGTGGGTAACACGTTCATTCGCTTTGGCCTGTTTGCAGAGGATTCGGCCGCGGCGCAGGAATGCCCGCTTGCGACGTGCGAGATCACGACGCCATCGAGCATTACGGCCGACGAAGCGCGTATGCGTCTCGCTCAAGTCATGGCCGCGCTGGCGGCTGATGCGGGCATGCCCGGCGCGCTCGTGCCCACGGCGGCCGTGCTGAGCTGCGTGGTGCCGGCGCTCGAGCGCCCGTGGAAGGCGGCGCTTTCCCGTACCTGCACGGGGCGCGTGCTCACCGTGGGGCCGGGCCTCAAGACCGGCATGCCCGTGCACTACGACGACCCGGCCGAGATCGGCCCCGACCGCATCGCCGATGCCGTGGCGGCCCGTGCCGTCTACGGCTCTCCGTGCATCGTGATCGACCTGGGCACGACGACCAATATCGAGGTCATCGACGCGTGCGGTACCTTTGTGGGCGGCGTCATCGCGCCGGGTCTGGCGCTCGGCGCCCGCTCGCTCTCGGCCGCTGCGGCGCGTCTGCCGCAGGTCGAGCCTTCGGCGCCCACGCATGTGATCGGCCGCAACACGCGCGAGGCCATGCGCTCGGGCGTGGTCTTGGGCGAGGTAGCCCGCATCGACGGCATGCTCGACATGGTGCTCGCCGAGATGCGCGCGACCAAGGCCGCGGGGGAAGGCAACGTGCCCATCGTCATTACCGGCGACGATGCCGAGGCACTCGCGTCGCTGGTCGGTCACAGTCTGACGGTCGACGACGCGCTGACGTTGCGGGGACTGGCCGAGCTCTACCGCATCAACCAAAAGCCCCGCCGCGTGTAAAAGTGAGGGCGCCGGTGGGACAAACGCCTCCACCTTTCACCTGCTACAATGGGTCAAACTATTGCGATTACGGAGGTGTCTGTCATGTCGGACGATCTTCATCAAACTTCGTCAGGCAAGCGCCTGGACGTCATTAGCTGGGACGAGTTCTTTATGAGCGTGGCCATCGCCGCGCAGCGCCGCAGCAAGGACCCCAACACGCAGGTGGGTGCGTGCATCGCCAACACCAACCACCGCATCCTTTCGGTGGGCTACAACGGTACACCCTCGGCGCTCAACGACGACTTTTTCCCGTGGGGTACGAGCGACGACCCGCTGCAGGACAAGCACAACTACGTGGTCCATGCCGAGGCCAACGCCGTGCTCAACTACCGTGGTTCGCTCAAGGACCTCGAGGGTTCCACGGTCTATGTCACGCTGTTCCCGTGCCATGACTGCGCCAAGATTTTGGCTCAGGTGGGCGTGGGCGAGGTTGTCTACCTGGACAACAAGTACGCCGACACCGATGACGGCCGTATCAGCCGCCGCATTCTCGACTCCTGTGGCATCAGCTACCGCCAGGTTATCGTCGATGTTCACATCGGCACCGAGGGGCGGGCTCGGCAGTAGCGCGTGGCAACGCCAGCTGGCGGCAAAAGCAGCTAAAAGAGCCCCGTCCCAAATTGACTACTCGTGAAAGTCGCGTCCGCGCGCATGGACGGCTCGTGAGCGGGTACACGGCTGTAGTAACATAGCTCTGTCCGCGGGCGCGCCCGCGTTATTGTGAGAAAGGAGCCCCTGTGGCTGTTAACGAAGAGCTGCTTAAGAAGGTTCTTGAAGAGATTCGCCCCAACCTACAGGCCGACGGCGGCGATATGGAGTATGTGGGCGTTGACGACGAGGGCGTCGTCCAGCTTGAGCTTCAGGGCGCCTGCGCCGGCTGCCCTATGAGCGCACTGACCCTGTCCATGGGTATCGAGCGCATCCTGAAGGAGCATGTGCCCGGCGTTACCCGTGTTGAGCAGATCAATGCCTCCGGCGAGACCGACGACCTGTACGACGAGTACGCGCCGTTCTAAGATGCGAAGGCTGCGGACGGCATACTCCGCATAGACGTTACGCCCAAATATGCGGCTGCGAGCGCAAGGCCCGCGGCCGCATTTGTATGTAGGGAGTAGGAGGGTCGACATGCTCAACGACTTCTACCATATGCTTGATCCTGTCGCGATCTCGGCGGGCCCCATCACCATCTACTGGTACGGCCTGGCCTACGTGGTCGGAGCTCTGCTCACGGCGGTCGTCATGTACCGCACACAGCGTCGCTGGGGCTTTAACATCACGATTGACGACCTGACGAGTGTCGTGGTCGGCGTGGTCTTTGGCCTCATTATCGGTGCGCGCCTGTTCTACGTCGTCTTTTACGGTGATGGCTACTACTGGGCGCACCCGCTCGAGATCTTTGCCACCAACGAGGGCGGCATGAGCTTCCATGGCGGCTTGGTGGGCGGCATTATCGGCGGCATCATCGTGTGCCGCATGTATAAGCTCGATGCCTGGACTTTGGCAGACCTTGCCGTCATAGGCGCGCCGCTGGCCTTGTGCCTGGGCCGTTGTGCCAACTTTGTCAACGGTGAGCTGTGGGGCAAGCCGACCGATCTGCCCTGGGGCGTGGTCTTCGGTGGCACCGCGGGCGATATGCCGCGTCACCCCTCCCAGCTCTACGAGGCATTTCTTGAGGGCATCGTGCTCTTTTGCATTCTGCAGGTGCTCAGCCGCAAAAAGCCGCTACTGCCCCAAGGCACGTTTATGGGCGTCTTTGTGATGGGCTACGGCATCGTCCGCTTTCTCGTTGAGTTCGTGCGCGTGCCCGATGCGCAGCTGGGCTATCTGCTGGGTGGCGTCATCACCATGGGTCAGCTGCTGAGTTTGCCGCTTGTGATCGCGGGCCTGGCGCTCATCATCTTTGCTCGTCGCCGCAACCAGCCCCAGCGCATCTACCTCGACGCCTAGCCATCACGAACCACCACAAAGGGGACAGGCACCTTTGTGGTGGTTCGCTGGGCAACGATGACAGAACTGTAACGTTTCACCAGATAAAACCTGCCAAAATAAACCTGTCCCTTTTTGGCAGGTTTCTAGAAAGGCTCTTTGGACTGTGAAGGATTCCGATCTCTCCACAACGGCTGCGCGCGACGCTGCCCGCATCGTCTGGTTTAAGCGCTACCCCGCCAAGCAGACGCTCATCGCATTTTTGCTCGCGCTGTTGGCGACCACGGCGTTTTCCATCGATCCCGCCCCGGTGTCGAGCAACGCAGTCTTGGCGATTGACCCCAAAGCCTCGGGCATGCTGTACGTGTGCTACGAGGTGCTCCTCTCGTTTGCCGGCCATACCGACGCGGTCATGCTGCTTGCGCTTGCCTGCCTGCTCACGCTGCCGTTTCGCTACGTGTTCTTTGGCCGTGGCGACACCTGGCGCCCATCGATCATTCTGCCGTCGCTGTTCTTTGCCATCTGCATGGTGTTCGGCCGCAGCTACGATCTCACCGACTCGGCCGAGATTGTCCTTGGCGACAAAGCCCGCATCATCTGCGCCTGGATTGGCGGCGCGGGCTGGATGCTCCTAGCGATCGTTGCCTTCTACCTTGCCTTTGAGTGTCTAGATTGGCTGAGCTCTCGGCGCATTCCGTTTTCGGAAGCGCACTTTGGCCGCGTATGGCGTGTGGCTCACGCCGTGCTCTCGGTCCATCCTTTTGCCGGGCCCTTCCTGGTGCTTATGATCGCCTGGGCGCCCACGCTCATCGCTTCGCTGCCCGGCCTTTTTATGGGAGATACGGGCGCGCAGATTCGCCAGTGGTTCAACTATCCCAACGGCACGAGCGACTACCTGCGCCTACTCAACCCCAACGTGCTGCTCAACGGGCATCATCCCGTAGTGCACACGGCCATTATCGGCTCGTGCGTTCAGCTGGGGCTTTCGCTGTTCAACAGCGCTAACGCGGGCCTCATCATCTATACCTGCGCTCAATTTGTCATCACGGCCGCCTGCATGGCCTATTCCATTTCGTCGCTGCGCAAACTGGGCGTGAGCCTGCCGGTTCGCGGTGCGATCCTGCTGTTCTTTGCGTTTATGCCGATGTTCTCTAACTACGCGGCGTTGCTCACCAAAGACGTGCTCTTTGCCGACGCGTTCTTGGTGCTGCTGGTACAGACCGTCAAGCTCGTGGCATGTGGCTTGCCCCGTCGTGATGCCAATGTCGAGCGAGCGGGCGAGAAAGCCCCCGTGCTCTTTGCGCGCCACGACTGGCTGCTGCTCGCTCTGGGCGCCATGGGTTCCACGTTTCTGCGCAACGGCGGCCTGGTGTTTCCCCTGGCGGCATGCATAATCGCGGCGGCGTTTTGCGTATGGGACGTGCATGTGGCTCGTCGTGCAGCCAAGCAGACTGGTGCTGCGCCTTCAGGCGCCATCCCGCGTTTCCGCTGGGTCGGTGTCCTCGCGGTACTCGCGCTCTGCCTTGCCTCTAATATGTATTTCACCAAGGTCATTATGCCGGAGCACGATATCACGCCTGGTTCCAAGCGCGAAATCCTTTCGATTCCGTTCCAACAGACGGCTCGTTTTGTCCAAAAGCACGACGGCCTCAACTCGGGCGTCAACCCCACGGTTAAGGAGGACGGCACCATCGTGGAGGCTCCTTGCGACGGCTTGGTGACCGACGAAGAGCGTGCCGTGATCGACCGTGTGCTCAAGTACGAGAACCTGGGCCGCCGTTACAACCCGGATAAGTCGGACGCCGTCAAAAATTGCTTTAACGAGTACGCCTCGCAGGAGGACATCAAGGCCTATTTTAAGGTGTGGGCCCAGATGTTCAAAAAGGACCCCGAGTGCTATATCTCGGCGCTCGTCAATAACTACTACGGGTACTTCTATCCGAGCGCTCGCGATGCGTGGGTCTACAGCACGGCGCGCAGTGCCGAGATCATGGCGAAGCCAGATAACCTCAAGTACTTCGACTTCCATCCGGTCGATAGCAAGGTTGTGCGCTGGTGCGACCACCTGATCAACCTGTATCGCGTGGCAGTACAACGCGTCCCGTTTATCTCGCTCACCATGAGCTCGGCCACCTATGTGTGGATCATGATCGCCGTGGTGGTCTATCTGCTACGTCGTCATTCGTGGCGTGGGCTGGCCATTTGGGTGCCGCTGCTGGGCGTGCTCGCCGTGTGCCTGATCGGTCCCTGCAACGGCTCGACCTACATGCGCTACCTGTATCCGGTCATCGCTTGCATGCCCTTTGCCATCGGCGCCACCATCACCCGCAGCGACCTCCTCTGGTCCTAATTTGGTGCAAAGGGGACAGGTTACTTTGCACTAAGGGGCTGCATCATCACGACGCCTTCATTTTGGGGTTTATCTCGCAGGCCAGTAGGTATATCATAACGACGTTTGTTTATATTGCCCGAGCATCTGCGCTGGGCTTTAGGTCGAAACCGATAGGAGACACGTATGTCCGGACACTCTAAGTGGGCCACAACCAAGCATCGTAAGGGCGCGCAGGACGCCAAGCGTTCCGCCCTCTTCTCCAAGCTGAGCCGCAACATCACCGTTGCTGCCCGTCTCGGCGGCGACCCGCTGCCCGAGAACAACGCCAGCCTTGCCGCTGCCGTCGCCAAGGCCAAGGCTCAGTCCATGCCTAAGGACAAGATCAAGTCTGCTATCGACAAGGCCTTTGGTTCGGGTGCCGATGCCGCCGTCTACGAGAACATCGTGTACGAGGGCTACGGTCCCGCCGGTGTCGCCGTCTACGTCGACTGCCTGACCGACAACCGCAACCGCACCGCTGCCGACGTCCGTTCCGCCTTCTCCCACGCTGGTGGCAACCTGGGCACCTCCGGTTCCGTCGCCTTCCAGTTTGAGCGCAAGGGCCAGATCGTCGTTGCCAAGGAGGTCCTGGACGAGAACGCCAAGAAGGAGACCATGATCGCCAACGGTGCTGCCGGTGACGAGGATGAGTTTATGATGGCGATCGCCGAGGCCGGTGGCGAGGACTACGAGGACGCCGGCGAGGAGTGGATCGTCTGGACCGCTGCCAACGACGTCATGGCTGTTTCCAAGGCACTCGAGGAGCAGGGCATCCAGGTCAAGGGCTCTGAGACTACCATGGTCCCGACCACCCCGACCGAGGTTTCTGGTACCGACGCCAAGAAGGTTCAGCGCCTCATCGACCGTCTTGAGGAGCTCGACGACGTCCAGGACGTCTACAGCACCATGGACATGACCGACGAGGTCATCGCTGCCCTCGAGGAGGAGTAGCGCCCGCACGGATTGAGCCGTGCATATCTGGGCATAATGAAGCGAGCATGCAAGCCTCGTGGAATAGATGAGCCGGATCCGCGTGCATGAGGCACCGGACCCGGCTCTTTTATAATGATACGAATCGTTTTGCATTCTGTGGATCAAGATTTGAAGGGAGCGCCGCATGCGCGTGCTCAAACGTGCCCTGGCGATCGTGTATCTTGCCGCCGCCGTCGTGGCGCTGGGCACGTTAGTCTGCCAGTTTTGGGGACCATATACCTATCGCTTTATGCTGCTGATGCGCGATCCGCTGCCGCGCATCGTTGTTACGGCGTGCGGCGGTGTCGTGGCACTCGGCGTGCTCGTGGGTTTCTTCCGCCTGATGTTTGCTCGTCGCGAGCCGTCCTGCGTGCATCCGGCGGGGGAACGTAATATCGAGGTCACGCTCGCGGCCCTCTCCTCGTGCGCTCGCACTGCTGCCGAGCGCGACGACCGCGTGATGGTCGAGCATGTCGAGGCCCGCGTCCAAGGCTCCGACGATTCGCACGTCCGATTTAAGGTCGAGGCTATCGCGCTTGACGATAAGGACGTGGCATCTCTGGCTACCGCGATGCAACAGCGCATCGAGGAAGCTTGCGACACCATGCTCGGCACGCCGGGTACGACCGCGCGCGTCCGTTTTTTGCCGTCCAAGACTACCGTCCAGACCGTGGAGGTTTCCGGTGAGTGATACCAATCAAGATAAGACTGCTCGTACGCCGCGCCTGACGATTGACCAGAGCGCCACGCCGGCGAGCGAACCTGTTGATTCCAAAGCAGAGGCAACCGAGTTGCAAGATGCGGCAGCCGCGGATTTTGACGAGGCTATGGGTCTCATCAAGGGTACGGGCGCTGCCATCTGGAGCTATGCTGTGCGTCATCCCAACACCACGCTCGGTGCCGTCGCTGGCTTTATCCTCGCCGTGCTGGTGCTCACGCTTGGCCTGTGGGACACGCTCGTCATTGCATTCTTCGTGCTGATCGGCGCTGTGATCGGCCAAATTCGCGACGGCGAGAACGGGATCGTCAACTTCTTCGGCCGTCTGTTTAGCGGCCGCTAATATGTATTCGACTGTCGCATCCGCGGCAGGCATAAGGAGGAACCATGGCTTTTAATACGAAGGTCGATGTGGCCGATACCGAGCTCGAGGCAGACGAGACCGTCACCGCCGAGGCCGAGGACGTAACGCTCGAGGATGAGGCGCTCGTCGAGGCCGAGTCCGATGTGGATGAGGATGACGAGGAAGCGGACGAGTCCGAGGACTCGCTGACCTATTCCAACGGTGTGATCGAGAAGATCGTTGCCATGGCCACCCGCGAGGTTCCGCACGTTCTTGGCATGAAGGGTAACCTCATGCACTTTGTGCAGGAGCAGTTTGGTGCCGAGAATCTGACCAAGGGCGTGACGGTCGAGGTCACCGATGACAATCGCGTGGTCGTCAACATCTCCGTCATTATCGAGTACGGCGCCTATGCGCCCGCGATCTTCGACGATGTCAAGGCGCGTGTCACCGAGCGCCTTGCCGCGATGACCGGCCTTGAGGTGGCGGGCGTCAACCTGCGCATCGAGGACGTCATCACCCCCGAGGAGTACGAGCACCGCACCAGCCAGCACGAGTAACCTTCCAAAAAGGGACAGGTTTGTTTTGGCAGGTTTTATCTGCGAAAACGTTAAACGGCCGACCGCGCAAGCAAAAGCGTGGCCGGCCGTTATTTGTATGCCCCCCGATGTGGGCATACCGCTCGTCTAACTAGGGGTTGCAATCGTCGCGTTCCGCGTTACCCTAATGGGCGCATTGTTTCCAAATTGTTAACGAGGGGTTGCCGTAATGGCTGACGAGCACGAAACAGAAAGCAAGGCATGGGCGATTGAGGCCGCCGCGGCAGAGGCGGCATCGCGTGCTGCCGAGGAGGTGCATCGTCCTCCCGTGGTGCCGATGGAGCGCGTGGTTGATCGCACCGATATCGAACGCGGTGAGCGTGCCGGTCAAAAGCGCAGCCAGGAGCCGGGCTTCCCGCGCTTTTTTGCCGAGCTCAATCTGGGCCTGATTCTTACGGCCTTCGCCATCGTTGCGTTTAAAACCCCTAATCACTTTGCTTTTGGCGGCACCTCGGGCGTGTCGGTCATTCTGTCCACGCTGTTCCCGACCCTGCCCGTCGGCGTCTTTATGTGGATTATTAACGCGGTTCTCGTCGTTTTGGGCTTTATCTTTTTGGAGCGCAAGGCAATCCTGTGGAGCGTCTTCGCCTCGTTTGCGCTGTCCGCCTATGTTTCGCTGTTTGAGCTCTTTATTCCGACCGATGTCTCTCTGACGGGTGATATGTGGCTCGACCTGTGCTTTGCCGTCATCTTGCCGGCGCTTGGCAGCGCTATTGTCTTTGACATCGGCGCCTCGACGGGTGGCACGGACATTCTTGCCATGATCCTCAAGCGCCGCACGACGCTCGAGATTGGCCGTGCCCTGCTGCTGGTCGATATCGGCATCGTGACCATCGCGGCCTTTTTGTATGGCCCGCGTGTCGGTCTGTATTGCGTGCTCGGCCTGTTTGCCAAGACACTCGTGGTCGACAAAGCCATTGAGAGCATTCACCTGCGCAAAGTCTGCACGGTCATTTGTTCCGAGCCCCTTAAGGTCGAGGAGTTTATCGTCAAGCATCTCAACCGCACGGCGACCATTAGCCGCGGCTACGGTGCCTTCTCGGGCAAGTGCGTGACGGTGATCATGAGCGTACTGAGCCGTCGCGAGGCCGTGCAACTACGCCGCTATGCGCGCGAAGTCGATCCGGGCGCCTTTATCACGATTGTCGACAGCTCCGAGATCGTCGGCAAGGGTTTCCGCGGAACGAACTAGCACAGACGTATTCAACGAACCGCCTGCTGGCGCCGTGTACCTTGCAAATCGGTCGTCTTTGAGTATTTGACCCCACATTGGGCAATAATGATGCTAAAGACAACGTTTGCGATCCAAGTGATTCGTTCAAGATGCGAAGGGATGATTCTATGTTCTGCTCGCAGTGTGGCGCCCCCATGGGCGATAACGACAAGTTCTGCGGCGTGTGTGGCGCTCCTAATGCCGGTGCCGCTGGCCCCGCTCCCCAGGGACAGCCTCAGCCCCAGCAGTTTGTTCCGCAACCGCCCGTGGCGAATGCGCCAAAGGGCTGTGTGGCTCAGGCGTTCCAAGATATGACTAAGACTCCGGGCGTGCTTCAGCGTGTATGCCAAATCGCGTTTTTGCCGGCGCTGATTTGCGTTGTGTCGGTGCTCGTGCTGTTTATTCCCGTTATTGGCGGCATTGCGGCTGCCATCGGCTTTTTGGCAGCTTGCATTGCGAGTGTGTGCGGTTCCGGCTTTGGTATCGAGTGGGGCCGTGATCTGTCGCTCAAGGTCGATGACGGCATGGACCGTCCGCTGATGCGTTCCACGTCGTTTGGTCTCGGAGTCTTTTCGAGCGTTATTTCGGTCGTGCTCGAGGTTATCGCTGCCATTCCCGTTATCGGTGTAGTGCTTTCGCTGGCGGAGGGCGCGGTAATTGGCGCCGCAGGCTCGTATTCGTATTACGGCTCTTATGCGCTCGAAGCTGCGCTGTTTGGCTCGCTTGGCCTGCTTGTCCTGGCGCTAATTGCCTCGGCGATTCTGGGTGTCTTCTTTAAGATGTTCGCCGACATTGCCGTGATGCACTTTGCGGTGACCGGGCGCGTCGAGAGCGCGTTTTCGCTCGATAAGGTCTGGGCGGCCTTTAAGCACAACAAGACCAAGCTGTTCTGTGCTTCGTTCCTTCCCGAGTTTTTGACGGGCCTGGTTTCCAACGCCATTACGTGGATCTTGACAGCTGTCTTTGGTGCCATCGCCGGAATTGGCGCGTACGGCTATTACTATCGCCCCACGGGTATCGAGGCGATTGTTACCGCCGGTGGTGTCACGCTCGTATTGTTCCTGGTGCTGATTGCATTCGTCACGGTGTTCCTTACGGTCTTTGGCAAGATGCTCAAGCACCGTGCCGTTGGCTATTGGGCTGCACGTTATGCAAGCGAATGGGCCGATGAGGACAAGGACGACGTTTTGACTTTTGTGCTCCCGGGTGAGAAGAAGCCTGCTCCTGCGGGATTCAATCCCACGGCAGCCACTGGTGCTGCACCTGCCCCGGCACCCGCGCCTGCCCCTGCCCCGGCACCTGCTCCTGTCCCCGCACCGGCGTCCGAGGCGACGCCTGCGGAGCCCGATTGGGATGCCGTTGCCACGCCGGCGGATGAGCCGGGCGATAATCCTGCTGCCGAAAACAATCAAACCGAATAGCCGGTCGAGGCGCCCTGGGCAACTGAGCCCGGGGTGCCTTTTTCTACTGCGAAAGCAAGAAAATGCCTGGGAAAACGGTTGCAGCAAAATTTCTCGGAAATTGGTCAATGTTGCGCAACAACGTCGCGGCTATTGTTGAGAACGTAGACGTGTAAGGTTTGAAGGCGTGCGACGCCTTAGGAAAAGGAGAGGCTCATGTTCTGTCCCACTTGTGGTTCTCCCATTTCGGATGATGCCAAATTCTGCCCTGTTTGCGGATCCGCCGTTGGTGCCGCTTCTGCCGCTGCGGCCCCGCAGCCCCAGCCCGCTCCGGCCCAGGCTATTCAGCCCGCGCCCCAGCCTCAGCAGCAGTACACCGGTCAATACGCCCAACAGTCCGCATCCGCTCCGATGGGCTATGACCCCATTAAGGCTGACCGCAGCCTGATCGGCTGGCTGCTGCTCTCTCTTGTGACCTGCGGTATCTATTCGTTCTACTTCCTGTATTGCTTGGCACGCGACGTCAACACGTTGTGTCAGGATGACGGCGATTACACGCCGGGTCTGGCGGAATTCATCCTTCTATCGTTTGTGACCTGCGGCTTCTACGCGTACTACTGGTATTACAAGATTGGCAACCGCCTGCAGGCCAACGCTCCTCGCTACGGCCTGGTGTTCCAGGAAAACGGCACCACCGTTCTTCTGTGGCAGATCTTCGGCGCGCTCCTGTGCGGCCTTGGTCCCATCTTCGCTATGAACATCGTCATCAATAATACCAATGCCATGGCAACGGCTTACAACACTCGCCTTGGCGCTCGTGCCTAACAATAAGGGCGGCGTGAACAGCTTCCAGGGACATAGGGGCACGGCAGAGCTCCTTCGCCGCGCCCTTTTTTGCACCGGCGCGCTCTTTGTCGCCTGGCTCGCGCTCTACCTGCTCGACATTGGCTGCATTTTTCGATTGATGACGGGCATTCCTTGTCCGGGATGCGGCATGACGAGGGCGTGGCTGGCGGCGCTGCGCCTCGATTATGCGGCTGCCTTTGCCTACCATCCGCTGTTTTGGGTGGTGCCGATTGCGTTTGTGCTCGCGTTCGTGCGCGAGGAGGTGGCATCGAGCAAGCTAAAGCGTGGTATCGACATTGCGGTCACCGTGTTGTGCGTGCTGGTCGTCGTCGTATGGATCGTGCGCCTCATCAATCCGGCAGATGCCGGTCTGCTCTTTGGCGGCTATGCGCCCGCCGAAGTTCCCGACGATATCATCCACCTCGAACCCCCACGCTGGCTCACCATCCTTCGCTCTTACCTGGCGTGACGGAGGACGCGCTAGAAAAACGGTCGACACATAAGCGGGGGCGAACGTTGAGATAACGTCCGCCCCCGCTTTGCTTTAGCCAGGCTGTTATGGATGGGCGTGACGGCTACTCGTCGCGCTTTTCCTCGTGGCGAGCGGCAGCCCGCGCATCGTGGATGCCCTTGATTGCAGCATGGCGGGCGGTGCGAGCATCGTGCATGGCGTCGCGCGCCTCAGCGGCCGTGGCCTTGGCAGAGCGCAGCTTGGCGGCCAAGTCGGGGTTGGTCTCGGCAACCGCGGCGATCGTGGGGCCGTCGAGCTCCTCTTGCGTGGGCTCGGCCAAAAAGTCGATAGCATACTGGGCGGCCACCATGGAGCCCTTTGCCAGCACGGTCTCGTCAATCTTGTAGAAGCAAGAATGTTGGGCGTACGTGGCGCCAATCTGGGGGTTGCGCGTGCCAACAAAGGCGAGCACGCCCGGCACGCGGCGCAGGTACTCCGAGAAGTCCTCGCCCGAAAGCGTGCCGCGATAATGGCCTTCGCCCGCGGGGCCCAAGCACTTGACCACGGCCTGACGACAACGCTCGCTCGAGGCGACGTCGTTTTCGACCTTGTAGTTGGCGATGGTGTAGTCGGTAAGTTCGGCCTCTGCGCCCAGGGCTGCCGCGGTGTGCTCCACGATGCGGCGCATAAGCTCGGGCATTTCCTCGTGCGTCTTGTCGCCATAGGTGCGCACCGTGCCGGCGAGGTAGGCCGTGCCGGCGATAACGTTGCGCGCGGTGCCGCCGTGCAGCTCGCCGACGGTGATGACAGCCGGCTCGTAGGGGCTGATCTCGCGCGAGACGATGGTCTGCAGGGCGTTGACGATCTCGGCAGCCACCATAACGGCGTCGTGGCCGCGCTGGGGCATGGCGCCATGGCACGAGGTGCCGCGGACATCGATGCGGAACCAGTCGGTGTTTGCCATGCGCGGGCCGGGCTCACAGCTCACGGTGCCGGCGTCGACTTCGCTCCAGATATGCGCGGCGTAGGCACCATCGACGCCGTCGAGCACGCCCGTGCCGATCATGAGCTTGGCGCCCTGGCCGTTTTCCTCGCTGGGCTGGAAGACGATGCGGACCTCGCCGTGGATGTCGTCGGTCATATGGCGCAGGATCTGCAGCGTGCCGAGCATCATGGCGATGTGGCAGTCGTGGCCGCAGGCGTGCATGCAGCCCTCGTTGACGCTGGCAAACTCCTCGCCGGTCTGCTCGGTAACGGGCAGGGCGTCGATGTCGGCGCGCAGTAGGATACGGCGGCGCGGCGTGCCGTCCTCGCGATAGGCGTCGGGCGCGGTGCCGCGAAGGGTCGCCACCAGGCCCGTCTTGAGGGGACGCTCGTAGGGGATATTCATGGCGTCGAGCTGGTTGGCGATGTCGGAGGTCGTGCGCTCCTCGGCAAGGCTCAACTCCGGGTGCTTATGGAAGTGGCGGCGCTGCTTGATGATGTAGGGCTCAAACTCGGCGGCGATATCTCGGATGGCCGCGGTGACATCGTCTGCCGCGCGAGCCTCGGTCGCCGCCATAATCTGCTGTGCCTTGGTCTTCGTCATGGTCGATTTGCTCCTTGCTGGGTTGATCGCAAAATCGTACAGGCTCTCTCCAGTATGCCACCTGCCGCTAGGGCTGGTAAAGTTGCCGTTTGCCGCTTGGGGTTTTGTAACAAGAGTGGGGGAGTACACTCGGGGGTGTTGAATTTCCTGCCAGAGATGGGGATGCCCATGCAACATATCGATCGGATTATCCGCTCCAAGAACGTCTTTACCGCGCAAGACGGCATCGATACCGCCCGCGAGCTGGCGATTGCCATCGCAGGCGACCGTATCGTCGCAGTCGGAAAGCCCGATGACGTGATTGCCGCCGCTCCCGCCGCCACGCCGGTTATCGATTACGGCGAGCAGTTTGTCTGCCCCGGTTTCCATGACGCTCATCTGCACTTCTTCCATACCTCGGTTGGCTCCTCGCCGTACATGCTCATGGATATGGGCACGTCCGAGGCGGCACTGGTGCAACATGCGCTCGAGTTTTCCCAGGACCTGCCCGACGACGCTTGGGTTGTGACGCAGGGCTGGCGCGACTACCGTTGGGACCCGCCCGAGCATCCTAGCAAGGCGTCGCTCGATGCGGCATTCCCCGATCGTCCCTGCGTTATGTACTCGGGCGACGGCCACACGCTGTGGCTCAACAGCTGTGCACTCGAGGCGCTCGGCGTCACGCGCGACAGCGAGCCGCCAGCGGGCGGTAGCTACGACAAGGACGCAAACGGCGAGCTCACGGGCATTGCTCACGAAGCGGCTGCCATGCAGCTGTTGCCGCGCTGCCTTGAGTGGCTGGGCGAAGATCGCACCGCAAGCGCTTACGCCGATCAAATGAGGCGCATGGCCGAGCAGGGCATCACCTCGATCTGCGACATGTCGCTCATGCCCATGCCGGGATGCGACTTTATCCGCGACGATGTCTATGACAAATTGCAGACGGCCGGCAAGCTGGGCATTCGTGCCCATCTGTTCCCCACGCTGCTGGATGACCAGTCGCGTCTAGAAGAGCTCCAGGTACGTTACGCGAACAACGCGCTGCTTTCGGCGCCGGGTTTTAAGCAGTTCTTCGACGGCGTGTCGAGCGAACACACGGCATATCTCACCGAGCCCTATACCAATCCGCGCTTCCCGGGCGACCAGGGCCGTCTGACGGTCCCGGCTGAGCGCATGCGCAAACTGGTTCTGGCGGCCGCGGAGCGCGGTCACACCGTGCGCATCCACGTCATTGGTGACGGTGCGATTCATGCCGCGCTGGATATCTTCGAGGAGGCCGCTGGCCTGTACGGGCTGTCCCAGCACGGCCATAATACGCTCGAGCATCTGGAGAACCTCCTGCCAGAGGACATCGATCGCTTGCGCAAGCTCAACGTGGTTGCTTCGAGCCAGCCCTGTCACATTACACTCGACCCGGGTGGACCGGAGCGCGATCTGGGCCTGGAGCGCAGCCGCATCATGTGGCCGTTCGCAACCTATAAGCAGCGCGGCATTCGCCAAGCCTTCGGTACCGACAGCCCTATCACGCCCGTTACCAGCATGAACGTGCTCTACACGGCTATTACGCGTCAGGACCCCAAAAGCCACTGGCCCGAGGGCGGCTGGTTGCCGAGCGAGCGCATCGATGCAGCAACGGCTCTGCGCAACTACACCTTGGGCAGCGCCTATGCAGCAGGCGACGAGCAAAACCTTGGCAGCTTGGAGCCCGGCAAGTATGCTGACCTGGTAGTCCTGGACCAAAACCCGCTCACTGTCGATCCACAAGAGCTCCAGGCTACCAAGGTTCAGACCACCTACCTGGCAGGTAACTTGATTTACGAGCGCTAAGTATTCATGCCGTACCGTTAAGCGCGGCTCGGGCAGCCTATTTTGGGATAGCACTCGAGCCGCGTTTGCGTTTTGGTGGGGATCCGCCATGAGCGTCCCTGCTCTGTTGGATTTGGGTGCGGGGCGGAGGTGCTGCTGCCCCGCGCTCAATTTGGACACCAGCAATGCTATCTCTTGGTGTTTTGCATACTTCCCATTACAGATCGCATAAAAAGGCTGGGATGTCCTTTCTGATCCTGATGTACCCCCGCCCGTGCCGTGCAAAAAACGGAGTATTCAGCACCGCGAGCTCTGCCGGTGCCGCTGCGGCTGAGTAACGTTGCGGAGATTGACGTCATTTTGGGGTCCGGCGCGGCGCGAAGCATGCCTTTTTGTCCTGGCGGGGTTTGCCTGCCGACTCAAATCGCCGGTCGAAGGCGTCCTTGGGACCAATATGGTGTGTCCGGCGTGTATGCAGCCGTCCTGGCTTGCTGAATACTCCCAAAAATGCACGGCGCTCCCCAGGGGACCCGTGCGCGCAGCGAAAACCATGCCCATGTCGTTATCCGCATCGCCATTTTGCTGCACTGACTTTTCTGAATGCCGGGCCCGAATTAGTTAACCTGGCTCCCGGGGCGGACCGGAGGGCATGAAGTTTGTCGCGAGTTCCGCACGCAAAGGAAAGCACTTAATGTGCTTTCC
>CAUAIH010000009.1:0-104571 GCA_958429025.1 uncultured Collinsella sp. | reverse complement strand
CCAGGCCCGATTTTGCCTCTTGACAATGTCCTGCTCATATTAAAAGGAACGTCCCTAACTGCCGGGTTTAGGCTGTTAGATCGAGTTCGTAGAGGAAGCTTTCGCGCGGCATGTCGTGACGGCGCTCTTCGCGGTTGGCGCGGTGCGTGGCCGTGCGCTTAAAGCCGTGCAGCTCGTAGAACTTCCACGAGCAGTTGGAGTCGGTGTACAGGTGCGCCCTCGTCGCTCCAAGCGAGGACAGGTGCGAGACCGCGGCATCGAGCAGAACCGTGCCAACGCCCAGGCCATGGACATCGCGATCCACGGCAAGCAGCGTGACCTCGTTGTCGTGCGGCAACGGGCTGCTCTCGAGCAGGCGGTTGTTGGTTCGGATGGTTGCGCGCACAAACGAGAGATACTCGGCGCACGCATCGGGCTCTAGCTCACGCATCTGCGATAGCAGCGCGCGTTCGGTATCCATCCAATGCTCGTTGATAGTGGCGCCGGAGCTCTGTCCCGCACGCGCGAGCGAAATGCCACGCGCCTGACCGTCGATTACGGCAACCTGCGAAAACGTCGATGATGAAAGGCAATAGGCGAGGTCGCACGCGGCCTCAAGGCGGTTGTACTCATCGTTATCCGAATTGTTATGCCAAAGCTGCTGCAGAATCAGCGCGATGGCGTCGAAGTCTTCGGTATCAAACGGTCGGTAGAGAACCCGCGAGACCATGGTGCCTCTTTCTTTTGCGGATGCATATCGAGCACAGTTCTACCACGCCATTGGCATCTAATTATGGTGCCCCTGTGTTCCATGAACTCACCGTGCCCGGTGCCGGGCCCATCCCCTCTGCTCGCAAACTTTTTCTGCACATGCGCCCGTTGCGGGGTGCATCGATGCGCTCGATGCGCTACATTAAATCAGTATTTTCAATGCCGCTGCGCGAGCGCTGCAGATCGACGTATCACCGACTCACAGAGCACGGCGGCGTACCAGACAGGAGGACTGCATGGGATCTGATGTGAAGATCGCACGCGCGTTGATCTCGGTTACCGATAAGACGGGCGTCGTCGATTTCGCACGGACGCTGGTCGATGACTTTGGCGTCGAGATCATCTCTACGGGCGGCACGGCTCGTGCCATCGAGGACGCGGGCGTTCCCGTAACCCCCATCGAGGAGTTCACGGGCTATCCCGAGATGATGGACGGCCGCGTTAAGACCCTGCACCCCAAGGTTCATGGCGCGCTGCTGGCCCGCCGCGATTCCGAGCAACACATGCAGGAGGCGGCTCAGCACGGCATTAAGCTGATCGATTTGGTCGTCGTCAACCTGTACGAGTTCGAGAAGACCGTCGCCAACCCCGAGGTCACCTTCGCGGACGCCATCGAGCACATCGACATCGGTGGCCCCTCCATGCTGCGCTCTGCCGCCAAGAACGCCACGAGCGTTACCGTCATTTCCGACCCGGCCGACTATGATGCCGTCCTGGCCGAGATGCACGAGACCGGTGGTTGCACCACGCTTTCCACCCGTCGTCGCCTGCAGGTGAAGGTCTACCAGACCACCGCCGCCTACGACACGGCCATCTCCCGCTGGCTCGCCGCCCAGGCAAGCGACGTGGCGGACACCTCTGCCAAGCTCGAGATTTCGCTGGAGAAGGTCGACGATCTGCGCTATGGCGAGAACCCGCAGCAGAAAGCCACAGTCTATCGCTTTGCCGAGGGCTGCGAGAACACCGCGAGCTCGCAGTTCCCGCTCGTGGGCTCCAAGCAGATCCAGGGCAAGCCGCTCAGCTACAACAACTATTTGGATGCCGACGCCGCTTGGAACCTGGTCCGCGAGTTCGACGAGCCGGCCTGCGTAATCCTCAAGCACCAGAACCCCTGCGGTTCCGCCGTTGCCGAGGACATCACGGCTGCCTACGACCGCGCTTTTGTCTGCGATCCCAAGAGTGCCTTTGGCGGCATCATCGCCTGCAACCGCGAGGTTCCCTTTGATCTGGTTGAGCACTTTGCCGATCAGAACAAGCAGTTCGTCGAGGTCATCATCGCCCCGAGCTACACCGCCGAGGCGCTCGAGCGCATGGCCAAGCGCCCCAACCTGCGCGTGTTGGCGACCGGCGGCGTGGACCACGGCGCTCAGGTGGAGCTGCGCTCCGTCGACGGCGGCATGCTGGTGCAGGAGGTCGACCACGTGACCGAGGATCCCGCGACCTTTACGTTCCCCACCGACCGCAAGCCCACCGACGCCGAGATGGCCGAGCTCGAGTTTGCCTGGAAGGTCTGCAAGGGCGTTAAGTCCAACGCCATCCTGGTCTCCAAGGGTAAGGCCGGCATTGGCATGGGCCCCGGTCAGCCCAACCGCGTTGACTCTGCGCTGCTTGCCTGCGAGCGCGCCGAGGACTTCTGCGAGCGCGAGGGCGTGGAGAAGGGCGGCTTTGCCTGTGCAAGCGACGCGTTCTTCCCGTTCCGCGACAACGTCGACGTGCTTGCTGCACACGGCGTGACCTGCATCATCCAGCCCGGCGGCTCCAAGCGCGACGACGAAAGCATCCAGGCCTGCAATGAGCACAATATTGCTATGGTGTTTACGGGCGCTCGCCACTTCCGCCACTAAGTTCTGCCTTGGGACAAAATAATCTCCGCAAAAGACGGTCGCTCCGTTTGGAGGGCCGTCTTTTTGGTATAAGAGGACGGAATGACTAACACGAAAGGTATGACCATGCCCCAGATTGATGATGCCGAGCTGTTTGGCAATGCCGAGGATCAGCGTGCGTACGAGGACTTTTGCGCCAATCAGGAGGCGGTCGAGAAGTTTACGCTCGACAAGCCCGCGCTTATCTGCCGCTGGCGCATGTCCAACAAAAAGGTGCCCATGCTCAACCGCCACATTCGTGCGCTGTCCGAGCGCTTGGTGCAGGGCGAGCCGCTTACCCATAACATGCTCAGTTGGGCCAAGCAGCACGTTGAGTGGTCGCTTGCCGAGGGCGATTACACTGCGCACGACGGCGTACTCATGCTAGTGATCGACGTTAACGGCAACGCCGCCATGACGGTGGGGGAGTACGAGCCGCTCGCCGATACGTCGGCCAAGGCGCTACGTGCCCGCTCCGCCGAGGCCCGCTCCGAGGCCGACGAAACCGGCGTGGCGCCCGAGCTGCTCGCCGCCGTCGATAACGGCGAGCTTGCCTTTGTGGCGCCAGCGGACGAGTGCCTGTGCGGCACGGCGACGCTCATTGAGCAGCTGGCCCAGACCAAGGGCATCCCGGTCACGCGCGTAGATATTCCCGCACAGCTCAAGGGCGCCTTGTTCCTGGTGAGCGACGAGCACGGCGTGGTCCCCGCAACCGAGGCCGACGCCGCCGAGGCCGACGCCGCCGAGGCCGACGCCGCCACGGTCGCCTTCTTCGCTGAAGGCTACGAAAAGCTCCGTGCCCGCCGCTCCTAACCTCAAGGCGGGGTGGGCTTACTGAAGCGAGCGAGCGCGTTCGATTGCGTAGGCGAGCGACAGCTGCTCCATCTCCGGGGCGCATTTGTAGCTCAGTCCGGTGAGAACTGTCACCTTATCGAGGCGATATCGAATCGTGTTCGGGTGCTGGCCAGTCTGCTTGGCGGTTTGCTCGATACGTCGGCCGTTCTCGATGAATGCAGCGAGCGTGGATTCCAGTTCGCTGCCATGCTCACTGTCGTGCTCGCGTATCGGCGAGAGAATCGCCTCCGAGAACGATCGCATCTCCGGGGTTTCCGCAAAAGGCATCACGGTTCTCAGGATGCCGAGCTGCGTATAGCGCACGGGACCCTCGGCTCGTTGACAAGATAGGCGCTGTGCGTAAATCGCCTGCGAGATCGCCTGCGCCACCGCCTCGTCTCCAAACAGAATATCGCTGATGCCGAGCCCTTCCGCTCCGCCATCGATGTCGCTAGCCTCGATGAGCTCCGTGAGCGCCTGCACGATTCGCTCTACATCGAGCGTCTGTTCCGAGTCACTTGTCGCTACGAATAACAAACCTCCGTCGTAGGGTGCCAGCATGTTGTGGCATCCGGCGAGGGTCGATTTTGCACAGAGACGTTCGATTTGCAAAAACGTACGCGGGTCGAGGGGCTCTGCAAACGATGCGAACAGGGCGACCGCTTCGTCCAGAAATGACGGGTTGAGACCTCGGATGCGTCGGCAGATGGACTCGGGCGATACGTCTGTCCTCAGGGCATCGATCTCGCGCTGCGCGAAGTCGATGGACGTGAGCTGCTCGATATGCCGTTTGACCTCATAGATGACGCTGTCAAAGAACAGTGAGTCGTCGGTCGTGAGAAAGACCGGGTAGTGCCGCGCGTTGGCGTAGCGGATGGCTTGGTCGGGAATCGGGATGTGCAGGACGTTTTTGATGATGAGACCGCTCGTTCCCTTGGCGACGAGGTATTTCACGGCTTCAGTGATGAGGTACGGGTCGTCCTTCGCATAGAGGAAAGTGCTGAGGATGATCTCGTCTGAGCTGAAGTTGACGCGCTGGTACTTGTTCTTGAGGCCGGGCATGAGTTCATAATCGAGGATCCCGACGCCAGAGACGGCACGCGAGACGCCATCGCTGCCGGCGATTAGACGGACTGACCCCTCATATTCCCGTGAGAAGTCCGAGATGGTGTATAGCATCAGCATCACCTTGTAAATAATTACAATAAGTACCTATACAAATAGGATAATCGCACATCCGTATGCCTTTGATGCGATAAATAGTTCAAATACCTGCTGATAGAACGAAAAATCAGATCGAGAATTGTTGTAGATTCCAACAAGAAATGATCCTTGGCGGCATCGTTACTAAACCGTACAGTGAAGCAACGTAAAGCTTTCACTGAAAGGAGCGATGATGGGGCAGATGGTGGTGCTTTCGGTCGAGGAAGTTTCCAAGGTGCTGACAATCGAGGATGCAATCGCTGCCGTGGAGGAGGCATATCGCCAGAAGGCAACGGGCAAGGGTGTTGCGTGGCCGATGGTATATGAGCAGTTCGAACCCGGCGTGGCCGATATGGATATCCGCTCGGGCGAGTTGGCGGGAAGCGGCCTCTTCGGCCTCAAGCTCACCGCTTGGTTCTCTCAGAATCCCAAAAAGGGGCTGCCCGAGATCTTTGGCACCACGCTGCTGTGCGACAACGCGACGGGAGAGCCGTTGGCGCTGCTCAATGCCTCCGCCGTCACTGGACTTCGCACCGGTGCCGCCGCTGCGCTCGGTGCCAAGTGGCTGGCTCGGGCGGATGCGTCCAAACTGCTTGTTGCGGGTGCCGGCCACATGAGCACCTATATGGTGGCGGGCGTGCTCGCCGCCTGTCCCAAAGTGAGCGAGGTCAAGGTGTGGGAGCCAGTTTCCGATGCCGCGCCCGAGGCCCGCGTCGAGCGCATGCGAGACGAGGTCGCCCATATCTTGGGCGCTTGCGAGCATGCTCGCGAGGCATCCACCTATTCCATCGAGGCGACGGCCGACGGCCAAGGTGCCGCGGCAGAGGCCGACATCATCGTGACGATCACGCCGGCGACCAAGCCCATCATTCCCGATTCATGGGTGCGTCCTGGTACGCATATCTCCTGCGTCGGTGCCGACATGCCCGGCAAGCAGGAGCTCGCCTCGGCGCTTGTCGCCCGTGCCGCTGTTTACGTCGACGACCGCGAGCAATCGGTCGCGTCCGGTGAGCTGGAGATTCCGGTTGCCGAGGGTGCCATCACGCCCGAGGACATCAAAGCGGAGCTCGGTGAAGTCATCGCCGGCGCGGCTACGGGGCGTTCGGATGACGAGCAGGTGACGGTGTTCGATACGTCGGGCATCGCCGTTCAGGACCTTTCGGCATCGAAAATCGCCTACGACCGCGCCGTCGAGGCAGGGCTGGGCGCCGTGGTGGAACTGTAAGAAAGTCAAGGAAAGGAAGCGACAATGCAGATCAAGGATTTCGCCGTCGAGCAGTGGATGAACGAGTGGGAGACCAAGTGCACCCACAACGTTGCGGAGACGTGCGTCTACTCCCTCACGCTCGACCAGCTGTTCGAGCTTACGAACACCGACAAGAAGGCGTGGCTCGATAGCCTGTGCTCGCGCCGATTCACCTACGGAGACATCGAGGGGCAGCCCGGCTTCCTCGAGGGGGTCGCGCGTCTCTATAAGACGGTCGAGCCTGGGCATATCGTGCCCACGCACGGCGCGACCGGTGCCAACTCCCTGGTTATTTCCACGCTCGTCGAACCGGGCGATCATGTAGTCTCCGTCAAGCCCACCTACCAGCAGCTTTACTCGATTCCCGAGATGTGCGGTGCGAAGGTCGATATCCTTCAGCTCGATCGCAAGAACGGCTACCACGTCGACGTCGACGCGCTCGATGCCCCGGTGACCGACGATACCAAGCTCATCTGCATCAATAACCCGGACAACCCCACGGGCGCCCTGCTCGACACCGATACGCTCAAGGCGATTGTCGAGGTCGCGCGCAAACACGACGCGTGGGTGCTCTGCGACGAGGTCTACCGTCTGCTTACTCAGACGGATGAGTACTCCGAGTCCGTGATCGACCTGTACGACAAGGCCATCGTCACCGCATCCATGTCCAAGGTCTGGTCGTTCGCCGGCCTGCGTCTGGGCTGGGCGGTCACCAAGAGCCCGGAGCTCCGTCGCGCGCTGCTCTCGCATCGTGACTACAACCTGATTTCCGCTGGCATATTCAGCGAGACGGTGGCGGAGCTGATTCTGGGCAACGCTTCCGTGATCCTTGAGCGCAGCCGTCGCATCGTCCGTCAGAACCTTGCTGTTCTGGAGAAGTGGGTCGAGAGCGAGCCGCACCTGTCGTTCGTCAAGCCCGAGGCGGGTACCACCGCGCTCGTGTATTACGACTACGACATCGATTCCAGGACGTTCTGCATCGACATGATTAAGAAGTCCGGCGCGCTCGTCACTCCGGGCGATTGCTTCGAGGAGCCCAAGAGCATGCGCATCGGCTATGCATACTCCGATAACACCGACGACCTGCAGAAGGGCCTGGATGCCATCTCCGCGTACATGCGTACGCTCGAGTAGAGACTCGTGGTCGAAGTGATGGGGCCGATCGGTTTAGGACCGGTCGGCCCCTATTTTCTCTCAAGACTACCGAACGCTTTTGTCACATTAGGTGCCCACGGGGTCGTATCGCTGCGACGCTGTGGGCATAATGGTGTGAAAGGTGCAAGTTACGCGAAATGGGAGGACACATGGCGCTGATCTATGTCGTTGAGGACGACGAGCCCATTCGTCGTGAACTTATCGACATCCTTGCCCGCGCCGGGTTTGAAATCGAGGCCTGCGAATCGTTTGAGCATGTCTCGCGCGATATTCTCGCCACCGCGCCCGACCTGGTGCTGCTCGACCTCACGCTTCCCGTCAAGGACGGCCAGCATATCTGCCACGAGGTTCGCCGCGAATCCGAGGTTCCCATCATCGTCCTCACGTCGCGCACGACCGAGATCGACGAGGTCATGGCCATGACGCTCGGCGCGGACGACTTTGTTCCCAAGCCCTATAGCGCCCGTGTGCTCGTGGCGCGCATCAATGCCTTGCTGCGTCGCACCGCGGCGGCGGGCGAGCGCAGCACGCTTGTCCACAAGGGCCTGGAGCTCGATCTCGCTCGCTCCATGGTCACCAACATGCAGACCGGTACCAGTACCGAGCTCACCAAAAACGAGCTGCGTATTCTCTCGCTGCTTCTGAGCCGTGCGGGCAAGATCGTCTCGCGCTCGGCCATCATGCAGGACCTGTGGGACTCCGACGCCTTCGTGGACGACAATACGCTCACCGTCAACATCAACCGCCTGCGCACCACGCTCGAAAAAATCGGCATCAAGGGGTATTTGACGACGCACCGCGGCCAAGGCTATTCGGTCTAGGGGCCGGCTATGTCGTTTGCCAAGTTCTTTAAAGACGCGCTGCTTCCCGTTGCCGTGTGGACGTGCGGCGTGCTGCTGAGCTGCTTTGTGCTGACGGTCGCCGGTGCACCCGTTTCTATCGTGGTCGTGGCGGTTGGCGTGTCCTTCATCTTTGGCATGCTCGGCATCGTGATCGAGTACGCGCGCCGTCGTCGATTTTTGCACCAGCTGGAGCGCGCGGCCGAGGAGCTGGAAAGCCCCGCATGGGTGCAGGAGATGGTGCAGTGCCCGACTTATGCCGAGGGCGAGCTCGAGTACGAGGTCTTGCGCCGGGTGGGCAAAGCCGCTTGTGACGAGGTTGCCGAAGGCAGGCGCCAGACCGATGACTATCGCGACTATATCGAGAGCTGGGTCCACGAGGCCAAGCTGCCTCTGGCGGCAGCCCATCTGATTTTGGAAAACCTGGACGGCAGCGAAGATGATCTGTCGCGCGTAGATGACCTCGGTCGCGAGCTTGCCCGCGTGGAGCGCTATATCGATCAAGCGCTGTACTACGCGCGCTTGGAAGTCGTGGAACGCGACTACCTGATTCGCCGCTGGGACCTTAAGACCTTGGTGACGGGCGCGATTAAAGCCAACGCGCGCGAGCTCATTGCGGCGCATGTGGCCCCGGTGTGCGAGAACCTCGACTTCGAGGTCTTTACCGACGAGAAGTGGCTCGAGTTTATTCTGGGCCAGCTCATTCAGAACAGCATTAAAAATGCGTGCGAGGACGGCGCGAAGATCGTGTTTTCGGGCGCGTTGCTGGACGAGGGCCTGGCAAGCGAGCGCATCGAGCTTACCGTTGCGGACAACGGCTGCGGCGTGAGCGCGGCCGACCTGCCGCGTGTGTTCGAGAAGGGTTTTACCGGCGACAACGGCCGCACCACCAAGCGTGCAACGGGCATCGGCCTCTACCTGGTGGCGCGCCTGTGCTCCAAGATGGGCATCGACGTCACCGCGGCATCGGAGCCGGGCGAAGGCTTCGTCGTAACATTCGCCTTCTCAACCAACAAGTTCCAATATTTCGAGTAGTCGGGCCGTCTTGCGGTGCGGACGGCAATGTTCCCGAACGTGAACACAACTATGGGGGCTCAAATGAATCCCCCATAACAAAAACGTGTCGCCCCAAACAAAACGTGCCGCCCCAAACGGGGCGGCACGCCATTTTTCCATCAGGCAACTCGTTGAAGCAAGGCTGCGAAGGCCGCGGGGCCGGGAGGGGTTTCCTAAGGGCACATCCCGCAGCCGCAACGCGGCGAGGACGTGCCCGTGGAAACCCCGCAGGCCCCGCGGCCGGTGGGAGCAACGCTACTTCACGACCAAGATGTCGCAGTCCGTATTGCGCAGCAGGAACGTCGAAATCGAACCCAGCAGCGCATACTTGATCGAGGACAGGCCGCGGGCGCCGCAGAGCACCAGGTCGGGCTTAACCACGTCGAGCATCTCGTCCTTGAGCGTCTCGCGAATACGGCCGGCGCGAATCATGACCTCGACTTCGGGAATATCGGGATTGGCCTTGGCCTCTTCGAGCTGCTTGGCGATGGAGTTCTTAAATGCCTCCTCTAGGCCGTTGACCAGATCGACCGGATAGGAACCGGCGCTCTCGAGCGCCGTGGAATCGATAACGTGGCCGATGATTAGCTTGGCGCCGTTGTTCGCGGCGACCTTGATGGCGCGCGCGAGCACAAAATCCTGCTGCTCAGTACCGTCGAGTGAAACAAATACCTTGGTGTAGCCCTCGTTCATGGTTTCCTCCTTGGTCTATCGCACGGGCGCGGGGCTCGTGCATCGGGCGGGCGCGGGCGCGTTGGCCGCCGGACACTTTATCTTGTTGCAGTTATACCCAAGGATTTGGGTTTGACCGCTCGCAATTCTGTGAACGGGCGAGTTTTTTGGTAAGGGTAGGCGTAGACGCGCCCGAACGGTTGATAATGGGACATCGCCCGCACCGTCCGCAGAACAATATCGGCGGGTGTCTAACGAGGGGGTCCCTTTGGATATTATCGAGCTTCTAAAATCTGCCTTCATGGGCCTGGTCGAGGGCATCACCGAATGGCTGCCTGTTTCGTCGACCGGTCACATGATCTTGGTGGACGAGTTCGTCAAGATGAACGTGAGCGAGACGTTCTGGAATATGTTCCTGGTCGTGATTCAGCTCGGCGCCATTCTGGCCGTCTGTGTGCTGTTCTTCCATGAGCTCAATCCGTTCTCGCCCAGCAAGGGCAAGGAGGGCCGTCGCGACACCTGGGTGCTGTGGGGCAAGATTGTGCTCGGTTGCATTCCTGCGGCGGCGATCGGCCTGCCGCTCAACGACTGGATGGAGGAGCATTTCTACAATGCTCCCGTCGTGGCGCTGGCGCTCATTGTGTACGGCGTGCTGTTTATCGTGATCGAGAACTGGCGCGCGAGCAAGCGCGAGGAAATGGCCGTTGCCGGTTCGTTTGGTTCTCGTGCTGTGGTGTCGGGTGGACGTCCCGCCGGTGCGCACTTTGCGGCGCCCGCCGCGGCTACCGCTGAGGATGAGCGCGATGACGAGGATCTGGACTTTGGTTCCATCACCACGCTCGAGGACCTGAGTTGGAAGACCGCACTGGGCATCGGATGCTTCCAGGTGCTCTCGCTGATTCCGGGCACGTCGCGCTCCGGTTCCACCATCATCGGCGGCCTGCTTTTGGGCTGCACGCGTTCGGTGGCGTCCAAGTTTACGTTCTTCCTGGCCATCCCTGTCATGTTTGGCGCGAGTGCGCTCAAGCTGGTCAAGTATTTCATCAAGGGCGGTACGTTCGGTGCCAACGAGGTCGCCATCCTGGGCGTGGGCTGCGTTGTGGCCTTTGTGGTTTCGCTCATCGCTATCAAGTGGCTCATGGGCTTCGTCCGCCGTCACGACTTTAAGTGCTTCGGTGTTTACCGCATCATCCTGGGCATCGTAGTGCTCGCATACTTCTTCGTTCTGGAGCCGATGCTCGGCCTCTAACTTAGTCGACGCTGCGCGGCGGCCGGGGCGACAACTTGTCATTCAAAGGGGGTGGCATGACCAAAAGGTCTATGCTGCCCCCTTTTTCATGCCAATTTGTTCGCCCTGGCCGCCGCTCGCTGCTGCTGTCATGACATCGGCGGTTTCGTGATTGTCAATAGATTGGTGCAAAGTAACCTGACCCCATTGCGCCAAATCCGCTGGGGCGGGCCTGACGGTGGCGCACGGAGTCGTGGTGTGATTTGCGTCGGTGTCCGCGCGGCTCGGTATACTGGTACGGCTCAAACTATGGCGCCGCCCGCAGGCGCGCCGTCCGTCAGATGAGGAGTCGCCCATGACCCAGCCCTTGCCCTGGGAAAAGAACACCGCGGTACCCGTGCCGCCCGCGCCGGAACCCGTGCCGCTCGATGCATACACCACCCCTGCTGCGCCGGAGCCCGAGCTCGTTCCGCTCGACATCTACGACGCTCCCGCGCCGGCGCCCAAGCCCGCCAAGCCGCTCGTCGACATCGACAGCCTTAATCCCGCCCAGCGCGAGGCGGTCCTGACCACCGAGGGCCCGCTGCTGGTCCTTGCCGGCGCCGGCTCGGGCAAGACCCGCGTCCTGACCTTCCGCATCGCGCATATGCTCGGCGACCTGGGCGTTAAGCCCTGGCAGATTCTTGCCATCACGTTTACCAACAAGGCCGCGGCCGAGATGCGTGAGCGTCTGGCGGCACTCATTCCCAGCGGCACCCGTGGCATGTGGGTGTGCACCTTCCATGCCATGTGCGTGCGTATGCTGCGCGAGGACGCCGACCTGCTGGGCTACACCGGTCAGTTCACCATCTACGATGACGACGATTCCAAGCGCATGGTGCGCGATATTATGCAGGCGCTCGGTATCGAGCAAAAGCAATTCCCCATCAATATGATCCGCAGCAAGATCAGTTCGGCCAAAAACGCCATGATCGGCCCCGAGGACATGCTCAAATCCGCCGACAGCCCCAACGACAAAAAGGCCGCGCAGGTCTACCTGGAGCTGGAACGCCGCCTGCGCGCCGCCAACGCGATGGACTTCGACGACCTGCTCGTGCGCACGCTCGAGCTGCTGCGCACCCGCCCCGAGGTGCTCGATAAGTACCAAGAGCGTTTCCGCTACATTAGCGTCGACGAGTATCAGGACACCAACCACGTCCAGTACGAGATCGCCAACCTGCTGGCCGCCAAGTACCAAAACCTCATGGTCGTGGGCGACGATGACCAGTCCATTTATAGCTGGCGCGGCGCCGACATCACCAACATCCTGGACTTTGAGAAGGACTTTAAAAACTGCAAGACCGTCAAGCTGGAGCAGAACTATCGCTCCACGGGTCATATCCTGAGCGCCGCCAATGCCGTTGTTCGCCATAACTCGCAGCGCAAGGACAAGCGCCTGTTTACGGCCGAGGGCGACGGCGAGAAGATTCAGGCCTTCCAGGCAAGCGATGAGCGCGACGAGGGCCGCTGGATTGCTGGCGAGATCGAAAAGCTGCATTCCAAGGGCACGAGCTACGACGACATCGCCGTGTTCTACCGCACCAACGCCCAGTCGCGTATTCTCGAAGATATGTTCCTGCGCGCGGGCGTGCCCTACAAGATCGTGGGCGGCACGCGATTCTTCGACCGTGCCGAGATCCGCGACGTCATGGCTTACCTCAAGATGATTGTGAACCCGGCCGACGAGATGAGCGTCAAGCGCGTCATCAACACGCCGCGCCGCGGCATCGGCTCCACCTCGATCCAAAAGATCGAGCAGCTGGCGCGCGACAACCGTTGTTCGTTCTTCCAGGCTTGTGAGATCGCAACAGCCGAGACGGGCATGTTTAGCGCCAAGGTGCGCAACGGCCTGTCGAGCTTTGTGGCGCTGGTGCGCGAGGGTCGCCGCATGGACGGCGAGCTCAAGGACGTCGTCGAGATGATCGTCGATAAGACGGGCCTGCTGCAGGCTTTCCGCGCCGAGGGCACCATGGAGTCCGAGAGCCGCGCCGAGAACATCCAGGAATTCCTGGGCGTCGCCGCCGAATTTGAGGAGACGCACGAGGATATCGAAGGTACGCTCGAGAGCTTGGAAGAGCTGCGCGCTGCCGGTGTTGCCGATGTGCCTGCTAGCGCCGAGCCCGAGCCTGTCGTGGTGAGCGCGCCTGCGCCCGAACCGGGGCCATCTGCCCCGGTATCCTCGTTTGAGGCGCTCGTTGGCGCGCGTGACGCCGCGGGCTCCAATCCGCTCGATAGCTTGGCCGCTCCGGCGCTGTCTCCGCAGGATGCCCTGGCCGCCGCCATCGCGGGCAACGCGTATGCCGCGCCGACGGAGATGCCGGCGGGTGCCGTGCATGCCGACGAGATCGAGCGCACCTACGGTCCGCTCACCTGTAAGGCGCTGCCGGCGCTCATGGAGTGGCTGGCCCTGCGCTCCGACTTGGATTCCCTGGCCGGCGAGACGCATGCCATTACCATGATGACCATCCACTCCGCCAAGGGCCTGGAGTTCCCGGCGGTGTTCGTGGCCGGCATGGAGGAGGGTATCTTCCCGCACGTGCACGACTTTGGCGGTAGTGACGATCCGGGCAAGCTCGAGGAGGAGCGTCGCTTGGCCTACGTCGCCATCACGCGTGCTCGCAAGCGCCTGTTCCTGACCTATGCGGCCACGCGTCGCACCTACGGCTCGACCTCTGCCAACCCGCGCTCGCGCTTCCTCAACGAGATTCCGTTTGAGGATATCGAGTTTAGCGGCATCGGTTCTGCCGGTTTTGAGGGCACGGGCTGGGAGAAGCGCGGCGACCGTCACGGCACCTTTGGCTCGGGCATGGGCTCGGATATGTACGGCGGCAAGGTGTTTGGCTCGCATACGCGCTCGACCGGCGGTTCCGGTTCGCGCGGCGGATCGAGCTTTGACGATTTCTTTGGCGGCAGCAGCTACGGGACCGAGCGCCATCGTGGGGTTTCGCCCGATGCCGGCCGTGTTGCCTCGACCTTTGGTTCGGGTGCGCCGCGAGCCAAAAAGCCGTCGTCCAAGGTGTCCCCGACGGTGGAGCGCAAGGTCGATCGTGCCAGCGCATCGCAGGACTTTGCCGCGGGCGATACCGTGAGCCACAAGACTTTTGGCACGGGTACCGTGCTCTCGGTCGTCGGAGACATGATCGAGGTCCAATTCGAAAAGACCGGCCAGACCAAAAAGCTTATGAAGGGCTTTGCTCCGATCGTCAAGCTGTCGTGATCCCGGCGGACCTGGGCGGGCGTATGGGGCAACATCGCCTGCTCGGGCAGTCCTGCTCGCACGGAGAGCACATTAAGTGCTCTCCGGCTCGTGCGGAACTCGCGATCGATGTTGCCCCATACGCCCGCCCAGGTCCTTAGATAACGTTGCTTGCGAACGTCGCTCTGCTCGTCCGCTTTTTTGATCTGGAGAGCCGGGTGGGCTGATATATATGGATAAGGGGCTCCTCCGTTGGTGGACGGGGGAGCCCCTTGTTGCGTTTTGGTTGTTGCTGCGACCTAGAGGTGGCTGATGATCAGTTCCATCTTGCCTTCGAGGTCGATGGAGCTGACGGTGTTCGGGGCCAGCAGGTGGCTTCCCTTGTGGACGGGGTCGCCGCAGACGGTGCCTTCGCCGTCGATGACCGACAGGCACATGAAGGGCCAGCGCTGGTCGAGGATCTTGCTGCCGTCGACACGCACGCGATCGACGGTGTAGCAGGGGTTAGACTCGAGCTCGGTCACGCCGTCCACCTCGGGCGCGGTCACGGTACCATCGACCGGGGCCTGGACGTCAAAGTCGATGCAGTCGAGGCTCTGCTTAATGTGCAGCGGGCGCAGTTTGCCGTCGGTGCCCGGGCGATCATAGTCGTACAGACGATACGTCACGTCGCTCGACTGCTGCGTTTCCAAAATGAGCGTGCCGGCCTTGATGGCGTGAACGGTACCGGAATCAATCTGGAAAAAGTCGCCCTTGTGGATCGGTAGTACGTTGAGCATGTCGTCCCAGCGGCCGTCCTTGATCATCTGTGCGGCCTCAGTGCGGTCTTTAGCACGCTGGCCGACGATGATCGTGGCGCCGGGCTCGCAATCCAGCACGTACCAGCACTCGGTTTTACCCAGGCTGCCGTTCTCGTGCTCGGCGGCGTACTCGTCGTTGGGATGAATCTGGATCGAAAGGTCGTCCTTGGCGTCCAGAATCTTGATGAGCAGCGGGAACTCCTTGCCCTCGCAGTTGCCAAAGAGCTCGCGGTGCTCGGCCCACAGCCACGACAGCGTGTGGCCGGCGTACGGTCCCTCCGCAATCTGGCAGTCACCGTTGGGATGGGCCGAGATGGCCCAGCACTCACCGATGGGACCTTCGGGAATGTCGTAACCAAATACGGTTTCGAGCTGGCGGCCACCCCAGATCTTCTCGTGGAAGATCGGCGTGAGTTTAATCAAATCGGACATGTGCATACTCCCATAAGGTTGTGCGGGTGCCGCGTAAGACGGCTCAAAACGAGCGCCCGCGTGACTACAAAAACCTATGCCAACGTTACGTTGTGCAACTCAAAGCGATCGCCAACGTTGCGCGAGATCGAATACTCAAAGGCGGCGCCGCTGTCCAAAAAGCCAATCTGGGTGAGCTCGAGCAGGGGAGAGCCAAGTTTGGTGTCCAGACGCTCGGCTTCTTCCTCGGTTGCTGCCACGGCGCGAATGGTACGGTGGAAGCTCGAAATCTTCAGCCCACATTGCTCGCGGATAAAGCGGTAGACCGATCCGTACAGGTCCTTCTTTTTAAGGCCTGGAATCAGCTCGAGGGGCATGTAGGTGTACTCGATAACGATGGGCTTCTCATCGGCCTGACGCACGCGCACGACGTGATAGGCAAAGTCATCCTCGGCAATTCCCAGCTGGGCTGCGATGTCCGCTGGTGGATTAACGATCGAGAAATCGTAGACCACCGAGGTCACCTTCTCCCCGCGATGCTCATACGAAAAACCCTGGGTACGGTCGTTTTTGCCCTGGAAAAACGCCTGGCCGGGAAGCCCCGCCGTGTCCTTAACGTAGGCACCCGATCCACGCCGGCTGGTAATAAGACCTTCTTCGGTGATTTGTTCAATAGCTCGTTTGACGGTGATTTTGGAAACGTTATAGAGCTTGCAGAACTCAACGACGGTAGGAAGCTTGTCGCCCGGTTTAAGAGCGCCATCCTCGATAGTGCGACGAATATCTGCAGCTATCGCTTCGTATTTGGGAATCATGGAACCTCCTTTCCAACTTGATTGAGTATAAAAGAAAGTATAGTTAACACCTAAGCATCCCTATTATATGTTGTAAAAGTTCGAGAAAGATATAATTAAAAGCCGCCTTGCATATAAATTAGAGCGCTCTAATTAGATAAACATCTGAGTAATGTCGCGTTAAGCGGTCATTCGCGTTTTCCCAGATAAAACCTGCCAAAACAAACCTGTCCCTTTTTGGTAGGTTTTTGCCTTGGGAGCGGTACCATACAGGCAATGTTTAAACGAGAAAGGTGGGCTCCCATGGAACCTAAGCAATACTACATCGGCATTGACGTCGGCGGCACTTCGGTTAAGGAAGGACTGTTCGACGAGGACGGTAACCTGCTGGCCAAGGCCAGTGTGCCTACGCCTCCCATCGTTGACGCTGCGGGCTTTGCCGCGGTGACCGAGGCTATCGACCAGGTGGTCGCCAAGGCGCAGATTCCGCGTGCCTTTGTGGCAGGCATTGGCCTGGCCGTTCCGTGCCCCATCCCGGCATCGGGCGATGCCAAGGTCAAGGCCAACATTGCCATTAACCTGCCCGAGCTGAGGATCGCCATTCAAAAGCACTGCCCCGACGCGGTCGTTAAGTATGAGAACGATGCCAACGCTGCTGCCATGGGCGAGGCCTGGCTCGGTTCTGCCAAGGGCGTGCAGAACGTCGTGATGGTCACCATCGGTACCGGCGTGGGCGGCGGCGTTATCGTTAACGGCGACGTGGTATCGGGCGTTGTGGGCGCCGGCGGCGAGATTGGCCACATGTGCCTGAACCCGGCTGAAGAGCGCACCTGCGGCTGCGGTGGCCATGGCCACCTGGAGCAGTATTCCAGCGCCACCGGCGTGGTGAGCAACTATCTTGCCGAGTGCAAGAAGGCGGGCGTCGAGCCCATTGAGCTCACCGGGCCTTCTGATTCCAAGGACGTGTTCCAGGCCTGCCGCGAGGGCGACAAGCTCGCGTTGGCAGCTGCCGATACCATGGCCGACTACCTCGGCCGCGCACTGGCGCTTATTGCCAACGTGGTTGATCCCGAGATGTTCCTCATCGGCGGCGGCGCCTCCGCCTCGGCCGATGTCTACCTCGACAAGGCTCGCGAGTACTTTAAGCAGTACGCGCTTTCCGCCTCGCGCGAGACGCCCATTAAGGTCGCTTCGCTCGGAAACGACGCCGGCATCATCGGTGCCGCCTACGTAGCCCTGCGCGCTGCCGGCAAATAGTCGGTACAGGAGGGCGGGTGGTACAAGGGGACAGACTTCGCCCCTCCCCTGGCTCACCCCAAATCGCGCCGCGCCCCTTCCGTCTCATAAGGTTCGGCGCCAGCGTGCTACCATAGCTACGTCCAAGTACACATATCAAGTGGAGGATATCCATGGCAAACGTTCTTGTCTTTGGTCACCAGAACCCCGATAACGACGCCATCATGAGCGCCGTCGTCCTGTCCCAGCTGCTCAACCAGGTTGAGTATGCCGGCAACACCTACGAGGCCTGCGCCCTTGGTCAGCTTCCGGCAGAGTCTGCCAAGCTGCTCGCCGACGCCGGCATTGCCGAGCCCCGCGTGATCGATTCCGTCGAGGCCGGTCAGCTCGTCGTCCTCACCGACCACAACGAGTCCGCCCAGTCCGTTGCCGGCCTTAAGGACGCCACGGTCTTTGGCGTCGTCGATCATCACCGCATCGGCGACTTCGAGACCGCCGGCCCGCTGCACTACATCTGCCTGCCCTGGGGTTCCAGCTGCACCATCGTCACCAAGCTCGCCGGCGTGCTCGGCGTTGAGCTTTCCGACGTCCAGGCCAAGCTGCTGCTCTCGGCCATGATGACCGACACGCTTATGCTCAAGAGCCCCACCACCACCGATGTCGACCGCGCCGTCGCCGCCAAGCTCGGCGAGCAGGTGGGCGTCGACCCGGTCAAGTTTGGCATGGAGGTCTTCCTCACCCGTCCGTCCGGCTCCTTCACCGCAGCCGAGATGGTCGGCAACGACATCAAGATGTTCGAGCCCGCCGGCAAGAAGCTGCTCATCGGCCAGTACGAGACCGTCGACAAGAGCCGTGCGCTCGGTATGATCGACGAGATCCGCGAGGCCATGCGCGCCTACGCCGCCGAGAAGGGTGCTGACGGCATTGTCCTGTGCATCACCGACATCATGGAGGAGGGCTCGCAGGTCCTGCTCGAGGGCGAGACCGAGGCTGCTCAGAAGGGCCTGGGCATTGCCGACGAGCACGACGGCGTCTGGATGCCGGGCGTCCTCTCCCGTAAGAAGCAGGTTGCTGCCCCCATCATGGCCGCCTGCTAGGTTTAGTTGACCAAACGCCACGACCGGATCGCGGACGCCCCGCGCTCCGGTCGTTTTTTGTGCACGGCGCCGCGTCGTCTCTTGGACAGGCGTGCCCGTGCCGTTGAGCAAATAATGTTCAACCTGTGGTTCCGCTTTTCGGCCACGCCTGCGTGCTTGTCGTGCAGGGTAGGCTAGATGCAAGCGTAATACGTTAGAGCGCGGCGCCGCCACTTGGGCGGGCCGTGCTTTTTTAAGACGGGAGCTTTCCCGTGAAAGGAGCCGCCCATGGCAGCAACTGAGCAGCTGTTCAACGTTCGTGAGCGCAAGCGTTTTGAGCGCCACGACATTTGGGAGCGCATCGCCGAGAACGGCACGATTTCCGCCGCCGTCATGGTCTTCGCCGCCATCGCCGCCGTCATTTGCGCCAACACCGATGCTTACGAGGCCATCCACCACTTTTTGGAGACCCCGCTGTATGTGGGTCTGGGCAACCTTACGGCTGGCCTCACCGTCGAGCTTTTCGTCAACGACTTCCTCATGGCAATCTTCTTTTTGCTGGTAGGCATTGAGCTTAAGTACGAGATGACGGTCGGCGAGCTCAAAAACCCGCGCCAGGCTATGCTTCCCATGCTGGCAGCCGTGGGCGGCGTCGTCGTTCCCGCCTGCATCTACCTGATCTTTAACCATGCCGGCGCGCACAACGGCTGGGCCATTCCCATGGCAACCGATATTGCCTTTGCGCTGGGCGTGCTGTCGCTTTTGGGTAATCGCGTGCCCAACGGCGTGCGTGTGTTCTTCTCGACGCTCGCCATCGCCGACGACCTCATTTCCATCGCCGCCATCGCCATCTTCTACGGTCAGAGCCCCAATCCGTTTTGGTTGGGCGCCGCCGCGCTTGTGACCTGCGCGCTCGTGTGGCTCAACAAGACGCAGCATTACCGCCTTGCCCCGTACTCGGTGCTGGGCCTGCTGCTGTGGTTCTGCATGTTCAAGAGCGGCGTGCATGCTACGCTCGCCGGCGTCATCTTGGCCTTTACCATCCCGGCCAAGTGCGGCGTCAAGCTCGATAGCCTCACCGATTGGTTGGGCGAGTGCCTGCCGCTGCTCGATGACCGCTACGATGACGAGGCACACATCCTGGGCCAGCATGACTTTACCGTCTCGACCACCAAGGTCGAGCGCGTCATGCACCGCGTGACCCCGCCGCTCATTCGCATGGAGCGTCTGATCTCCACGCCGGTCAACTTTGTGATCCTGCCGATCTTTGCGTTCGTCAACGCACAGGTTCGCCTAGTGGGCGTGGACATGAGCACGCTGCTCACCGACCCGGTGACGCTCGGCGTGTACTTTGGCATGCTGCTGGGCAAGCCGATCGGTATCTTTGGCATGACGTTTGCCCTGGTTAAGCTTAGGGCCTGCGAGCTGCCGCGCAATGTTAACTGGCACATGATTGCCGGTGTGGGCATTCTGGGCGGCATCGGCTTTACCATGTCGATTCTCATCAGCGGCCTCGCCTTCCCGACGGCCCAGTTTGAGGTTCTGGCTGCCAAGGCCGCTATTCTCGCCGGCTCTGTCACCGCGGCCGTACTTGGCATGATCTACATGAGTGTGATCTGCAAGCACCCCGCGCCCAAGAACGAGTAGGCGCGTAGAAACAGACGCCAGAGCCTGCTCGAGCGCGTGTAAAACGCGGTTTTGAGTGGTACTTGCCACCTGCCGGACATCCCAGTGGCCAAAAAACGCCGTTTGTGAGTACTGTCACAAACGGCGTTTCATTTTAGGCGCGAAAAATAATGTACAAATCTATTCTGTCTGTGCATTAACGATTGCGTGGCTGGACGAAAAATGCCGATGCATCCTTCCAAAACCGGACACAAAAGGCCAAGACTGGCCTTTTTAATTCAAAATCGCTGTTACTAAAAAAGTAACAGTACTCATATTTGCTATTTTTTGACCACAGGCCCCAATGACTAGGTTTATTCCACGGTGCCGTAGATGGCGCCCCAGCCGTGGGCGGCCAAGGCGGAGTTGAGCTGGTCGCAAAGTGACTGGCGGTCGTAATAGCCGGGCGGTAGCAGGTTGACGATTTCCATGAGATCGGGCGCCAGGTCCAAGATTTCGGCCTGTACGATCAGATCCAGGCGGTCGATGGCGTGACGGTCGTAAAATAGTCCGTCGACCAGGCGCTGCAGGTCGCCGAATTCCTCGGCCTGGAACGATCCGTACTCCATAGTGCCTCCTTGGGCGCTTCACGCCGGCATGCGCGGCGATTCGTAATTCATTGCGATGGACTTAATCTATCACGGCTTCATAACGTTGCGACGGTGGCGGTCTATACTTAGAAGAATTGCAACGTACCGCTTCGTGAAAGGTCGCACCCATGCAGACGATCTACCAGAAGATGGAAACCACCGAACTCGATGCCGCCATCGAGGCGCTCAAGGCCGAGGTCGCCGAGGTCAAGGCCAAGGGCCTGGCGCTCGACATGGCCCGCGGCAAGCCGTCGCCCTCCCAGGTGGACATCTCTCGACCCATGCTCGATATCCTCAATGCCGATGCCGATCTGCACGACGGCAATGTCGACTGCTCCAACTACGGCTGCTTTGAGGGCATTCCCTCGGCACGCAAGCTGGCGGGGGAGTTCCTGGGTTGCCCCGCCGAGCAGACGCTCGTGCTGGGTTCGTCGAGCTTGCTGATCGAGCACGATATCGCCGGTATGTTCTGGCGTTGCGGCTCGTGTGGTAGCGATCCTTGGGAGGCTTACGAGGCAGCGCACGACGGCAAGAAGGTCAAGTTCCTGTGCCCGGTTCCCGGCTACGATCGCCACTTTGGCATTACCGCCGACTTGGGTATCGAGAACGTTCCCGTCGCGATGACCGACAACGGCCCCGATATGGACGAGATCGAGCGCCTCGTTGCCGCCGACGATTCCATCAAGGGCATCTGGTGCGTGCCCAAGTATTCCAACCCCACGGGTATCACCTTTAGCGAGGACACCGTGCGCCGCCTGGTCGAGATGCACACGGCCGCGCCCGATTTCCGCATCTTCTGGGACAACGCCTACTGCGTGCACGACCTGTACGACGAGACCGACGAGCTCGCCAACATCTTTGATCTTGCCCGCGCGGCGGGCACCGAGGACCGCGTGGTGGCATTCGCCTCGACGTCCAAGATCACCTTCCCGGGTGCCGGTATCGGCTTTATCGGTGCGAGCCCCGCGGTTATCGCGGAGTTCTCCAAGCGCCTGAAGGCCGGCCTCATCAGTGCCGACAAGCTCAACCAGCTGCGTCACGTGCGCTTCCTTCCTACCATCGAGGCGGTCAAGGAGCACATGAAAAAGCATGCCGAGTTCCTGCGCCCGCGCTTTGAGGCTGTCGAGCGCAAGCTCACCGAGGGCTTGGGCGACACGGGCTGCGCCACCTGGACGCACCCCCGCGGCGGCTACTTTGTAAGCTTCGATGGTCCCGAGGGCTCGGCTCAAAAGGTCGCCGCGCTTTGCGCAGACCTGGGCGTTAAGCTCACGCCGGCCGGTGCCACCTGGCCCTATGGCAAGGATCCGCGCGACACCAACATCCGCATCGCGCCGAGCTATCCCACGGTCGAGGACCTGGAGGCCGCGCTCGATGTGCTGGTGCTGGCCGTCAAGCTTGTCGCTGCCGAGCTCGCGCGTGCCGAGCGCGCCTAACGCGCGGCTTCCCGTACTATCCGCACCTTCGATACGTAAAGGAGCATATACATGGATTTGGGTATTTCCACCAACCCCACGCCAGAGCTCTACACCATTAAGGTAACCGGCGAGATCGACATCTCTAACGCCGATAGCCTGCGCAATGCCATCGACCTGGCGCTCGAGCAGCCCACTGAGGCCGTTGAGCTCGATTTTGCCCAGGTGAGCTACATCGATTCGACGGGCATTGGCGTGCTCGTGGGCGCCGCGCACCACGCGGTCGACCACGGCAAGCGCTTTAGCTGCACCAATGTGCAGCCCCCGGTGATGCGCGTGGTCCAGCTGTTGGGTGTCGACCAGGAGATTTCGATCACCGCTGCATAATCTTTGCCCCCAAAAGGGCGTGCCGTTTGGCATATGTTTGTGATGCGCTCGGACGTTTTGGCGTCCGGGCGCTATACTTGACCGAATGAATAGACGAGTTCCGGCCGAATGGCGCGGTGCGGGCTCGACTCACATCGAGCCTTGGAGGTATGTGTGTTTGGTATTGGAGAGGGTGAGCTCGCGATCATCGTGGTCTTCGGCTTTTTGCTGTTTGGCCCGGATAAGCTCCCACAGATGGGCCGCACGATCGGCCGTGCCATCCGTCAGTTCCGCGAGACGCAGGAAAAGATGACGGCCGTTGTTCAGTCCGAGATCATCGATCCGGTAAGTGAGGCCGCTTCGGCACCGGTCAAGCCCAAGAAGACTGCCGTCGATGACGATTCCGATGCGGACAAGGATGCCGCCGAGACGGCAGCGCCCGCCAAGAAGGAGACCTTTGCCGAGCGCCGTGCCCGCCTTGCTGCCGAGAAGGCCGCGAGCGAGGCTGCCGCCGAGGGCGAGGGTGCTGCTGAGGAGGCCGAGGGTGCCGAGCCTGCCGCTGCCGCCGAGCCTGTCGTCGAGCCCGAGCCTGCTGCAGAGCCAGAGTCCGAGCCCGAGCCGGCAGAGCCCACGACGGCTGACCTCTACGCCCGTCGTCCCCGCAAGCGCAAGGCCGTCGTCGACCAGCTCGCCCGCGAGCTCGAGGCCGAGGACGACGCCGCTGCCGCCGACGCCTCGAAGGGAGGCGATGAGTAATGCCTATCGGACCTGCGCGCATGCCGCTCTTCGATCACCTGGGAGAGCTCCGTCGCCGCCTGACCATCGTGGTCGTGTCGGTGTTTGCCGCCGCCATCGTGCTGTATTTCGCCACGCCCGTGGTGCTCGACATCCTGGAAGACCCCATCCGCTCCTTTGTGCCGGACGGTAAGTTCTACATCACCACCACGCTCGGCGGCTTTGGCCTGCGCTTCTCGCTGGCCATCAAGATGGCCGTGGTCATGTGCACGCCCATGATCATCTGGCAGATTCTGGCATTTTTCCTGCCGGCACTGCGTCCCAACGAGCGCAAATGGGTCGTGCCCACGGTGCTCGCCTCGACGGTGCTGTTCTTCCTGGGCGCCATCTTCTGCTATTTCATCATCATCCCGGCGGGCTTTGAGTGGCTTATCGGCGAGACCTCGGCCGTCGCCACGGCGCTGCCCGACCTGGAGAACTACGTCAACATGGAGCTGCTCTTTATGATCGGCTTTGGCGTGGCGTTTGAGCTGCCGCTCATCATCTTCTACCTGTCCGTCTTCCACATCGTGTCCTACGCGGCCTTCCGCGGCGCCTGGCGCTACGTGTACGTGGGCCTGCTTGTGGGCTCGGCTGTGATTACGCCCGACGGCTCGCCCGTTACGCTGGGCCTCATGTATGGTGCCCTGCTCTCGCTCTACGAGATTTCGCTCGCCATTGCCCGCGTGGTCATTACCGCGCGCGAGGGCAAGGAGGGCTTGTTTGTGAGCCGTCTGGACCTGTTCTCGGACGATGAGGACGACGAGGAGTAAATCGGTATGCACGAGGTTGGCATTGTCAACGGCATACTCGATACAGTGATTCGCGCGGCGCGTGGGGCGGGGGCCTCGCGCGCCGTTTTGGTAACGCTGCGTATCGGGGATATGACCGAAGTTGTGCGCGAGGCGCTCGACTTTGCGTGGGAGACATTTCGCGATGAGGACCCGCTCACGCGAGGCTGCGAGCTTGCCGTGGAGGAAGTCCATCCACAAAGCGAGTGTCTGGACTGCGGGGAGGTCTTTGAGCACGATCGCTTCCATTGCCGCTGTCCCCAATGTGGCGGCGCCAACGTGCGTCTGCTGCACGGCCGCGAGCTCGACATCGCAAGTATCGAAATCGAAACCCCCGACGATTAGCCCGCTAGCCATCTGGTGATGGGGTATAAAGGGGCCAAAGTAAGGAGTGCCGAGTATGGCTGAGAAAACGATTGATATCGCGTCGCCGATTCTGTCGCGCAACGAGCGCCTGGCAGATCAGCTGCGACAGCGATTTAAAGAGACAAACACCTATGTGATCAATGTGCTGTCGAGCCCCGGTTCGGGCAAGACCACCACGATCCTGGGCACCAACGAGCGCCTGCGCGACAAGGCTGGCCTGCGCTGTGCCGTCATCGAGGGCGATATTGCCTCGGATGTCGACGCCATCACCATGAAGGAAGCCGGCATGCCCGCCATCCAGATCAACACGGGTGGCCTGTGCCACCTCGAGGGCAACATGATCATGGAGGCCGTTGACGCGTTCGACCAGGCCGTCGGTCTGGAGAACATCGACGTCATCTTTATCGAAAACGTGGGCAACTTGGTCTGCCCGGTCGACTTTGACCTGGGTGAGAACCTGTCCATCATGATTCTCTCGGTGCCCGAGGGCGACGACAAGCCCATCAAGTACCCGGGCATCTTCCAGCACGCTGGCGCGCAGCTGCTCAATAAGGTCGACGTGGCCCCGGCTTTCGATTTTGACATGGATAGGTATACTAAGACACTCGATGACCTCAATCCGCAGGCGCCGCGGTTTGCCGTGAGCGCGCGCAAGGGCGAGGGCATGGATGCCTGGTGCGATTGGCTCATCGGGCAGATCGAGCAAGCAAGGGCGTAAATCGGCCGCCATACGGGCGGGCGTAGCCGCAGAGACACGAGATAGGAGCCTCTTTTGAAGCTCATCATCGCCGAGAAAAATGACGCCGCGCGTCAGATTGCCGAGCGGCTGTCCACGGGTAAGCCCAAAAAGGACAAGGTGTACAACACCGCAATCTACCGTTTTGAGTGGAAGGGCGAGGAGTGCGTGACCATCGGCCTGGCCGGTCACATCCTTGCGCCCGATTTTTGCGACAGCGTGCTGTTCGATAAAAAGCTGGGCTGGTATTCGGTTACCGAGGACGGCGAGATACTACCGGCCGACATGCCCGATGGCCTGGCACGCCCGCCCTACGACACCAAGCGCAAGCCGTTTCTTGCCGACGGCATCTCCATCAAGGGCTGGAAGCTCGAGAGTCTGCCGTATCTCACCTGGGCACCCGTCATTAAGCTGCCGGCCGAGAAGGAACTCATCCGCTCGCTTAAGAACCTCGCCAAAAAGTCCGACAGCGTCATCATTGCCACGGACTTCGATCGCGAGGGCGAGCTGATCGGTTCGGACGCCCTCAACAAGGTGCGCGAGGTGGCGCCCGACTTGCCGGTCGCCCGCGCCCAGTATTCTTCGTTTACCAAGGCCGAGATCACGCAGGCCTTCGATAACCTTGTCTCGCTCGACCAGAACCTGGCCGACGCCGGCGAGAGCCGTCAGCACATCGACCTCATTTGGGGTGCGGTGCTCACGCGCTACCTGACGCTCGCCAAGTTTGGCGGCTTTGGCAACGTGCGTTCCGCCGGCCGCGTGCAGACGCCGACGCTTGCCCTGGTGGTCGAGCGCGAGCGCGAGCGCATGGCGTTTGTGCCCGAGGATTATTGGCAGATTCGCGGCATGGGTGCCGCTCAGGGTGCTGCCGAGGATGACCGCTTTAAGATTGCTCACAAGACGGCACGATTTACCGACAAGGACACTGCCGAGACGGCGTACGGCCATGTCGACGGCGCTGCGACGGCAACCGTCGCCGCGGTGACCAAGCGCTCGCGCAAGCAGCAGCCGCCCACGCCGTTTGCGACCACCTCGCTGCAGGCTGCCGCCGCGGCAGAGGGCATCTCGCCCGCACGCACCATGCGCATCGCCGAGTCCCTCTACATGGCCGGCCTCATCAGCTACCCGCGTGTCGACAACACCGTGTACCCCGCGACGCTCGATCTGGGCGCCGTGGTGAGCGACCTGGCAAAGATCAACCCGGCGCTGGCGCCCGTGTGCAAAAAGGTGCTCGCCGGCCCTATGAAGCCCACGCGCGGCAAAGTCGAGACCACCGACCACCCGCCTATCTATCCCACGGGCGAGGGCGATCCGTCCACGCTCGACGGCGGCCAACGCAAGCTCTACGACCTCATCGCCCGCCGCTTCCTAGCGACGCTTATGGGTCCCGCGACCATCGAAAACACTAAGCTCGAGCTCGACGTGAACGGTGAGCCGTTCGTGGCTTCGGGCGATGTGCTCGTGACCCCGGGTTTCCGCGAGGCGTACCCGTACGGACTCAAGCGCGACGAGCAGATGCCGCCGCTGGAGCAGGGCGATACGGTCGACGTGTTCGACATTAAGCTCGAGGCCAAGCAGACCGAGCCGCCCGCGCGCTACAGCCAGGGCAAGCTCGTGCAGGAGATGGAAAAGCGCGGCCTGGGCACCAAGTCCACGCGCGCGAGCATCATCGAGCGCCTGTATGCCGTGCGCTATCTCAAAAACGATCCCGTGGAGCCGAGCCAGCTGGGCATTGCCATCATCGACGCGCTGACGCAGTTTGCCCCGCGCATCACGAGCCCCGATATGACCAGCGAGCTCGATGGCGATATGACCCGTGTGGAGCGCGGCGAGGACACCGAAGAGCATGTCGTGACGCACTCGCGCGCGCTGCTGGCTGGCGTGCTCGACGAGCTGCTCAAGCACACGCAGGAGCTGGGCGACGCCATCAGCGACGCCGTCACGGCCGACGCGCGCGTGGGCGCTTGCCCCAAGTGTGGCAAGGACCTGGTTATGAAGACGAGCGCCAAGACCCGTGGCAGCTTCATTGGCTGCATGGGCTGGCCCGACTGCGACGTGACCTATCCGGTGCCGAGCGGCGTCAAGGTAAGCCCGCTCGAGGGCGAGGCAGCCGTGTGCCCCGAGTGCGGCGCGCCGCGCATTAAGTGCCAGCCGTTCCGCCAGAAGGCCTTCGAGATTTGCGTGAACCCCACGTGCCCCACCAACTACGAGCCCGACCTTAAGGTGGGCGAGTGCAAGGTGTGCGCCGAGGCCGGACGCCATGGCGACCTGATCGCGCACAAGAGCGAGAAGAGCGGCAAGCGCTTTATCCGCTGCACCAACTATGACGATTGCGGCGTGAGCTATCCGCTGCCGGCGCGTGGCAAGCTCGAGGCGACGGGCGAGACCTGTCCCGAGTGCGGCGCCCCCATCGTGGTGGTCAACACGGCGCGCGGCCCGTGGCGCATCTGCGTGAACATGGACTGCCCGACCAAGGAGAAGAAGCCCACCCGCGGTCGCAAGACCACGACCAAGGCGAGCACGGCCAAGAAGACGACGGCGGCAAAGAAGACTGCTGCCAAGAAGACGACCGCCAAAAAGACGACGGCCAAGAAGTCGACTACCAAAAAGACCGCTGCCGACAAGTAGCCGCACGGTCGAAACATCACCTAAAACAAAAACGAGCGAGGACCTCAAAATCCTCGCTCGTTTTTTATCCGGCAGTTAGGGACGTTCCTTTTCTGCCGGCAGTTTAGGAACGTCCCTTACTGCCGGCTCGGGAACGACAGAGCGCTAGTTCACCTCGACAGGCTTGGCGCTGGGATAGCGCTCCTCAAAATCTAGGCGGTACTTATTGTCATTGGTGCCCGCCACGTTGTCGCGCGACAGCGGCGCCACGATCTCATTCTTGTGGTCCTCAGGCTTGGCGTATTTCAGGCTGATCTCCCAGGCATCACAGATTGCGTCAATGCGGTGATCCAGGTCGTCGTACAGGGCGATGATGTCCTTCCAGGAGTTGTAGTTCTTGGAGCTCGTCGGGACGTCCAGGTCCTCGACGATGTCGTAATACTGCTCGATGGTGTCCTCTGTGCGCTCGGCGACGTCGGCGAGATTTTGGCGGGTGGTTCGATCCTCTTCCAGATAGCTGCCGTTGAAGTTCTGCGCGCAGCCACGGACGTAGTTGTCGAGGTCTTCTAGCAAGTCGTAGTATTCGCTCAGTCGGCGGTAGAGGTTCTGCTCGGAGAGTGTTGCTTCGCCGCCATCCTCGTCGTCATCGTCATCATCGTCGTACAGGCTGTTGGGATCGCCGAGAGGCTTTAGGTCATCGTCGTCGACGTCATGGTGCAGCTTAGCTACCTCGGCAGTCGTCTGCGTGGCGGCGCTGTCGAAAGGCTTGATCACAAAGAAAACGACCAGGGCGATGATGATCGCCACCAGCACGACGATAACGGCGATAAGCGGCCCGGCGCCGCTCTTTTTGGGAGCGGGGGTCTGTGGCGAAGCGGGCGCGTATGCGGGAGCCGGCTGCTGTTGGGGCGAGCCGCTCGCGATGGGTATGCGCTGCGTGGTCTCGACGGCCGCGGGGCTTGCGGCGGGGTCGGGGCGATAGGCGAGGGGGTCGTCCGCCTTGGCTTGCGGCGCATCAAGGGAGCCGGTCTGCTCAAAAGCGGGCTGGCTATCGCTCGCGGTTGTTTGCTCAACGGGTGCACCGCACGAGGTGCAGAACTTGGCATTATCTGCAAGAAGCTTGCCGCACGAGGCGCAATACCGAGACATTGCCACTCCTTTCGCCACATTTCAATGCAATACGACGATTATACCCAGCGTCCAAAATTCCCCATCATAAGTTGCGGTGAAATAGGGACTGTTTGGCGGTCTCAGAGCTTCAATCAGTCCCTATTTCACCGCAACTTTGGAAAGGCACCTTTAGCCATTGGGGACGCACCGAGCACTGGGGTATCATGGCTTGGTTGATATATATCTGCATTTACGCGCCTTGTAGGAAGGGGCTGCGCCCATGGCTTTTGAGCCCGCTCAACATAGCTTCATTACGCTCGAGGGTGTCGATGGCGCCGGTAAATCTACGCAGGCGCGCCTGCTTGCCCGTGCGCTCGAGCTCGCTGGCTACCAGGTTGTGAGCCTGCGCGAGCCGGGCGGTACCGCCATCAGCGAAAAGATCCGTGCTCTGCTGCTCGACCCTGCCAATACGGCGATGGGCGACACCTGCGAGTTGCTGCTCTACGAGGCGGCACGCGCTCAGTTGGTGCACGAGGTCATCGCGCCCGCCCTTGCTGCCGGCAAGGTGGTCCTGTGCGATCGCTTCTACGATTCCACGACCTGCTACCAGGCGTTTGCCGATGGCCTCGATCGTCAGATGGTGCGCGATGCCAACAACCTGGCCGTCGCGGGTACGCACCCGGCGCTCACGCTCGTCTATCACATCACGCCCGAGCAGGCGGCGCTGCGCATGGCAGCCCGTGGCGCGGCAGATCGCATGGAGGCTAAGGGCATGGCCTTCCAAGAGCGTGTCTACCAGGGTTTTTGCGCAATTGCCGCCGAGGAGCCAAACCGCGTAAAGCTCATCGACGCGACCGCGTCCATCGAGGACGTATTCGCACAGACGGTCGAGCAGGTTCGCGCCTACGGCCTCGACATTTCCCAGGATGCCGTCACCGCCGCGCTTGCCCAGGAGGCCGAGTAACATGGCCCCCGCTCAGGCAAGCCTGCTGGCCAAGCTTGACACCCAACAGCGCGTGCGCGACTTTTTGACCAATGCCGTCGCCAGCGGTCGCGCATCGCACGCCTACCTGTTTTTGGGCGCGCCCGGCGCCGGTAAGCTCGACGCCGCATGGGCGCTTGCCCAGGCATTCCTGTGCGAGCAGGACGGCTGTGGTTCGTGCGACAGCTGCGTGCGCGTCGCGCGCCATACGCACCCCGACGTGCACTATTACACGCCCGAGAGCGCTACGGGCTACCTCATCGCGCAGACCCGCGAGCTGCTCGACGACGTGCCCCTGGCGCCCATCCGCGCCAAGGCAAAGGTCTACATCATCGACCGTGCCGAGCAGCTGCGCGCCAACACCGCCAACGCGCTGCTCAAAACGCTCGAGGAACCGCCCGAGGGCGTCATGTTCATCCTGTTGGGCACCTCGGCCGACGTGATGCTGCCCACCATCGTGAGCCGCTGCCAGTGCGTGCCGTTTCGGCTGGTGTCGCCCACTGTGGCCGCGCAGGCCGTGAGCCGCGCCACCGGTCAAGATCCCGCGCGCTGCCGCATGGCCGTCGCCGTGGCGGGAAGCCCCACGCGTGGTATCGAGTTCCTCAAGAGCGCCGAGCGCCAGGACGCCCGCCGTCAGATGGTCCGTGCCATCGACTCGCTCATCGCCGCCGACGAGGCCGATGTGCTCAGTCGCGCCAAGTCGCTCATCGTCGCCGTCAAGGCGCCGCTCGCCGAGGTCAAGTCCACGCAGGAAAAGGTGCTCGAGCAAAATGCCGACTACCTGTCGCGTGGAGCATTGAAGCAGCTTGAGGACCGCAACAAGCGCGAACTCAACGCGCGCGAGCGTTCGGGTATCATGGAAGCGCTGGCGAGCGCGCGGACGCTCATGCGCGACGTGCTGCTGACGCTTCAGGATGAGGCGGCAGACGTTGTGAACGAGGACGTGCGCGACACGATCGGGCGGCTTGCCGCCGCGACCAATGTTGCGGGTGCCACCCAGGCGCTCGAGGCGGTCGCAACCGCCGAGCGCAACATCGCCAGAAACGTTACTCCCCAGCTGGCCATCGAGGTCATGCTGTTCGATATCAGGAAGGCACTGAAATGCCGTTAGTCGTACCCGTTAAGTTTACCTACGCCTCGCGCGACCTGTGGTTCGACCCGCAGGATCTGGATATCCTCGAGGCCGATTATGCCATTTGCTCCACCGAGCGCGGAACCGAGATCGGCCTGGTCACGGCCGATCCCTTCGAGGTGCCGCAAGACGAGATCGGTCAGCCGCTCAAGCCCGTGTTGCGCGTGGCGAGCGACATCGACCTGCAGCTTGCCGACGACCTGGCTATCCAGGGTGACGAGGCCATGGTCGACTTCCGCCGTCTGGTCAAGGAACTCGACCTCGAGATGAAGCCGGTCGGCGTCGAGTACCTGTTTGGCGGCGAGAAGGCTGTGTTCTACTTTGCTGCCGAGGAGCGCGTCGATTTCCGTCAGCTCGTCAAGGACCTGTCCTCGACGCTGCACATTCGCGTCGACATGCGCCAGATCGGCGTGCGCGACGAGACCCGCCTGGTGGGCGGCTATGCCCAGTGCGGCCAGGAGCTCTGCTGCACGCGCTTTGGCGGACAGTTTGAGCCGGTTTCGATTCGCATGGCAAAAGAGCAGGACCTGCCACTCAACTCGTCCAAAATTAGCGGCGTCTGCGGCCGCCTGATGTGCTGCCTGCGCTACGAGTTCGAGGCGTACAAGGACTTTAAGAGCCGCGCGCCCAAAAAGAAGACGCTTATCGATACGCCGCTTGGCAAGGCGCGTATCCAGGAATATGACACGCCGCGCGAGCAGCTGGTGTTGCGCCTGGAGAACGGCAAAGTCTTTAAGGTCAACTTGGCTGACATGACCTGCTCTGAGGGCTGCAAAAAGAAGGCCGCCGAGCAGGGCTGCAACTGCCGCCCCGACTGCGTGACGCGCGATGTGCTCGAGCGTATCGAGTCGCCCGAGATGCGCTTGGCGCTTATGGAGCTCGACCGCGAGAATGGCGTCGACGTGGGCGATGGCCTGTCGAGCGCCGACCGTCTGGCGGGGACGACGATGCCCAAGCGCCGCCGTCGCGATGCGGATGCCGATACCCGTGCCGGTCAGAGCCAGGGCGAGGGTCGCGGCCGCGGTAAGGGTCGCGGCAAGGCCGAGGCACCCGAGGCCGAGGAGGCTGCCGGTGGACGTCGCCGCCGCAAACGCTCGGGTTCGGGCGATGCCGGCGAGGCCGCTCCCGCAGGCAAGAACTCCTCCCGCGAGCGCGAGGCCCAGCAGCCTCAGCAGCAAAACCGCGGCGGTGGCATGAATCCCACGCGCCGTCGCCGCCGCCATTTGTCGAGCGAGGAGCGCGAGGACGCCTTCCGCGCCGCAGCCGCTCGCGAAGCCGGTGCCGCCCCCAAGGGTGGTTCGGGTTCCGATATGCCTGCCGACAAGGGTGGCAAGCAGCGCAACGATGACGAGCGCGCCCCGCGTCCGCGTCGTCGCCATTCCTCGGGCACGCAGCAAAAGCCCTCGGTGCCCTCCGTGGCCGATCAGGTCTCGGATGGCGAGGTCAAGGTCACGCGCCGTCGCCCCGGAGATGGCGGAGGGGCGGCCGCCAAGGCCGCGCGCGGTGCCGCTCGTGACGAACGCGAGTCGCGCGAAGATCGTGGTGGCGAGGGTTCGGCCGACCAGGGCCAGAAGCGCCGTCGCCGTCGCCGTTCCCGCAAGCCGCGCCAGGATGGTGGCGAGGGCTCGACCCAAAACTCGTCCGCACCGCAACCGCCCACCGGCGAATAGCGCCCGCAAACGGATTTAACCCGCCTGACCCCAAACGCGTCGGGGTACCATAGCGCTGAATCAACAACCCTCCCTGCGACCGAGCGTAGGGAGGGTTGTGTCGTGAAGAGACATTTGAACGTGTTGCGATGCCTGCAAGGTGCCGGCATCCTACCGTTTGCGGACGAATTGCCACCGTTTGCCGAGCGGGCGGCGCACGAGGCGCTTGAGGCGTTGTCGCCCACGCGATGCGCCGGCTGCGAGCGCTCCGGCGCGCTTATTTGCCAAGACTGCTTGGCGGCGCTTGCGCTCATCGACCCGCGGCATAGCTGCACTCGATGCGGCGCCCCGTTTGGAGACTTGCTGTGCACCGAGTGCTCGGTCGAGGGTACGTCCTCGGCGATGGCCGAAGCACTCGACCGGTGCCTGGCATGTGCCGTTTACACGCACCCGCTGCCGCGGATCATTAAAGCGTACAAAGACGCGGGCGAGCGACGCCTGGCGCCGTATCTGGCAGAGCTGCTATACGACACCGCCTTACATGCCCAGGTTGCGGCACCCGAACGCTTAGGCGGTGTGTTGTCCGGCGCCGATGCAGTGGTGTTTGTGCCCGCGACGTCGGCGGCGTTTCGGCGACGCGGCTTCGATCAAATGGAAGCCATCGCGCGCCCATTTTGCGAGCTGTCGGGTGTTCCGCTGCTCGACGCCCTCGTTAAGTACGGACATGGCGACCAGCGTGAACTCAGTCGTGAAGAACGCCGTGAACGCGCCCGAGGCATGTACGAGACTGTTGAGGACGTGCGGGGCCGCCGCCTGCTGCTTATCGACGACGTTATCACCACGGGTGCGACGATGGCGGCGGCTTCGGCGGAACTCAAGCGCGCCGGTGCCGCGGCCGTTGATGGCCTCGCTATCGCACGCGTTTGGTAGGGGTGATTCATGTGGCGGTAACAATCAGGCAGTGCAACAAACCGACAAAAGAGCAGCTAGCGGCTTCCGTGATCCTGACGGGCGCCTCGGCGTTGCGCATGATTCGAGCCGAGCGCCGGCAGATGGGCTACATCGGCTGGAAGGACCTCAATCCCGATGAAGAGCGCCGCGTGCTGTGTACGTCATCGCCTTCGACCGAGGATATCTATCTTCCCGACCTGGTGCGAATTGGAGCCAAAAGCGGCGAGGTGCAAGAAGATCTGTGCTTGCTGGTGGGATCTGCGGCGCAGCGCCGACGCATGCCTGGCGTGGGCTGGTCCGTGTGTTCCGGGTTGCCTGTCGGCTCGATTCTAGAGGTGGAACCGGGGGTGTACAGCCTATCTCCCGAGGCCCTTTGTGTTGCCGTCGCCCGCGAGGTCGGCTGTATCCAGGCGTTTGCACTGGCCCAGGAACTGTGTTCCAAGATTTCACTAAGCGATCGCGGGAAGTATCTGCCTCCCTACACCTCGCCTGTTGCGAATAGACTTGCAAAGGATAAGGACCAACCGGCAGACGTGGGCTACTTTGAAGTCGAGCCGGTGCTGACGCCCGATCGCCTGGCAGATTACCTTGCGGCATGCAAGGGGAGTGCGGCCAAACAACTGCTACGCCTGTGTCCCTACCTGTCAGAAAACCTGCGCTCACCCATGGAGTGCATCATGCTTGCCATGTTTTCGCTTCCGTTTTCCTATGGCGGATTTGCCTGCGGTCCCTTTAAGACCGACTACAAGATCGAGTTCGATGACCGTGTGCAGGCAATCTCGGGGATGCCGTATGCAGTTTGCGATGCGTACCAGGAAACAGCCCGGTTTGACCTGGAATACAACGGTGAGCTGGGTCATTCCTCTCGAAGGGGACGTGTCCATGATGAAAAACGCAACACGGGCTTGATTACTATGGGAATCGAGGTCGCGACGGTCAACAACGAAATGCTCTGCGACATGGAAGCGATGGAAGCGCTCGCATGGCGCATTTACCAACGCATGGGTAAGCGATATCAGAATCGTGTAGAGGCTCGTCGAAAGAGGCAAGATGCTCTGCTGAATACGCTCCGAGCGTGCTTTGGGCTCAAGCCGGCGTAAAACTATGGCTTTATAGGGGGTTTGTTATATGCTCTGTGCAAAAAACGGCAAATATGAGTACTGTTACTAGATTAGTGACAGGAAAAACAGAGAAACCTGAGCCGAAAATCTGGATTCAGTGAAGAGATAATAAACGAATGTGGAATATCTTGGCGCCAAGCGGGCTGTACGGAACTCAAAAAGGGCTCGTGGGGCGGAAAAACGCTGCTACTAAATTGGTAACAGTACTCATATTTGCCGTTTTTTGCACACGGCACCCTGAGACGGGTGCCACGGAGCTCCCCGTAGGGGAGCTCCGGGCTTCATGGGGGCACGAATAGTCCGCTCCGACCTGCAAAATCTGTGCTCACGGTGCGAATGACGCCCCTAACCTTAAACTTTAGCTTGAACTTAGCTATAATGCGCTACGTTCCTGCCAGGCTGTGGTTGCGGACGGACGAAATGTCCATCCTAGTCCAAGACAGACGCGGTCAAAGGGATCCACGTAAGCGACCGCGTGCGCGCGGCGCGATCATGGCGCGTCCTAGATGTAAGCCGCACCGTCCGTTCTACTTTCTTTGGGGCAATACCGCCTCGCGGGCGAGCGGGCCAGTCGTGAAGGTGGCTACGGCCTCCCGAGCAAACACCCCGGTGCGCAAGTGTGGGGTCAAATACCAGGTCAGCTGGTGGGAACACCCGTTATTCCGCGCAACGCACGGATTGTATACGACACAGAAGGCAGGGTAGTGGACATGGTGAGGGGCAGCTTGATGCACGCGGCTCGGTTAGGCGCTGGGACCGCGGCGGTCATTGCCGTATTGGGCTTGAGCGGATGCGCGTTCAATCCGCTGTCCACGTTCACGACACCCACGATTGACCAGATCGAGCGCGAGACCGTTACCCCTACGGTGTCGGACGATGCCCTGGTCACTCCCGGTACCCTGACGGTTGCCCTCGATACCTCCGATGCCCCGCAGGCCATGCAGGGCGCCGACGGCGAGCTCACGGGGTATGCGGTTGACGCCGCCCGCGCCCTCGCAAGCCGCATGGGCCTTAAGGTCTCCTTTGTCGATGCGTCTTCGGCAGGTTCCGCGCTCGGCGACAAAAAGGCCGATATCTTTATCGGCGAGATTAACTCCACGGACGGGGACATTAGCTCGCTCGGCACCTGCCTGTACGATGCCACTTCCGTGTTCGGTAAAACTAGCGATGGTGGGTCGCTAAGCGTTTCCACCGATACCCTTAACACGTCCACCCTGGGCGTTCAGATGTCCTCGGCCTCGCAGGAGGCGCTTGCTAAGCAGAGCATCACCGCCAACCAAAAGACCTACTCCAACATCAACGAGTGCTTTGAGGCGCTCGAGTCCGGCGAGGTCGACTATGTGATCTGCGACTCCACGGCCGGCGGCTACCTTGCACGCCTGATGAGCGAGGTCTCCTATGTCGGTGCGCTCGAGGCGCCCTCGACGCTTGGTGTTGCGGGCGCCTCGTCCAATGACGAACTGTGCCGTGCCGTGAGCGACGCCCTCGACGACATCACGGTCGACGGTACGCTCGAGGCAGTCCACTGCGTCTGGTATGGCACGATGCCCTACGACCTCACCACTAAGACGGTTTCGGGCGCTAACGTGCAGCCGGGCGGCTCTGAGTCCAGTGAGACCACGTCCTCCGGCAGCGAGTCCTCCGATTCCAACAATGAGACCGCATCCTCCGAGGACAAATCGTCCAGCCAGGAAGCCACCATCACCGACGACGACATTAACAAACTCAATAGCTAGTTATTGCTAGGGGTGGTGTCTCCTATACGTTGGAAAGGACACCTCTTCACGGTTTCAACACGCACTGCCGGGCTTCCCCGATGGGGGAGCCCGGCTTTTTCATCCCAATAAAACCAGCAGGTCAAAGCCAATTTTCGGGACCAAATACAAAGCGGCCGGCCCCCTCCTATAGCGCACTTTGCCATGGAAAAGTACGAGACTTCGGTATGCGGTATCAAGCAATCGTTATTCGGGTCTTTAGGAATCCGCGTGATTAAATGCACGGCAATGGGTACATAGCCAGTACAGTAAGTCCCCGAGGCAGATTGGAGCCACGTATGGATATCAAGGTTTCTGGACGCAAGACGACGGTAACCGATGCTCTGCGTGCGCATGTGGATGAGAAGATCGGCGAGGCGCTCAAGGTTTTCGATATCGAGCCCATGACGGTCGACGTTGTACTTCGCTATGAGAAGAACCCCTCGAACCCCAACCCGGCAATCGTCGAGGTTACGGTTCGTGCCCGCGGTTCGGTGATTCGCGTTGCCGAGCACGGTGCAGATATGTACGCCGCCATCGACCTCTCCGCCGATAAGGTCACCCGCCAGCTGCGCAAGTTCAAGACCAAGGTTGTGGACAACCGCCAGGGCGGTGCCAGCGCCGCGGATGTCGCACCGGTCGAGCGCGTTGAGGATCTGGCCGACCTGCTGCTGCCCGAGGAAGAGGACGACCTGCTCGTCCGCGAGAAGGTTATCGACGTCACCCCGATGACTGAGGAGCAGGCGCTGGTGCAGACCGATCTGCTCGGCCACGACTTCTACGTGTTCGAGAACGCGACGACTGGCCTCATCAATGTGGTGTATCACCGTAAGAATGGTGGATATGGCATCATCAAGCCCCGCATCGAAACACTTGACGAGTAAAATACGTTAACTTGCATGAGTTAACGGTTGGCGGCCATCCCATGCGGGTGGCCGCCTTTTTACGTAAGGAGTCGCTTTGATGGACAAGGCCGCATCCGCCGGTCATTCGGACCGTTGCCGCATCGTCGTCGATACCTGCTGCGACTTTAGCCCCGAGGTCGCCGCGAACCTCGATGTCGATATCCTGGGTTTCCCCTTCATTATCGATGGCGAAGAGCGCACGGACGACATCTGGTCGAGCATCACACCCAAGGAGTTCTACGACCGGATGCGCGCCGGTGCCCGCGTGTCCACCTCGGCTGTGTCGCTCGGTCGCTATATCGAGTTCTTTACCGAGTGCGCCAAAGAGGGCACGCCCACGGTCTACCTGTGCTTTACCTCGGCGCTGTCGTCGAGCTACAACTCCGCGTGCCAGGCGGCAGATGCCGTGCGCGCCGAGTATCCCGATTTTGAGCTTTACGTGGTCGACAACGCTCTGCCCTGTGCGACCGGCGCGCTCTTGGCGCTCGAGGCCGTGCGCCAGCGTTCGGCGGGACTGACCGCCAAGCAGCTGGTCGATTGGGCAAACGAGGCAAAGACCTACGTCCACGGCTACTTTACGCTCGAGAGCTTCGACGCACTGGCTGCCGGCGGCCGCATTCCGCCCGCGGCGGCGCAGCTCACGGCAAAGCTCGATGTCAAGCCCGAGCTCTCCTACGACCTGGCCGGCTCGCTGTCGCTGATCGGCGTCAACCGCGGCCGCAAGAAGGCGCTCAAGTCCATCCTCAAGTCGTTCCGCGAGAACTACGTGCCCGATCGCACCATGCCCATCGCCATCATGACGGCCGATGCCGAAAAGGATGGTGACTGGCTCGAAGCCGCCATCCGCAAGGAGGAGGGTTGCGCCGACGTCACGATCATTCGCGGCTCCGTGGGTCCCACCATCGGCTCGCACGTGGGCCCCGGCATGGTGGGCTGCGCGTTTTGGGGTAAGAACCGCGCCGACAAGGCGTCGCTTTCCGACCGTATCGCCCGCCGCGTGCGCGGTCAGTAGGCAAGCGCTGCGTCCGTAATCGCCCTCGACTCACAGCCCAAACGCTGGCACCGAGTATTCAACCTGGTAACAACACCCAACCCAAAAGGAAAGGTTTCATGGCAAACAAGCTCTCCGTCGCATTCATTGGCACCGGAATCATGGGTGCCCCCATCGCCGGCCACATTCTGGACGCCGGCTATCCCGTCACGGTCAACAACCGCACCAAGTCCAAGGCGGCGGCGCTTATCGAGCGCGGCGCCGTCTGGGCAGATACGCCGGCCGATGCCGCGGCGAACGCCGATGTCGTCTTTACCATGGTGGGCTATCCCTCCGAGGTCGAGGAACTCTACCTGGCGGGCGACGGCCTGCTCTCGTGCACTAAGCCCGGCGCGGTCTTGATCGACCTCACCACGAGCTCGCCCGAGCTTGCCCGTGACATTGCCGAGGCCGCCCAGGTTTCTGGTCGCATGGCGTTTGACTGCCCCGTCACCGGCGGCGAGTCGGGCGCTATCGCCGGTACGCTCACGGCTATCGTGGGCGCTACCGAGAACGACATCGCGCCGGTCCGCGACATCCTTGCCACCTTTGCGGCCAACATCTGCTGCTTCGACGGCGCTGGCAAGGGCCAGGCTGCCAAGCTCGCCAACCAGGTGTCGCTGGGCGCCTGCATGGTCGGCATGGCAGACGCCATGGCATTTGCCGAGTTGAGCGGCCTTGACCTGGAGAAGACCCGCCAGATGATCCTGGGCGGCACCGGCAAGTCCGGCGCCATGGAGAGCCTGGCTCCCAAGGCGCTCGACGGCGACTACAAGCCCGGCTTTATGGTCGAGCACTTTATCAAGGACCTGCGCTTGGCGCTCGCCTATGCCGACGACCGCGAGCTTGCGCTGCCCGGTGCCGACGTGGCCTTTACGCTCTACGACATGCTCGACGCCATCGGTGGTGCCAAGCTGGGTACCCAGGCCGTCACGGTCCTCTATAAGGAGGAGGCCGACGCCATCGCCGCCGGTCTGGACTGGTCGCAGTATCGTCCCGAGGAGCATGGCGCTCACGAGGACGGCTGCGGTTGCGGCGAGCATGGCGACGATCACGAGTGCGGTTGTGGCCACCACCACGACGAGGGCCACGAGTACTGCGGCGGCCACGGCCATGATGACGGCCACGAGTGCTGCTGCGGCCACCATCACGGGGAGTAGCGCCCATGAGCTGGACGTTCGTGGTGCTTGCGCTGGTGCTCTTTCTCTTTGCGATCTACATTGGCTTTTTGTGCGGCCAGTGGGCGTGCGAAAAGCGTGTCATCACCAAGCGCGACTACTGGATTGCCAACTTTGCGGGAGCGGCGGCAGTCGTCCTGCTGACCTGGGTGTTCTCACTGTTCCCGCTGGTGCAGTTTGCGCCGATCGGCTGGCTCGGCGGCTTTATCGCCGGCCTTAAGATGAGCTTTGGCGAGTCCGTCGGTCCGTGGCGCAAGCACGACGAGGTCTTTAACGTCAACAAGGCTCACCGTGCCGCCGCCGACGCGGGCGACGCCGAGGAACGCCGCCGTGCGCGTCGCAATGGCGCGGCCGATCGACAGCTCATCTCGGTCACCGATGACAGCAAGGGTGCTGGCAAGCACGCTAAGAAATAGTAAGAAGAGGTAACTATGGCAGAAAACAAAGACGAACAGCTCACCGACGAGGAGCTGGCACAGCTTCAGCTGGCAGAGGAGAACGAGAACGCCGTCGACCGTCTGGTCAAGGAACTCGGCTGCCCCACGCGCCGCATCCGCCAGTTTGCCGCCCGCGTGCTGCACCTGCTTGCCGAGCGCGATCCGCAGCGCGTCGTGCCCTGCGTGCCCGCGCTGATCGAGGCGCTCGACCGCCCCGAGGCTCAGACCCGCTGGGAGGCCCTCGATGCCCTGACGGCGCTCGCCACCACCTGCCCCGAGCAGCTGGGCGATGCCTTTGAGGGTGCCGAGACCGCACTGTTCGACGAGATCTCCTCCACGCTGCGCTATGCTGCCTTCCGCCTGCTGTGCGTGTGGGGCGCCACGAGCGTCGAGCGTTCGCGCGAGGCTTGGCCCATCCTGGACGAGGCCATCCAGTGCTACCACGGCGACCTCGAGTATCGCGACATGCTCGGTTGCCTGTACGAGTTTGGCCAGGGCGAGATTGACGCCGAGGTCGCCGAGAAGCTCGCGCTGCGCCTTAAGTTCGACGCCGAGAACGGCAAGGGCAGCTATCTCAAAGCCCGTTCGAGCGAGATTTGCGAAATGCTTGTTAAACGCTTTGACCTTGATCTCTCCAAAAAGAAGAAGCGTGCTAGCGTTAAAAAATCTGACGACGCCGAAAACGAGGAGTAACAGATTATGGCGCACGATGTAGTCCTGATTCCCGGTGACGGTATCGGTCCCGAGATTACGCAGGCCATGCGCCGCGTGGTCGAGGCCACCGGTGTCCAGATCAACTGGAACGTCCAGGAGGCCGGCGCCGGCGTCATGGACGAGTTTGGCACGCCGCTGCCTCAGCACGTGCTCGACGCGGTCGCCGAGACCAAGGTTGCCATCAAGGGCCCCATCACCACGCCGGTCGGTACGGGTTTCCGCAGCGTCAATGTGGCCCTGCGAAAGCACTTCGACCTGTATGCCTGCGTGCGCCCTTGCCTGTCGCAGCCGGGCGACGGCTCGCGCTTCCGCGACGTCGACCTGGTCATCGTGCGCGAGAACACCGAGGACCTCTACGCCGGCATCGAGTTCGATGAGGGCGCTGCCGAGGTCGAGGAGCTCTCGCAGCTCGTCGAGCGCTCGGGTCAGAAGACCTTCGCCGCGGATTCCGCCATCTCAATTAAGCCGATTTCCATCGCCAAGAGCCGCCGTATTGTGGAGTACGCCTTTGAGTACGCCCGCCGCTGCGGCCGCAAAAAGGTGACGGCCGTGCATAAGGCCAACATCATGAAGGCGACCGATGGTCTGTTCCTGCGCGTTGCGCGCGAGGTGGCCGCCAACTATCCCGATATCGAGTTCAACGACAAGATCGTCGACGCCACCTGCATGGGCCTGGTCCAGAACCCCAACGACTTCGATGTCCTGGTGCTGCCCAACCTGTACGGCGACATCGTGAGCGACCTGTGCGCCGGCCTCGTGGGCGGTTTAGGGATGGCCCCCGGCTCCAACATCGGTGCCGACTGCGCCATTTTCGAGGCTACGCACGGCTCCGCGCCCGATATCGCCGGCCAGGATATCGCCAACCCCACGGCCGAGATCCTCTCTGCTGCGATGATGCTCGATCACCTGGGCGAGAACGACGCTGCCAATCGCATTCGCGCCGCCGTATCCGCCACGCTCGACGAAGGCGAGCAGGTTACCGGCGACGTGCGTCGTGCCCAGACCGGCTCCGTTGAGGGCGCTGTGGGCACGCAGGCCTTTGCCGACGCCGTTATCGCTCACCTGGCCTAAGGCAGGCACACTGCAAACGCCTAAATAGTACTTAAGTGTTTGCGTATAACCTGAGAATCAATACGCCCGGCGCTCTGTCGGGCGTATTCTATTGCGGACTATGTTTCCTAACAAGGAGTAACTGATATGGGTCTGATTCAAAAGAAGGACGAGAAGGACGAGATCGACGGCATCCAGATCATCGAGCGCGGCGAAGGCCCCGACGGTGACGAGGACGAGAAGATCGATCTGGTCGCCGGTACGTCTGCCGAGCACATTGCTGCCGGTACGACGGCCGAGGAGGAGGACGCTCGCCTGGAGGCTCAGATTGCCGCGGATGCCGCCGACGAGAACCTCATGCCCGAGGAACAGGACGAGGACGACGACTCCGACGCGGACGACCATGCATCCAAGCACAAGAAGACGATGATTGCCGCCTTTGTGGTTGCCGTCGTGATCGCTGCGGTGGTCGGCTTCTTTATCGGCAACGGTGGTTTTGGCGGCAAGGGCGTCGGCTCGGCGACCCTCACTGAGGACCAGCTCGATTCGACCGTGGCAAGCTACAGCTACAACGGCAAGAAGAGCGACATCACCGCGCGCGAGGCCATCGAGAGCCAGTACAGCCTCGACACCGTCAAGGATGGCGATGGCAACTACACCGCTCCGTCTGCCGACGTCATCCTGTCCTACGTGCGCAACAAGATTCTGCTCGATGCTGCCGAGGACGAGGGCATTACCGTTTCTTCCAAGGAAATGAAGAAGTACGCTGAGGATTCCATCGGCACCTCCGACTACAAGACCATGGCCACGCAGTACGGCGTGTCCAAGGACCAGGCCAAGCAGATCGTCCGTCAGTCCGCGACGCTGCAGAAGCTCTACAAGAAGAAGGTGGGCGATAGCTCCGCAAGCATGCCGACCGCCCCGACTGAGCCTGCTGACGGCAACGAGGAGACCGCGAGCAAGGACTACGCCGACTACATCATCAAACTTGCCGGCGACGAGTGGGATAGCGAAAAGGGCACCTGGAAGGACGCCGATAGCACCTACGCTAAGGCCTTCGCTGACGATGCCTTTACGGCCGATAGCGCCACCTACAAGCAGGCCATGACCGCCTATTACACCGCCTACCAGCAGTATTCCTCGCAGGCTTCGAGCGCCAGCTCCAAGTGGACCGAGTATGCCAACGGCCTCTACGCCAAGGCCAACATCAGCATCTACGGTCTGTTTGCGTAAGGGCCGTCCGAGCCGCCGAGCACGTAGCTGAAATATCTGAATAGCCCGCTAGAACGGATGTTGTTCTAGCGGGCTATTTGCGTTTAGGCGCTGGTGGCTAAATTATGCCTATGAATCTTTAAGTCCAAAAAGATTATCGGCTTCATCGTCAGGCATATATTCCAGCACATCGCCCGGTTGGCAGTCGAGTGCCCGGCATATCGCGTCAAGAGTTGAAAAACGTATGGCAGAAACCTTGCCCGTCTTAATGCGTGACATATTGACCTGGGAGATGTCCACGCGTTCCGCAAGCTCTTTGGATGAGATCTTGCGTTCGGCGAGCATGCGGTCAAGCCGCAGAATAATCATGGATTCCCCCTAGAGCAACTCGTCATCTTGTTTTTGCAGGATATACCCGTAGCGGAAGATGCTGGCAATCAGGCAAATAATCAGGCCTGCAAAGAGCATGGAGGGCTCGAATAACTGGCCGGCGAACGCATCCGTAAAGCTGCCGCCAAATCCTGAGAGTATCATTCCCGTGATTACGGCACCAAGAAGCCTCACGGCAACGCCGCCGATAAGGAATAAATGTCCTACTCGACGAAGTGTCTGGTTACATTCAAGGTCAAAGGGCCTGCCTTCCTTTTCAATGTTGAAGAAAAGCCTGCGCACGCTTATCGCGATGGTAAGCGCGAGGCATGTCATCAAGAGGCTCCCTATGGCAGTGTGGCCATCGTGTGCGACGAGCATAAGTGGGGCCTGCGCATCGGTACCGACGATAGCAAGGGATGGCCCTTCGCCGGCTTGAAGTTCTACGGATTGGAGGCACGACCCTTGGGAGAGGCCAGGCAATATGAGTAGAAGGTCAATCGCAATGACTGCGAGGAGCCCCAGAGCGAGCGCGGTGGTAATGCAGATCGTGGCCCATTTGCAGATGCGAGCGAGCTTTCTCAGTTTGGCTACCGTCTGTTCGCGGCTGATGGTTTCATTCGATATAGACGCGTTTCGATGGACCATAACCCCTCCAATCGGCGTTTTGGATGATACTTGTATCATATCAGAATTAACGATAAACGATAAATAATTACGGATACTGAGCAAGTAATGATTGAAAACGAATAGCGAGAGCTATGGCTCATTTTGGATGCCGGAGTTTGGCGCGCGGGGGATGAGGACAAATGCCAAAACTTCCCGTGATCGCACAAGTGCTTCATCGGGTTTCCCTAATTCATCTGGGAAAACAACTGCAAACGATTGCAAGTAACCGGTGAACGGTCGAAAACTACCGTTCACCGATAATCTCAAAACTGGTTCTAACTGGTATTAAGTCAAAAAGACCAATTCACATATCTTCACAATGACCTGCAATTTTTCTACACGCTATTTTTAGCCGCCCTGCGTTGTTTAGACATAGGAAAAGATCCGATCTTTTGCCAAAGCATTTCAAAACGGTTTCAAAACCGACGCTCCTATAAGTTGTCAAGAGGCAGTTTGCGGGAGCGTTCTCTCCAATTCGCACAGGAGCTCGTAATACCTCCTCTCCAGTTTCGTCGACCGCCGTTTCCCCCGTTCCAAGTGCCCGAGTGTGGCTGCGGACAGGCCGAGCTCCGCGGCGGCTTTCTTCTGAGTCACCCGCATCGCCTTGCGCATCTTCGCGAGCTCGGGGCCTTCCGGCGCGGCGCCGTCGGGGTTCGGGTCCATGAGCACGTGGTACACCTCCCGCGCTATGTAGCGCTTCAGGCAGCGGACCGCCTCCCGCCGGGACTTCCCCTCGGAGGTCCGCCTCGCCACGTACCTCCTCGTCCTCTCGTCGTACGCCATGCGCTTGATCGCGATCTCGTAGAGCGCCCAGTTCGCCTGCCGGTTGCCGCCGCGGTTGAGCCTGTGCCGGTCCGTCTTCCCGCTCGACGCGGGGATCGGGGAGGCGCCGCACATCATCGAGAACGCCGCCTCGCCCTTCAGCCTGCCGGGGTTGTCGCCGGCGGCCACGACCAGGGCGGCGGCGGTCGTGGTGCCGCAGCCCTCGACGCCGAGCAGCGCGGGCGCGTTCGCCTCCAGCAGCGCGCGGATGCGCTCGTCGAGGGACTCGACCTGGCTGCGGGCCTCCTTCCAGACCGCCGCGACGGACCGCAGCGAGGCCAGCACGCTCTCCTCGAGCGCGTCGCCCGCCTTCCTCCCGCGCGCGAGCAGCGGCATGAGGTCCTTCGGCCGCTCGCGGCCCCTGAACCGCTCCCTCAGGGCGCTCGGGGCCGTCGTGAGCATCGACTTCGCGCAGGCCACGCAGGACGTGGACGTCGCGACGGCCAGCCTGCGCGCGACGTAGAGCTGGCGCACCGCCTCGACCCAGCCGTCCTGCGACTTCGGCACGGAGCAGCCCCTCCCGGACGCCGCCTTGCGCGCCGCGCGCTCGGCGTCCAGCGGGTCGCTCTTCCCCTCGCCGGGCCTCACCTTGTCCCTCTTGGGCCTGAGCACCTCGACGACGTTGTACCCGAGCTCCACGAGCCTCCTCGTCAGCCCGGCCCCGTACGATGCCGTGCCCTCGACGCCGACGACCATGCAGCTCCCCGGGTCGCCTATCGCCTCCGCCAGCCTGTCGTAGCCCTCGGGGTCGGCCCCGAAGCTCCCGCTCCAGATCTTCCTCCCGAGGCCGTCGAGCAGGCACAGGACATGCACGTCCTTGTGCGTGTCGACGCCCGCGATGACCGTTTCGCCTTCCATTTTCGCTCCCCTCGGTCTGCCGCCTGCTCCGCGCCCGGGTCTCCCAGACATTGCACTGACGGGAGCGCTACAATCCAATTGGCTTGTCCGATTGTCCGCGCTCATGCTCCTATTAGGTCATGGCAGGACTCCGGGACGCGGATGCCGGGGCGAGACAGGTCGGATTTGAGGACGGCCGAAGAGGCGTCAGCAGGTCAGTGGGTCATCGTCCCGGCATTCAGCATCAGGGTAGCGCTGCGACGCGGAAATCGCGCGCCGTTGCCGCGCCCCGCAGTGCCCGCTTCCCCCGAGAACAATTATCAGTGAAGGTAAAAGTATTAACGAGCGGTAAACGGTCGATTTATCACCGTGAGCGGTGCAAAAACGTTTTACTGTTTGAATCAGCGAAAGCGACCTCTTCTGGGGTGATATAGTGACAACAACACGTCACGTGGTTACTACCAGTTTAGAAACCACTGGTCTTCAAAGAACGCTTTCTAAGAAGCTTTAAGGGCGAGCGCCCGCTGGCTTCCGAAAATCATCGGACTCAGATCGTACACACCTTCGGAAGGGAAATTTGAATGGTTGGCTTTATTCTTACCGGTCATGGACAGTTCGCACCCGGCCTTGCAAGCGCTATCGCTATGGTTGCCGGCGACCAGCCTGCTTTTACCGTCGTTCCTTTTGAGGGCGACCAGGCCGCATCCTACGGTGAGGATCTCCGCGCCGCTATTACCGCCATGCGCGAGGAGTGCGATGGCGTGCTCGTCTTTACCGACCTGCTTGGCGGCACCCCGTTCAACCAGTCGATGATGATTGCCCAGGATGTCGACAACGTCGAGGTTCTGACTGGCACCAACCTTCCCATGGTTATTGAGCTTCTGTTCCTCCGCGGCAATGCCACGCTCGCCGAGCTTGGCGAGCAGGCCGTGACCGTTGGCCAGACGGGCGTCACCGCCCAGACGGTCGCATCCGTTGCCGGCTCCGACGAAGAGGATATCTTCGGCGATGAGGACGGCATCTAATGGCCGATTTCGGAGCCAATGTCCTGAGCTCCTCGGTCGCGCTTTTAGGTCTGCTTGTCATCATGGGCTTGATTTACACCATCTGGTCGCAAATCAACATGAAGAAGAAGCAGAAGTACTTCAAGGAGCTGCACACCGAGCTCAAGCCGGGTCAGGAGGTTCTTTTCGCCGGCGGTATCTACGGAACCGTCAAAGGCATCGAAGGCGAGAAGGTCCAGATCAAAGTCCGATCCGGAGCCGTCGTAGATGTTTCGCGTTACGCGATTCAGGAGATCAAGTAACTGTCGTCAGCAAATAACGAAAGGAAGCTGATCAACATGGCAGAACCCAACATTCTTCTTACCCGCATCGATAACCGACTGGTCCATGGTCAGGTTGCTACCCAGTGGAACTCCACCCTGGGCTCCAACCTCATCCTCGTCGCCAACGACGACGTGGCGACCAACACCATGCGCCAGAACCTCATGAAGATGGCCGCTCCCGCCGGCGTCGCTACGCGTTTCTTCTCTCTGCAGAAGACCATCGACGTCATTGGCAAGGCGAGCCCGCGCCAGAAGATCTTCATCGTGGCCGAAACACCGGAAGACGTGCTTACGCTCGTCAAGGGCGGTGTGCCTATAAAGAAGGTAAACATCGGCAACATGCACATGTCGGAAGGAAAGCGCCAAGTCGCCACCTCCGTCGCAGTTAACGACGAGGATGTCGCTGCGTTTAAAGAGCTGCAGGAATTGGGGGTGGAGTTGGAGATCAGGCGCGTTCCGAGCACGCCTGTTGAGGACACGAGCAAGCTCTTCTCGTAATCCTCGTGATCCACGTTGTCAGGAGTGAAACCCTGACGTTCTGTACGTGATATCCAAAGTGCGTACATTCATTTTGAAAGGAGGAGCAAGATGGAATACTCGATCATCCAGATCGCTCTGGTCTTCGTCGTCACGTTCATCGCGGCAATCGACCAGTTTGACTTCCTCGAGTCTCTCTATCAGCCCATCGTCACCGGCGCCGTCATCGGTCTTATCCTTGGCGACCTCAACACCGGTCTTCTCGTGGGTGGTACTTATCAGCTCATGACGATCGGCAACATGCCGATCGGAGGCGCTCAGCCGCCTAACGCCGTCATTGGCGGCATCATGGCAGCCATTCTCGCTATCGCTACGGGTCTCGAGCCCAACGCGGCAGTCGGCCTTGCCATTCCGTTCGCTCTGCTTGGTCAGCTCGGCGTTACCCTGGTCTTCACGCTTATGTCCCCGCTTATGTCCACGGCCGATAACATGGCTCATAACGCGGACACCAAGGGCATCGAGCGCCTGAACTACTTCGCCATGGCTCTGCTCGGCCTGATCTTCGCTGTCGTCGTCACCCTGTTCTTCATCGCTGGCGCTACCATTGGTCAGACCATCGCTTCCGCCATCCCGACTTGGCTGCAGACCGGTCTGTCCGCTGCAGGCGGCATGATGCGCTTCGTCGGCTTCGCCGTCCTGCTCAAGGTTATGATGAACCGCGATATGTGGGGCTTCTTCCTCATGGGCTTTGGCCTCGCGCTCATCACCGTTGCCAACGATTCTCTGGCAACCCCTGCTCTGCTCATCCTCGCTCTCATCGGCTTCGGCATCGCTTTCTGGGACTTCCAGCAGCAGACCGAGCTGAAGGGTGCAGCTGTTTCTGACGGAGGTGACTTCGAAGATGGCATCTAATGAGTATGTGATCCCGGAGCACTACGAGGATCTTACTCCTGCTCCGCAGCTCGATCAGAAGACCCTCAACAAGATGGCTTGGCGCTCCTGCTTCCTGCAGGCCTCGTTCAACTACGAGCGTATGCAGGCCGCTGGCTGGCTCTACTCCATCATCCCCGGTCTGGAGAAGATCCACACCAACAAGAACGACCTCGCGGCTTCCATGAGCCACAACCTGGAGTTCTTCAACACCCACCCGTTCCTCGTCACCTTTGTTATGGGCATCGTGCTTTCGCTCGAGCAGAACAAGGTTGACATCCCCACGATCCGCGCCGTCCGCGTCGCCGCAATGGGCCCGCTCGGTGGTATCGGTGACGCCCTGTTCTGGCTGACGCTCGTGCCTATCACGGCCGGCATCACCTCCAACATGGCCATCAACGGCAACGCTGCTGCGCCGATCATCTTCCTGGTGATCTTCAACGCTGTCCAGTTCGCTCTGCGTTTCTGGCTCATGAACTGGTCCTACAAGCTTGGCACCAGCGCTATTGACGCTCTGACCGCCAACATGCAGGCCTTCACGCGTGCCGCTTCCATCATGGGCGTCTTCGTCGTCGGTTGCCTGGTCGTCACCATGGGTGGCACCCAGATCAACCTCCAGATCCCCAACGGCACCACCCGTGGTCTCTCCGCTACTACCGTGATCGTCTCCGAGAAGGAGGCCGAGAACTTCACCGGTATGGAGGGCATCGATACCGAGACCGCTGAGGCCGGTACCATCGCCATGACCGATAAGGACGGCAACGCCCTTACCGCTTCCGATGCCGACGGCAACGCTGTCGAGTGCGGCGTCACCGATCTGGGCAACGGCATGGAGTCCGTGACCTACGGTACCGTTACCGAGGATCCGGTCAACTTCTCTGTTGCCGACACCCTCAACACCATCGTCCCGAAGCTCGTCCCGCTTATGCTTACGCTGCTGCTTTACTACATGTTCGCTAAGCACAGCTGGACCCCGACCAAGGGCATTCTCCTGCTCTTCGTCCTTGGCATCCTGGGCGCTGGCCCGCTTGGTCTCTGGCCGAGCATCTGGTAAGGCTCTAGCTTGAGGGGTGTGTCCCTACGCGGCTCACACCCCGACCCCTTAAGCCATGTGTATGTTAAAAGCCGCGTGCTCGAAAGAGCGCGCGGCTTTTGTTTTCTTAATGATTCGGGTGTGGCAGACAGATAATGCATAACACCCTAGGTAGTTAGCCGAATTCGAGCAAAAGGGAGGATAGGATGGCGATCGGAGCGCGTAAGCAACCGCTGTACGATCAGCTGGTCGATATTCTGACCGAAAAGATTGACCATGAATATCGCGCCGGTGACATGATTCCTTCCGAGCGCGAACTTTCGGAGCGCTATGGTCTCTCGCGCACTACGGTACGCCTGGCTCTGCAGGAACTGGAGCGTTTAGGACTGGTGGTTCGGCAGCACGGTCGCGGTACCTTTGTGACCGACCGCTCGGCAAAGGCAACCAATCTTATGCAGTCCTACAGCTTTACCGAGCAGATGCGCGCGATGGGTCGCGACCCCGAGACCACGATTCTCGATTTTTGCGAGATGGAGGCCGATAAGAATCTGGCTGAGCATATGGGATTGCGTATCGGTGATCGCATTTTTAAGCTCAAGCGTCTTCGTTCTGCCGACAACATGCGCATGATGGTCGAACGCAGCTATCTACCGGTTCGTCAATTTCTATCCCTAAAGCGACCACTGCTAGAGCGTAAGCCGCTTTACGATGTGATTGAGCAAGACTTTCAGCAAAAGATACGCGTGGCCGAAGAGGAGTTCTATGCGAGCATAGCCCGTCCCACCGATGCTCACCTTTTGGGAATTGTCGAGGGCTCGCCTGTGCTCGACTTGGTCAGGACTACGTATAACGAGTCAAACGAGGTTGTGGAGTATACACTCTCGGTTGCTCGTGCCGATCAGTTTAAATACAAGGTTTACCACCAGCGCAGCAACTAGTGTTTGCATCGTTTCCATATGGTGATTCTTTGCATTTAACTGGTTACTACCAGATAACCAACCGAAGTGTATAATTGCACGTCAGAGGATTACTTCTAGAGAGAGGTATTAGAAATGTTCGAGAAGAGTGTCGAGGAGCTCACCGAGCTCGGCGCCCAGATCACCACGGCCGAGATTGCTCAGCAGCCGGAGCTTTGGCGCGATACGCTCAACATCTATCGCGAGAACAAGGAGGCCATCGAGGCCTTCCTGGCCGAGGCTCGCGCTATGGGCGAGGGTCGTCTGTCCGTTGTCTTCACCGGTGCCGGTACGTCCGACTACGTTGGCGATACCTGCGCCCCGTACCTGCGTCACGCTGGCAACACTGATCTCTACGACTTTAAGCCCATCGCCACGACCGACATCGTGAGCGCCCCGCGCGACTTCCTGCGCGCTGAGGATCCCACGCTCGTGGTTTCCTTTGCCCGCTCTGGCAACAGCCCCGAGAGCCTTGCTGCCGTTGCCGTTGCCAAGGAGCTCGTCCACAACGTCAAGTTCCTCAACATCACCTGCGCTCCCGAGGGCAAGCTCGCCGTCGAGTCTGCTGATGATCCCAACGCGCTGACGCTGCTCATTCCGCGCGCCAACGACAAGGGCTTCGCCATGACCGGTTCTTATTCCTGCATGACCTTGCTCTCTACCCTTATTTTCGACACTGCCTCTGACGAGCAGAAGGCCGAGTGGGTCGAGACCATCGCCAAGATGGGCGAGGAGGTTATCGCTCGCGAGTCCGAGGTCGCCGATTACCTGGCTGGCGACTTCAACCGCGTGACCTACTTGGGTTCTGGCTCCTTCGGTGGCCTTGCTCAGGAGAGCCAGCTTAAGATTCTCGAGCTTGCTCACGGCCTGGTTGCCACTTCTTACGACACCTCCATGGGCTATCGTCACGGACCCAAGTCCTTCGTCGACGACAAGACGCTCGTGTTCGTGTTCGTCAACAACGATGCCTACACCCGTCAGTACGATATCGACATCCTCAACGAGATCGGTGGCGACAAGATCGCTCAGCACACTGTCGCCGTTCAGCAGGAAGGTGCCACCGTCTACGAGGGCGAGTCCTTCACCTTTAAGGGCTACGAGGCGCTTCCCGAGGGCTACCTTGCTCTGCCGTTCGTGATGTTTGCCCAGGCTATCAGCCTGCTCAACTCCGTCCGCGTGGGCAACACGCCCGATACGCCGAGCCCCACCGGCACGGTCAACCGCGTGGTTAAGGGCGTGACGATTCACCCCTTCACCGCTTAATCGCGTCCCCCTGTAAGGGCGCCCGTCCGCTCATAACGGCGGGCGGGCGCTTTTTGTTTTACGTGAGCTGGGTATAAGCATCACCACAGTCAACTGCTTTAGAAGCGAGGAGTGCATATGAGCACGTACGCAATTAAGGCTGACAAGTTCTTCTTGCCGGCAGGCCCGCAACTGGGCGGCTATCTTATGGTCGAGGATGGCGTTTTTGGCGCCTGGCAGGCCGACGAGCCCTCTTGCGAGATTAAGGACTACACGGGATCGTGGATCGCACCGGGTATGGTCGATACTCACATCCATGGCTTCTACAACCACTCAACTACCGATAACGATCCCGAGGGCATCGATATCAGCTCAACCGAGCTCGCCCGTCGCGGTACCACCAGCTGGCTGCCCACGACGTTCACCGATGGCGTCGAGCAGATCAAGGACGCCTGCGCTGCTATCGCCAAGGCGGACGAGGGCCGCGGCCCCGACTTCTGCGGTGCCCGCATTCAGGGCATCTACCTGGAGGGCCCCTTCTTTACCATGAAGCACGTGGGCGCGCAGAACCCCGCTTACCTGATTGACCCCTCCGAGGAGGTTTTCGACCAGTGGCAGGAGGCTGCGGGCGGTCGCATCGTTAAGAGCGCCATGGCCGCCGAGCGCGACGGTGCCGCTGCTTATGCGGCTGCTCTGAACGCCAAGGGCGTGGTGACCAGCATCGGTCACTCCGACGCCACCTACGATGAGTGCATCGCCGCTATCAATGCCGGTGCCAGCTGCTTTACGCATACCTATAACGGCCAGCGCGGTCTGCATCACCGTGAGCCCGGTGTCGTGGGTGCTGCCATGTCTACGCCCGAGACCTACGCCGAGATCATCTGTGACGGCAAGCACGTAAACCCTGCCGCCATCAAGGCGCTGCTGCAGGCAAAGGGCTGGCAGCACACGGTACTCATCACCGACTGCCTGGGTTGCGGCGGCATGCCCGAGGGCAGCTACACCAGTGGCGGCATGGACGTCATCATGAAGGACAACCTGTGCTGGCTCGCCGACGGCAAGAGCATTGCCGGCTCGGTGCTCACGCTTGCCCAGGGCGTCAAGAACATCGTCGACTGGGGCATCGCCAGCGCCGATATCGCCATTCGCATGGCAACTGAGGTGCCGGCACGCTCCGCGCACATCGAGGATAAGTGCGGCAGCATCATGCCGGGTCGCGACGCCGACTTTGTCGTGTTCGACCATGAGCTCACCCTCGTCGAGACGTATGTTGGCGGCCAGAGCGTCGGCAACGCCTTTACCGAGTAACGATAGAAAAAGACGGCGGGCCCGAATCTGCTCGGACCCGCCGTATGGGTTAAACGCTCAAAAGCACCTTAACAGTTACAGCTTGTTAGCGATCTTCTTTGCCGTGCGCTTGACGCCGGCCACAAGACCCCCCGCGGGATGCTCCTTTTCGTATGCTAGACGCTTCTCGCGCTTGGCGTACTCTTCGACGATGATGTCGCCATACTCGTCTTCGATCTTGTCGAAGAAGTCGACGGCGCCCTTAATTTCCTCAGCGGTCGGGTGTCCCTTCTGGACGCCGCCGGTAATCTTGAACGGACCCCACGTGTCAAATCCGGGGCAGCCGTAGACACCCATAAAGATGGCCTGCCTCATGCGGCAGATGCCATCGATATCCTTGCCGTACCACTTGTTTTTGCCACCGTAGGTCATAAGGCCAAACACCTTGTCCTGCGGCTGCAGCACGTTCGTGAGCACGCGCGCCATATCTTTGTCGATCTCGGAGTAATAGATGCCCGTGGCGACACCGATCAGATGGTATTCGTGCAGGTCGGGGTACTCGTTTTTACCGAGTGACTTCACGTCGAGGGTATCGATTTCGGGGTGAGCCTCGACGATGGCGTCCACGAGCTTTTTCGTATTGCCGTGGTGGCGTGAGGCATAAAGGATGATGGTTCGCATAAGAAGGCCTTTCAGCTGTAATTGCATCAATGTCTGTATGGTACCCCGTTGCATGCCTGGGAAACCGGACGCATCGATGAACGTGCGGGTTTGTCCTTTGGTCAGGGCCGAGACGGGTTCTTGCGAGCAAAAAGCAGTTGTTCGAAAGGATGGACAATGGAATACGCTCTCTCCAACGATTCGATTTCTATCAAGGTCTCCACGGCCGGCGGCTCGTTTACTTCGATTGAGGCTGGAGGTCGCGAGTACTTGTGGCAGGGCGATCCCGCCGTGTGGTCCGGCCAGGCACCGATTTGCTTCCCGATTTGCGGAGGCTTGCGCGACAACAGTGCCATGACGTTTGCCGGGCATCATGTAAAGCTCGCTCGCCACGGGTTTGCGCGCAAGCAGGAGTGGAAGCTGCTGAGCCAAGGCGAGAACGAGCTGGCGATGTGCCTGGCTTCGGAGGATAACGCCACGCTGCTGAGCGATTATCCCTACCCGTTTAAGCTTGTCGCTCGTTATACGCTCGAGGACGCTGCCGTGCGTGTCTCCTATGAGGTTACCAACGAGGGCACCGAGGACATGCCGTTCTTTATCGGTGGACACCCCGGCTTTAGGTGTCCGCTCGACGAGGGTGAGTCCTATACGGACTACGAGTTGCGTTTTGAGAAAGACGAGGTTGCGGAGCTTTGCACCGCCGTACCCTCGACCGGATTGATTGACGTGGCAAACCGCTCCAAGAACCCCATGGTGGGAAAGACGCTGCCTTTGTCGCATGAGCTCTTCGATTTTGCGGAGACCATCTTTGACGTGCTCGAGAGCCGTCAGGTCACGCTTTCCAAAAAGGGCGAGGACAAGGGCGTTCGCCTGAGCTTTGAGGGCTTCCCGTACCTCATTGTGTGGAGCAAGCCCGAGGGTGATTTTGTGGCAGTTGAACCCTGGGGCGGCCTCTCGACCTGTTCCGATGAGGATGACGTGCTTGAGCACAAGCGCGGCTGCCTTATCGCCAAGCCCAAAGAAACCATCGTGCGCTCGTTCACAATTGAGATTCTGTAATTCCGTTTTGTCGACTCGTATCGCGAGGCACAAGGAGCCTGCGAGATAAGGAGCTAAAAATGATCCTCACCGTTACGATGAACCCGTCTGTCGATACGCGCTATCAGCTCGATGAACTCGTCATCGACGACGTCAACCGCGTGACACCCGAAAAGACCGCCGGCGGCAAGGGCCTTAACGTTGCCCGCGTCCTGGGCCAGCTGGGCGACGACGTTGTGGCAACCGGCCTGCTTGGTGGTCATATGGGCGCCTATATGGAAGAGCTCATGGACGCCAACGGTATTAACAACGACTTTGTGCCCATCAAGGGCGAGACCCGCATCTGCCTCAATATCCTTCATGCCGGCAACCAGACCGAGCTGCTCGAGAGCGGCCCGACGATTGCCCCCGAGGAGCTCGATGCCTTTACTGCAAAGTTCGCCGAGCTTGCAGGCAAGGCCGACGTCGTCACCATTTCGGGTTCGCTGCCCCGCGGTGTCGAGGCAGACTACTACGCCAAGATCACGGGTATTGCCGAGAACGCCGGCGCCAAGGTGCTGCTCGATACCTCGGGTGCTTCGCTCGAGGCCGCTCTTAAGTCCGAAATTAAGCCCGAGCTGGTCAAGCCTAACCTGACCGAGATTAACGGCCTTCTGGGCACGAGCTTTACCACCGACGATGTGGACGAGCTCCGCACCGCACTCGCCTCTGACGCCCGCTTCTCCGATATCCCTTGGGTCGTCGTGTCCATGGGTGCCGCCGGTTCCGTGGGCTTCCACAATGGCCGTGCGTTCCGCGCAAAGACGCCCGATATCCCTGCCGTTAACGCCACGGGCTCTGGTGACTCCACCATCGCAGGCTTCGCACATGCCATCGCTGCTGGCGCAGACGACGAAACCGTGCTGCGTACCGCCAACACCTGCGGTAAGCTCAACGCTATGGATCCCATGACCGGCCATCTGGTCATGGACCGTTGGGACGAGGTCTACAACGGCGTTGTCGTGACCGAGCTGTAAAAGCCTGGGCGTCGGCCCCGGCATTGCTTGCTAGCTCATGTCGACGACAAGTGCGGTAGCATTATGCTGGGGCGCGACGCCGAGTTTGTCGTGTTCAATCCCGACCTTACCCTGGTCGAGGCGTATGTGGGTGGCAACAGCGTCGGTAACGCGTTTGCCGAGTAGCCGCCAAAGAAGCGATCCGAGAGGGGATTTAGATGATTTACGGTGCATTGGGCGATATCGAGGAGTATCGCGGAATGCTCAAGGGCCTCGACGTGCTGATCGACTGGCTCGAGGAGAACGACCCGGCGCAGCTCGAGGTCGGCAGCCATCCGATTCTGGGCGACAAGGTCTTTGCGAACGTCATGGCGCCCACGACGCGTCCCGAGGCTCACTATGAGACGCATCAGCGCTATCATGATCTGCAGATCGACGTCGAGGGCCGCGAGGCCTTTAAGGTCGCTACGGGTAGCCTGACACTGGTTCAGGAGTTTGACGAGAAGGACGACTACGATCTGGTCGATTCCGACGCTTCGATCGCCGGCGACCTTGCTGACGACAAGTTCGCGCTGTTTGTTGCCGGCGAGCCTCACATGCCCACGCTCGAGTTCCCGGGCGATGGCGCGCAGCCGGTCAAGAAGATCTGCTTTAAGCTGCTTGCAGACGCTTACTGGGAAGAGTAACGAACTGCTCGTGAGCTAGCGTGATTCCCCTTGGGGAACGCGTTTGAGCCCCGCTGATCGCGGTCCCCTTGGGGATTGCGGCTGGCGGGGCTTGTTGTTGAGTAGGGGAGTTGCCGGCGGCGTTGTGCTTGGATTGGCGGATGCGCGCCCGAAATCGGCAACAAAAAAGCCGCCCGAAGGCGGCTATCTTGTGCAATGGAGCCAGCGACCGGGCTCGAACCGGTGACCCCCGCTTTACGAGAGCGGTGCTCTACCAACTGAGCTACGCTGGCGGCCATGTGATGGCGCAACTGAGGCGTCAACGGCTGTCTATGATACGGGACATCGCAAATCCGCGCAAGTGTTCTGACGGCTTTTCTCACTTTAAATGCACTAATATTAGAGGCGCGATGTCTTGCTCTTACGGGTCTCAAACAGAATGGGGCAGCGATGGCTCAACCCAAGATCCTTCTCACGCGTATCGACGACCGTTTCATTTACGGGCAAGACGTTGAGCTATGGAACGAAGCCGTGGGTTCCAACCTCGTCCTAATCGCCAACGATGAGATCGCGGCAGATTCGCGCCAATGGGCGCCCATGAGGGTGGCGGCGCCAGAAGGCGTTTGGACGCGCTTTTTCTCGGTGCAAAGGACTATCGACATCATTCATACCGCAACGCCGCGTCAATGGATTCTGGTCATGGTGGCCTCACCCGCCGATGCGCTCGCGCTGGCTAAGGGCGGTGTGCCGATCACCAAGATCAGCATTGGCCATATGCAGGCAGGGGAGGGCAAACGCTCTGCAATGCCTGCCGTTGCCGTAGACGATATGGACATCGCCGCCTTCAAAGAGCTGCAAGAACTCGGCATAGAGCTAGAAATCCGCTATCTCCCCAGTTCCGCCCCCGATCCCATCGACAATCTGTTCAACTGATCCCTTGGGGACGGAGGAAAACGGATCATTTTGCCCTTGCGAGGGACGCGCGCGATGCCGCCTGTCAAAAACTATGCCCATTTACTACGTTTGATCGGTTATCGCCGAGCATGTCGAATTTGAGAAAAACAAAACCGCAGGTAGACGGCACGCGCATTTAACAAAAACCGGTGCATGGTCGAGCATCCCGGGCTAAACGTAGTAAATGGGCATAGTTTTGATATGTCACTCATACAGTTACAGCGAAAAAAGAGCCCAAAAGATGAAAAACGCCCGTCGGCGGTGTGCCGGCGGGCGTTGCTGTGCGATATGTTGCATTATGGGCTTAGTGCCTCATAAAGTGGTATTCGATCACATTGCTGTAGGGGTGACCCGGGCCCACAATGCCCTGCGGGAACAGCGGCTGGTGCGGCGTGTCGGGGTACATCTCTGCCTCGAGGGCAAAGCCGGCGCCCCAGCCATAGTTGGCATCGTCCTTGGCGTGCTCGTCGCCCAGCCAGTTGCCGGTGTAGAGCTGCACACCCGGGGCGGTGGTGTAGTAGTCCAGCTCGCGACCGGTCCACATCTCCTCGACATGCATCGCGCGGCGCAGGTTGCGACCGTACTGATAGCCATCGATGCACAGGCAGTGGTCGTAGCCACGGGCCTGCTTAATCTGCGGGTCGTCGGCCTCCATGCCAGGCGCGATGGGACGCAGCTCGCGAAAGTCAAACGGCGTGCCTTCGACCGGAGCGATCTCGCCGGTGGGGATATTCTGGTCGTTAATGGGGAGGTAGTGGGCTGCGTTAGCAACAAAGAAGTGCTCGCAGTCCATGCCGGCGTTATGGCCGGCAAGGTTAAAGTACGTGTGGTTGGTCATGGACACGTAGGTGGCGCGGTCGCTCTCGCAGCCATACTCGACACGAAAGACGCCGGTGCGCGTCACGGTAAACACGGCCGTAAAGGTGCGGTTGCCGGGGAGACCCAGTTCGCCATCCTCAAGTGAGGTGGCCATGCGCACGGCGTTGTGGACCTCGTCGAGTTCAACATCCCATACGCGCTTGTGCAGGCCGTGCTCAAGGTCGCTGTGCAGGTTGTTGGCGCCTTCGTTGGCCGGCATATGCCAGTCCGTGCCAGCGATAGTGATCGTGGCACCTGCAGTGCGGTTGGCCACAGGGCCGATGGTTGCGCCAAAGCAGGCGGGGTTGTCAAAGTAATCCTCGAGCTTATCGAAGCCCAGAACCACATCGCGCACGTTGCCGGGAATGTCGGGCACATCGATACCCAGCACGGTGGCGCCATAGTCCATAATGCGAACGCAGATCTCGGGCCCGTTGAGGGTGTAACGATGAACGGGGGTACCGCACGGCGCGGTGCCGAAAAGCTCGGAAGTGATCATTTGGTTCCTAACATCGAGGTATTTCCGACAAACTGTAGCGCGAACAGGCGAGATTATCACTACACCCCACTAAAGCAGGGGGTATTTTTCTCAAAAAAGTGATGATTGGAGCTGTGCGGGGGTTCATTTCTGACGCGCGCGAGTCTGATACAATTTGTTCGTTATTGTTTGAATTGACGTGAGCGTGGAACAGCGAGGACTCATCGTGATTAAAGCGGAGCGACAGGATAAGGTTCGGCAGCTGCTCGAGGAACAGGGAACGGTCTCGGTCAAGGAGATTTCGGATGCACTGGGCGTCTCGGATATGACGATCCGCCGCGATCTTGAGGAGCTTGCAAGCCTGGGCGAGATCGAGCGCGTGCACGGCGGAGCCCGTAGTGCGCAGGGTCGTCCGCACGCTATGTTGCGCCATGAGTATTCGCACAGCGAAAAGCGCACCAAGCATGCCGAGGAAAAGCTGCAGATTGCGCGCCGTGCTGTGGAGCTTATCGAGGAAGGCTCGACCATCTTTTTGGGCACGGGCACTACGGTGGAGCAGATGGCCTCGATGCTGCCGGCGTTTCGCCTGCGCATTGTGACTAATTCGCTTTCGGTGTTTAACCTGCTTGAGGCACGCGAAGACTGCGACCTGTGTCTCGTGGGCGGTATGTACCGTCGCCGCACCGCCGCTTTTGTGGGGCCAACGGCCGAGGATACCCTGCGTGCGCTGGGCATCGACGCGGCGTTTATCGGTGCCAACGGCATTCTGGATGGCGACGTGTCTACGTCCAATATGGATGAGGGCCGTATCCAACAGCTCGCTTTTAGCAAAGCGGACTCGCGCTATCTGATCGCCGACTCCAGCAAGATCGGCAAGCGCGACTTCTACACCTTCTGCCGCCTGGACAGTTTGGACGCCGTGGTGTGCGAGCCGAGTATCGCCGCCGAGGATCGCGCCGCCATCGAGGAACACACGCAGGTCATCTGCTAGCTATCGCTACGGGATTGCCAACAGGCGATGCGGGAGGACTTTTACCTCCTGTCATTGTGGGAACCAGCGCGTCAGCGCTACGCGATATGACGCGAAAATGAGGACTCCACTATCAAATCGTCTCAACCTGTGACATCTAGGCGGCCAAAAGCGAGCCAGATGTTACAGGTTGAGATTGTTGGCTCGGCCTATTCCGTTTGTCTCGACCTGTAACAGCTAGGACTTAAAAACTCGGCTACGTGTTACAGATCGAGACAAAAGAAAAAGAACATTAGGACTTGAAAATAAAGTTTTGATAAGGGATTCGCCCAGTTAAGACGGTACGGCAGACAATTGAGATTAGTTTGCCTCCGGAGTCGTAAGCATAATGAGTCAGTTCGATGACCGGAAGTTTTGCAACACCATAATTACTGGCTTCGGAATCGCTAAGCTGACGTGCTCTATAGCTTTCCCTAACAGATTGGATAGACTTGGACAAGTCGTCCATGATTCTGCTAAATGCCTGAAAATCTAACTGGTTATTCGGAACGCGCGACTTTGAAATGAAGAACGTATCAGCGCCTATGAAGCTGCCTTCAAGTTCGTAGGTCAATTCAAGACGCTGAATTTCATCGCGACTTTGACATCCAAATTGTTGGAGCATCATTACGGAAATTGGACGACCTGATGTGAGGTCGCCGAAATGTTTGGTGATGGCATCCGGATCAACGCCATCGCAATGGCTTGCAAAGTCAAAGTCTAAAAGTGAATTGAGCTCGCTAACGCGTTTCGGTGCAACAAACGATCCCTTACCTTGGATTCGATAGATACTTCCACGACGCTCCAGCTCACTCATGGCAAGTCGGACGGTTGTTCTGCTTACGGCGTATTCATCGCAGAGTTCCATTTCTGTTGGAAGTTTATCGTCTGCTTGATATTCATCGACGATCTGCTTGAGCAGCGCGTCGGTGAGCTGTAAATAGAGTGGCCGTTTTTCGTGTGTATCGAGCATTAGAGCCTCAGTTTGCATGTTGGTTATACCTGATGGTTGCCTCAGTCGGGATGTAACGTGGGCAAGGTAACCTTAACGTATCACAGAGCGGCTCAGCATGACGATCTGATGCCTGTATCCACGAAGGGCTTGTCCGAGCGTGAAGATATTCTGGGGCAGGCAAATACCGTTCATGGAGTCCCCGATATGTTGGAGGTCAGCGCCGGCTGCTTTTGCTGCAAGGCCTATTTTCTTAATGGTCTCGCTGTCGCAGGAATCTTGACTCGTCCCGTTCGCCGCCATGACGAGAACCTTCTCTTCAATTGACTTGCCTACGTTGTGGGATCGTACAAAGTCTACGATGGCGCGCAGGTCTGCTTCTTGGAAGCAAGGGACGGTGTAGGGGGCTGGCACGAGAAGGATATCGACGCCGAGGTCAACAAACTTGCGCGCAATTTCGAGCGTCATGACAGGTTCCGCAACGCCCGCTCCATGCATTTTTCCGGCTATGACCAGGCCATTGAAATGCTCTTTGGAGAGTTTAATCGAATGGGCGATTGCATCGTTGGAGACGCCGGTTCCAGGGTTGCCCGTCAGGCAGATAAAATCAAATCCGAGTTCGTTAGCCTTTTCTAAGGTCTTGGGAGAGACGCGACGACCCATGGGGATTTCCGTTCGGGATTCAGACATCTCTGCCTCGTTATCAACTGGCTCCAGATTGACGCCAATGGGCCTTCCGCATGCTCGCTTCACCCAAGTGACCGGGTTTTCATTGAGATCATCTGGAATACCGGCAATAACTGGATCGAACACATCGAGCGCGTTAAACAGAAGCAGGTCGGCACCTGCGGCACGTTCGATTTCTGCATTAGTAACGCCGCCGAGAAATTGGGAAGAGGGTACGTTTTCCGCCATGATGGTACGTCCCTCGGAAGCCAGAATTGCCTGCTTTAGATCCATGGGTGACGTGGCGGCAAAATCGGATGCGGACATGTTCAGTAATCGTTTGGGCATTGTTACTTCCTTTGACTAGAACGACAGGCTTGTGACATTGTCTCTAATATTGTTACAACAATATATTCAATATGTTATATCCAATCGGTGAACGGTTGCAAACTTATTGTACTGCTCGAAAAAAATAGTCTTTAGCTGGGAAAACCTTATATTAATCAACTACCGTTCACCGAATAAGTATTTGAATTCTTGACATATCGACACAGCGGAAAAAGAATTGGTTATGACAAATCGCGCAAATGATATTACATTTCGCACGAGAACGTATTCACTTACGATAAGCGGATACAAACGGGGACGACGACGGTTGAGTCCGGATAAATCGTTACGTGCCCGGGAATCATGAAAGGATGTGTTATGGACGCTATCGTCAAATTCCTTGAAAAACACCAGGCTCTCTTCGACAAAATCTCAAAGAACATTTATCTGGTGGCGATTAAGGATGGCTTTCTCTCGAATATGCCAATCGTGCTGTTCTCGAGCCTGTTCCTTCTTCTTTCGACGCTCCCTGCCTATGTAGGCATCACGCTTCCGTCTGAGGTGCTGGATTTCTTTAATAAAATCTATGCATATACCATGGGGCTTCTTGGCATTATGGTGGCCGGTACCACGGCGAGCTCACTTGCCATGTCGATGAACCGCCGCATGCCTTCGGGCAAATCTCTCAACCCCACTTAGTGCATGGTTTGTGCCATGTGCGGCATGTTCTTGCTATCGGTGACGAATGATGTTGTCTCGATTGGCGGAGCAGATACATCTGTTTTTGAAACCGGCTATATGGGAACCAAGGGTTTTCTCGCTGCGTTCGTATCCGCGTTCTTGACCGTTAATATCTATAAGGTGTGCATTAGCCATAATGTGACGATCAAGCTCCCCAAAGAGGTCCCTGGCGCTATTGCACAGAGTTTTCGCGATATCTTTGCATTTGGGTTTTCAATCATTGCGTGCGCCGTTATCGATCTCGCGAGCCGTACGCTGCTCGCTGTGCCGTTCGCCAATTTGGTATCTGCTCTAATCTCGCCGCTGTTCTCCGCGGTCGACACCTATCCTGGCATGGCGCTTATCGAAGGTGCAGTCGCACTTTTCCAATTTATGGGTATTCACGGTGCTTCGGTTGTCATGAGTCCGATCAATGCTGCGCTCTACGGCAATACCGTTACCAATCTTGAGGTTTTCCAAGCAGGTGGACACCCGTCAATTGCTCTCACGCAGGACTTTACAAGCTTCATCGGCGGTCTGGGCGGTTCTGGTTGCACGTTCATCGTTCCTATTATCCTGATCATGTTTATGCGTTCCAAGCAGCTTAAAGCCATGGGCAAGGCATCGATTATCCCGGTGATTTTTGGAGTTAACGAGCCCGTTCTCTTCGGTATGCCGATTGTTCTCAATCCCTATATGTTCGTGCCCTTCCTAGCGGCTCCTATGGTCAACGCCATAATCGGTAAGTTTTTCATTGACGTAATTGGAATGAACGCCCCCATGTATACCATGCCGTGGGCGCTTCCTGGCCCAATCGGTGCATTTCTCACCACAGGTCTTGATCTACGTTCTCTTGTATTGATGGCAGTGCTGTTGGTCGTTGACTTTGTGATTTACTATCCGTTCTGCAAGGCGTATGACCATCAGCTTTGTTTGGAGGAGTCCGCAAAGGAAGCTGCAGGAACCTCGGATGCAGATGCTATTGCCGCACAAGAAAATGCGGCAAAAGCTCTGGAGGCGGTAAAGAGCAAGGCGGAGCAGATCCGCGTGCTTGTGCTTTGCCAGGGTGCCGGCACTTCGACTCTCTTGGCAAATGCTCTTCGCGAAGGTGCCGCTGCTAAGGGTATTGATCTGGTTTCTCAGTCCGGTGCGTACGGAAGCCACTATGAGACGATGAATCAGTACAACGTGATTGTTCTGGCGCCCCAGGCACGCATGTACTATGACGCTATGAAGGCCGATACCGATCGCCTTGGAATTAAACTGCTCACCACAAGGGGCAAGCAGTATATCGACCTTACCAACGATCCCGAAGGTGCAATTGACTGGATCGTTCAGGAGCTGGCCAAATAGTGGATGCACTCCGTCGTTGATTCGTCGGTGTATAGTACGGCCCCGCAGCTTATTGAGCTGCGGGGCCGTATTTCGTTGAGTATCTAATTGAGACAATGAGCGCAACCGTCGTGAGATCGCATTGGCGCTCTCTGAGTCACCGACAAGCTGCCTTCCATCTATGTGACCAGTTCGCTTTCGGCCTTTAGCCTGCTCGAGGCGCGCGAGGATTGCGAGCTGTGCCTGGTGGGCGGCATGTACCGCCGCCGCACCGCCGCTTTTGTGGGGCCAACGGCCGAGGATGCCTTGCGTGCGTTGGGCATCGACGCGGCGTTTATCGGTGCCAACGGCATTTTGGACGGCGACGTGTCCACGTCTAACATGGAAGAGGGCCGCATCCAGCAGCTCGCCTTTAGCAAGGCCGATACGCGCTACCTCATCGCCGACTTCAGCAAGATCGGCAGGCGCGACTTCTACACTTTCTGCCGCCTGGACAGCCTGGACGCCGTGGTATGTGAGCCGAGCATCTCCGCCGAGGACCGTGTCGCCATCGAGGAACACAAGCGGGTCATCTGCTAGCTAACGCTGCAGGTGATACTTCTGCCCCCTGCCGGCGCGGGGGTACCGCTTCACAATGACGCGCAAAATGACACGTATAAGTAAAAACGCAATTTTGCGCGTCATTTTACGTGTCAACGTGACGCGATTTGACGCGCAAATGCGCTCGGGCCAAGTATTCAGCTTGTGGGCTAGACCAGGCGGGCGTAGTCCTGTGACTGATGAAAGATGTGGGCGATATAGATTGTTTCGTGCTCAAACTTGTAAAGGCACACGTAGTTGTTGACGGGAAACGATCGGTAATTACGTGCCGCCAGCTCTTGCATGTGCGAGAGGGGACGTAGGAGCGGCTGCTCGCGAAGCAGATCAAGCTGATATTCAAACTCAGCGACAAAATTGCCTGCTACACGCGGATTCTTAAGGATTTGAGCAAGGTATCCGACGATACTCTCGAACTCATATCGCGCGCTTTTGAGGATTACGACGTTATAGGTCATATTTGTCTCGTATCGAAGCCGCGAAGGATTCGTAATCGCTGTAGTCGCCTTGCGATATTTCGTCTTCTGCCAACATCATACGAGACAGCAATTTTGCCTTGGCGATTTCTTCTTGCATGAGGCGATACTGGTCGCTGCTGATGCAGTGCATGGCCTCGTAGCCGTTTTTAGTTACGGTGACGTCGCGCTCAGACTCAACAAGCGTAGTGAATGCAGCAGTGTCCTTCATATCTCGGACGGGCACACAAGCTGACATGGGTACCTCCTTTGTGTTGGGACACAATTGTACCACGGTGTGTCCATGCGGACGATACCGTCGAATCGTCTCAATCTGTAACAGTTGGGATCGAAAAACTCGGCTAGATGTTACAGATTGAGATTAAAGGGATTGACCTGTGGCGTTTGTCTCGATCTGTAACATCTAGACGGTCAAAAGTTGTCTACATGTTACAGATCGAGATTGTTCGGCCCGGGCCACCCGTTCGTCTAAATCTGTAACAGCTAGGGCCGAAATACTCGGCTAGATGTTACAGATTTAGACAAACGTGCGGCGCGGCTCGGTTAAAAACAAAAAGGCCGCATACGAACCCGTGGGGGATTCGTATGCGGCCGACAGGGGGTATGCGGCAAAAGTTAGGCCATGAGCAGGCCGGTCTCCGCGACGTTCTTGTACCAGTACGCGCTCGCCTTGGGATAGCGCTTCTGGGTCTCGAAGTCGATGTAGAACAGGCCGTAGCGCTTGTTGTAGCCGTTGGTCCAGGAGAACTGGTCCTGCAGCGACCACACAAAGTAACCGTCGACGTTCACGCCGCCGTCGATTGCCTTGAGGATCCATGCGAGATGCTGACGCATGTAGTCGATGCGGGGGGCGTCGTCGATAAAGCCGTCCTCGAAGTCGTCCTTATAGCCCATGCCGTTCTCGGTGATGTAGATCTTCTTGTAGTTGGGGTAATCATTCTTAATGCGGAGCAGCAGGTCGTAGAGGCCCTCGGGATAGATGATCCAGTCCCAATCGGTGGTGGGTACGCCTTCGCGCACGCATGACTCGCCCACGCCCTTGAGGAACCAGCGCGAGGAGCCCTTGTCGCCGGTGCCATTGTGGTTGATGTCGTTTTCGCCCTCGGCGGCACGCAGGAACTGGCACTTGTAGGTGTTGACGCCCAGGCAATCGTTGTAGGGGAGCGCGGCGGTCAACGCGGCGACGTCCTCGTCACGAACGTCGAGCTCGCCGCCGGCGATATGGGCCAGCTTGGTCGCAGCCTCCATGGTGTCGGCTGCATAGTGGCCACGGAAGGTGGCGTCGAGTACCCAGCGGTTGTTGATGACGTCGGCCATGCGAGCTGCCTCGCAGTCGGCGGCGTTGTTGGGATCGAGGGGATACTTGGGCTCCAGGTTCTGGACAATGCCGATCTCACCCTCAAAGCCGCTCTCATGGAAGGCGACGACGGCCTTGGCGTGGGCCACCATCATGTTGTGCATGAGCTGGAAGGCCTTGTCCAGGCGATACTTCTCGCCGTGCGGCCAGTTGCCGACGATAAAGCTGCCCTCGGCGGTTGCGGGAATCTCGTTAAACGTGAACCAGTGCTTGACCTCGGTGAACTCGGCAAAGCAGAACTTGGCGTACTCGACAAAGGCGTCGATCGTCGTGCGCGTCAGGAAGCCCTCGCCGCCGTCCTGGTAAAAGGCCTCGGGCGTATCAAAGTGATCGAGCGTGACATAGGGGATAACGCCGGCTTTGTTGCAGGTGGCGAAAAGCTCATGATAGAAGGCGACACCCTCGTGGTTGATCTCGCCAGTGCCGTTGGGGAAGATGCGGCTCCAAGCGATGGAGACGCGGATACCGTTGATGCCGAAGCGCTGGCACAGGTCGATATCGACCGGGTACTTGTTGTAGAAATCGCTTGCGGGATCGGGGGAGAAGCGACCCTGAGCTGCCAGGAAATCGTCCCAGGGCACTTTGCCCTTGCCGTGCGTGCGGGTCTCGCCTTCAACCTGGTAAGCGGCGGTGGCGCCGCCAAACACAAAGCCGTCGGGGAACTGCATGGGGTTGGTCATGAGTCATCCTTTCTGTGGGATTCGAATAGGGAGAGGTGCCCGAACTGGGGATCCGGGCACCAACAGAGGGAGGAACCTAGTCGAGGTTCTCGCGGAGCCACTTGATGGCGCCAGCGGGGTCGCGAGTAAGGTCGATATATTCCTTACCGCGCGGGGCGAGCAGCTTAATGCCCAGGCGATCGGTGTCGGCCTTCATGTCGTTGTAGTAGCTACGGACCTGCGGGGCAAGCACGATAACGTCGTACTGATCCATGATGGCAGTGTGCTGGCCATAGGCGCCTGCGGAGGAAGCGATGTTCTCTCCGGTCTGCGCGGCACCTTCCTTGATGGCGTTGGCAAGCATGGCAGAGGTGCCGGCGCCGGCGCACAGGACGAGGACCTTCAGACCGTCGACATCCTTCTTAGCGGATGCATCGGCAGCGGGCTCGGGCTGATCGGCGACAGGCTTGCTGTCAGCGGCAGCGGCGGTCGGCTCGACGGCAGCGGTGGCCTGCTCGACAGCGGGCGCAGAGGTGCTGGCGGCGATGGTGGCAGCACCATCGGACTCGAGACCCAGCTCGGCGGCGCGCTCGGCTTCCTGGTCGCAGAGCAGCTTATCGTATGCCTTCAAGAACGGCAGGTAGATGATGGCGTCCAGCAAGATGATGATCGCGACAAATACCAGGGCGATAAGCTGGAAGTTCGTGGTGATGAAAATGCCGATGGGGGCAGGGGTGGCCCAAGGCACCACGAAGGAGAAGCCGTTCATACCCACGTTGTCGATAAAGAACTTGGCAACGCTTACGTTGACGCAGCCGGCGGCAACAAAGGGGATGAGCATGTAAGGGTTAAGGATCATCGGTGCGCCAAAGAGCAGCGGTTCGTTGACTGCGAAGGCAACAGGAACAATCGAGGCCTTACCGACGGCTTTGAGCTGCTTGGACTTCATAAAGAGAATCAGCAGAAGCGGCACGATGAACGTGGCGCCGGTGCCGCCGAACTCACCCACGAGCGACATGTTAAAGGTGAGGGAGTGGGCGGGGTGGCCACCTGCCAGCAGAACCTGCAGGTTCTCGGCCTGGTTGGCAAGACGGATGGGGTCGATGCCCGGCTGGACGATCGAGGGGCCGTGGACGCCGATGAACCAGAAGAACGCGGTGGCTGCCTGGATAAGGATAAGGCCAGGATAGGTTTCTGCCGCAGTGAAGAGCGGGGAGAGCAGCTTGATGAGCAGCTCGGAGAACGGAACGCCCATGAGGTTGCGCACGACAACATCGATGATGCCGCAGATGATGACAGCGCCGCCAAAGGGGATGATGTCGCGGAAGTTCTGAGCGATGGCGCCCGGAACCTCCTTGGGCAGCTTAATGGTCAGATCGCGCGAGACGCAGAACTTATAGACCCACACGGTAATGAACGCGGCGATATAGGCCGAGAACAGACCGCGCGTGCCCATGCTGGTGCAATCGAAGACCGAAAGCTCGGAGCCGTTGAACTTGGTGGTGAACTGCGTAACAGCGAGCAGCAGCATGCTGCACTGGGCGGCAACCATAGTGGAGCCGTCGTTGAGCACCTTGCCGGCGGGCATGCGACGGTTCATGGACGCCGTGAAGTTCTTGGCAGTGGTGCCGGCAACCATGATGCCCATGACGCCCATGGTGAAGTTGTACAGCTTGTTGCACCAGTCGATGAGCGGCTGGGGCAGCGTGATGCCAACTACGCCAGGAAGGGTGGCGATCAACAGAAAGATCGAAGAGGTGAGGACGATGGGCATGCACCCAAGGAATCCGTCCTTAATGGCCTGGAGGTAGACGTTCCTCGAGATCTTCTCAAAGAACGGTTGATGCTTTTCGAGCATCTTTACGATGGCGTCCATAGAGCTCCTTTGCTACTTGATGCGCGATGCATGTGGATGGAACTGGTCGTCGATGGATGGTCAGGACTGCCCGGAAACCTTCCTGCTTAAGGAAGGCATTGCGAAATGACAACGTTGTCATTTCGTTAATGACAACGTAAGACATTTTTGGAAGAGCAACAAGGATATACGGGTGAGCGGTCGATATTGTCCGGTAAACGGTTGATTTATCAGTCAGGCAGGTAGTGTATGCTAGAACGCAAAAAGCAAGCGATAGAGAACCGACTGGAGAAGTAGTGGCAACGATGGACAAGAAAAATGTCTCAATGAATGATGTGGCAGTTGCCGCGGGTGTTTCTCTCAAGACGGTTTCGCGTGTGATCAACGAGCCCGGTAGCGTGCGAGAGTCGACACGCGATAAGGTCCATTCCGCAATGGAAGCGCTCGGGTTTCGAACCAACTTTGCCGCGCGTTCGCTCAAGTTGGGCCGTTACGGGTGCATCGGCGTGGTGCTGTTCCACTTGTCGGGCGGTGCCGTGGACATGATTGACGGTATCGCAGATGCCGCCGAAGAACGCGGCTTTGCGCTCACGATGATCAAAAAGCGGGCGGGGGAGAAGATGACCCTTGCCGAAGCGGCGCGTAGGATGTCGCAGCTGCCTGTTGATGGCATGATCTTCAACCTGCGTCAGATGGTCGATGACTTTGATACTTTTGAGGCACCGAAAGACCTCAAGACGGTGATTATCACACCGATGGAACATCCTACCTGCTCCACCGTCAGTGACGACCAAGAGGGCGGCGCGCGCATGGCATGCGAGTACTTCTTGAATCGCGGACACAAGAATGTGTACTTCGTCTCTGGTAAGAAAGAGTCGCTGTCGAGCCAGTGCCGTATGAAAGGTTGGCGTGCGGCACTCGAGACGCGTGGCATTGAGCCGCCCGCGCCCCTGCAAGGCGATTGGAATGCGGATAGTGGCTATGCTGCGGGCCTTGTGCTTGCCGATAAACCCGATTGCACGGCGGTCCTCGCGGCTAACGACTGCATGGCAAACGGCGTGATGATGGCTTTACGTGACAAAGGGCTCAGTGTGCCCGACGACGTGTCCGTGATCGGCTTCGACGATGAGCTCTACAAGACGATTCCCAACTCGATTCTGACGTCGGTGAAGTTCCGCCACCGCGAGCTGGGCGTCCGTGCGCTTAACGAGGTCGTCGCAGGTCTGGAAGCCCCGAGCTCCAGAAGCCGTACGCTCGTCTCGGGTGTGCTGGTCGAGCGTTCCAGCGTAAAGGACTTGCGGGCGTAGACGTGCTCGGCCTGCTCGTCTAAATCTGTAACAGGTGGGACCCGAAAACTCGACTAGGTGTTATAGATTGAGATTTTGTCTACCCAGCCATCATCTTTGTCTCGATCTGTAACAGTTAGGAGTGAAATGACCAGCCAGGTGTTACAGATCTAGATTGATTGGATTGACCCATCTGTTTGTCTCGATCTGTAACATCTAAGCGGTCAAAAGCGGTCTACATGTTACAGATTGAGATTTTTGGCTTGGCCTGTGCGTTCACCTCGATCTGTAACAGCTGGGACCCAAAAACTCGGCTAGATGTTACAGATTAAGATGAACAGGAGGACGGGTGCGGTCTAAACAAAATGGCCCGCGCATCACGCATCGATGCACGGGCCATTTTTTTTCTGCGAGCGGCAGGTGGCGTCAGCGTCTTATGCCTCGAGGTTTTCCTCGATCCAGGCGACGGCACCCTTGGGATCCTTAGTGAGGTCGATGTACTGTTTGCCCTTGGGCGACAGCAGCGTGATGCCCAGGCGGTCGGTGTCGGCCTTCATCTCGTTGTAATAGGTGCGAACCTGCGGAGCCAGGACGATGACGTTGTACTGGTCCATGATGGCGTAGTGGCTGCCGTAGGCACCGGCGTTGGCGGTAATGTCGATGCCCAGCTCGTCGGCGCCTTCCTTAAGCGCGTTGGCGAGCAGTGCAGAGGTGCCGGCGCCAGCGCACAGAACCAGAACCCTCAGATCCTTGCCCTTAAGGGCGGACGGAGCTGCGGAGGCCTCAGTGGCAGAAGCGGTCTCGACAACAGGAGCCTCAACGGCGGGGGCGGCAGCGGTCTTGACGGCCTTGGTCTCCTCGGCCTCTTCTTCGGCCAGGGTCTCGGCCTCCTGCTTGCACAGGACGTTGTCGTAGGCCTTGCAGAACGGGTAGTAGATTAAGAAGTCAACGACCAGCAGGACGACAACCAGGACCAGAGAGATCGGCTGGAAGTTGGTGTCGATGAAGGTGCCGATCGGTCCGGGGAGTGCCCACGGCATGGCATAGATAAAGCCGTTCATGCCCAAAAAGTCGATGAAGAACTTACCAATGAGGACGTTGGCCACGGGGGCAAACAGGAACGGGATCAGGAAGTACGGGTTGAGGATGATGGGCGCGGCGAACAGCAGCGGTTCGTTGACGGCGAACATCACGGGTACGACAGAGGCTTTGCCGACGGCCTTGAGCTGCTTGGAGCGCATAAAGAGCAGGAAGATGATCGGGACAATGAACGTGGCGCCGGTGCCGCCGAGTTCGCCGATGTAGTTACCGAAGTTCTCGGTCAGGGCGAGGGCGGGGTGACCGCCGGCCTGCAGCGTGGCGAGGTTGGTGGTGATGTTGCCAAACAGCGCGGCGTTGAGGGCAGGCTTAACGACCGAGGGGCCGTGGATGCCCATGAACCAGAACAGCGGGATCATGAACCAGATGAGGGCGAGGCCGGCGTAGGAATCGGCAGCGGCGAACAGCGGGCTCACCAGCGTGGAGATGACGTTGGCAAACGGGACGGCCAAGCAGGTGCGGCAGATAACGTCGATGACGGCGACAAACAGGATGGAGAAGCTGAAGGCGAAGATGTCGCGGAAGTTCTGGGCGATGGCGCCGGGGACTTCTTTGGGCAGCTTGATGGTGATGTCTCGCTTAATGCAGAAGGCATAGATGTTGACCGTGGCAAATGCGGCGACAAAGGAGCTCAGTAGGCCCTTGGTGCCCATGTTGTCGGTAAAGAACACCGAGACATCGGCGCCGTCGATCTTGGCACTCGTCTGGGTAACGGCCAAGATGAGCATAGCGCACATGGCGGCGACCATGGTGCTCGTGGCGTTGATGGCCTTGCCGGCAGGCATGCGGCGGTTCTTGGAGCCGGTCAGCGCGCTTGCGGTGGTGCCGGCGACCATGATGCCCACGACGCCCATCGTGAAGTTGTAAACCTTGTTGCAGAAGTTCACGACGTCGACGTTCCACCAGTCGGGCAGCGTAAAGCCGCCGACCGTGGCGACAACGCCCGGCAGGGTCGAAATAAGCAGGAAGACAGAAGAAGACAGGATGATGGGCATTGCTGCCAAAAAGCCGTCTTTAATGGCCTGAAGGTAGATGTTCTTAGAGACCTTGTCGAAGTACGGCTGACCTTTCTCCAAGAACTTAACGATCGATTCCATAGTTCACGCTCCTCTTTGCATGAAATCTTAATGGCATGGACGTTGAAAACCTATATGGTCTCCCGCTTGCTAAAAGCCCGGGTGCAGGCGGGGTCGGTCCCAGGGGGAGAGAGGGGAGCGGCTGGGTTTGTATCGCATAGGGCCGCTCCCCTCTCGGGGGAAAGCGAGGCGATGCGCTACTGCGCGTCCGCCATAGTGTCGGCGAGCTCCTTGTACCAGAGTGCCGACTGCTTGATGTAGCGTTTTTGCGTGTCGAAGTCGATGTAGAACAGGCCGTAGCGCTTGTTATAGCCGTTGGCCCACGAGAACTGGTCCTGCAGGCTCCAGATAAAGTAGCCCTGGACGTCGACGCCCTCGGCGCGCGCCCGGAGCACCTTCTCCATGTGCTGGTCGACAAAGTCGATGCGCTCGGGATCGGCGACGATGCCGTTTGCGTCGGGCTCGGGGTCCTTGTGGCCCAGGCCGTTTTCGGTGATATAGATGACGGGGAGGTTGGGATAGGTGGCGCTGATGTGCTTGAGCGTGTCGTAGAGGCCTTGCGGGTAGATGAGCCAATCCCAGTCGGTGGTGGGGATACCCGGCATATCGACCTGCTGCCCGACGCCCTTAAACTTAAAGCACGAGGTGCCCTTGTCTCCGGTGCCGTTAAAGCTGTTGGTGGACTCGCCATCGTAGGCGGCGATAAACGCCGACTGATAGTAGTTGAGGCCGAACATATCGTTGCGGGGCGCCGCCTTGGCGAGCTCCTCCATGTCGCTGTCCTCAACCGTAAGCGTGGCGTTGTTGGCACGCAGAATCTCGTTGATGAGTGAGAGGGTGCGCGCGGAGTAGTGACCCAGGAAGGCGCCGTCCATGATGAAGTCGGTGTAGAAGGCGTTGTACAGGTCGGCGGCGTGCTGGTCGGCGGGCGAGTCTGTGGCAGGATATGCCGGCGTCAGGACGTTGACCATGCCAATGCGTCCGCCCAGGTGCTCGGTCTCGTCAAGATCCTTATACAGGTTGACGGCGCGGGCGTGGGCAACGAGCTCGTTGTGCTGGCTCTGGATGCCGCTCGTCACATCAAAGTGATGGTTGGGCGGGAAGTTGCCTTGGATGTATTGGGAGTGCGAGAGGCTGATGAGCTCGTTGATGGTGAACCAATTCTTGACCTCGCGGAACTCGCGGAAGCAGAACTCGGCATAGCGCACATAGGCGTCGACGGTCTTGCGGTTGAGCCAGTCGCCCTGGTTGAACAGGGCGGCGGGGGAGTCAAAGTGATGCAGGGACACATAGGGCTCGACGCCATACTTTTTGCAGCAGGCGAACAGCTCGTGGTAGTGCTTAACGCCCTCGGCGAGGGGCTCGGCATCGTCGCCGTTGGGGAAGATGCGGGTCCAGGCGATGGACACACGGATGGCGTTGAGTCCATGCTCGGCAGAAAGGCGGATATCCTCCTCGTAGCGGTTGTAGAAATCACTGGCCGGGTCGGGCAAAAAGCGACCCTGGGCGACAAGGTAATCGTCCCACATGGTCTTACCCTTGCCTGCCACCTTCGTGGAACCTTCCGTTTGGTACGCGGCGGTTGCGGCGCCCCAAACAAAGCCCTTCGGCAGCTGCTGTACGCGGTTTAGCAAAGACATATGCATACACCCTCTCGTCTCGCTGTTCGATATTGTGCGTTTGCGCTCAGGAGGCTCCCTGGTTAGCGTTCAGCGGTGAAAAAGCCCGATAAACACTATCTTAAAATGATTAGAACCAAAATGAGCACGTGAACATTTGACAATGAGCACGTTAACATCCGGCTGGGATGTATAGAAACAAAACAACTTCAAACAGCCGCGAACGGTTGTATTTGTTCGGTAAGCGGTTTTGATTGACAGAAGTTTTCATGTTGTGGTATATGGCTCGGGTATCATGAGCACGTTATCGATGTATGTACGATGCGCCATGGGCGCGGGGAATAGTTGGGAAGCAGGTTAGCGTGGAAGGCATGGCTCAGCAGACAAGGAATGGTCATTCGGCGAGCGCGGCAGAGGTTGCGGCGCTCGCTGGCGTGAGCCGCCAGACTGTGTCTCGCGTGGTCAACGGTATGCCCAACGTGACGGAAAAGACGCGAAAGCGTGTGCTGGCCGCCATGGAAGAGCTGGGCTTTCGTCCCAATTTTGCTGGAGCGGCGTTGCGCGGCGGGTCGTATCGTTCTATTGGCCTGTGCATGTACAACATCACACGTGTCGGTAACCTGGCGACGCTCGAGGGTATCATGCAAGCGGCGCGCGAGCACGATTTTGCCGTCACTATGATCGAGATGGGCGGCGACAAGCCCTATACACTTGCCGATGCCTCGCGCCGCATGGTCGAGCGACCCGTCGACGGCATGATTCTCAACATGAACCGCATGGCTCCCGATTTTGAGGAGTTTGTTCCCCAGCCGGGAGTGCGAACGGTCATCCTGTCCATGTATGCGCATCCGCGCTGCACGACGATCGACTCCGACCAGTATGGTTCGTGCGAGCTGTTGACCAATTATCTGCTGGAACATGGTCACTCGAATATGCGGTTTGTGGCGGGTCCGGAAAACTCGATTTCCTCGCGTTTTCGTGAGGCCGGTTGGCGCGATACGCTGGGTCGTGCTCATGTCGATGCCGCTCCGATGCTGCGTGGCGATTGGAGTGCGGACAGTGGGTACGCCATGGGCGAGCGGATTGCGGCCGAGGTGCTTGCCGGCGGGTCGCAGGCGCCGACTGCCGTGCTTGCGGCAAATGACCAGATGGCGCTGGGCGTTATCGCCGCGCTCGAGAACGCGGGCCTGTCCGTGCCCGACGACGTGAGCGTGGTTGGTATCGACGACGCACTCGAGGGACTTGTTCCTCACAATCGACTGACGACGCTGCGATTTGATTTGCGCGGTGTCGGTAAGCTTGCGTTTGAGGCGGCGATTGGAGAGAACTCGTCTATCGAGGCGATTCATGTGCCGAGTACGCTGGTCGAACGCTCGACTGTTAGGGACATACGGGGTTAGGTCCTACTCCGTTTGTCTCGATTTGTAACAGGTAGACGGTCAAAAGCGGGCTACGTGTTACAGATTTAGATTCTTCGGAAAGAGCAATCCTGTTCGTCTCAATCTGTAACAGCTAGGACCAAAAAACTCGGCTAGATGTTACAGATCGAGACAAACGGCTCCCGACCAGCCCAAAAACAAAAAGGCCGGGGGCGGCGCGCCGTGTGACGTGCCGCCCCCGGCTGAGAAATGGGGACAGGTTATGTGGGCAGGCGACCCCGCCAGCCGCTAGTCCAGACGACGGGTCTGCGCCACGTGCTTATACCAGTAGGCGCTTGCCTTGGGCGTGCGCTTCTGGGTTTCAAAGTCAACGTAGAAGAAGCCGTAACGCTTGTTGTAACCATTGGTCCAGGAGAACTGATCCTGCAGGCTCCACAGGAAGTAGCCGCCCACGTTGACGCCCACCTCCATGGCCTTGAGCAACCAGCGCAGGTGCTGCTCGATGTAGTCGATGCGCGGCTGGTCGTCCACAAAACCGTCCTTGTAGGGGTCCTTGTAGCCCATGCCGTTCTCGGTGATGAAGATCTGCTTATAGTTGGGGTAGCGCTGCTTAATGTAGACGAGCAGATCGAACAGACCCTCGGGATAGATGATCCAGTCCCAGTCGGTGGTGGGGATGCCAGGCTTGTTCACATGCTCGCCAATACCCTTAACGCGCCAGCGGCCGGTGCCCTTCTCGCCCGTACCGTTGTGGTGCAGGTCGTTCTCGCCGTCGTAAGCCTTCAAGAAGCGGCACTGGTAGTTGTTAACGCCCAGGTAGTCGTTGTAGAGCGCGGCCTCGCGCATGATTTCCAGATCCTCGTCTAGGATCTCGATGGTGCCGCCCGAGACGGCAGCCAGGCGGTTGGCGCACTCGAGGGTGTCGGGCGCATAGTCGCCGCGGAAGGTGGCGTCGAGCAAGAACTGGTTCTGCAGCACGTGCTCGTTGTTGGCGGCTTTGATGTCGGCGGGGCCGTTCTCGTTGAGCGGATACTTAAACTCCAGCGACTGGATGACGCCGATCTTGCCCTTAAAACCGCCGTTGTGGAAGGCCAGCACGGCCTTGGCGTGGGCGAGCATCATGTTGTGTTCGCACTGGAAGGCCTCGGCAAGATGTGCCTTAACGCCGCCGGGGAAGGTGCCCTCGATGTAGGTGTTGGAGGCGTCGGCCCAGATCTCGTTAAAGGTGAACCAGTAGGTCACCTGGTCGGCGTACTCCTTAAAGCAGAAGGTGGCAAAGTCCACAAAAGCGTCGATGGTCTCGCGGTTGAGGAAGTCGCCCTTCTCAAAGAGAGTCAGCGGCGTGTCAAAGTGGTGCAGCGTGACGAACGGCTCAACGTGGTGCTTGTGGCACTCGGCGAAGAGGTCATGGTAGAACTGAACGCCCTCGGGGTTGATCTCGCCGGTCCCGTTGGGAAAGATGCGGCTCCAGGCAATGGAGAGACGGATGCCGTTGATGCCAAACTCCTCGCACAGTTCCAGGTCGACGGGGTACTGGTTGTAGAAGTCCGAAGCGGGATCGGGGGAAAAGCGCCCCTGGGCCTCCAGGAAGTCGTCCCAGGCGACCTTGCCCTTACCGTGAGTGCGGGTCTCGCCCTCTACTTGGTAGGCAGCGGTGGCGCCGCCAAAGACAAAGTCCTCGGGAAACTGCGCAGGCGGATTGGTGACGCTAGCAGGGTTAACGGACATGATGATCCAATCGTCTAAATCGAAGGGCCAGCCGGCTGTGTATGGTCAGCTGGCCCTGGGCGTTACTTACTTCGAAAGCTGTTCACTCACGAAGGCGAGAGACTTGTCGCCGTTCTGGGAGAGCTCGATGTACTGCTTACCGCGGCAGGCGACGCACTTGTTGCCTACGCGCTCGCAGTCTTTCTGCAGGTCGGCCAGGTAGCTGGCGGCCTGCGGGGCCAGGACGACCAGATCAAAGTCGGGGAGCATGTCAACGTGGTTGCCATAGGCCTCGGCAGCGGTCTCGAGGTTAATGCCGCGCTCCTTGGCAGCCTTGGCCAGCGCGTTGGCGAGCAGGCCCGAGGTGCCGCCACCCTGGCAGAGCACGAGCACGCGCTTGCCGTTGAGGTCGCTGGCGGTCGTTGCCTCAGTGGCGACAGCGGCGGGAGCGGCGGGGGCGTCGGCCTTCACGGCCTCGGCAGCAGCGCCGGCGGCAACGCTCTTGGCGTCAGCCTTGCCCTGGAAGGCATCGTTAAGCTTGGCGGCCTTCTCGGCGTTCTTGGCGGCGAGCTCCTCCTGGGAGATCTCGGCCTCCTCGGCGCACTTCTGGGCGTCATAGGCACGGAAGAACGGATAGTACAGAACGAAGTCGACGACCAGGATAAGGGCGAGCATCACAAAGGCGAGCGGCTGGAAGCCCAGGCCCATGATGGTGCCGATGGGGCCGGGGACGGTCCAGGGCAGGGTGTACATAAAGCCGTTCATGCCCAAGAAGTCGATAAAGATCTTGAGGATCCAGATGTTGGCGATCGGGGCAAAGACAAACGGGACAAAGAAGACGGGATTGAGCACGATGGGTGCGGCGAACAGCAGCGGCTCGTTGACGGCAAAGCACACGGGGACGATGGCGGCCTTACCGACGGCGCGCATCTCCTGGGACTTGGCCAGGAAGCAGAACATAAAGACCAGGACGAGCGTGGCGCCGGTGCCACCCATGCAGACGACGAAGTACTGGGCACCCTGGGTCAGGACAGCGGAAGCGTGCTGGCCAGCCTGGAACGCAGCCAGGTTGTCGGTCATGTTGGCAACGAGAGCGGCGGCGATGGCGGGCTCGACGATCGAGGGGCCGTGGACGCCGACGAACCAGAAGAGGCTCATGGCGCCGTAGATCACAGCGAGGCCGATATAGCCGTCGGCAGCGGTGAACAGGGGCTGGAACACCTGGATGACGCCCCGGGCAAAGCAGAAGCCAAAAGCAGCGCGGAAGACGATGTCAAAAACCCAAAAGACGGTGATGCAGACGGAGAAGGGGATGATGTCCTTGAAGGTCTGCGAGATGTTGGGCGGAACCTGCTCGGGCATCTTGACGGTGATGTTGCGCTTAATGAAGAACTTGTAGATGATGCCGGTCACAAACGCAGCGATGAAAGCGGTCAGCAGGCCCTTGGAACCAAGGTAGGTGGTGTTGAAACCGCTGGCGGCGTCCGTGGCGATCGTGTCGCTCGAAAGGAGCAAGAAGCCGATGATGGCCGCGCACATGCATGAGATAAAGTTAATCTGGTTATTCTTGGGCAGGTCGCGGTTCTGAGCGTCGGCGAAGTGCTTGGCTGTGGTGGCGGCGCAGGCGATGGCCAGGATGCCCATGGAGTAGTTGTAGCACTTCCACAGAGCGTTGTTGATGTCATCGGGCCAGTAGAAACCCCAGATGTTGGGGACCGAGGCTACCAGGCAGAAGATGGACGAGAAGATGATGATGGGGATGACGGAGATAAAGCCGTCGCGGATCGCCTTGAGGTACTTGTTGCGGGCGATCGCGTTGAAAAAGGGCTGGCCCTTTTCGATGATGGCGATGAGTTGCTCCATGCAATGCTCCTAAGAGTCGGTGGGTTAGCAACGATGGTAGCTTTTGACGTTCGGTTGCCAAAATGTTGACGTTGCCATTTTGTGACACAAAAAAAAAGACGCGAACCGGTGGTTCCTGTGCCTGCGAACCGTCGATTCCTTACGCGTAAACGTTTGAGCCGCCCGGTGGCTCTGTGTTTGCACAATGGCAACGTTAACATTTGGGTGATAAAAGCCGTTCGGGGAAGCAAAAATGTCGGTGAACGGTAGGTTTTGGGTGGTGAGCGTATGGTGGGGGAGGCGTTAGATATACTTGAAGACGTTTCATTTGACTGCGTAGGGTGCCACCAATGGCATCGTTGACATAGAAAGATCGACCTATGGCCGCTGTTAAAAAATCGGTATCCGTTAAGGATGTGGCGCGTCTCGCGGGCGTCTCGGAGCAGACGGTCTCGCGCACCGTGCACGATTCGCCCAGTGTGCGCCCCGAGACCAAGGAACGCGTGCGTGCCGCCATGCGCGAGCTGGGGTATCGCCCCAATTTTGCCGGTCGATCGCTGCGCCGTGGCAAGTTTAAGACCGTTGGCGTCGCCATGTTCAACATTACCGGTACCGGCAACCTCGACCGTATGGAGGGCTTTGCCGCCGCGGCCGACAAACATGGCTATGCCATCACCCTCACTAAAGTAGATGGGCATCCGTATACCCTCGAGAGCGCATCGTCGCGCATGAGCGCGCTGCCGGTAGACGGCATGGTCGTGATCATGAATCGCATGCCGGCGGACTTTGGCACCTTCGAGCCGCTGCCCGGCATGCAGACGGTGCTCGTTACGATGCTGGAGCATCCGCTCTGTTCAACGGTCGATAACGACCAGTTCGATTGCTCGCGCCAGGTGGTCGAGTACTTGCTGGGGCGGGGGCACAAAACCGTGCACTTTATCTCGTGTCCCGAGCGCTCGCTTTCGGGCATGCGGCGCGAGGAAGGCTGGCGCGAGACATTGCGCGCGCATGGAATTGAGCCGCCGCGACTCGTCCGTGGGGATTGGACGGCACAGAGCGGATATGCTGCCGGTCAGGCTCTGGCGGAAGATCCGACCTGTACGGCCATTTATGCTTCCAACGATGCCATGGCATACGGCTGCATTCGCGGGCTCGAGTCGTGCGGAAGGCGTGTGCCCGAGGACGTGAGCGTGGTGGGTGTTGATGACAGCCTGGGCGATATCGTGCCCGACCGTCGCCTGACCACGGTGCGCTTTGACAACAAGCGCGTCGGCATGTGGGCGGTCGACAAGATTGCCGGCGCCGATGGGGGTGCGTCTGGCGTGGAGCACATGCTGATCCCCGGTGTGCTCGTAGAGGGCGATACGGTGCGCGATTTGCGCTAGGGTGCGGCCCTGTTTGGGTTGCCGCTAATTGTGTTCGATATTGTTCAGATTGGTTTAAAAACCGTTCACGGGCGAAAAGTGACCGTTCATAGTTCGAAATTACGTTTTGCGCTGTTCTTTTTTGTTTGAATGTTATTGTTTCTGTCATACACAACGCAGCGCGTATGCCCGGACGCGATGCTCTCCATTGGTTCATATGTGAAAGGAACGCAATATGGCAACCAAAGAAGAAATCTCGATGGTTGGATTCGAGATCGTCGCATACGCAGGTGACGCCCAGACCGATCTGCTTGCAGCGCTCGATGCTGCTCGCGAGGGTGACTTTGAGAAGGCCGAACAGCTGCACAAGGATGCCAGCGATGCGCTCATCGGTGCCCACGACACGCAGACCAAACTGCTTTCGCAGGAGGCCGGCGGTGGCGAGATGGAGATGACCTTCATCATGGCTCACGCTCAGGACACTCTCATGACCACTATGATCCTGGAGAAGCAGACCCGCTTTACCATCGATGCCTACAAGCGTATCGCCGAGCTCGAGGCCAAGCTCGCCTAACGAGCCCTCACAACCAAGTCCCCTTCCAAAAGCTCTGCCGCTACCCGCGACAGGGCTTTTTCTGTCCTCCTCCAAGTTGCGGTGAAATGGGGACTGAATAGGGGCCGGCGGGCGCAAAACAATCCCTATTCCACCGCAACTCATCCCGAGACAGTCATTGGGGGACGTTCTTAAACGACTAGTCGTTGGGGGCAGTCTTGGTGCGCTCCGTTCGTCCTCCCGTTCGATTTTTGCTCGGTGGGTATACTTCCTTTCGCATTAAACGCCGGACTGAGGAGGTATCCAAATGCCGGATAACGGGTCAATACAAAAAAGAGGCGCGCACGAGATGGCTCATGGGCGTCCTGTCCAGATAACCGAGCACACGACGGTAACCGAGCTGCAGCCCAGCCTGTCCGATGTCGTGTGCGCAAACAAAAAGCTGCAGATTGGCTTTATCGTTGCGCTCGTGGTGCTGGCGCTGCTGTCGGGCTTTGTGGCTCGTCCGCATTTCGCCGATACCAAAACTTGGGACTCCACCATCGAGGTCATCGACCAAAAGAAAGGCAACGTTTTGGCGCTCACGACCTCGTGCGTGGCGCTGTCTGCGGGCATTACCGCGCTGCCGGGTGATACGGGAACGCCGGTTGCCGAGCAGCTCGCGCAGCTTTCAGGCAACCTTGGTATCGTGCTTGCCGTGCTATACCTAGAGAAATATTTGCTCACGATTTTGTGGTCGGTTGGCCTGGGCATCTTAATCCCGTTTGCGTTGGTGCTCTTTGCGGTGTCGCTCGGCATTCACGGGCGCTGGAGCACGAGCGCTGTCCTGCGCCGTGTGGCGACGCGCGTGCTGGTGGTTGCCGTGATCGGCATGGCGCTCGTGCCTGCGAGCGTATGGGTGTCGCAGAAGGTCGATGAAACGTATCGCGTAAGTATTGAGCAAGCTGAGCAAAAGGCGAGCGATGCCGCAAAGACGGCTGATGCCACGGACAAGTCAGGTGAGACCAGCTCAAAATCGAACAAGAAAAAATCCGAGGCCAAGGAGTCCAAAAACGTGCTCGAGCAGTTGACTGACGGGGCCTCGAGCCTTGTTACGTCGGTGACCAGCGGTGCCAAGCAGATGACCGATGAGATCGTGCATCAGGTGACCGATCTGATCGAAGGCGTCATCGTGATGATCGTGACCTCGTGTGTGATTCCTCTACTGGTGCTCGTGGCGTTCCTATGGCTAGGACACGTGCTGCTGGGGATCGATATCTCCGGTCCCGCGAACTATCTGACGGGTCGTTTCTTGAGCGCTCCGTCCAGACATGCCAAGAAGAGCGGGCAGTCTGAGTAGGCGGCAAAGCGATCTTTGGAAGATCAACCGTAAGAAGGGCGGCCGAGACACGTTCTCGGTCGCCCTTTTGTTTGTTGAACACGTGGGCGCTACGTCCGCGCCGGGCTCAAACGGTCAGCAATCATCCGTGAATGGTGTTTGTTCAAAAAAGAACAAAGATAAACAAATTATTGTTGCAGTCGGTGTTCGAATGTGTTCAAATAAACACGAACAGTGAAGAACCGCACATTCAGATGCCCGGACCTGAACGCGATTCAACACTTCCAAACAGAAACTACGCACCTGCGTATCTCTCAAGGAGGATGTCATGAGGGTTGTAATCGCTTCCGATGCCGACGGTATGTCGATGAAGGAGTCCATCAAGGAGATGCTCATCGCCGACGGTCACGAGGTCGTCGACTATTCCGAGACCCCTGCCGCGGACTTTGTCGATTCCGCGACCGCCGTTGCCAAGGACCTGCTGGAGCACAAGGATTCCCAGGGCTTTGCATTCGATAAGTACGGCGTCGGCTCCTATATGGCCGCCGTCAAGATCAAGGGCATGGTCGTCGCCAACATTTCCGACGAGCGTTCCGCTTACATGACCCGCGAGCACAACGGCTCGCGCATGGTCACCATGGGCCCGGGCGTTGTGGGCACCGAGGTCGCCAAGAAGATCGCCCGCGAGTTCCTGCGTGCCCAGTACGCCGGCGGCCGTCACCAGATCCGTGTCGACATGCTCAACAAGATGGCCTAACGAGAGCCACCGAGAACTCGAACTTCTACCTCAACTTGTGAATTCAGACGAAAGGACGTTCTGATGAAGAAGACCATCGCAATCGGTTGCGACCATATCGTTACGGACGAGAAGATCTATCTGGCCGACCGCCTGGAGCAGGCTGGCTACAAGGTGCTCGACTGCGGCACCTACAGCCACACCCGTACGCACTATCCCATCTATGGCAAGGCCGTGGGCGAGGCTGTTGCCAGCGGCAAGGCCGACTTTGGCGTGGCCCTGTGCGGCACCGGCATCGGCATCACCAACGCCGTCAACAAGGTTCCCGGCGCCCGCTGCGCCCTGGTCCGCGACATGACCTCTGCCCTGTATGCCCGTCGCGAGCTCAACGCCAACATCGTGGGCTTTGGTGGCAAGATCACCGGCGAGTTCCTGATGGCCGATATCATGCTTGCCTTCCTGGAGGAGCCCTACGAGAAGACCCCCGAGCACGATGCCCTGATCGCCAAGATCGACGCCTGCAATAAGGCCGACGCCGAGGCTCAGGCTGACCCGCACTTCTTTGACGAGTTCCTCGAGAAGTGGGACCGCGGCGAATACCACGATTAGCGGGTATCCGGCGTAATTAACTAGTCCGTTGACGGCTCGCGTTTCTGTGATGGGGCGCGGGCCGGTTTGCTATCAGCCCTATTGACTTGGCGGGCTGTCGTAAGAAAGGGAAGGCTCCTATGGAGTTTGTTCTTGATAACGGTTCTATCCGCGTAGCACTGAGCACGGCGGGCGGGTCGTTCACTTCTATTGCGGCCAACGGCCGTGAGTACCTGTGGCAGGGTGATCCGGCGGTCTGGTCGGGGCAGGCACCTATTTGCTTCCCGATCTGCGGTGGCCTTCGTGACGGTCACGCAATGACCATGGGCGGTCGCGAGGTAAAGCTCGCCCGCCACGGCTTTGCTCGCAAGCAGGAGTGGAAGCTCGAGGAGCAGAGCGACAACATGGTTGCGCTGAGCTTAAGCTCTGCCGACCATGCCGAGTTGCTCGAGCAGTACCCGTATCCGTTTAAGATCGTTGCTCGTTACACGATCGATGCGGAGAAGGTGGCCGTGTCGTACGAGGTGACCAATGAGGGCACCGAGGACATGCCGTTCTTTGTGGGCGGTCACCCTGGCTTTAAGTGCCCGCTTGACGAGGGCGAGTCCTACGACGACTACGAGCTCCGTTTTGAGCAGCGCGAGGCCGCCGAGCTCTGTACTGCCGTTCCCTCGACGGGCCTGATTGATGTTGAGCATCGCAGCAAGAACCCGATGGTTGGCCATGACCTGCCGCTGACCCACGAACTCTTTGACTTCGCGGAGACCATCTTTGACGTGCTCGAGAGCCGCGTGGTTACGCTGACCAAGAAGACCGAGGACAAGGGCGTGCGCCTGACGTTCCCCGATATGCCGTACCTGATTGTGTGGAGCAAGCCCGAGGGCGACTTTGTGGCCGTGGAACCGTGGGGCGGCCTGTCCACCTGCTCCGACGAGGACGATATTCTGGAGCACAAGCGCGGCTGCCTGGTGGCCAAGCCGGGGGAGACCGTCACCCGCGGCTTTGAGATCGAGATCCTTTAACGAGTTATCGTATGTTTGGGGCGGGTTATGCCGCCCCGGAACAGGAGTTCAACATGATTCTGACCGTTACCATGAACCCGTCGATTGATACGCGCTATCAGCTCGACAAGCTGATCATCGACGACGTGAACCGCGTGACGCCCGAAAAGACCGCTGGCGGCAAGGGCCTCAACGTGAGCCGTGTGCTGCTGCAGTTGGGCGACGATGTGCTCGCGACCGGTCTGCTCGGCGGACACATGGGTGCCTATATGGCCGAGCTCATGGATGCCGACGGCGTCAAGAACGACTTTGTGCCCATCGCCGGTGAGACGCGCATTTGCCTGAATATTCTGCACGAGGGTAATCAGACCGAGCTGCTGGAGAGCGGCCCGCAGATCGCCCCGGCCGAGCTCGAGGCCTTTACGGCCAAGTTTGCCGAGCTTGCAGCGAAGGCGGACGTTGTGACGCTTTCGGGCTCGCTGCCGCGCGGCGTCGATGCCGGCTACTATGCCGAGCTCGTCAAGATCGCCGAGGAGGCGGGCGCCAAGGTGCTGCTCGATACCTCGGGTGCATCGCTGGAGGCCGCGCTGGAGTCCGACGCTAAGCCTGAGCTCGTAAAGCCCAACCTGACCGAGATTAACGGCCTGCTGGGTACGTCCTTTACGACCGATGATGTCGATGCCCTGCGCGAGGCGCTTGCCGCCGATGACCGTTTTGCCGGTATTCCCTGGGTTGTCGTTTCGATGGGCGCTGCCGGTTCGGTGGGCTTCCATGAGGGTCGCGCGTTCCGCGCCAAGACGCCTGCGATTGCGGCTGTGAACGCGACGGGTTCCGGTGACTCGACCATCGCCGGCTTTGCACATGCCATTGCTGCTGGCGCCGACGACGTCACGGTGCTCAGGACCGCCAATACCTGCGGCAAGCTCAACGCCATGGATCCCAAGACCGGCCACCTGGTCATGGACCGCTGGGATGAGATCTTCAACAACGTTGAAGTAACGGAGCTTTAGGGTTACGCGGTTTTACCAAACCGCGTAACGGCGCGACGCTGCAAACGCCCCTAAGCGGCAATCTGACGTTCAATCGTCGGGCATGACCAGAAGGTCAATGCCCTCCTCTTTCACGTCACCTTGCTCGCTTAGGGGCGTTTTCGCTGTCGTTGCCAAGACACCGGCGTTGCCTTGGTCGCAAGTAGTCATTGGGGACGCTCTTTAATGACTAGTCGTTTAAGAACGCCCCTTAAGAATGACCCCAATGACTACACTCAAAAACGGCGCCCGCCGGCGATGTTGCCGGCGGGCGCCGTTGTCGTGTGGGCGGTTATGTCGTGGCCGCTGATGAGGCTCGAACCTGTATGCTACAGTGAGTCGATAAAGCGCTGTTGGGCGGCGCGGCCGGCTTCGTCCCATTTAAAGACGCCGGCGTTGTCGAGCACGTGGCCAAACACTACGCCGACCTCCTCGTGCAGGATATCGATGGCGTTGTCGGCCGTAAGCTCGTCGGCGCGGCGGGCAAAGACATCCTTGGCCCATGTGGCGTGGCTGCGGCAAAGATCATCGCCCTCGAGCGCGCCAGCAAGGTCGTAGCTGGCATCGGCCTTGGCTGCCAGCAAGTGCTCGCGGACAGCGCCGAGCTCGGGAACCAAGCGCGGCGGCAAAATGGCCAGGCCCATGACCTCGATCAGGCCGATGTTCTCCTTTTTAATGTGGTGGTACTCGGCATGCGGGTGGAATACGCCCAGCGGATGCTCGTCGGTCGTGATATTGCAGCGAAGCGCCAGGTAGGCCTCGTAGATCTCGCCGCCGGCGTTGCCGCGGGAGTCGACGCGGCGGATGACGGGCGTCACGGTGTTGTGCGCCACGCCATCGGCTGTGTGCGCGATAACGCCCACGGACTCATCGGTCCACTCGCGCCAGGCGAGGATAATCTTCTCGGCGGCATCGAGCAGCTCGCCGCGGTCGTGCGAGCGCAGGCGCAGTACCGAAAGCGGCCACTGCAGCACAGAGCCGGTAACCCGGTCAAAGCCGGGCACGCTAAACTGCGAGACCTCGGCTGCGTGCATCATGGGGAACTCGTGCGCGCCGCCCTGGAAGTGGTCATGCGACAAGATCGAGCCGCCCACAATGGGCAGGTCGGCGTTGGAGCCGATAAAGTAGTGCGGGAACAGGTCGACAAAGTCGAGCAGGCAGGTCAGCCCCTTGCGGTCGACGTGCATCGGACGATGCTCGGAGCTCATGGCAATGCAGTGCTCGTTAAAGTATGCGTACGGGCTGTACTGGAAGCCCCAGCGCTCGCCGTCGAGCTCAATGGGGATAACGCGCAGATTCTGGCGGGCGGGATGAGCGCCGCCGTCGGCTGCGGCGGAGCGTCCGGGGTAGCCCTCGTTTTCGATGCAGAGCTGACAGGCGGGATACTTCTCGCCCGTGTTTTTGGCGGCACCTGCTGCGGCGATATCGCGCGGGTCCTTTTCGGGCTTTGACAGGTTGATAGTGATCTCCAGGTCGCCCCAGTTGGTGGGGGTGCTCCATTTGATGTTGCGCGCGATGGCGGCACGGCGCACGTAGCCGGCGTCGCAGCACAGGCCGTAGAACCAGTCGGTCGCGGCGCGGGGCTCATTGACACCCATGCGTCCGTTGAACTCCTCGTTTACAACCGAAGGCCTTGGCATGAGCGCGCCCATGATGCGCATGGCGATGCGGTCGCGGCCCGATGCCGTGTCCTCGGCAGCGCCGTTGGCAACAGCCGCCTCGGCAAGCGCGGCAAGTGTGCCTTCAAGGTCAAAGTTGGGCAGGGTGTCGGGGTGCAAGAGCGAGAGTTTCTCGACCTGGAGCGCCCAGGCCATGTCGAGCGCCGGGCCCGTAGCACCGATGCACTCGAGAATGGTGTTATACGCCCAGATGCGATCGTCCTGGCCGATCATCGATCGGTGGATGGCATATTCGATAAGGCCCTGCGCAGCCTCGCGCACGTCGGTCATTACAGCCATGCCGCGTAAGCCCCCTTGTCAGAAATGGCGTAGTGGCGGGCAGACCCCTCGCCCAGCCAGCCGTTCATCTTGGTGATAAAGGTGTCGACTAGGTCGAGCGGCACGAAGGCCTGGATGGTACCGCCGAAGCCGCCGCCGTGAATACGAACGGCGCCACGGCCGTCGAGCACGTGCTCGGCCAGCGCCAGGGCATACATGGAAGGCTGCTCGGAGCCCAGCTTGGCAACGACATTCTGCAGGTACATGGCAGAGCTGGCGCCGGACTCGCGCGTCAGGACCAGGAACTGATCGATGTCGCCGGCGTTCAGGGCTTCCCAGCGCTTATCGACCAGGCCGTTCTCGTACCAGTAGTGAACGGCGCGCAGGCAGGCGCGGTCGCCCAGCTTGGCGCGCAGCTCGGGGAGCTTGGCGTCAAAGTCGGCAACATCGACCTCGCACAGGCGTTCCTTGCCAAACTCGGCGGCGACGTCCTGCATCTCGCGCGGAACGGCGGCGTAGTCGTCGGTGGCTGCCACGTGATCGGCACCGACCTTAACGAGCACGAGCGCATAGCCGTGATCCTCAAAGTTGAGCTCGAGCTTCTGGGTTTTAGGCTGAGCCTGATCCTCAAAGTCCATGTAGGCAAGGCCGCCCAGGCACACAGCGGCCTGGTCCATCAGACCGCAGGGCTTGCCATAGTAGTTGTTCTCGGTGCGCTGGCTCATCTGGGCGAGCGCGACGGGCTCGATGGCGGGTGCGCCCCAGAGCGTCTCCATGGCGCGACCGTATGCCGCCTCGACGGCAGCGGAGCTCGAAAGGCCGCCGCCCGAGGGGACGGAGCAGGTGAAGGCGAAGTCAAAGCCCTGGGGCTCAACACCCAGGGCAGCGATTTCGTGGGCCATGCCGCGTACGAGGCTCGCGGACGTGCCCTTCTCGGACTCTTGAATATCCAGCGTGTCGAGCGTGATCTCAAACGTGGGATAGCCCTCGTCGGCAACGCGAACCTTGTTGGTGTCGGTCGCCACGGCAATGCCGTCGACAGCGACATCGAGCGAGCCGGCGATAACGTGGCCGCCCTCGTGGTCGGTGTGGTTGCCACTGATCTCGGAACGGCCGGGCGCGTGCACATAGAGCACCTGGCGATCGCCGATGGGGCCAAACTCCTCCTCAAACAGCTTGGTGAGCGTGGCGAGTGTCTTTTCGTCGGGGGTGGTCATGGGGGTCCTTTCTTTGGCGCGCACGGATGAGTTTTGCGTCGTTATGAGTACGTTAACAACTTGAAGCGGCATGAACCAAGTGTTCACGATACCGCACGTTACGGGCTATGTTAACGTACTCATAACACAACGCTTGCCACTTTTTGAGAATCTGGTAATCGGTAGAAATACAGCCGTGAACGGTACTGTCGTATGGACTTATAAAGCAGAAGAGATGCAGATAGAAAAAGTAGAGTACGTTAACATGCGTCCGACGATAGCGGGCCTCGGCGCGGGATGTATTTCTGCCCGGGCCGGCATTCACGCTATTCAGATCTCGCAAGGGTGAAGGTGATCCTGTGGCAAGGCGCCCGTCCAACGATACCAGTTCGCGTCCGGTCTCCATGGCCGACGTTGCCCGCGCTGCCGGTGTTTCGCAGCAGACGGTTTCGCGCGTTGCCAACGGATTGCCCAACGTGAACGAGCAGACGCGTAAGCGCGTGCAGGCGGCCATGCAGGAGCTCGGTTTCCGTCCGAGCTATGCCGGTCGCTCGCTGCGCGACGGCCGTTACCATTCGGTCGGCCTGTGCGTCAACGATGTCACCAAGTTTGGCAACCTCTCAATGATCGACGGCATCGCCAGTGCTGCTCGCGAGCATAATTGCGCTATCACGCTGGTCGAGATGTCCAAGACCGAGGAGTTTTCGCTTGCCGAGGCCACGCGTCGTATGGCCGCATTGCCGGTGGACGGCATCATCATCGGCATGAGCCGCATGGCGCCCGATTTCGAGACGTTTGATCCACTGCCGGGCATTGGCACGGTTATCGTTACCATGTACGCGCACCCGCGGGTGACCACGGTCGACTCCGATCATTACGGCTGCTCGCTATTGCTTATGGATCACCTGTTTGAGCTGGGGCACGAGCAGATTCGCTATATTGGCGGCCCGTCGTTCTCGGTCGACGAGCAATTTCGTCGCGCCGGTTGGCAGGATGCACTCGAGCGTAAACACATCGAGCCGGCAGAGCCGCTCGAGGGCGACTGGTCTGCCAACAGCGGCTACGAGGCCGGCAGGTACCTGGCCGAGCACGATCGCACCATGACGGCGATCTATGCGGCAAACGATCAGATGGCAAATGGCGCGATTGCCGCGCTGCGTGATAGCGGCCTGCGCGTGCCCGAGGACGTGAGCGTGGTGGGCGTCGATGATTCGCTCGATGATTTTGTGGCACACAACGAGCTCACGACCGTTCGATTCGATTTGCATCAGCGTGGACGCGAGGTGTTCGAGCACGCGGTTCCCAAGGCGGGGGCAACGGACAAAACCGTTGCCATTCGTATTCCCGGCCAGCTTATCGTTCGACATACCACGGCAGCTCCGCGCACATAGTTTTTGCAGGTCAATGGCGATATATTCCGCCTCAATAACAATCGATAAGGATGCTGGCAGATAGCCGTGGCTATGAAGACGAGTGCTATGATAGACGGGCTCTTTTGTCTATCTAGGAGGCTTTGCCTGATGGAGATCACCAAGGATATCCGCTACATTGGCGTTAACGATCACGACATTGACCTGTTCGAGGGCCAGTACGATGTGTCCGAGAACGGCATGGCATACAACAGCTACGTTATCTTGGGCGAAAAGATCGCTGTCGCCGATTCAGTCGACGGCGGTTTTGTTGACGAGTGGCTCGGCAACCTCGAGGCCGTGCTCGATGGCCGCACGCCCGACTACCTGATCGTCCATCACATGGAGCCCGATCACTCCGCCGGCATCGCCGCCTTTATGGAGTGCTATCCCCAGGCGCAGATTGTTGCCAGCATGGGCGCCTTCCGTATGATGGTCAACTACTTTGGCACCGACTTCCCCGAGCGCAAGATGGTCGTCAAAGATGGCGACGTGCTCGACCTGGGCGGCCACAGCCTGACGTTTGTCGGCGCCCCCAACGTGCACTGGCCCGAGGTGCTCTTCTCCTACGAGTCCACCGACAAGGTGCTCTTTAGTGCCGACGGCTTTGGCAAGTTTGGCGCCAACGACATCGAGGATCCCGAGGGCTGGGCTTGCGAAGCGCGCCGTTACTACTTTGGCATCGTGGGAAAGTTCGGCAAGTTTGTGCAGGCCGTGCTTAAGAAGGCCGCCAATCTGGACATCCAGATTATTTGCCCGCTTCACGGTCCTGTTCTTAGCGAGAACCTGGGCTATTACCTCGACACCTACAACACCTGGTCGAGCTACCAGCCCGAGGACGAGGGCATCACGATTGCCTATGCGAGCGTGTATGGCCATCTGAAAGCTGCCGTTGAGGAGCTCGCATCTGCGCTCGAGGCCCGCGGCCAGAAGGTCTCCGTCTTTGACTTGGCTCGCGATGATATGGCCGAGGCCGTTGAGGACGCGTTCCGCTACGACCGCCTGGTGCTCGCCTCCATCACCTATCAGGGCGAGATCTTCCCGTTCATGAGCACCTTCATCCATACGCTCGCCGAGCACGCCTACCAGAACCGTACGGTGGCACTCGTCGAGGCCGGCTCTTGGGCACCCGCTGCCGCCAAGGTTATGACCAAGGAGCTCGAGGGCATGAAGGACATCACCCTGACGAAGAACAAAGTGACCGTCCTGGGTTCGCTCAACGACGCCTCGCGCGCCCAGATCGAGGCCCTCGCCGACGAGCTTTCCAAGTAGCGACACGCTCACTTTTGACGCTCAGCCATCACAACCACCACAAAGGGGACAGGCACCTTTGTGGTGGTTTTTGTTTAAGCGCCGGCGATGATGAGGGCTGGACGTGCGCTGTCGGTGGCCTCGGCGATTGAGGTGGCGACGGCATGATCGGGGTCACGGTCCATCACGATGGTGTCGGCATCAGTCAGTTCGGCAAAGCGGTACATGCCGCGTCCGTTAACCTTGCTAGCGTCCATGAGGGCGACGCTTTGATGGGCTCCGGCGATCATAGCTGTTTTGGTCTCGGCCATCTGGGGAAAGTCGGTCGTAAAGCCGCAGCCGGGAACAAAAGCGCCAGGGCACATGACGGCAAGATCGGCGTGGACCATTTGGAGAGCCTGCATGGTAAGTGGGCCGTACAGATAGCGATGACCTTTGCGCAGCGCCCCGCCCAGCATGACGACATCGACCGAGGGCATGCTCTCGTCAATATAATCGGCGATGGTAATGTCGGCCGTGATAACGGTGATGCCGTCGCGCTGATCAAGGAGCCGGACGAACTCGAGCGCCGTGGTGCCCGAGTCGACGAGCAGCGTGTCGCCGTCATTGACGAGCTCGATGGCGCTTTGCGCGATGGCCTGCTTGGCGGCGACGTTGACATTGATGCGGCGATCCTGCGTGGAGACGGTCAGGCGCTTGTGAAGCGAAACGGCACCACCATGTGTGCGGCGCAGCTTGCCTGCTTCGGCGAGCGCGTCCAGGTCGGCGCGGGCGGTGACGGAGGACACGCCAAAGGTCTGGGCGATTTCTGCTACCTGCACCGAGGCGTTATGCTCGAGCATCTCCATGATGGCGGCACGACGCTCATCGGCGAAGGCTCGGGTTGTTGCGTGGGCCATAGCTGCTCCATTCTTGGCTAAATTTGCAGGAATTGTGTTGACTCTATTTTCGTTCATTTTCTTTTTGAGTAAGAAAACACCTTTCGATTACTTATCTTTTCTATAAAAGAAAGACGCTCAACGCCCAAAATTCAATATCGAACACGCCCACTCGGCTCCAATTCCTTCCGTTTACTTTTCAAAAACGACGGTATTGACCTGCATGGGCTCAATATCTCGCACGTGCAAAGACGCTGAATTTCATACAATGAGCGCAGTAAAACGCAAGGTAAAACGCCTTGTGAACAACTACGCCCGATGTCCAGATGCGGGCGAGGGAGAGGAGCAAACGCTCATGGCACTTGTTACCACCGAAAAGATGCTCAAGGACGCTCAGGCCGGCCACTACGCCGTCGGCGCGTTCAACGTTGAGAACCTCGAGTTTGTTATGGCCGTTCTGGCTGCTGCCGAGGAGACCAAGTCCCCCGTCATCATGCAGACCACCCCGGGCACTATCAAGACCGCTGGTCTGGACTACTTCTACGGCATGGTCAAGGCTGCCGCCGAGCGCGCTTCCGTGCCCGTCGCTCTGCACCTCGATCACGGCGATGGCTACGACCGCTGCATGCAGGCTTTCCGCACTGGCTACACCTCTGTCATGATTGACGGTTCGCACGAGTCTTTCGAGGACAACATCGCTCTGACCAAGTCCGTCGCCGACGCTGGCCGCGCCATGGGCGTGCCCGTCGAGGCTGAGCTCGGTAAGGTTGGCGGCAAGGAGGACGACGGTCCCGCGGTTGAGGGCGAGAGCCCCTACACCGATCCGGCCGAGGCCAAGGAGTTCGTCGAGCGTACCGGCTGCACCTCCCTCGCAATTGGCGTTGGCACCAGCCACGGTGTGTACACGAGCGATCCGCACATCGAGCAGTCCGTGGTCAAGGCCATCCGCGACGCCGTCGACGTGCCGCTGGTCCTGCACGGCACCTCCGGTGTGCCCGATGAGCAGGTTGCCGAGGCTGTGAAGAACGGCATCTGCAAGGTTAACTACGCCACCGAGCTGCGTCAGGCCTACACCAAGGGCTTCATGGCCTACATGGCCGAGAACCCCGCCTGCTTCGATCCCAAGAAGCCGGCCAAGGAGGGCATGCGTGAGATCACCGAGCTGGTTAAGATCCGCATGACCAACCTTAACTCTGTGGGCAAAGCAGAGTAACAACAAGGGTACTCTGATTCCACCGGACGGTTTGGGCGGGTCCCGTACTTAGTTTCCAAAACGTCCTCGCGCATGAAGGCCCCCGTTGTCTCGCTTCTTCGAAGCGTTGACAACGGGGGCCTTCGCGCTGCGGAATGATTTTGGAAACTAAGTACGGGACCCGCCCAAACCGTCCTGCTCAATCGCCCTTGTGGCGTTGGGGCTGAAAGGGTGGGACGCGTGGGTTATTTGGTTGTTAGGGTTAACAGGTCGTTGGGGGTTTCGAGGTTGTAGGTGGCGTTTGGGATGTCTTGGTGTGATCCCCATGCCGCTCTGGCAAAACTGACCCCTGCCGAAGTTGCGCATTGTTCGTCGTAGACGGTGTCGCCAACGTAGACGACGTTGCCAGGATTCGCGCCCGTACGCCGGAGATATTCGAGCATGGGAGCGGGTGCGGGTTTATGTTCGGTTGTGTCTTCGACAAGGATGATGTGCTCAAAAAACTTATCGAAGCCAAGGGGTGCAATTTCTTCTGCGTATTCGTCGCGCGCACGTGAGGAGACGATGCCAAGTTTGCAGCCGCTATCGGCGAGTGTTGCGATGACTTCAAGCAAACCTGGAAACACGCTGATGGTGCTTTTAAAGCTGGCGGCAACTTGGCGCCAGCGATCCAGCGTTGCCTGTGAGTAGATCCCAAGTTTCTCAAGGGCGTTCTTGCCGGGTATGCCGAGGGCAAATTCAAGCTCGTGTCGGGGGAGCGTTTTGCCGGTTTCTTCTTGGACAATCTGGCTAAGCGATGACAGCACGCTTTCTTCTGTATCTGCCAATGTCCCATCAACGTCAAACACGATATAGTCAAAGTATTTCATATAGTAGCTCCTATCCGTTGTCTGCCTGCAAGTTTGATGCAGTGACAGAAGAAGGGCTAGCGGGATTTCTGCCTAGTACTATCGAGATTCTGCCTCGCTCCTCGATAGCTCGAAGGAGTGCATCCCATTTGTTCTTTAAATACCTGGCCAAGATGGCTTGCTGTCGCAAAGCCGCATTGGCGCGCGACTGTCTGGACCGTTCGCGTGGTGTGTGCCAAAAGTTCGCAAGCACGGTTTACGCGGTATGCGCGCAGATATGCCGCCGGGGTCGTTCCTGCGCAAGCTTCGATAATGCGGTAACACTCTCTTTCGCTTACGCCGGCTGCAGATGCCATCTGGGGTACATCTATAGCGGCTGCATAGTTTGCGCGGATATAGTCCAGGATTGCCTTGAACTGTACGTCGCGGTTGGTCATCCAAGAGGCGTTGTCGGAGGAAAAGAGCGGTTCGGCCTTGGCGTAAATCTGAATCCAGAGCTCTGACAAACTATTTCGAAGCGCCATCTCGTTCTGCGGCCGTTGAAGGTCGTGGTTAAAGGAACTCTTTAGCAAATCGATAAAGGGCATATCGTCGGGGTTGGTGGGCGACCATTTGAGCACATCGACGCCTCGACATTGCAGCAAAGGATTGATATAGCGCTTTTGGAGACGTCCCGTGGGATCGCCGAGCATCGACGGCTGAAAGATATGCAGCATTTGAATAGCTGGCGCCGAATTGGGTGATTGCAGCGTGCTGTGCAAAACGCCGCTGTTGATAAATCCGGCGGACCCTTCCTCAAAGCGTACGTGCTCATGAGCCGCGCGCGTTCGATAGTCAATCGCTCCCTGCTCCATGTAGAAAAGCTCAACTTCGGAATGCCAGTGCCAGGGGACGGAATTGCCCGGATAGCGAGCGAATTCTGCGCATTCGGCAATATAGGGCCAGTCTTCGGCGGTCTCGGGAAACGCTTCCTCGCGTCCTCCGCGGTGCAATTCTATGTGATCCATGTTTCGCATGGCATCAGTATAAAGCGCGATGGGCTTAGATTGCTCTTGCCTGTTCGGGGAACGCCTTGTCTAGGGATGCTTGGAGCTTTTCGAAGGATGCTCGTAAGTTGAGGCTCTGATCGGCTGAGCGCTTGGTTTTTGCGGTGGGGGAGTCGAGGAGGCCGTTTCTCTGTGTCGGGGGGAAGGAGAAAAGGTCTGCATGATTTAGGGATGGCTGCTGTGCTGCGTCATTGGAAGAATGCATGCTTATGCGGCCTCCTCGATGTCCACCAAAAGGTTGCGCACGGGGTATGCTGCTAGGTTCCGTGCGTTGGCAGTATTATGCCGCGGCTGTTGCAAAGAAGCGCTAAAGAAAGGCTTAATCAGGTTTGATGTAACAATGAAACCGCAGGTCAAAGCTATCGAGTAACACTCTTGAAAGGTTTTGAGCTTAAGGGCTTTCTAAGGTTTGTGGCGCGAATGTGGCTCGCCTGTGTGGGGCGTGTGGGCGGTTCGTTCCTAGCGCTGAGGCTCTGCAGCCCGCACCTGCTCGATGACCTTTTCCATCGTGGCGTCGATGCGGTCTTTCTTGAGCTCACATTCCCAGATGGTTATGGGTGTCCAGCCCATTTGGGTGAGTGCGTTGATGGCAGCGCGGTCGCGTTCGACGTTGCGGCGAAACTTTGCTTCCCAAAATTCAACATTGCGCTTGGGCTGACTTGGGTTGCACTTGGGGCAGCGGTGCCAAAAGCAGCCGTTGACGAAGATGGCGATCTTGCGGCCGGGGAAGGCGATGTCGGGCTTGCCGGGTACCTTCCATTCCAAACGATAGCCCGTAAGGCCCGCGGCCCGCAGGCGCTGTCGTACGAGCAGCTCGGGCTTGGTGTTGGCGCGCTTGTTGCCCTTCATGGACTTTTTTATAGCGGCGCGGCGGCGCACCAGTTCGCGCTCGTCGGCTGAAAGGTCCGAGGTATCGATGCCGTCGAGCAGACCGGGTTTGGGACGCTTCTTGCTGCGGCGCTTAGGTGCGCGCTTGGATTTGGTGGCGGGTTTGTCGGTCGTGGTGGCCTCGGCGTCGTTGGCAGTGCCGTTGGCCTCAAGCCGATCTTCCTTCAACTCAATCAGAGCATCGATAAGCCCTTTGTCGGCGGGCATCCACTCAACCGTGGCAAGCGAGGTGCGCGGAATCCAGCGGATATCGAGCTGGCGGTCGTGCTTCTGGGGTTCATCGGATTCATCGGCGAGCGAGCAGTAGTAACACTCCATCGAGAGATGGAAATCGGGGTAGTCATACTCAACGGTGTAAAAATCGCGCAGGTTGGTGACTTTTACCCGCAGCTCTTCCATGAGTTCGCGGCGTACGGCGTCCTCGGGCGTCTCGCCGCGCATGAGCTTGCCGCCGGGGAACTCCCAAAGTCCCTGCATGTCGCCATAGCCGCGCTGCACGGCAAGCAGCTCGTCAGATCCTTCCTTGCGAATGATCCCAGCGGCAACATGAACAGTCTTCAACAGGAGTCCTCTCTCAATATCAACACGTGGCAGGGCGGCTACCCGTACCATACACAACGGTAAGGCAAGCGTAAGCCATATCGATGGTAGCCGACTCGTCTTCTTGCGACTATAGATGCCGTAGACTAATCGCAAGAAAGGACTCGGTATGCAAACCACGCACATGGCGACCCCGGTACTGGAGGTCGCGCATCTCGAAAAGGTATATGGGGCGCTGGGCAACGTGACCCGCGCGCTCAACGACGTCAGCTTTACCGTCAACCGCGGGGAATTCGTGGGCATCATGGGCGCTTCGGGCTCGGGCAAGTCGACGTTGCTCAACTGCGTCTCGACCATCGATAGCGCCACGAGCGGCACGATCCGCATTAACGGTCAGGACGTGACGCGTATGAAGCAGGCCAAGCTTTCGCAGTTCCGCCGCGAGGAGCTCGGCTTTATCTTCCAGGACTCCAACCTGCTCGATACGCTCACGGCACGCGAGAACATCGCCCTGCCGCTCACCATCGCCCGCACAAACTCGGCAGAGATCTCGACCCGCGTGCAGGATGTGGCAGCGCGCCTGTCCATCAGCCAGGTGCTCGACAAGTATCCCTACCAGATGTCCGGCGGTCAGCAGCAGCGCGTTGCCGCGGCTCGCGCGCTCGTCACCGACCCCACCATGATCATGGCCGACGAGCCCACCGGCGCCCTCGATTCCAAGAGCGCCCGCCTGCTGCTCGAGAGCCTGGAGTCCCTCAATCGCCGCCTGCGCGCCACCGTGCTCATGGTCACGCATGACAGCTTTGCTGCCAGCTACACGAGCCGCGTGCTGTTTATCCGCGACGGCAAGATCTTCACCGAGCTGCGCCGCGGCGACACCGACCGCCGAGAGTTCTTCGACCGCATTATGGAGGTCGTTGCCATGATGGGCGGTGAGGGCTCCGATGCTCTGTAAACTCGCTTGGGGCAACGTCCGCCGCGCCGGCCGCGACTACCTCGTCTACCTTTTGACGCTCACCCTGGGCGTCACGGTCTTCTATGCCTTTAACACCATCTCGATGCAGGTCGACATCGCCGGCATCGATGAAAAGGGCTTGGCGCAGGTTATGGGCAGCATGCTCGGCAACCTGACGTACTTTTTGGCCGGTGTCATGGCCTTTTTGATGGTGTATGCCAATAACTTCATCATGAAACGCCGCAAGAAGGAGTTTGGCCTGTACCAGGTGCTCGGCATGGGGCGTGGGCGCGTCGCCACGATCATGGCGCTCGAGACCGTGATAGTGTCGGTCGTGGCCTTTGTCGCCGGCATTGTGCTGGGTGTGGGACTCTCCCAGCTCATGACGTTCTTTACGGCCTCGCTTTTTAAGACACAGATCGCCAATTTCCACTTCTTTTTCTCGGTGCATGCGTTCAATCTGACCCTTGCCTGCATGCTCGTAATGTTTGTGCTCACGCTACTGCTGAACCTTCGCGCCGTGCGTCGTACCAAACTCATCGAGCTTATGGGTGCCGAGCGTCGCAACGAGAGCATCAAGACACGCAACCCCTGGATCGCGATTGCCATCTTTGCCGTGGGCGCGGTGCTTGTGGGCGTGGCCTATTACCGTCTGCTACGTGATGGGTTCCCGCTAACCGCGACGGACAGCAAGCTGCAAGAGGCCATGAACCAGTTTGGTATTACGACCGCTATGGTTACCGTGGGCACCTTTGCCCTGTTCTGGGGACTCTCGGGCATGCTCATCAAGCTGCTGCAGAGCCTGCGCGGCGTGTATTGGCGCGGCCTCAACATGTTTACCGTGCGCCAGCTTGCGGCCAAGGTCAACACGGTGTGCTTTTCGATGGGCGTCATCGCGATGCTCCTGTTTTTGGCCATCACCTCGGTGACGTGCGGTATGTCAATTGCCAACGTGATGAACGAAAACCTGGAGCGCTATAACCCTGTTGATGTGTCTCAGACGTATGTCTATTACACGCCCGATACGCTCGACTACTACAAAGGGTACAAGGGGTATGTCAATCCGTCTGAGGCCGATCGCATGGTGCTGGCCGATACAACGGTCGATTTGTACCCTGCATGGCACGGCAAGGGCAAGTCGGCGGGCAACAACGACGAGACCGGCAAGAAGGTCAATATCGCCGATGTTGCCGGTGAGCATGTGCAGATCGATTCGTATCTGAGTTACCCGTTTGGCGGTTCGAACCCTTCGGTGTCTGCGGGTGAGATGTGCAAGACCATGGGCAAAAGGCTTCCCAAGGCGCTCGGGGGTAGCAATGCCGATACGATGGGTCTGTTTGTGACGCCGGCAAGCCAGTACAACAAACTGCGCCAGATGATGGGCGAGGAGCCGGTGAGCATTGGCCGCGACCAGTACCTGCTTACGTGTGATATGGGCGGTGAGCTGGGCGACCTGTACACCAAATACATGGCCGGCGGCCATACCCTTACCTTGGGCGGGCATGAGCTCAAGCCCGCAACCGATAAGTCGGACAAGGACACGGCGGCCATCGCCAACTCGGCGATGGGCAGTAATCCGGGTACCGTCGTCGTTGCCGACGAGCTGTTGTCCCAACTTAATCTGCAGCCGTATTCCAGTAGCCTGCTCGTTAATTACAAACAGGGGATGGATACGACCGAGGCAGACGAGAGCATTAAATACACTTTGCTCGACAATCTGCTCGTTGACGGTAAGGAGCCGGGGTCATGGGGAATCTTCATCACACGCTCCGAGATGTACACGCAAGCAGCGCAAATGAACGGCATGATTAGCTATCTGGCCATCTACATTGGCTTTGTACTGGTCGTTGCGTGCGCGGCGATACTGTCGATCCAGCAGCTCTCCAATGTGGCCGACGGCAGCCGCAGCTATCGTGTGCTGGCACAGATCGGCTGTGACGACCGCCAGATTCGCCATTCGGTGATGGCACAGCAAGCGGTATTCTTCCTGTTCCCGCTGGCAGTGGGCCTGGCGCACTCCTTTGTGGCGCTCAAGGTGATTATCGAGCTAGTGAGCATATTCGGAGATATGAGCATCGGCGGCACCGTGGGCCTCACCTGTGCAATCTTCCTGGCAGCATACGGTGGCTACTTCCTGGTGACCTACCTCATGAGCGCCGGCATGGTACAAGCTGCCATCGCCACCCGCTACAGCGAGTAACAAGCGAGCAAAACCGTTGCAAAACCAGTGCGAACAACCGCTGCGAAGGGAGTCCAGCCCCCCTTCGCGGCGTTTTTTGCCTGACTGATGAGTCTCAAGACCAAGTGAGTAGACTTTTTTGGATCTGTCGAGCACATCGCGGGTGGCGCCCAATAAAACAGCAGGTCAGGGCTGTGGCGTTTTGGGGCGTGCTTGGCCTCCTGCAAAAAGCCTACTCACTTGGTTTTTTCTGCTAGAAAACCGCCGCGAGGGAAAGCAGCTCCCTTGCGGCGGTTGGCGTTTGCCCAGATAAAACCTGCCAAAATAAACCTGTCCCTTTTTAGCAGGTTATCGCTTCCAAAAGTGGAGGATCAGCGTGGTGCCTTTTGGTGGAGGGGGGATATTGATTAATTCGGGTAACAGTTTTTTTTAACGCCGGGAACGATGTTAAAATAACCAAAATGCTATCTAGGAGCTTTGATTTTATGGCAACCGAGGCAGCTACCCTGCAAAGCGTGACGCGCTCGTTCCTCTGGCATTCAATTATGTTGTTTATAGGGGCGGCTGGTCTGTATTGTGTGGCGCCAAGTATTTATACGGGCCTTTCTGGCACCGTTCTTATCGGTCTGCATCTGCTTTCGGGCTTCTGTGTGGGCCTCATCTCTCGCCCTGTGAGACAGGGTATTTCCAAAAGGCTTTTTGGACTTATGCTCGTAGACATTGCACTTCTTGTGATGTACACGATATCTCTTAATGTCTTTCATCAATTTCATGTTGTGGTTTCGGCGTTCGCGTTCATTTTGTTGTTACTAGCCCCCTTGCTTGTCGCTTGCTGTTCTTGGGCGCTTGGCGGTGAATTCGCAAACATACGTGCGGGATTAAAGGGGAAACATGTGGCCGATGGCTCTGCTCTCCACGGGTATCCTGAGCTCGCACTTTACAGCCCCGTTGTGCTCTTGATTGCTTTGCTTGTTGGCCTTCAGTTTCTTCTCGTCCCGTTGATGGACTCCATCGGTTCTTTCCTTTCCGTTAACGCCGAGATGGGGGTTGCTGCCTTGCTCGTCGAACCTCTTGCGTTTGGTAATGCCGCCGTTATTCTCGATACGGATTGTTTGTTTTCGCGCAATATAAACATCGGAGCTGTGCTCCTGAGCTTTGGTGGGCATCAAGAGATCGTATTGCTTCTGGTTACCGTTTTGGGCAGTATCCTTGCCAGGGCCATAACGCGATTTTTCCCTGACTTAACGAGCGCTTTTTCTGCGGCCGCCAAATTAGGAGGAAAACACTCTGCAGTTGCCGATATCCCTACGGCTTCGGGTTTTTCTCAAAGGGAGTCCGCGGTTTTCTCTATGAGGATAGAGGGAAAAACGTACGAGGAGATTGCTTCTGCCTTGGACATTTCCCCGTCTACTGCTCGTACCTATTTGTCGCGGGCCTTGACTAAAACCGGATATAAAAGCATTTCAGAGGCGACGGCTGGACTTCTCTTGTCAAAGGATGCGTGGCATCTTGACGCAACAAAAGGCCATGATCACCGTTCAGAATCGCTGGGGTCCTCATCGTTCAATCAGAACTGCAGGATAGTCTTCGTCTGCTTCCTGTTTATGTATGCGTCTGGAATGGGCATCGAGGAAATCCTCGTATGCTTCGGCTTTGAGCATGATGCGATAATCCTATCGATAGCTATAGTGCTTGTGGCCCTGTGTTGCCGTGCGGCTATACGGTGGATGTCTGAAATGCACTTGTGCCTTTCGCCTGAACTCACCCTTTCTTCGGTGTCTGTGGGTGCTGGAGCAGCGTTCTGGGTTCACGATGTGGTAAGTCGACTGTACATTTTCTTTGAGTCCGTTGGGAGCGGTGAGGCCGTTGGCGGCCTTATGCCTGCCTTACGCGTGACTGCGTTCCTTGTCGTACTTATCCTTATGGCTAATTCGCTGCTATTCTTGCGTTCGAAAGATACGGTTCGGGTGGGTGATCGACGCGATACCGTGCGTGAGGCCTTCTTGAGGCTTGGTTTCACGCCGCTGTATGCCGATATCATGACATGCGTTTTTGATGGCAATAGAACCACCGAGATTTGCGCGCATCTTAACGTTGCTCGGGGAACCGTCAAAGAGGCCAAGAGCAAGAGCTATGCCTTGCTTGGAGTTCACTCGGAGCGTGAACTTAGAGATAGGGTTTTTAGTCTTATGGCAGATGTTATAGAAAATAGCAGGTAGAAGCCTGTAGACAAATAAGATTGTAAATCCATCCTACACGTCTACAGACAGTTCTGACGATGAAGGCGATACTTCCGGACAACGGGTCCGACGACTCGTGTGTTGCGAACCGGAGGTGCTTGCTGTGAAGACCTGTGATTGCCTCACATATGTACGGCTTAATTTAGAAGTTCTTGCGCGCAACCGGGGAATTATGTTGCTGACGGCGCTGCTCGCGCTCGTATTCTGCATCCCGGTATTTCTATCCGTTCCAACGGGAGCAGATTATCTATATGGTAGAGCTTCCATCGAAGACCAGAGAGCCCTTTTGGTCTCTCAAGTCTCTGACGGCGTTTATGACACTGCCCCACAGGAGCTCAACAGCATCATTGCCGACGAAAGGGCGTGCCTTGATCGGGCGCTTGAAAGCAAGGCGGACTCCAGAGAGTATTACGATGCGATTGCCGATTACGACAATCTATTGCTCAAGGAATACCGACTCGGTTATTTGAATGGTGTTGATTCGGAGTTATCGCTTGAAGCCCAAGAACGTCTTCCCCGAGCCATATCGATGCTGGCCCATCCGGAATCGTACGACTCAACAACAAAAATGCCCGGGATGATTCTTCTCGCATATTATTGCGGCGCTGTTCCTGCAATAGCGTGGCTTTTGGTCCCGGTCCTCGTCCTCTATATGTCGCTTGAGGGGGATGGAAAGCGGTTCTACGATCGAGCGTTGTTGTCAAAGTTAGAGATGAATGCATGCCGCGTTCTCGTCTCTGGTATTGCATCGATGCTGGTTTTGGTTCTGGCGTTGGCTCCCTGTTTTGTATTGGCAACGGTGTTTAACGGTGTAGGTCAGACAGAGTACCCAGTCGTATTCATTCAGTATGGTGACGTAGTCGAAAGAACTGTGTTAGTTCAGCTAGGGCTATTTGCCGTCTTTGAAGCTGTGCTGTCGATGATGTTTGCTTGCTTGGGCGTGTGCGTGTACGCCGGAAGCAGAAACAGGGCCATTTCGTCCATGGTGATCGCTCTTGTGGGGGGCATAAGCCAGCTTCCGTTTTATGCGAGCAAAGATGCTCCATGGCATGCGTTGCTGCCGTATATGGTGTCGAGCTATTCTGCCTCTTCGTTTGCGCTCGGCGGCGCATCTTACGCCAATGGAGCGGAGGTATCTCTCGTTCCTGAAGCCAGTGCATCGCACTGCCTCTTTGCCGTGATGGGCGCGTTTGCTGTTTGCGCGTTGGGGGTCATTTCGTTTTCGTGTCTAAAAAGCAAGAATCGCTGGGCCTGGAACCATATTCGCCCGGATAGTTTGGGCGAGAAAAGCTTGCTCTCTCTGTCGCTGGATGCGTTGACGGTTGGAAAAAACCAGCTGGTAAAGGGATTGCAGTTTGATATGCCCGCTGGCCAGATATGGGGTCTTGTCGCGCCAAATGGACATGGCAAGACTACGCTACTGAATACTCTTTGGGGAGATGCTGGGCCATCAGTGCGCGTGTCAGGTTCTCTCTGTTTTCATGCAAAAGTATGCGTCGACCGTGAGGAAATGAGAAAGGTATTCTTTTTGGTTCCGAATAGGCCGTCGCTATTGATTCCATACATGACCGTCGCTTTTCATCTCGACCGATGCAGGAGAATTTGGCATTCACCTCGCACTTTGGACCAAGTGCTTGATCGCTTTGACTTGACTGGGTTGAAGAATACGCCCGTATCTAGGCTGTCTGATGGAAATAGACAATTACTTAATGTCGCGATGGCGTATATGTCCTATTGCGAAGTCGTCCTTTTGGATGAGCCCATGAATGCACTTGATGTGAGACACGTTGCGATTGTTTCGAATGCTCTTAGAGATGAAGCGGGTAGAGGAGCACATGTCATTATCTCTTCTCATCTTATCGGAAACCTCGAATCGCTTTGCGATGCCTCCGTATTGCTCACAGGGGATGACTCGCGTGTCGTTACCAGAGAAATGGGAGGTGATTCGAAGTGGATCGGTAATGTATACGCGCAGCTTTTCAAGACGAACGACAGTAAAACTAGGAAAGGAAGATAACCATGAAACGCCATGTAACGAAGAACTTTGTGAAGGCAATGTTCGCATGTTTTATGCTTACCCTGTCGATGGTCACAATTCCCGTTTGTGCGACGGCGAAACCAGATGCAGGTTCTGTCGCGCCTTGTCGTCTTGTGACAGCGGACGTCTTGGACACTTACAAGTCGTTCTCCACTGCGAACCACCCGAGCGAGAATGTTGATTGTTTCGACCAGACATACAAGAGGCTGTCTTTCAAAACTTCGTATTCTCGTACGGGGCAAACGATTCTCTATACGGGTGCAGCGTTAAGCCCACGCGGCAACGGGATGCCCGGGTTTGAGACAAAATATCAGTGCACATATCGTACCTGGTAGACAACTCTAGGATCGGATCTCTCCGAATAACTTTGTGGCGGACTTGTTTAACGCTACCGCTCCTTCGTTTATCTCAATCTGTAACATCTGACTGGCAAAAACGCTTCTACCTGTTACAGATTGAGATTATTCGACGCGCGTTCTGTAACTCGTCTCGATCTGTAACAGTAAGACGGCGATTTGGTCTCCATATGTTACAGATTGAGACGAAAGAAAGCGTGAGCCAGAAAACCGCCGCGAGGGAAAGCAGCTCCCTTGCGGCGGTTGGCGTTTGCCCAGATAAAACCTGCCAAAATAAACCTGTCCCTTTTTAGCAGGTTATCGCTTCCAAAAGTGGAGGATGAGCGTGGTGCGGTTTTGCTGCTCGGTTTTGACCAAGATGTTGTGGATGTGGGTCTTGACGGTGTCCACGGCAAGGAACAGCTCGTCAGCAATCTCTTGGTTTGATTTGCCCAGCACAACCAGACGCAAAACCTCGGCCTCGCGGTTGGAGAGCTTGTAGTCGTTGGGGACGTTCTTAAACGACTAGTCAAACAAGAACGTCCATTACAGTCGAAATTGTCAGCCC
>CAUAIH010000008.1:0-111857 GCA_958429025.1 uncultured Collinsella sp. | reverse complement strand
GCCGTACGCTTGAACTTGGAAGGGGGAGGCCTCGCGGCCTCCCCCTTTTTGCGTTTATGGGGCGTAAATGACTCTATTACACCAGACGATCTTATCGTTTTTGGTATTGAGCCTTTATTTAAAGAAGATAAATCGAATAACAAGGGCAACTGCTATGGCCGCAATGATCAAAAGCAGGATTGTCAGTCGATGCTGCTTGCGTCGTTTACTTGATGAAACGAAGATTGATTTTCCCTGTTTTGGCGTTTCGAGATAGCGAGCCGAATGCGTCAAGGTTTGCTTTGGTCGAGGACCTCTTTGTTGATGAGTGGCGGATGCTTTCATCGGCTCATCACTAGCTGCGCTGTTTTTAGATAATGGTGCGTCTTTCAGATATACAGGGTCTCCCGAGGCGACGCCCATATGTTTACGCCCCGTTTGGGCATCCTCGAGTGTTTGATATCGATTTCTCGTCACATACTCGGGCTCCGGATCATTAATGGGCTCTTGCGAGATGTGGGGGCGATGGAACCGTGGCGGCTGCGTGGAAGTATCTTCCCCCTGCGTCGGCATAAACATTTTGTTCTGGTTTTGGTCGTCCATGATGCCCTTTAGCTCGTTACCAACAACGTGTACGCGCTCATTGTAAGCCCCTTGTTATTTGTAGCTGGGGACATACTCGGTATTTAAGCTCTGGTTCAAAGAACCTTAACCTTCCTAAAACCTAAGTCACACGCACTTAGATATGCTTATAGTACTGGACTCAAAAAACTTTATAGTCGATGTATATATGAGCACTGGGTGGGCATATATAAGAGCGTCAAAAGAAGTCCCAGTCACCTGGAAGATGACTCGGCAGTCCTATAAAGGAGTGGTAAACATGGCAAGCATGGTTCCTTATCGTTCGGTTTTTGGCGTTCGTCCCTCTGCAAGCTCGCTGTTCGATCTGTTTGATGATATGAGCGACCTAGCGAACAGCTCGATTGCCTCTAAGGCGTTCCCCGTTGACGTTGAGGATAAGGGCGATGGCTATGAGGTCAAGGCTTATCTGACCGGCGTCGCCAAGGACGATATCGATGTCGAGCTTAACGAGGGCCGTCTGTCCATTAGCGTGAATGTCGAGGAAGACGAGGAGAACGAGGGCAAGAACTTCCTACAGAAGGAGTTCAGCTCGTACAGCGCGACGCGTGGCGTGTATCTTAAGGACGCTTCGAGCGAGGGCCTCTCGGCTAAGTACGCTGACGGCATCCTGACCGTTACGGTTCCCAAGATCGTCGAGAAGAAGAACGTTACGAAGATCTCCATCGAATAACTTCGTTGGTGTTCTTCGCTATTAAAAGACAACAAAAGGGGCTGGGAAGCGATTCCCGGCCCCTTTTGTTGTTTAGGACAGTCTATTGAATGGTTGCCGGTTGATACTGACTCGCAGGGCGTATCGAGAGTTTTCGCGATCCTTGGAGAAGGGTTGCGGAGCTGCCGACCTCGTCATCCAGGGTTGCGGCCAGAGCTTTGGCATAGCTTTTGACGGTAAGGCTCGGACGATTGTTATCTTGGCTGATATGCATGGCAATGAGCTGTTCGGTGCGATCGGTAACAAGTTCGCGCGCGGCTTCGGCGGCTTGGCCATTGGAGAGGTGTCCCCTTTCAGACAGGATGCGCTCCTGAAGAAAGCGGGGATATTCTCCCTCGCGCAGCATGGTCACATCATGGTTGCTCTCGAGCGCGAGGACTCGACAATCTTTGAGGGTGTTCATGGCTTGGCTCGATAGCTCTCCGGTGTCGGTGGCAAAGCCGATGGAATCATCGAGGGTGTCGAATCGATAACCGACTGGATTGATGACATCGTGTGATGTTGAGTAGGTTTGCACGTGGATGCCGGCAATGGATAGGGTGTCACCGGGATCGAATTCCTCGACAGGCAGATGCGAAAGATTTTCTTTGCTCGAAAGAGTCCCCCTGCTGGCAAAGAGGGGGCCGTGCCAGTGCTTGCACCAGACATCGAGGCCCTTGATGTGATCGCTATGCTCATGAGTAATGAGAAGAGCCGAGACGTTGTCTGTCGAGAGCCCCAGTTCTGCCATGCGCTTTAATGTCTCGCGGCGAGACAGTCCGTCATCGACCATAATGAGCCCCTGCGGGCCCTCGATGAGTGCGCAGTTGCCTTTAGAGCCACTGCCGATGATATGAAGGTGCAGACGAGACATAAGATTCCAAAGGATACAATGGGTGCGGACGAATAGAGGAGGAAGCGAATGCCAACGGTATCACAGCATTACGGACACCATGCCGTGCCTGGGGCAGTCGATGAGACCCGGACGAGACAGCAGGCTGCTCCTGTCGTGCTCATGGTATCAGGCGGCGCGGACTCGACGGCACTGCTTCTTATGGCGTGCACATCAAAGCTGGATATCCAAGACGGACGCGGTGTTGCCCCCATTGCTCGCGAGCGCCTGCATGTGCTGCATGTAAACCATCATCTGCGCGGCAAGGCGTCCGATGGCGACGAGGCCTTTGTGCGTGAGCTCTGCGCGCAATATGGTTTACCGCTGTGTGTGGAGCACGCTTATTTTGATGGGGAGTCGGGCAATATTGAGGCCGCGGCCCGCGAGGTGCGCTATGCCGCGGCGCGGAGGTATGTTCGCGAACTCTGCGCCCAGACGGGGGCGCCGCGAACGGCGGCTCGTATCTGCACCGCGCACACGTCTTCGGATCGCGCGGAAACGTTTTTGATGAACGCGATTAAGGGTTCGGGGCCCGCTGGTCTATCGAGCATTCCTCGCCGGAGGAATATCGTGGTGCGTCCCTTGCTCGACCTAACTCATGGCGAGCTCGTGGGCTATCTACAGGTACATGGTCAGCCGTGGCGTGAAGACGAGAGCAATGAGGATATCTCGTATCTGCGAAACTACGTGCGCCATCGAGTGATGCCGGTGGTGGCGCAGCGCAACGCGAGCGTCTGCAAGACGATTGGCGCCGCCTGTGAGATCTTGGGTGATGAAGATGCGTTTCTATCCCAGCTGTCGGCACAGGCGTTTCGAAGCTGTTTGCGCAAAGAGGCAGCGGGCGCGCTGGTGCTCGATGCCGGGCGCCTTGCTGCGGCCGAGGTGGTAATCGCGCGGCGCATCGTGCGACTGGCGATTAAACGCATCGATCCGGGCGCTCGTCCAGAGATGCGACATGTGGAGCGAGTCCTTTCCTGCGTTGCCGAGGGCGCCGGCTCGGTCACGCTTCCGGCGGGGATTGACGCACGCATTGAGTTTGGCATGCTGGCGTTTAAGGCGCCGGCGGCTCGCGAGGGCCTGGCCGCGGACTGGGTTACCGTACCCGGTCGTTTGCCGTTGGGCGGGGGGCGCATGCTGGTCGCAGAGCCGATGGCCGTTGAGCCGGGATGCGATATCGTGCGCCGCGCCCGTGAGCTTGCGGTTGCCGGGGAAGTGACAGCTTTGGTAGACGCGGCTGCCCTGGGTTTTGCCGACAGCGATAGTGAGCGGATCCTGGCGGGCTCACGTGGCGAGATCCCTGCAGAGGCGCGATTGGCGCGCCTGTGGGTGGACGGTCCCGCACCGGGAGACGTGATGTGCCCGTTAGGAATGAGTGGCCGAAGCAAGAAGGTATCCGACTTGCTAGGCGAGGCTCGCATTCCCGTTTCCGAGCGCGCCGGCGTGCCCGTGGTGAGGACGGCGCCGGGAGGTGCCGTGGTGTGGGTCGCCGGAGTTCGCGCGGACGAACGTTTTAAATGCACGGCGGCGACGCGTGTGGCTTATCTGCTTCGCGTGGTTGACGCGGATTAGCCCCTCGCACCAGCTGTTCTGTGCGGCGTTGACGGTATTCCCGCGCTGATGGTGCGCGGGCTGGAAAATATACCCCGTGCGCTGCTAGAATATGTAGTTCGCGTCCATACGGCGGTGTGTGGGCGATTAAGCACAAGAAAGGGTTGTCATGGCTTCTCAACATCCGGATATCGAGAAGGTTCTGTTTACGCAGGAGGATATCGACGGCATCGTTTCTCGCCTGGGCGAGGAGATCACTCGCGACTACGCGGGTAAGGATCTGGTGCTGATCGCGGTTCTGCGCGGTGCCGTTGTCTTTATGGGCGACCTGATGCGCAAGATTGAGCTACCGACCAACATCGATTTCATGGCTGTTTCGAGCTATGGCGACGGTGTGAAGTCTTCGGGCATCGTGCGTATCATTAAGGATCTGGATATCGACATCCGTGGTCGCGACGTGCTGATCGTCGAGGACATTCTGGACTCGGGCCTGACCCTCAAGTACCTGATGAAGAACCTCGAGAGCCGCAAGCCCGCTTCGCTGGAGGTCGCTGCCTTCCTGTGGAAGGACGTTGAGGACCGCACCTCGGCCATCACGCCCAAGTATGTTGGAACCCATTGCCCCGATGCCTTTGTGGTGGGCTACGGCCTCGACTATGCCGAGCGCTATCGCAACCTTCCGTATCTGGGCATTTTGAAACCGGAGGTTTATTCGTAAGATGCCCGACGACCGTAACGACAACAATTCCCAGACTCCCCGGGACCCAAAGATCCCGGGGATGCCCGGAGGCAAGAAGCCCACGCGTACGGGCTGGCTGTATTTTCTTTTGGCTTGCGCGCTTCTGGGCTATGCCTTCTTTAATATGGGTTCCGGCTTTGCCAGCTCCAGCAATACCGTTAAGCTCGCGACGAGCGAGATGGTCAGCGCCATCAAGCAGGATCGCGTCGAAGATCTGACCTATACGGTTCAAGACGGAAGCGTGACGGGTCATTACTGGAAGACAAAAAAGGACAAGGGCGATACGAGCGAGCTCAAGAGCTTCTCTTCGACCTATGTCGGCTCCGATTCGCTTGCCGAGCTCATGGCGGAGCACCCCGATACCAAGTACATCGTCAACACCAACGATCCCGATTTTTGGGGCGACTTGGCGATGAGTGTGCTTCCGACGATCGCCCTTATCGCCATCATGTTCTACTTTATGCGCCAGATGATGGGCGCCAACAACAGGAACATGCAGTTTGGCAAGACCAACGCCAAGACCAACGAGGCCACACGCCCCAAGGTCAAGTTTGAAGACGTTGCCGGAGTGGACGAGGCAGTCGAGGAGCTCGAGGAGATCCGTGACTTTTTGAGCGATCCGGATCGCTATCGCAAGCTGGGCGCCAAGATCCCGCGTGGCGTGTTGCTGGTTGGCCCTCCGGGCACCGGTAAAACGCTGCTGGCCAAGGCCGTTGCCGGCGAGGCGGGCGTGCCGTTCTTTAGCATCTCGGGTTCCGACTTTGTCGAGATGTTCGTAGGTGTCGGCGCCAGCCGTGTGCGTGACCTCTTTAAGGAGGCCAAGTCCCAGGCCCCGTCGATCATCTTCATCGATGAGATCGATGCCGTGGGACGTCAGCGCGGAGCCGGCTTGGGCGGCGGCCACGACGAGCGCGAGCAGACGCTCAACCAGCTGCTGGTCGAGATGGACGGCTTTGAGGAAAGCGAGTCGGTCATCCTGATCGCCGCCACCAACCGCCCCGACATTCTGGATCCGGCGCTGCTGCGTCCCGGTCGTTTTGACCGTCAAGTTACGGTCGACCGTCCGGACGTGAAGGGCCGCGAGCAGATCTTGCGCGTGCATGCCGAGAACAAGCCGATGGACGAGGACGTTAAGTTTGAGAAGCTCGCCCAGATGACCGTTGGCTTCACCGGCGCCGATCTGGCAAATCTGCTCAACGAGTCTGCGCTGCTGGCCGCTCGCCGTCATCGTTCCGTGATCTCGATGGACGAGGTCGAGGAATCGATGGAGCGCGTGATTGCCGGACCGCAGCGCAAGGGTCGCGTGATGACCGAGGCCGAGCGCACCACAATTGCCTACCACGAGAGCGGTCATGCCCTGGTGGGCCACATCCTGGAGCACTCCGATCCGGTCCACAAGATCTCGATCGTCAGCCGCGGTCAGGCGCTGGGCTACACGCTGCAGCTTCCGCAGGAGGACCACTTCCTCAAGACCAAGAACGAGATGCTCGACGAGCTCGCCGTGTTCTTGGGCGGTCGCGTTGCCGAGGAGCTCATGTGCGATGACATTACGTCGGGCGCGAGCAACGATCTGGAGCGCGCAACCAAGATGGCGCGCGAGATGGTCACGCGCCTGGGCATGAGCGAGGAGCTGGGCACGCAAGTGTTTGGCGAGGCGCAACATCAGGTGTTCCTTGGTCGCGATTACGCCGATCACCAGGATTACTCCGAGGAGACGGCGCGCCGCATCGATATCGAGGTTCAGCGCATTATGCGTGAGGCCCATCGTCGTGCGGTCGAGATTCTGGACGCCCGTCGCGATCAGCTCGATCTGATGGCGAAGGTGCTGCTTGAGCGCGAGACCGTCGAGGGCGACGCCGTGAACGCCCTGCTCGACAACGAGTGGAATGCCTACCTTGAGCGCGAGGGCGATATCCTGGCGGCCAAGGAGGAGCGCAATGCCAAGGCGGCCGGCATGCCGACCAAGAAGCGCGTGCCTCGAATGAGCGAGGAGGAGCTGGCGGCTGATGCCGCGGCCTTTGCGCAGGCGGCCATGCAGGAGGATGCCGAAGCCGCATCCGATGATGCTGACGATGACCATGCCGTCGTCGATGCCGACACCGACGCCGACAAATAGTCTTTGTGGCGAAAGCCTCCGCGGGGAAACCTGCGGAGGCTTTTTCTTTTGAGCGATATGGGGCCGTCTGTTGATTGGGGACAGACTTAAATGAGCGTTTTCACGCTTAAGTCTGTCCCCAATCAACATTGCTGCGGCACTTTGCTCGGCTAAAGCGTACAATAGCGCCTATGCGAAAGGGGAACAGATGATCAACGAAACTATGTATGCTCGCGGTGCGGAAAGCTCCATCATCCGTGAGATTTTTAGCTATGGCCTTGAGCGCAAGGCGCAGATCGGTGCGGAAAACGTATTCGATTTTTCGCTGGGCAATCCGAGCGTTCCGGCACCCGCTGCTGTGGCGGAGTCCATTAAGAAGGCCCTGGAGCTGCCGAGCGACCAGCTGCACGGCTACACGCCCGCACCGGGCCTGCCGCAATGTCGTGCCGCTGTGGCCGAATCGCTCAACCGCCGCTTTGGCACGAGCTATGAGGGCAAAGACGTCTTTATGACGGTGGGTGCCGCGGCTTCGCTCACCTGCGCGCTCAACGCCGTTACGAATCCGGGCGACGAGGTTATTGTTATCGCCCCGTACTTTCCGGAGTATCGCGTTTGGATTGAGAAGGCCGGCTGCACGTGTGTCGAGGCGCTTGCCAACGAGGACACATTCCAGCTGAGCGTGGATAACGTATTCAAGGCGATCACCGACAAGACGGCAGCCGTCATTATCGACTCGCCCAACAACCCGACCGGTGCCGTATATACGCGCGACACGCTGACGCGACTGGCCAATGTTCTGCGCGAGGCCAACGCTCAGCGCGATCCCGAGAATCCGATTATGCTCATCTCGGATGAGCCGTACCGCGAGATCGTGTACGGTGCCGAGGTGCCTTGGGTGCCCTCGATCTACGAGCACACCATCGTGTGCTACTCGTATTCCAAGTCGCTGTCGCTGCCGGGTGAGCGCGTGGGGTGGATCTTGGTTCCCAACACCAATCCGCAGGCTGCCCGTCTGATGCCGGCCGTTGCCGGTGCCGCCCGTACGCTGGGCTTCGTGTGCGCGCCGGCGCTCTTTCAGCGCGTAATTATCGACTGCATCGATGAGCCGAGTGACGTTGAGGCCTATGCACGCAACCGCACCGCGCTTACCGACGCACTAGCGGAGTATGGCTACACCTATGTTGAGCCGGATGGCGCGTTCTACCTATGGGTGAAAGCATTGGAGCCCGATGCGAATGCGTTTTGCGAGCGCGCAAAGAAGTATGAGTTGCTTGCGGTTCCCTCGGACAGCTTTGGTATGCCGGGTTGGTTCCGCCTGGGCTATTGCGTGAGCTACGAAACGATTGTCAATTCGCTACCCGCTTGGAAACAGTTGGCGGACGAGTATCGTTAAAAGTAAAGCGCTCTGCCTACAATGTTTTACGTGAAACGGGGTTTGGTGTTAAGCCGGACCCCGTTGTCATGGACGTTGTGTCTTTGGGATGGAGTGGTTTTACGACTATCGAAGGCTATGCGTACAATGAATATAAGCGACGGCCGTGCCAGATAAGGAGACCTGATGCCCTACCTGCTTTCTTGTGACATTCATACCCATACGATGTTCTCTGCGCATGCATATTCGACCATTGAGGAGAATGTGTACTGGGCGGCAGAGCGTGGTCTGCAGGTGCTCGGATCTGCCGACCATTTGAGCTCTATGGTTACGGCTTGCCCCAATGACCTGCGCAGTTACCAGTTCTTTATCAACCAGGATATCTGGCCGCGCATTTGGAGCGGCGTGCTGGTGCTGCGTGGTGCCGAGGCCGATATCGTTTCGCTGGACGGAAGCCTGTTTGGCGAGGACACTCCTGTCACGCTCGATATTGCCGGCGATTCGTACAGCCGTCAGCATTCGCTGTTCGATTTGGTTACGCGTAATTTGGATTATTTGGTTGCGAGCGTGCATAATCCGCAGATTGCTGAGGGCGCGACGCTGGCCCAGACGACCGAGATGTATATCAATGCCCTGGAGCACCCCAAGGTGTTCATGCTGGGTCACACGGGGCGTTCGGGCGTGCCGTTCGATATCGACGAGGTGCTGTTGGCAGCTAAGGCCAAGCACAAGATTATCGAGATCAACAACCATAGTCTTGAACACGGTGTCGACACTGAGCATTGGGCCGTATGCCGCAAGATTGCCGAGCGCTGCGCCGAGCTGGGCGTGGGCATTGGCGTGTCGACCGATGCCCACATTGGCATGGCCATTGGCAAGCTCGATCACGCGCGCAAGATGCTCGACGAGATTCACTTCCCACTGGATTTGATCGTGACGCGCGACCGCGAGACGCTGCTGTGCGAGATGGCGGCAGCCGGCGTGTGCGATCTGCGCAATGGGATGTAGCGGAGTTTATAAACCAAGCGAAGGGGGCGGCCCAGGCGGGTCGCCCCCTTTCTTGTCCCAAAAATCTACTGAGGTCGGTTAGCGGCGTTCGAGGACCGCTACGGTTTCGGTGTGGTCGGTGTGAGGGAACATGTCGACTGGCGTGATCTTGAGCAAGCGATAGCCTCCGTCGAGGAGCTGGTGCAGGTCGCGCTCTTGGGTCACGGGGTTGCAGCTGATATAGGTGATGCGGCGCGGCTTAAGTGCGCAGGCAGCTTCGAGGAACTCGGGCGTGGAGCCGGCGCGCGGCGGGTCGATGGAAAGAACGTCGACGCGTTCGTTGTTGTCGGCGGCATCCAGGATGCAATCGGTGGCGTCGTCGGCCATAAACCAAGCGCTGCGGGTGAGGCCGTTGAGCTCGGCATTGCGACGTGCGTCGGCAATGCCCGCCGGGTTGCGCTCCACGCCGAGCAGCATAATGCCGATACCCTTGTTCTGGGCATCTTTAGCTGCGCAAAGACCGATGGTACCGCTGCCACAGTAGGCATCCATGAGCACATCGCCCTGGTGCAAATCCATGCCGTCGATAGCGAGCTGATAGAGCAGCTCGGTCTGCTGCGGGTTGGTCTGGTAGAACGCGGTGGGGGAGATATCGAACTCGCAGCCGAGCAGCTGGTCGCGCATGCACTCGGCGCCATATACAATGCGGGTTTCCTCGCCGAGGATGGCGTTGCCGGGACGTCCGTTGATGTTTTGGGCGACGGTGACGATGCGCGGATTGAGTGCGGCGACAGCCTCAAAGAACTCCTGCGCATGCGGCAAGTCGCGCTGAGCGGTCACGAGCGTGACCATGACCTGGTCGGTACGCCAGCCGCAGCGGACGACGGCATAGCGAAGCAAACCAAGATGCTTGTCCTCATTAAAGGCGGGAATATGCAGCCGCTCAGCTTCGCGTGCGATGCCGTTGAGAATCTGACGGGCACCCGGTGCCTCGACAGGACACTCGGGTACGGCAACGATCTTGTGCGTGCCGCGCTCAAAGAAACCGCAACGGACAGCACCCTCCTTACCGGGAGCAAAGGGAGTGGCGGCCTTATGGCGAAAACCGCGCGGCGCAGGATATTTGCCCGGGTCGCCCAGGGTGACGCCCATACCGCGAATGGGGTCGACGCTAATGCCCTCGCGCTCGCAAAGGGTAGCAAAAAGCTCCTCCATGGCGGCCTGCTTGGCTGCCAACTGCTTCTTATAAGGACGATTGAGCGCCGTACACCCACCGCAAGCTTTCATGATCGAACAGGGAGACTTGGGGTCCACAGCCTTACGCGCAGACGAAACCTGATCTTTATGCGAGCGCTTGGAGCGAGTCTGAGATGCCTTATCCTCGTTCCGACGAGAGCCGGGACGCTTGGCCTTAGCCTTGCCCTTGGCCGACTTACCCTTCGCGTCCTGAGACGACTTGGATTTCTTAGAAGATTTTTTCTCCTCCGACCCCTCAGCTGCTTCGATCAAAGCACGACGAGCCTTACGCTCCGCACGAGATTCTGCCATGAATTAACCCCACTAATTTATTAATTTAAAGCTACAAGCATTGTACCGTGCCAAGCTAACAGACGATATGCAAGCGGTTTATTGGTATCAGTGATAGGTACAACGATGATTGCCCGCTGGGCTCCGGGGCGGGGGTTAAGTTTATCGCGAGTTCCGCACGAACAGGAGGCCACTTAATGTGGCCTCCGTCGTGAGCAGGACTGTAGAGCAGGAAACTTAACCCCCGCCCCGGAGCCCAGCGGGCAACCCCTCCCTTGTGCTCTATCACGCTAAAGTGTATGATTCTGAACGTTACATGACTCACTTTACCTAACTAAAGTGCCACCAAGGGGGAATACCATGAATACCGATATGTCTCGTCGTCAGTTTGTTGGTCTAGCCGGTTCGCTCGCTACGGTTCTAGGTCTTGGCCTGGTAGGCTGCGGTGGTGGTGCCGGTAAGGGTTCCGCTGCCGGTTCTGCTGCAGCCAAGGATGTGAAGGGCGCTGCGGAGTCCAAGAAGCTCGTGGTGGGCTTTGATAAGTCCTATCCTCCGTACGGCTTTGTGGGCGACGATGGCGAGTACACCGGCTTTGATCTCGATCTGGCCAAGGCTGTTGCCGATAAGCAGGGCTGGGAGGTCAAATACGAGGCCATCGACTGGGACGCCAAGGATACGCTGCTTAACTCGGGCGCCATCAACTGCATCTGGAACGGCTTTACCATGGAGGGCCGTGAGGACGACTACACGTTCTCCGAGCCGTACATGCTCAACGAGCAGGTGCTCGTGGTCAAGAAGGATGCGGGCATCAAGAGCTGGGACGATCTTGCCGGCAAGACCGTGATTACTCAGACCGATTCCGCTGCGCAGGATGTGCTTGAGGGTGATCAGAAGGATCTGGCGGCGACGTTTGCCACGCTCGATACCATCGGCGAGTACAACACGGCCTTTATGCAGCTCGAGAGCGGCGCGGTCGATGCCGTGGCTTGCGACCTTTCGATTGCCCAGTATCAGCTTGCCGCCAAGCCCGATGCCTATACGCAGCTTGATGAGCCGCTGTCCAGCGAGCACTACGCCGTCGGCTTTAAGAAGGGCGACACCAAGTCGGCCGACGCCGTGACCGAGTCGCTCAAGGCACTCTATGAGGACGGCACGGTCAAGGACCTGTGCGACAAGTACGCAAGCTATGGTCTATCTTTCGATAATTGGGTGCTCAAGTAATGTCTATTCAGGTCATGATGCAGATGCTTGGCCAGGGATTCTTGGTCAGTTTGCAGTTGTTTGTGCTGACACTGCTGGGGTCGATTCCGCTGGGAATCCCCGTGGCGTTTATGCGCATGAGCAAAATCGCGCCGCTTCGCTGGATTGCGCGCATCTACATTTCGGTCATGCGCGGTACGCCGCTCATGCTGCAGATGTTTGCCATCTACTTTGCCCCGTACTACGTGTTTGGCATTTCGCTCACGCCCGATTCCAAGTGGACGGCGTGCGTCGTGGCGTTCATCATCAACTACGCCGGTTACTTTGCCGAGATCTATCGCTCGGGCTTGCAGTCCATTCCGCGCGGTCAATACGAGGCTGCCGAGGTGCTGGGCTATTCGCGCGTGCAGACGTTTCTGTATATCGTGATGCCGCAGGTCGCCAAGCGTATTCTGCCGGCGATGGGCAACGAGATCATCACGCTGGTCAAGGACACGTCGCTGGCGTTTGCCATTGGCGTGGGTGAGATGTTCTCGACGGCCAAGGCGCTGGTCGCCTCGCAGGTGAGCATGGTGCCGTTTGCGATCGCGGCGCTGATTTACTGGGTCTTTAACTTTGTGGTCGAAATGCTGCTGGGCGCCGCCGAAAAGAAGCTGGACTATTATCATGACTAACTCAGTGATGAAAATCGAAAACGCACGTAAGGCGTTTAGCGGCAATGAGGTGCTCAAGGATATCTCGCTCGAGGTAAAGCGTGGAGAGGTCGTGGCGATTATCGGGCCTTCGGGTGGCGGCAAGTCCACGCTGCTGCGGTGCGCCACGCTGCTCGAGACACTCGACGGAGGCTCGCTCTCGTTTGGTGACCTTGCCGTTGCGACGGATGCGGGTTCGGGCGCGGTCTATGCGAAGGGCGATGTGCCCAAGCAGGCGCGCTCGCGATTCGGTCTGGTGTTCCAAAATTACAACCTGTTCCCGCACTATACCGTGATGAAAAACATCATCGACGCGCCGATCCGCGTGCTTAAGCGCCCGCGCGAGCAGGCGGAAGCTCGTGCGCATGAATTGATTGCTCAGATGGGGCTTGTGGGCAACGAGAACAAGGTTCCTTGTGAGCTTTCGGGCGGTCAACAGCAGCGCGTGAGTATTGCCCGCGCCCTGGCGCTCGATCCGGAAATCTTATTCTTTGACGAGCCGACCTCGGCGCTCGACCCCGAGCTGACGGCCGAGGTGCTGCGTGTCATTAAAGACCTTGCCGCGCAGAATATGACGATGGTGATCGTGACCCACGCGATGCAGTTTGCGCGCGATGTTGCCGATCGCGTGGTCTTTATGGACGGAGGCCGCATTGTCGAGGAGGGTCCGGCCGAGCAGGTTATCGATCACCCGCGAGAGCAACGTACCCGTGAGTTCTTGAGCCGTATCGAGGGGTAGGCTCAAGCATTTACTCAACTATTAATTGAGGCGAAGCCGCCGCAGGTCTTACGGTCTGTGGCGGCTTTTTGTTTGCATCGACGGGGTTCAATAATCGCCTCACAAGCTTGTCTCTTCCTCTCGCCGCCTGTATTCATACGTGCGCCGAAAGGTATGCATGGACAGCCGCCCGTGAGGGTAGGGTGGTGGCATAGGACATTTGGAGGGTGAGTCGGCTCGGCTGCCGACCATGCTGCTCCCGGGATGGCACCGACCGCGAACTCTCCCCGTTGGCGTCGCGCATTGTGCGCGGCCCTGCAAGGAGGTCATCATGGGTGCTCCCAAGACCGGTAACGTAAGGAACGTGGTGCTCGTAGGCCAAGGCGGGGTGGGCAAGACTTCACTCGCCGAGGCCATGCTCCACCTTTCCGGTAAGACCGCCCGCCTGGGCGGCCACGACGGCACCAAGCCCACGCTCGACTATGACCCCGAAGAGGTCAAGCGTGCATTTTCCATCTCGACGACCATCGCGCCGATCGACTGGAAGGGCGCGCGCATCAATGTGCTCGATGCCCCGTGCTACCCCGATTTTATCGGCGACGCCTTTGCCGCGATGAGTGTTTGCGAGACGGCTCTGTTTGTGGTCGACGCCGAGGCCGGCCCGCAGCCTACGACGGTTAAGCTCTGGTATGCCGCCGAGGACCTGCGCCTGGCGCGTGCGGTGTTCGTAAACCGCCTGTCGCGCTCCGAGGCCAGCTTTGCGACCACGATGGACCTGCTGCAAGAGCGCTTTGGCACGCGCCTGGGCGCCGTGACCCTTCCCTGGGGCGAGGGCGAGGACTTTGACGGCATCATCGACCTGGTGCGCATGAAGGCGCGCCATTGCAACGGCACCGAAGCCGTTGAGTCGGAGATTCCCGAGGAGTATCGTGCCCAGGCCGAGGAAGCCCATGACCATCTGTGCGAGCTGGTGGCCGAGGCTGACGACGAACTGATGATGAAGTACCTGGAGGGCGAGGAGACGCTGACGCAGGAGGAGCTTGAAGGCCTGCTGTCGAAGGCGATCGCCGAGCGCATCTTTGTGCCGGTCTTTGCGGGCGATTGCATTAAGGAGCAGGGCGTCAACTCGCTGATGGACGACATCGCCACATACTTCCCGGCGCCGACCGACTACGGCGAGATGCCGCTTATCGACGGCGATTCGCTCAAGATTTCAAGCGACGATGATCGTCCGGTGGCGTTTGTGTTTAAGACCCTGGCCGATCCGCAGCAGGGCCGCATCAGCTTTATTAAGGTGCTGACGGGTACGCTTGAGCCGGGCCTTGAGCTGGTCAACGCGCGCACGCGCAAGGGCGACCGTCTGGCTCACCTGTATGTGATGTGCGGCCGCGACATGACCGAGGTCGGTCACGCCTATGCCGGCGACATTATCGTGGCACCCAAGCTGGCGGCCGAGACGGGCGATACGCTCTCGATTACCGGCAAGGTCGAGGCTGCGGCGTTTAAGTTCCCCAACTCGCAGTACCGCATTGCCATCGAGGCCGAGAATCGCGGGGACGAAGAGAAGCTCTACACGTTTATCGAGAAGGCCTGCAAGGCCGATCCGACCATGAGCATCGATCGTGACGAGGAGACCGGCCAGACCATTATCTCCGCCGTGGGTGAGGCGCAGGTTTCGGTGCTGCTCAACCGTTTGGAGGACCGTACCAAGGTCGTGGCCAAGAGCGTGCCGATCCGCATTCCGTATCGCGAGACCATTCGCCGTACGGCAAGCGCGCAGGGCCGCCACAAGAAACAGACTGGCGGTGCCGGTCAGTATGGCGACTGCTGGCTGCGCGTTGAGCCGCTCATTGGGCCCGACGGCACGAGCGATGGCTATGAGTTTGTAGACGAGGTCGTGGGTGGCCGCATCCCGCGCTCGCTCATCCCCGCCGTGGACAAGGGTGTCCAGGAGACCATGAAGGACGGCATCATTGCCGGCTACCCGCTCACGGGCATTCGCGTGGCTGTGTACGACGGCTCGTATCACAGCGTCGACTCCAACGAGATGGCGTTCCGCGCGGCGGCTCGCATCGGCCTGCGCAAGGCGTGCGCCGATGCCGACCCGGTGGTGCTGGAGCCCATCGAGGAAATCACGGTGACTATTCCCGAAAGCTACGCCGGCGCTGTGATGGGCGACATCTCGGCATCGCGCGGTCGCGTGACGGGTATGGAGACCGATGAGCGCGGCGACACCGTGGTCATTGCCCAGGCGCCGCTGGCAGAGCTGACGGATTATTCGACGCGCCTGCGCTCTATCACGCGCGGCACGGGTGACTTTACCATGAAGCCCGCTGGCTACGAGCAGGTTCCCTACGATGTTCAGGCCAAGCTGGTCGAGCGCTATGAGGAGGGCCGCGCCAAGTAGCGTGTGGTTTTGCCTGCAATGTGGACGCTGACGAAAAGGCCGCCCTGGGTAATCCAGGGCGGCCTTTTTTGATCCCATGGGGACGGAGGAAAACGAATCATTTTTGGGTTACGGGCGGTGCGGTCGGCACTAGTCTCCGGATGCCTGGTTGCGGCCGGTGGCGTAGTCGATCTGCACGTGCGGCTGCAGGTTGTAGCAGTACACGTGGAAGCAGAGGGTCTTGCCGTGGTCCTCGACCGATTGCGCCTCAAGGCGCACGCCGCGGCAGACAAGTTCCTCTTCGTTATACATGGGTGTGACGCGATAGAGCACGTGGTTGCCCGTCTCGCGGATGTAGCCGAGAATCTGCTCCTCAAACGGCAGCATGCCTGTCTCGTTGAGATAACGCGTGCCGGTGAGGAGATTCTTGCGGTTGGCGTTTTCGCCGCAGAGCGACCAGGCGATGAGATGGCAGCGGTTGTAGAGGCTCTGGCCCGGAATAAAGTCGTAGCGCTGCTGGCGCCATCCAGCGGGATGGATACGCGAGATATCGCCGCGCTCGCCTTGACCGAGTGATTCGGGGCCCACGCAGGCGAGCGCTTTGCGGGTGCGGCCCAGGCTGTCAAGCTTGGAGAACTTCTTAAAGCAACCCTCTTCTGTAGCGCGCTCGTATTCATCGAGCGTGAATGATGGTGTGCCGAGCGGGTGCGTGCTGTCGGCGCGCAGGGCAACGTAGGGGTTGCCGGCGTAGTCGGGAATGCTGCTGAGATAAACACCGCGGGCGCGGTTGAGGTCGGGGTTTTCGACCTCGTCGATGGGGGTGGCGGCGCTGTCCGCGGAAGCGCCGTCGCCGGTGTCGGTTGTGGCGGAATCGGAGCCATCGCCAGAGTCCTGGCTGTTTTGAGGGTCCGGGGAGCTCGCCGTTCCTGATTCGAGCCGATCGACCAGGTCCGCCTCGTCGTCGGTGCGGCTGGGACTTTCGTTTTGTTTTTCGGCCAGAGCTGCCGCCTGTTCATCACTTTGCGGCGACAACAACTTGGGCGCTCCGTCGAGCGACCCTGTGAACAGCGCAAACCCCAGCACCACGGCGGCGCCGATGGAAAGTACTTGCTTGTAGGCGGACTTGCGCGACATTGCGGCTCCTGGATGGACGGTTGGGAATCTACCAGTCTAGCAGGAGCCGGCAGGGGCCGTTCTGTCGAACAAATACTCAAGATTTGGGATAGACGCTACTGATTCATTTGCCTCATATGGAGCTGCGGTGGTTGTGTATGTGGGGCTATTTTGCGTTTCCCCAGATAAAACCCGCCAAAATAAACCTGTCCCTTTTTGGCAGGTTAATCGGGGGACTATTTCACCGCAACTTAGGGCACGGTTAGGGAGTGTGCACCTTAAAGAGTGGTGCCCTTGATTAGAGAGGTCGCGCTCGTCTCTCTAATTGTCTCTCTAAAGAGAAAGCCAGTTAAAGAGATAACATTGGGCTATCTAACAGTGAATTCGATACATCTCTCTAAATGTCTCTCTAAAATAAGGTGCTTATCTCTCTAAAGTTAGAGAGATATACTATACTTTAGAGAGATAAATCTATCGTTTTAGAGAGACGGAATGCCAATGCTGCTGGATGAACCTCTTGGCCTTATCGTTGAGCGCCTTCGCAGGCGGGGGACTGATGACGCATCGGTAGAAGTTAAAGCCTGCACGAATAAATTGAGCGCAGACGTATGGGAGACAGTGAGCGCTTTTGCGAACACTGCGGGTGGGCTCATTATTTTGGGCCTAAACGAAGCCGAAGGATTTGTTCCTTCGGCTAACTTTGCTATCGATAGGGTGCGCGATCAGTTTGTTTCGGGTATCGGAGACGGAGGCTCAGCGGCAGTGGTGACCCATGCGCCACGGTACGAGCTTGATCGAGGCGAGGTCGACGGGCTCCAGGTGCTTCTGGTGCGCATCTTTGAACTTGAGCTTAAAGCGAAGCCTTGCTATATCGGCGCGCGCGGCGTGCAGAACGGTAGCTACAAGCGTGTGGATGATAAAGATATCAAGATGTCACCCGCTGAGCTATATGAGCTGCAGAGTGCGTTGCTTCCGAGCGATGCAGACGGCACGGTGGTTTCGGAGGCAACAGTCGAGGATTTGGATCCAGATGTCGTGCGGTCTATTATCGCAAATCGCCGGCTGCAGACCCCCCGCGTTTTGCGCGGGGCCGATACGCTGGAAAAGCAGCTGGTCAGACTCAATATCACTACAAAGGATGGTGCGGTGAAGCTCGCAGGGCTTCTGTCGGCGGGAATTTACCCCCAGCAGTTCTATCCCAAACTCATGATTGATGTCGCCGTTCATTCCGATGTGGAAAAATCTGCACCCGGGCAACCCCGGTTTATTGACCGCCAGTTGTGCGATGGCCCGATTCCGGCTTGCATCGAAGATGCCCTTGTCGCGATTGGACGGAACTTGCGCAAAGCGGCGATAGTGCAAGGCGCTGGCAGAAGGGAGGATTGGGAAGTTCCCCAGGAGGTTTTGCGCGAGGCCTTGGCAAACGCCTGCATCCATCGAGAATATTCGCCCATGTTTGTGGGGCAGGCCGTGAGTGTCGATATCTATCCAGACAGAATAGAGATCAAAAACCCCGGTGGGCTTTGGGGCGGAAAGACGGTGGACAATCTTGCAGACGGGGAATCGCGCTGCCGAAACCCAAAGCTCATGAGCCTAATGGGGGCGACGCCGTTAGAGCATGCCGAGGGGCCCGTTGCAGAAAGCCAGGGATCTGGTATCCCGGCTATGATTCGCGAGATGGAGTCTCGTTCGCTTGGAAGGCCGAAATTTATCGTTAAGGCCGATTCGTTTACGGTGCTGCTTTCCCGGCACGGGGCGGAGCTTGCTGAAAACCGCACGTGGATTCAGAGCCATGTGGGCACCGAGCTGACGGATCGCGAGGAAACATTGCTCATGTTTATGCGGGAGCATGGGTGCGTATGCGATGTTCAAAAAATACGAGAGGCCCTGAAGTGGGATTCGGATGACATTCGCCTGATCTGCGGGAATCTTGTCGATAAACATGTCCTGTCAAAATGTGGCAAAGACACGTTTGAGATTATCGATATGAGCAGAGAATCGTCAGCTTCGACAGCGGATAGGATCCTGGAGGCTCTCAGCGCCGAAGTGGATATGACGGCGCGAGAAATAGCGGTTGCATCGGGGGTCAAAATTTCGTCCGTCCGCTACCATCTGCCAAAAATGGCGGATAAAGGACTCATCGAAGTAATGGGTTCATCGACGAGCCGCAACCGCCGCTATCGGAAGAAGTAGATGCAGCCGAGTCGCCCCTCTTGTGTCTCTCGAAGTGAGATGGGTGCTAGGGGGGGCGACTGCCTCGCGATATTTCCCCAGATAAAACCTGCCAAAATAAACCTGTCCCTTATTGGCGGGTCAGTTAACGCAGTGCAGGTTGAGCATATGCGAGCGAGCGGTCTCCGGGTGCGGTAAGGTGACGTGAAACAAGCGGGCGCTGACCTTTTGGTCGCGCCCGTGAAGTTGAACGTCAGATTGCCGTGTCCGGAGACCGCGCAGCGCCGAGCAGTTACGCCGTTTGTAAAACGGCGTAACCTAAAGGTTCATGTTGCCGTGAATGTAGGGGGTGACCTCGGGGGAGATATGGTCGCAGCCCAGCTCGCGCAGCGCGGACTCGATGGCGGCGGGCAGCGGGGTCTTGCCCTTGTCGTCGACGGCGTTGCCACCGAGGGCAGCAATCTTGGCGACATCTGCGGGTGCGGCCTCGATATGCATGCAGCCGCCGACCAAGCGCGCGCGTACCTGTGCCAGATCAAGATCGTGCAGGTAATCCTCGCAGGCGCGGATTAAATCGACCTTCTCGCGTGTAAGCTCCTCGCCCGTGGGGACGCGGGTGGCAAGACATGCTCCCGCCGGCAGGTTCCAAACGGGATAGCCCCATGCGCACAGCAGCTCGCGCTCTTCGTCCTTGGTAAAGCCGACCTCCATAAGGGGTGAGCGTACGCCGAGCTCTTCTGCCGCACGCATGCCGGGGCGGTAGTCACCGCGATCGCTTGCATTGCTGCCATCGATGACGGTGGGAAAGCCGAGCGACTTGGCGTGGTTGACGATGGCGGTAAAGCCGGCGTGCTTGCAGTGGTAGCAGCGATTAGTATCGTTGCAGGCTACTTGGGGGAGCTGCAGCTGATCCACCGAAAGATTGAGCACGGGGAGCTTAAAATGCGGCCCCTCATTGGCCTGCCCATCAACGGACTGCTCAAACGAAGCCTGCTCGGGCGTGCCGATGAGCGGCGTGGTGAGATGGACGAGGAGGGTATTGGTAGGCATGATGCGGGCGCATACGGCGGCCAAAAAGCTGCTGTCGACGCCACCGGAAAACCCGATAGCCACGCGCCCGTATGCCAAAAGCAGCTGTTCGAGCGCCGATAGCTTGTCTTGAAGCTCCTCTGCGGGTGCCGTGGTGTCTAAAATCATGAAACGTTCCTTATCGTTGAGTACTCGATCGAAAACTATAATCCTAATGCGTTACTTGCCATAAGACTTCTATCTGTGTAACGAAAGTGCAATATGGCATATACGTTATATACAAGTTGCCAAATGCGGTAGAGTTGCAGCAACGCGACAGCGAGAGTCGATGGGGGACCGATATGATCAAGGCTGTTATTTTTGACATGGATGGAACGCTGGTCGATACCGAGCGTTTGGGGATTAAGGCCTGGAAGGCAGGCGCCGCTGAGCTGGGGCTCGCGATTGATGAAGCGCTGATCCATCAGTTTATCGGCCGCACGCTGCCCGATGTCATGGACATCCTCGATAGGCATTACGGCAGCCATGAAACCACCGAGGCGGTCTATGTCCGCCACAAGGAGATTCGCGACGAGATGGTCAAGACCGAGCTGGAGCTTAAGGCCGGCGCCGCCGAGTGCCTAGACGAGCTGCTGGCTGCGGGCTATCACGTGGGTCTAGCGACGTCGTCGCGCCTCGTTACGGCGGAGCGCAACCTTAAGATGGTTGGCCTCTTTGACAAGTTTGAAACGGTAACGTGTGGCGAGGACGTCGTGCACGGCAAGCCCGACCCCGAGATGTATCTGCTCGCCTGCGAGCGCGCGGGCTTTGCTCCCGAGGAATGTGCCGTGGTCGAAGATTCGCGCAACGGTTGCGTCTCGGGCATTACGGCCGGCTGCCACGTCTTTGCCGTCCCCGATATCGTGCCGCTGCCGCAGGACGTGGTGGATGGCTGCGAGGCCGTGCTCGATACGTTGTTCGACCTGGCGGCGGCAATCAAGACTGTGCGCTAGAAAATTGCGGCGTTGAAACGAGCGATTGCTCACGTTTGCGCTCAAGCAAAAGGGGCCCGGCAATGGTCGGGCCCCTTTTGCTTGAGCGGCGACTTAGCATACTTGCGGGCGTGCTATAGATACGCACCGAGGTTGATGGCCGTGGCGTCGGTCTGGCTGCTTGCCTGGGTGCTGGCGCGTTCCAGCAGGAACGGCCGCACGAGTTCTTGGCGGTTGATGTCCTCGATGGCCGTGACCGCGGTGACGGTGCGCGCGGCAGAGCTGACGTGGATATGCTTGGTCTTTGTCGGGACCTTGTTCTCGATTTGCTCCATCAGCAGTTGGACACCCTTGCGGCCAATCTCGTAGCCCGGGGGCGCTACCGTAGTGAGCGGGACCGATCCGCTCCAAGCGAGCGGGTTGCCGTCGCATCCGGCCACGCGTACTTGCCCGGGGACAGAGATGCCCTTGTTGACCAGTGCCGAAACGACGCCCGAGGCCAACACATCGGTCAGGCCGACGACAAAATCGGGACGTTCGTCCGCGGGGCGCTCGGCGATTTGGGCACCGATGCCGTAGCCGTCGGCAGCGGTATTCCATTCGCCGGCGTCGATGACTTCGATCTTGATATCGGGGTGCAGGGCGAGCGCCTTATGAATGCCAAGGACGCGCAGGGTGAGTTGCATAAATGCTGCTCGGCCGACGACGACAATATGGTGCGCGCCGCGGGCGATAGCAAGTTCGGCAATGATGCGACCCTGGGCCTCGTTGTCGGCCGCTACGTAGTAGCCGGGCTCGGAGCAATGGATGTCCAGATGGACGATCGGCACGGGCATCTTGGTCATGGCGGGGTGCCAGTCGGGGGATGCCATGGGCTGAACCATGACGCCGGACATCTGGGTGCCCATAAAGTAGCGCAGGTAATGGTCCTCGAGAATATCGTCGTTATCGGCGTTGGCGATGAGCAAGTCGTAGCCGTGCTTGCGGGCCTCGTTGTGGGCGCCGCTGGCGATTTGGAGCGAAAAGCCGTGATCGAGACGGGGGAGCACCAGGCCAAAGGACTTGGTGGCGCCGCCCGCGAGCTGACGAGCGCTTTGGTTGGGCAGGTAGCCAAGGCGACTGATGGTCTCGTTGATGAGCTTGAGGGTCTCGGGGCGCAGCTTTTCGGGATGGTTGAGCGCGTTGGAAACCGTGCCCAGCGAAACCCCGGCCTCGCGCGCGACGTCGCTGATTTTTACCTTTGCCATAGCGGCCCCTTTGATGCGTTTCAAGTACAAGCCAGATTGTAGCATCCCAAACCTACCAAAAAGGGACAGGTTTATTTTGGCAGGTTTATCTGGGGAAACGCCGTTGCCAGCGCGACCACCACGAAGGGGGCAGGTACCTTTGTGGTGGTTTGGACCGGCTGGACGTGTGTGCATCGAGTGGTATCTAAGTTGAGATACCACTTCTGGTATATCAGCTTGCGTTTGCGTGAGTACAATACTCGAACGTTATGCGTCTCAGCGCCCCCTGTGCGTGGACGTTTTGCAGTCAAGCGGACGAAGGGATTTATCCTATGTGCGGAATTGTCGGCTACACCGGCTCTGATATTGCAAAGAACATCCTGGTCACGGGCCTCAAGCGTATGGAGTATCGCGGCTATGACTCCTCGGGTGTCGCGCTCGAGGTGGGCGAGGGCGCCGCGGCGCACCTCGATGTCATCCGCCGCGTGGGTAAGGTCGCGGGCTTGGAGAGCGAGCTTTCCAATATCGACAGCGACGCTACCTGCGGTATCGGCCACACCCGTTGGGCCACCCACGGCAAGCCCTCCGTCGTTAACGCTCACCCCCACACCAGCTGCGACGGTCGTATCGCCATCGTCCACAACGGCATCATCGAGAACTTCGCCGAGCTGCGCGAAGAGCTGGAGGGCCGCGGCCACCACTTTAAGAGCGAGACCGATACCGAGGTCTTCGCGCATCTGATCGAAGAGGCTTATGCCGAGACGCACGACCTGATGGCCTCCGTGCGCGAGGCTTGCACCCACGTGGTCGGTGCCTATGGTCTGGCCGCCGTGTGCGCTGACGAGCCCGGCGTGATCGCCGTGGCCCGCAAGGATTCCCCGATCGTGGTCGGCGCGGGCGAGACCGGCGCCTATGTCGCCTCCGACGTCATCGCGCTCATCGACGCAACCCGCGACGTCGTGGTGCTCGAGGACGGTCAGTTTGCCAAGCTCACGCCCGCAGGCGTCGAGTACACCGACGAGGCCGGCAACGTTATCGAGCCCAAGGTCACCCACATCGACTGGGACCTGGACATGGCAGAAAAGGGCGGTTATCCCGACTTTATGCTCAAGGAGATTCACGAGCAGCCGCGCGTCGTGCGCGATACGCTGGTCGGTCGTATGACGCCGGCCGGCGAGCTCGACATCGACGAGCTGGGCCTTTCGCTCGAGGAGCTCAACGACATCGACCGCGTCTACGTGATCGCTTGCGGCACCAGCTATCACGCTGGCCTCATTGCTAAGAATCTCATCGAGGGCTGGGCTCGCATCCCCACCGAGGTGGAGGCGGCCAGCGAGTTCCGTTATCGCAATCCCATCATTACGCCGACGACGCTTGTCGTTGCCGTATCCCAGTCGGGCGAGACGGCCGATACCCTTGCCGCCATTCGAGACGCGCGCATTAAGGGTGCCAAGGTCTTCGGCATCACCAACGTGGTGGGCAGCCCCGTGGCGCGTGAGAGTGACGGCGTCATCTACACCAAGGCCAACAAGGAGATCGCGGTCGCCTCGACCAAGAGCTTCATCGGCCAGGTCGTGAGCCTCACGCTGCTGGCTTTGCTGTTGGCGCAGGTCAAGTACCGTCTGACCACCAAGCAGGCGCGCATGCTGTTCCGTGAGCTTTCCGATACGGCCGAGCAGATCCAGTGGATTTTGGATACCCAAACCGAGGCCGTGCATGAGGCCGCCCTGCTGTGCAAGGACGCGCAGTCCGCACTGTTCGTGGGTCGCGGCATGGGCGCCGCTATTTCCTACGAAGGTGCGCTCAAGCTCAAGGAGGTCAGCTACCTGCACGCCGAGGCCTACGCCGCCGGTGAGATGAAGCACGGCCCCATTGCCCTGATCGACCCGGGCTTCCCTGTCATCGCTGTGGCCACCAAGAGTGCCACCTACGACAAGACCGTGTCGAACCTCATGGAGTGCAAGGCGCGCGGCGCCAAGGTCATCGTCGTTGCCACCGAGGGCGACGAGGAGATCAACAAGATCGCCGACTGCATCATCCGCGTGCCAGCAGTCCGCGACGTGTTCAGCCCCATCACGGCGAGCGTCCCGCTGCAGCTGCTCGCCCGCGAGGTCGCCATCCTGCGCGGCTGCGATGTCGATCAGCCCCGAAACCTCGCCAAGAGCGTGACCGTGGAATAGTTGGTTCCGCCGTTCTAGCGACTAAGGCCCGGCTCCGCATCAAGACGGAGCCGGGCCTTTTCTGCATTTGCCCAGATAAAACCTGCCAAAATGAACCTGTCCCTTTTTGGCAGGTTAGCGGAGCTTGCTGGTCTCGAAGTACTCGGGGAACTGGTCCAGAACCTCGGTCTGGTTGCGGAACATCATGTGCAGGTGCTTGCTGACCAAAAAGCTCGCTTCGATGGGGTCGCGACCGGCGATAGCGCGGCGAATCTGCTTGTGCTCGTTCACGATGTCCTGATTGTCGAGAACCTGCGTGGCGGCGCGCAGCCAGCGGAAGCGCTCCAGGTCGGCATTGGTCTCTTCGAGCCACGACCACACGGTGCTGCGACATGCGATGCTAAAAATCATGTGATGCATGAGGTTGTCGCTCAAAAAGAAGCCGATGCGATCCTCTTCGGCCATGGCCTTTTCCTGCAGCGCGATGGCGCGGTCGAGCTGCTCGATGCCGGCCGACGTGGCGCGCGCACAACACTCCACAATCACCTGCTTTTCCAGATGCTCGCGGATGTAACAGGCACTCTCGGCAAGGGTGAGGTTGATGGGTGAGACGTAGGTGCCGCTCTGGGGCACGGTGCGCACCAGGCCTTCCTGCGCCAAGCGAACCAAAGCCTCGCGCACGGGCGTGCGACCCATATCCAGGTCGTCGCAAAGTTGCTTGACGCCCAGCTTTTCGCCCGGCTTGTAGTCCAGGTAGACGATTTTGCGTCGAATGGTGTGGTAGGACTGGTCCTGTAGGCTCGTTTCCTGCTCGCCGACGTGCATCGATTCTTCCATAGCGCCTCGCAACTGTTCTATCAAACTCATATGTCAGTTGTTAATTATGCCGCGAATCAGCTCTCCGCGGTGGGTAATTCGGCTCTTGCCTGAGAACTATTGCGGCATCTTAGTCTGTGTTTGCGCAAGGCTGCGCTCAATGTTGCCGTATCATAAGCCGTCGCAAACGTGAAATAGAAAGAAGGAATCCCATATGCAACTGGCAAATATCGTACGCGAGCGCTGGAAAGGCGTCTTGTTCTGCCTGATCATCGCCATTCCCGCGACGTTGCTCGGCAAACAGGTTGAGGTGGTCGGCGGTCCGGTATTCGCCATCCTCTTTGGCATGGTCCTGGCGCTCGTCTTTCCCAAGAATCGTCGCGAACAGCTCGCCGCCGGCGTCACCTATACGTCCAAAAAAGTCTTGCAGTACGCGGTTATCCTGCTTGGCTTTGGCATGAACCTCTCCCAGATTCTGTCCAAGGGCGCCCAGTCGCTGCCGATTATCGTGGCGACAATCTCGACCTCGCTTGTCATCGCCTTTGTGCTCTGCCGCGTTATGAACGTGCCGGGCAAGATCGCGACGCTTGTGGGTGTGGGTTCGTCGATTTGCGGCGGTTCTGCCATCGCTGCGACCGCACCCGTCATCGATGCCGACGATCGCGAGATTGCCCAGGCTATTTCGGTCATCTTCCTGTTTAACGTTATCGCGGCGCTCGTGTTTCCGACGCTCGGCGGCATGCTCGGGCTGACCAACGAGGGCTTTGGCCTGTTTGCCGGTACCGCCATCAACGACACCTCGTCCGTAACGGCTGCGGCGAGCGCCTGGGACAGCATGCACCCCGGCGCCAATGTGCTCGAGAGCGCCACAGTGGTCAAGCTCACCAGGACGCTGGCCATTATTCCCATCACGTTGGTTCTCGCATGCTGGCAGATGCATCTGGCGCGCAAGGCCGGCGGTGACGCCAAAAGCACGTTCTCGCTTAAACGCGCGTTTCCCATGTTCGTGCTGTTCTTTGTGCTGGCGAGCGTGATCACCACGGTGCTTCAGCTTCCCGCGTCCTTTACGGCGCCCATCAAGGAGCTGTCGAAATTCTTTATTGTGATGGCCATGGCGGCTATTGGCTTTAATACCGATATCGTCGAGCTGGTCAAAAAGGGCGGCAAGCCCATCGCATTGGGCTTTTGCTGCTGGATTGGCATTGCGTGCATGAGTTTGGGAATGCAACACGTACTGGGAATCTGGTAGAGAAGTAGCTTGTTTGCGTGCTGGTTGCTGGTGAGCGCATCCTCACGGTGGAGCGATAGGAGCTCTTGCGGGTATGGCTTGTCCGCAGGTTTATAAGTCCCGAAGAGCTCTTATCGCCCCGCCAGGATGGCGATGCGGGGCAACACCTATACTCGCAGGACGGCGCTTTCTGCCCTATAGTGTTTGGTGAGCAATATCGTTCAATTTTGAAACACTCGGTCGTGCGACCGTCGGCGGCTGCATGTCGCCGCGGACAGGGGCAAATCATGGATAGCGATGCCAAGCTGAACATCTTGACCGAGGCCCTGGCTGCTGCCGGGGCCTCGGCATTGGCAATCGATGCGCGTGGGGACGTCGCGATCTCGACCATGAATGACGCGGCGCTTGAGCGGGATGTGGCGGCTTTTGTAGCTGAGCGCCTCGACCGTATAGGAGACGGCGCGCGTCTGGTTATGGGGCGTGCGGGTGCGCGCCTGAGCCTGACCGTTCGCCCCACCGACAAAGAGGGCGGGGGGCTTTGGGTCGTCGTGGTCCGCGAGGTGCGCGGTGCCGCGGCGCATGCGGGCATCGAGTGGCTCAACGCCGACGAAGTTGAGGCCCGCTACGAATCGAGCGCGTACGGCATCGTTGAGGGGGCGGCCTCGGTGGCTGCGCCGGTTGCAGAGAGTTACGCGCGCGGTGTGCCTCTTATGCTCGAGGGCGAGCCGGGAGCGGGTCAGGTCGAGATTGCCAAGCGCCTCTATCTGGACGGTCCTTTTGCCGATCAGCCCTTTGTTTCCGTTGCGCTCGATGAGCTCACCGAGCGCGGTTGGCGCCATGTACTCAAAAGCGTCGAATCGCCGTTGTTCCAAATGGGGCTGACCCTTTGCATTGAGGGCTGGAACGCGGTTGGCCCCCAGCGCCTCCGCGAGCTGGTCTCCACGATGACCGACACCGCGTTGGCGACGCGCTGCCATGTGGTGCTGACGGCGAATGACATGCCGGGCGGCGGCGAAAGTGATCAAGCCGCCTTTGTGACCGAGCGCTTCGCCTGTGCGGTGAGCGTCGCGCCGGCAATCGCCGAGCAGGGAGCCGCGTCGACGAAGGTCGCGCGCTATTTGGAATATCTCGCTGATGCATTTGGGACGGCAGCGCCCACGCTGTCTGCCGCGGCGACGAAGACGCTCGATGCTTACCGCTGGCCGCGCAACTATCTGCAGCTCCGCGAGGTCTCGGAACGACTGTATATATTGGTGGGGGCGGGCACGGTGGACCGCGCTGTAGCGGAGGAAGTGCTCGCCCAAGAGGATGTGATTAAGACCGCAACCTTTGGCGCCCCGACGCTCGAAAGTGACCTGTATATCCTGCGACCGCTGGCCGATACCGAGCGAGATATCGCGCATCTGGTTGTAGACCATCTCCACGGCAACCGAACCCGTGCGGCGGAGGTGCTGGGCATAAGCCGTACAACGCTGTGGCGCTTGCTGAAAGACGATGACCGTTGAGCGAGGCGCCCGTGACCGCGCGCGACGCGTGTGCTACAGTCCAAAGCGTTATTGTTTCGATTTGGTTACGGCGTGCGAGGGCATATGGCTGAGACTTCAAAACCGAGCCGCAGAAGGCGGAGCGCCGCGCCGGTTAACCGACGCACGACATCGGTGACGTGGGGCAAACACGCCTCGGGGTTTGATGGCTCGTTCAAGCGCACTAAATACGGCTATCCTTCGGCAAGCGCCCGCTTGGCAATGCAGGCAGAGTCCTCGCTGTGGGGCCGCAAACGCGTGGTGGGCTCAAAGCTCAAGCACGACGGAACGCTCGGTTACATCAGCCGCGGGGCGGCTCGCCGCAGCGGGCTCAATCCCGCCGGCTGGCATCGCTACGTGCCGATCGTGGCCGCCGTTGCAGTGATCGTCATCGCGCTCGCTGCGCTCGGATATGCCGGCGGTGGCGCCAACTTGGACGCAGTGTTTAAATCGCCCGAGCTCGCGCATGCAGGCACAGAAGTTATCGAGGGCGCTCAGACCCAGACGGGTGTCGCGCCCCAGCGCGGTATCGTCGCGGCGGCCTCCACCATCGCCGATGCGCAAAAGGACGAGGACGAACAAGGCGACGGTGCCGAAACGACTCACACGAACGAAACGACGACAACGGCGACGTCAATATAAGTTGCGAGTGGGGTAGCTAAAATAGCCCCGTCCAAAATTAGCTACCCCCGCTGACGCTCCTGGGTTACCTTACGTAGACGACGTTGTCGCGGCGCGGCTTTGCCTCGGGTAGCGTGTCCTCGGCGTAGCCCAGAATGCAGTTACCGACACCGCGCAGGCTGCCGTCGGCGGGCAGGCCCCAGCTGGCCAGCAGCTCCAAGCCCTCGGGCGAGTCAAAGACCTCATGCGCGCGGTGAATCCAGCACGAATCGACACCCAGTGCATAGGCGGCGTTGAGCAAGTTGCCCATGGCGAGCGAGCCGTCTTCCAGATGTGTGGGCACGCTGCGGTCAACCAGCACCACCACAACGGTCTTGGCGCCATAGAAGGGGTCGCTGTTGCTGTCCATGACCTGGGCGTTGAGCTGTGAGAGACGCTCGACGGTCGCGGGGTCGGTGACGGCGACAAACGTCACCGGCTGGCGGCCCATGCCGCTCGGTGCATATTGGCCGGCTTCGATAATACGTGCAAGCTTTTCGGCCTCGACGGGACGATCGCTGTATTTGCGGCAGCTGCGGCGGTGAATGAGTGCTTCGATAGTCTCCATGGTGTCTCCTTGCGGTGGCGTTGCAGATGCCCCGTTCATACCCGTCGGGCTTAAACGATAGACGGTCAATTGCCCGGCCAAAAGGATAGATTCCAATTGGGAAAGTAGGTTTTGCATAAAAGTACCTTCAGAATGTGACAAACAAATGGGATGGTTAAACGTTTTATCCCGTCTACCCTGCGGTTTTTTACCACTTGCCTAAATGACGAACGCATAACCTCTGATAAAGGTTTTACTAAAGGAGTACCAACGTTTATCAATGCGCCGTGGTGGCGCCGGGCCAGGAGGTAACATCATGTTCCAGGCTGGAGATGTCGTCGAGACCGATTTCGAAGGATTTCTGAAGCTGCTGCGTTCCAAGACGCGCGCTTTCGTGTCGATCAACGATCACGAGTACTACATCACGCACACCGATGGCTATTGGCGTGTTCAGGATTGCGAGGCCCTCAACGACAAGGGCCACTTTACTGACTGTTCTGAGTTGGTCAACACGGTCTGCGAGGTCGTCGAGCTGCCGTGGATTGCCGGCAAGAGCCTGCATGACAGCTTCTCGGGCGCTACGGTCTATGAGGCCGTCGCCGCTTAACAGGCAATAAAACCCGATTTTCACGTGACCGCTGGCGCCGCCCCCGCGCCGGCGGTCTTTTTCTGCCGATAGGCCATAAAAATGCACGCATTTGCGGAGAGCCTGTTGACGATAGTCAAAACTCGGACTAATCTAGAGACACATAATTGGTCAAAAATCGGACAATTGAATGGTGGGATAGATGAATAGTGCGGTTACGCTGGTCGACTTCGATCGGTTGCTCAATGGACTCGACCATATCTATTCGGAGTTCTCGCGCGCCTGCGGCCTTTCGGACTGCGCCTACTGGATGCTCGTCGACACGAGTGCAGCGGGCGGAAGCGTTGCCGTGAGTCGGCTGACGAGTGAATGGTTCTACAGCAAACAGACCATCAATTCGGCGATTAAAACGCTTAGGGCGCGAGGGCTTGCGACGTTGGAGTTTGCCGAGGGCAGTCGTAAAAACAAGGTTGTACGACTGACCGAAGAAGGCGTGCGGTTTGCCAAGCGCTACGCGTTGCCGGCGCAAAAAGCCGAGCAACAGGCATTCGAGGCGCTCGAGCCGTGGGAACAGTGCGAGATCATGCGCTTGGTCGGTAAGTTCTCCCATGTTCTTAACGAAGAGTGCGAGGCATTTAAACGGCAAGTGGCCGCCGAGAACGAGACTGACGATAAGGGCGAGGGGGACGCATGCGACTCTTAATGAGGTTTATGAGGCCGTACCGCGGTCTGATTGCGGTGACGCTGTTTGCGGTGCTGATAGATAACGTCGGTACGCTGTTGGTTCCCACGATGCTGGCGAACATGGTCAACACCGGTATTACCACGGGTGATGTCGACTATATATTACGCAACGGCCTGTACATGCTTATCGCGACCGGCATGGCCAGCGGCGGCACGGTGCTGGGCTGCTATCTTTCGGCGCGCCTGGCCGCCAACGTGGCCTGCGATATCCGCAATGCCGTGTACGACAAGTCGCTCGAGCTGTCCGCCAGCGACTTTGAGCGCTTTGGCACGGGTTCGATGATCACGCGCTCGCTCAACGACATCAACGTGATTCAGCAAGCTGTCCTTCAGACGATTCAGCTGGTGCTGCCGGTGCCGTTCTTGGCCGTGGCAGGCATCATTTTTGCTTGGTTCATCGATCCCGCCATGGGTACGCTGCTGGGCGTGGTGGTTGCGATCGTGCTGGTGGCGGCGGTCTTTACCGTTGCCAACGCCGCGCCGATCTTTATGCGCCTGCAGAGCTTTATCGACCGCATGAACGTGGTGCTGCGCGAGAACATCGTGGGCGTGCGCGTCATCCGCGCATTTAACAAGGAGCGCCACGAGGAGCAGCGCCTGGACGAGGTGTTTAGCGATTACGCGGCCAATGCCATCAAGGTCAACCACCTGTTTGTGGGTCTCGACAGCTCCAGCTTCTTTTTGATGAATATCGCCGAGGTGGCGGTGCTGTGGGTGGGCGGCAACCGCGTGGGCGTCCACGCCATGCAAATCGGTAGCATCTCGGCCGTGCTGGAGTACGCGATCCTGATCCTGTTCTTTGTGATGACGGCGCAGATGGTGATTCTGACGCTCCCACGCGCCGCCGCATGCCTGAACCGTGCGCAGCAGGTGTTGGAGATTGAGCCGAGCATCGTGGACGGCAAGCGCACGCTGGACACGTGCGCGGCGGAGTCTGTTGACGGTGCCGACGCGGTGGCCGTGTTCGACCACATGTCGTTCCGTTTTGACGATGCCGACGAGGATACCCTGTGCGACCTGAGCTTTGCCTGTCGCCGTAGCCAGACCACGGCGATTGTAGGCTCGACGGGTTCGGGCAAGTCGACGGTGGCCAAGCTCTTGCTTCGCTTCCACGATGCCACGAAGGGCGCCATTCGCCTGAATGGCATCGATCTGCGCGACCTTTCGCAAGACGACATCCGCGGGCGTATCGCCTATGTGCCGCAGAAGGCATGGCTGTTCTCGGGTACGGTGGCGAGCAACCTGCGCTTTGGCAACGAAGACGCGACTGAGGCTGACATGCTCCATGCGCTGGAGGTTGCCCAGAGCACCTTTGTGCTCGACCAGCCCCAGGGGCTCGATACGCCGGTGGCCCAGGGCGGCACGAACTTCTCGGGTGGTCAGCGCCAGCGCCTGGCGATTGCCCGCGCACTCATGAAGCATGCCGATCTATATATCTTCGACGACAGTTTTTCGGCCCTGGACTTTAAGACCGATGCGGCACTGCGCCATGCGCTGCAGGACGAGACGTGCGATGCCGCGGTGCTCATCATCGCCCAGCGCATCTCGACTATTTTGCATGCCGATCAGATCGTGGTGCTCAAAGACGGCGAGATCGTGGGCCTAGGCACGCACGACGAGCTCATGGAAACCTGCGAGGTGTACCGCGCAATCGCGGAATCGCAGATGAAGGGAGGTGAGTAGCATGACCGAGGAGCTCAAGAAGCAGGGCATCGTCGATGGCGCTGCGGTTGTAGAGACAGTCGAGGAGACGGGCGTCGCGCCCGACCTGGACGAAGCCGCCAAGGCGGCGGAGCGCGAGGCTCGCCGCCAAGCGCTCTACGAGGAAAACGAACGTGCCGAGGACGAGCGCGCCCGCGCCGAGGCAGAGCGTATGCGCGACGTGGACGACGAAGACGAGGACGAGACGCCTCGGGATACCTGGGCGACGGTGCGCCGCCTGTGGAGTGAGGCTGCCGGCGACCATTGGCGCTTCTATATCGTGTTCGCGAGCATTGTGTTCTATGTCATCTTTAACACCGCCGCGCCGGCATATAGCGCCCGCGTGATCGATGAGCTGTGGGGCCACATTCAGGTGGCGTTTGCCAACGACACCACTTTCAGCATCACCTGGGAGAACTGCGGCAAGACCATTTTCGTCTACTTTATGATCTGGACTGCCGCTGCCTCGTTCTATGCGCTCCAGAGCTTTTTGATGTCGAGCGTCGCTGAGCGTCTCAATCTGCGCCTGCGCAACCGCATCGCGCAAAAGCTCAACCGTCTGCCGCTCGCCTATTTTGACGCGCATCGTCCCGGCGAGGTCGTCAGCCGCGCGACCAACGACCTGGACAAGATGTCCGAGAGCATGCAGCGCGGATTGCTGCAGCTGCTCGTGTCGATCGGCACGGTTGTTGGTGCTGTGAGCGTGATGTTCGTGTTCAGCGTGCAGCTTACGCTCGTCTTTCTGTTCTTTACGGCACTGTCGCTGCTGGTGACGAAGGTCGTCTCGCGCCGCACACACGATGTGACGGGCGAGCGCCAGGAGTGGGTGTCCAAGATTACGAGTGCGGTCGAGGAAGGCTATTCGGGCCGTCTGGTGATCCGCGCGTTTAACCGCGAACGCCAAAGTTCTGCCGAGGTGCACCAGGCCTCGGGCGAGCTGGCACGCGTGAGTGCCAAGGCCGACTTTATGATCAATGCCGTCGGCCCTGCGGTGCGCTTTATCGGCCGTTTGGCGCAGATCGTGATCGCGCTGGTGGGCTGCAGCATGCTGGTTGCCGGTCACATGACCGTCGGCGTGTTCCAGGCGTTCTTCCAGTTTATCTACGAGGCGTCCGAACCCATGACGCAGCTGTCGTTTACCTTCAACTCGCTGCAGAGCGCGTTGGCGAGTGCGGAGCGCGTGTTCGACCTGCTCGATGAGCCCGAGATGGAGGCCGATCCGCTGCCGGACGAGGCCGCCAAGCTGCCGGGTCGCGTTGAGGGTCGCGTCTCCTTTGAGCACGTGCGCTTTGGTTATTCGCCCGACAAGCCGCTTATGCACGACGTGTCGTTTACCGCCGAGCCGGGCCAGAAGATTGCCGTGGTGGGAACCACGGGCGCGGGCAAGACGACGCTCATCAACCTGCTCATGCGCTTCTACGAGATTGACGGCGGGCGTATTACGCTCGACGGCGTGGATACGAGCCGCATGGACCGCGGCGAGCTACGGCAGCAGTTTGGCATGGTGCTGCAGGACGCCTGGCTGTTCGATGGCACGATTGCCGAAAACATCGCCTACGGCTGTCCCGAGGCGACGCGTGAGGAGATCGTGGCGGCTGCGCGCGCCGCGCAGGTCGACTTCTTTGTGCGCACCATGCCGCAGGGCTATGACACGCGCGTGGCCAACGATGCCGAAAGCATCAGCCAGGGCCAGCGTCAGCTGCTGACCATCGCACGCGTGCTGCTCAATAACCCGGCGATTCTCATCCTGGACGAGGCGACCTCAAGCGTGGATACGCGTACCGAGCTTGCCATCGGTCGTGCCATGGACGCGCTCATGCGCGGGCGCACGAGCTTTGTGATCGCGCACCGCCTGTCGACGATCGTGGACGCCGACCTGATCTTGGTCATGGATCACGGCAACATTATCGAGCAGGGCACGCATAAGGAGCTGCTGGCTGCCGAGGGTGCCTACGCCGACCTCTATCTGAGCCAGTTCGCATAATGTGACAAAGGGACAGTCTCTTTGCCACATCACAAATAAGGCGCGCCGGGGATGAATTCCCTGGCGCGCCTTTGCGTTGATGCCGATGTCGTTTTGTGCCGCTTGCGTTCCTAGCGTTCGTCCACGAGCTTGGCGACGAGGGCCTTGAGCTCGGCCACCTCTCGCTCGAGTTCCTTGACGCGGCGGGCATTCTCGGTGATGCCCTGGCGGTTGAGGGCGGACTGCTCGGCGGCGTCATCGGGCATGTACTCGCGATGCTGCTTGGCGTCGAAACTCTCCTCGAACACACGGCAGCCGTTGCGCTTGATGATGCGTCCCGGCACGCCCACGACGGTGCAGTTGTCGGGGACGTCCTTAACGACGACCGAGTTGCCGCCGATCTTGACGTTGTTGCCGATGCGGATGTTGCCGAGCACCTTGGCGCCCGTGCCCACCGTGACATTGTTGCCCAGGGTGGGGTGACGCTTGCCGGTCTCGTTGCCGGTGCCGCCGAGCGTGACGCCCTGGTAGAGCACACAGTTGTCGCCCACAATGGTGGTCTCGCCGATGACGACGCCCATGGCGTGGTCGATAAAGAAGTGCTTGCCAATCTGCGCGGCAGGGTGAATCTCGACGCCGGTGATGTGGCGGGTGATTTGCGAGAGCACGCGGGCGAGCGAGCGATGACCGTGCTCCCACAGCCAGTGCTCGGGCACGTGGTTCCACTTGGCGTGCAGGCCAGGATAGGAAAGAAAGATGACCAGACCGTTTTGCGCGGCGGGGTCCTGCGCCTGGACGGTCTTGATGTCCTCGCGAATGGTATTGATAAAGCTCACCGGCCGCCCTCCCTTAGCGCCATGGCAATGCGATTCAATAAAGTATAGCGATTCGCTAGGGATTAAAAAGGACAATCTTGGCGGCTTTGCGCTACAAGTGTCAGTTATGCAAACTTGCTGGTAATGGAGTCATGCTTTTGTGGGGTTGCGCACGAGGGGGCACCGCAACCGTATACTGGTCAACTTGGACGTATCCGCGCCCACAACTGAGAGGTTTTACTTCATGGGTTTCATCAATTTTATTGCCGAGCTGCTTAAGGACCCGCGCACCGCGATCGCCAGCTGGATCGCCGCCGGCCCGCTTATGGCCTACGGCTGCGTGTTCCTGATCATCTTTATCGAGACGGGCGTGGTGTTCTTCCCGTTCCTTCCCGGTGATTCGCTGCTGTTCGCCTCGGGTTTCTTTGCCCACAACGGCGGCTTTAACATCGTGGCGCTTCTGGCCACCGCATGGGCCGCTGCCATTTTGGGCGATCAGTGCAACTTTATGATCGGTCACTTCTTTGGCCGCAAGATCATCGCTTCGGGCAAGGTCAAGGCCATGACGCCCGAGCGCATCAAAAAGTCCGAGGACTTCTTGGACAAGTGGGGTCACCTGGCCATCTTCCTGGGTCGCTTCTTCCCGTTTATCCGCACCTTTGTGCCCTTTATCGCTGGCATGGGCGGCATGCACTGGCGCAACTTTGTCGTCTTTAACGTGCTGGGCGGCATTACCTGGTCGACGGTCTTTACGCTGCTGGGCTACTTCTTTGGCGGCATTCCCTTTGTGCAGGAGCACTTTGAGCTGCTGATTATCGGCATCGTTGCCGTGTCGATCATCCCGACCGTGGTCGGTCTGGTTAAGGCCAAGCTGGGTAAATAGAACGCCTAGCTCGAGCCAGCGCGCAGACCGTACAGTTGAGGCCCGTCACCGCTTACGGTGGCGGGCCTTTTTGCTTCGGTCAAATGAAAATACTTTACTTAGTTAAAGAAAAGCGTTTTATCAGACGCGTGCGGGGAGTACAATCTCGTGCATGCGAATCGACGTGCCATCGGCTTTGATGCTGTTCGCGTGTCCCGTCCGGCTCTACGCTCCGGGCGTGCGACGTTGCGACGCGGCCGGCCTCGGTCCTTGCGTGCGGGTCCGCGAGTTTGCAACTGTGTATGTAAGGAGCGACATATGACTGTCGAGAAGAAGGATATCGATTGGGGTAGCCTCGGCTTTGGCTACATGAAGACCGATTACAGCTACGAGGCCCATTGGAAGGATGGCGAGTGGGACGAGGGCGGCCTGACCACCGACCACACCCTGCATGTCTCCGAGTGCGGCGGCATCTTCCATTACTGTCAGGAGGTCTTTGAGGGCCTGAAGGCCTACACCGCCGAGGACGGCAGCATCGTCTGCTTCCGCCCCGACATGAACGCCGAGCGCATGTACAACTCTGCCCAGCGCCTCGAGATGCCCCCGTTCCCCAAGGACAAGTTCGTTGAGGCCGTCAAGCAGGTCGTTTCTGCCAACGCCGCGTGGGTTCCGCCCTTCGGCTCCGGTGCGACCCTGTACGTGCGTCCGTTTATGATCGGCTCCGGTGACGTGATCGGCGTGGCTCCCGCTCCTGAGTACACGTTCCGCATTCTCGTGACCCCGGTCGGTCCGTACTTTAAGGGTGGCCTCAAGCCCGTCAAGCTGCGCGTTTCCGAGTATGACCGTGCGGCACCGCACGGCACCGGTAACATCAAGGCCGGCCTGAACTACGCCATGTCCCTCAAGCCCACGATGGAAGCTCACCGCGAGGGTTATGCCGAGAACCTGTATCTCGACTCCGAGTCCCGCACCTATGTCGAGGAGACCGGTGGCGCCAACGTCCTGTTCGTGAAGGAGGACGGCACCCTCGTCGTTCCGCGGTCGCACACCGACTCCATCCTGCCCTCCATCACCCGTCGCTCGCTCGTTCAGGTTGCTCAGGACCTGGGCATGACCGTCGACCAGCGTCCCGTCGAGTGGGCCGAGGTCAAGGCCGGCACCTTTGTCGAGTGCGGCCTGTGCGGCACCGCTGCCGTCATCTCCCCGGTTGGCGAGATCGACAACAAGGTCTACGGCGCCGACGAGACTGTGACCTTCCCGGCCGGCTACACCGAGATCGGCCCCGTGATGAAGAAGCTCCGCGAGACCCTGACCGGTATCCAGTCTGGTGCTGTTGAGGATAAGCACGACTGGGTTTACACCGTCGCGTAAGCTGCCATAGCTGTTCGGCCCGAGGGCAACCTTCCTTTCCGGCGCGTCCTCGGACATGAAAGAACCTCCGCTGCGCACTTCGCGCGGCGGAGGTTCTTTCGTCCTGCGGAGTGCGCCGGAAAGGAAGGTCGCGCTTTTGTTTTGGTTCGCGCCATGTGGGGGTGGTGGCGACGTGCATTTTTGCGAGTATTCTGCAATCGAAGGCCCCTGCATACCGACCTCGGGCAAAAAATCGGGAGTTCTCGATGTTTTCTACGGATGATGGGCGGGGTTATGGGCTGGCAGCGTTTGATTTGCAGGGATATTCGCGGTCTTTGGCACTTATCGTGGCGCCCGAAGCTCTTGGTTATGTTGAATACTCCTAAAAATGCACGGCGCTTAGAGGGGGACCTTTGCGAAAAAGGAAACCGCCCCGTCGAAGTATGCACTCGACGGGGCGGTTTATACATTTGGCCGATTAAGGATGCGCTGCCAAACTACTAGAACTTGACGGTCGGGGCCTGGCGGGCTGCTTCGGCGGCCTCGAAGCCCTGGCGCTCCTTAAACTGGAAGATGCCGGCAAAGATGACAGCCGGGAACGTCTGAATGGCGTTGTTGTAGCTGAGCACGCAATCGTTGTAGCTCTGGCGTGCATAGCTAATCTTGTTCTCGGTATCCTCGAGCGATGCCTGCAACTGCGTAAAGTTAGTGTTTGCCTTAAGATCGGGATAGGCCTCGGCCACGGCAAAGAGCTGGCGCAGCGCACCGGTCAGCACGTTGTCGGCTTCCATCTTGGCCTCGGGCGTGGTGGCCTTGACGGCGGTGTTACGCGCACTGATCACGGCGGAGAGCGTCTCTTGCTCGTGCTTGGCGTAGCCCTTGACGGTCTCGACCAGGTTGGGGATCAGGTCGTTGCGGCGCTGCAGCTGCGTATCGATGTTCTGCCAGGCGTTATCGATGCGGTTACGCTTGGTGACCATGTTGTTGTAGATGCCGGCGATGGCGCAGACAATCACAATGACAACAACGATGCCGATGATGACGGTAATCATGATGTCTCCGTTTCGAAAGGCCGCGGCGGCATGCGCCAGCTGCCGTTGGTATAACGCTACTAGTATACCCGCAACGTTTTGCCGTGCCGAACTTTCCGGTAAGCGTTATGTTTTCGGTGGGGTTGGCACTGGGGCAAAGCGCGCGAGGTACAGGTGTAAGATATGCGACAGATTGACGAGTGTTGTCTTTGCCCTGAGGATGGCGATACCAGTGGACCTTCGCATCAAGAAAACCTACCGTGCCCTGTTCGATGCCTTTACCGAGCTTCTCGAGAAGCATCGTTTTGAGGACCTGACGGTTGCCATGCTGTGCGACCGCGCCATGATTCGCCGCACGACGTTCTACAAGCACTTTCGCGACAAGAACGATTACTTTGCCTTTTATATCGATGAACTCATGTCGGGCTTGCCGCAAAAACAGCCCGATGAGGCCGGCGCAGTGTCTGCCGAGGACGTGCGCGCGCTTCGGCACGCGATTTTGGACGATGCCATGGATTTGATTCTGGCGCACGAGCAGCTCATGGATAACATTTTGGCAAGCAGCATGTCGGGCATGTTGACCAACGTTATTTGCGACCGTATTGCCCGCTCCATCCGCGAGCGTGTGATGAACGTGCTTGCCGAGGATGCCCTGGCCCCCGTGTCACTCGAGACGACGTCTGAGTTTGTCGCCGGCGGTATTATTCGACTTTTCACGATATGGTGGGAATCGGGCCACGATCTTGAGCGTCGACCCGAGATGGCCGACGTGGTCGATGCGCTGTTTGAGCGGACCATGACGCCGGTGCATCACTAAAAGTGGCGGAGAGAGGGGGATTCGAACCCCCGGAACGCTCTCGCGCTCAACGGTTTTCAAGACCGCCGCATTCAACCGCTCTGCCATCTCTCCGTGAGTCGTAATGATAGCATCGTTTTGAATTTGCAACAGGGAAGGCGAACGATGACGATCACCGAAATCGACGAGAAGTTCATGCGCGAGGCGTTGGCGGAGGCGCGAGCCGCCGCGGCGGTGGGCGAGGTGCCCATCGGAGCCGCGGTGGTGCGCGACGGCGAGATCGTCGCGAGGGCGCACAATCGGCGCGAGCTCGACCAGGACCCTTCGGCGCATGCAGAGTTTGCGGCCGTGTGCGCCGCTGCCCAGGCACTTGGCCGCTGGCGCCTTTCCGATTGCACGGTCTACGTGACGCTCGAGCCATGCTGCATGTGTGCGGGGCTTATGGTTAACGCGCGCGTGGGGCGCTGCGTGTATGGCGCGGCTGATGCCAAGGCGGGCGCGCTGGGTTCGCTGTATGACCTCAATGCCGACTCGCGCCTGAATCATCGGTTTAACGTGACGGCTGGGGTCCTGGCGGATGAATGCCGTGAGCTGCTGAGTAGCTATTTTGGCGGTCTGCGCGGAGCAGGCGGCGCTGATGGCGGTTGTGGGGCCGATCTTGAGGCGCATGCCGCTCATGCCGAGGCGCTCGCGTGTGCCGAAGATATCGCCGTTGAGGCGGTTGACTTTGGCCCTGCGTGCCGCCGGCCCCGCCGTGTGCTGCTGGCGATCGACTCCTTTAAGGGCAGCGTGTCGAGTGCACGGGCGGAGGCGGCGGTTGCCGAGGGCATGCGCCGTGTGTGGCCCGATGCCGAGGTGCGCGCGTTGCCGCTGGCGGATGGCGGCGAGGGAACGCTCGACGCCATCGACGCGTGCGGCGGTGAGATTGTGACCTGCGAGGTGGCAGGTCCCTTGGGCGATCGCGTGTCTGCCCAGATGCTGGTGGACGACGAGCGCGACTCGGCTGTAATTGAGATGGCCGAGGCGGCGGGTATTGGGTATTCGAGTTGTACGGAGTCGGCGGCGTTGGCGGCTTCGACCTATGGCGTGGGCGAGCTTATGCTTCGCGCAGTTCGCACGGGCGCAAGGACACTCTATATTGGTCTGGGCGGCAGTGCCACCAACGACGGTGGCGCCGGCATGCTGCAGGCGCTGGGCGCGCGCGTGGTCGATGATCAGGGATGCGATGTCGCCCCCGGTCTTGCCGGCCTTGAGCAGGTGGCGAGCGTTGATTTGGCGCCAGCGCTTCGGGCACTGAATGGCATGCGTGTCGTGGTGCTTTCGGATGTCGAGAATCCGCTCGTAGGGCGTCGCGGCGCACTGGCGGTGTTTGGCGGGCAGAAGGGCCTGCCGGCGGATGATGTCGAGGTGCTGCGCAGATACGACGGCTGGATGGTCGGCTACGGTCGCCTGCTCGATGCGGCAATTTTCGAGGCGCGAGCCCAGGGGTTGTTGCGCACACCCGAGAACGCACGGACATTTGGCTCGGTGCTTGGCGTGCCCGGCGCGGGCGCTGCCGGTGGCTTGGGCGCGGCGTTGCTGGCGCTCGGCGCGGAGCTACGCTCGGGTGTGGAGACGGTGCTCGATCTCGTGGGGTTTGACGAGCACGTGCGCGATGTCGACCTGGTCATTACAGGCGAGGGCAATATGGATGAGCAATCCGCCGCCGGTAAGGCGCCGGTGGGCGTGGCGCGCCGTGCCAAGCGGTGTGGCAAACCGGTGATCGCTGTCGTGGGCGGTCGCGCTGACAACCTGGATGGGGTGTGTGAGCGGGGTATTGACTTGGTTTTGCCGATTTGCCGCAAACCCATGGACCTGGAGCAAGCGCTTAATCCGCAGGAAGCCATCACCAACCTTATCTGCGCTGGCGAAGCAGCCGCTCGATCCTACGACCTTGGCCGTATCTAAAACCTATCTCTTTATAAGTTGCGGTGGATTAGTTCCTGTTTGGCGGCTCAGACAGCAAAAACAGGAACTATTCCACCGCAACTTCGAGAATGGCCATTCGAGGTTGGCTGCCTTGGGTCTTTGGTCGGACCGTTTGCCACGAAATGCGGCCATCTACTACGTTAAACCGGCCACCCTCGACCATCCCGGAATTTGCAAAAACAAAACCGCAGGTAGAAAGCTTGCCGATTTTCGAAAAAGCCGGCTATGGTTGACCCTTGCGGCCTAAACGTAGTAGATAGGTCCTTTCTGTGGTGCGGCACCAAGCCGGTCATTTTGGGATGGGACTATTTTGACTACTCATTGGCTGCTCTGGCAATCGGGCTGCAAAAGTAGTCAAAAAAGCTCCGTCCCAAATTAGCTACCTTGCTCTGGCGGGCGGGAGCAGGTAAGATATACCGAGCGCCTAGCGCGTTCGATGGGTTCGGATGACGACATGTTCCGAATCTGGTCAGGTCCGGAAGGAAGCAGCCATAAGGAGCCTCTGTCGGGCATCCGAATCCATCGAGCGCACGGGCGCTTTTTGGTGCCGCGACACGGCCCGGCCGGCGGCGAGGTATTTGGTGTCTCGCTGGTCCTCGGCTTCGCCTGCGGGATCGCTCGACTACTAAACACCTCGCCGCCGGCCGGCCCCCGTCGTCCAAAAATCACCCGTAAGGGCGCGTTTATCTAATTTAATCTATCCCTTGCGGAATGCGGCTTGCTGGCGTTGTCTGGGCATTGATGGCTACGTGGTTCAAGAGGCGGCGGTGCTGTTGCTTGAATTTTTGCAGTTAAAGAGGCCCGTTTCCTTAGGTGGGGAAACGGGCCTCTTTTTGTCTCTGGGCTTGTGAATTGGTGAAGGCAGAATGCTCTGTCGGCTATTTTGAGTTCTTGATGCGGCGTGTGGCTGTGGCGGTTATTCCGAGTCCCATGGCGGCGATTCCTGCGAGTGCTATTGCGCTCGCAGGAATCGCCCGTGTTCGCGAGCTTGCCGGCGGTCGTATCTGCTTGCTTGCCGCTGCTCGAGTTCGCCTGCTTGGTGGAGCTTGGTAGGGTGTCTTTGCCGGTCGAGGGTGAGCTGGCGGGCTGTGTCGTCTCGGCCGGTTGCGTCGAGCCGGAGGGAGGCGTTGTCTCGGTCGGTTGCGTTACCTCGGGCGAGGTGGCCTTGTCTGCCGCGGCTTTTGCCTCTTCGTATGCCTTGCAGGCGTCGTCATAGGCCGCTTGCGCCTTATTCAAATCGCTGAGGAGCGCATTTCGCTTGGCTGTGCATGCGTCGATGTTGGCCTTTGCTTTCTCCGCTCCATCTTCGAAAATCTTAACCTGCTCTTCCTGACTTTCGAGCGTACGTCGGTGGTGGTCAAGCTTATATCCACAAGATTCTCTTTCCGAATCCGCCATTTTGACCTCCATACGCAACTGCAAAACAGTTTCGTAATCCCTGTCGGCGAGCGCCTTTTCTACTTTTGCTTTAAGCTCGCTTACCCGGTTGCTGGCCTTGTCGTAATCGGCTTGGGCTGCAGCGACGTTCGCTCGCATGGCGGGAAGGGGTTCACTAGATTTGGCGGCTTCCGCCATCATCTTGTCGTAGAGCTCTTGAGAAGCGGCAATGTCATCATCGATTTCCGCAAGTTTCTCGGGACTTGCGGCGTCTTTTGCGGCCTCGAGGTTTTTGAGCGCTTCCTGCATGGCTGCATACGCTTTTTCTTTTGCGGCGGCCGCATCTTCCGTCTGCAAGGCAACTGCAGCGGTGGGGGAGCTGGTTTCTGCCGCTATCGCCGTTGCGGGGGCGATTCCCGCGACAAGTGCCGCGGAAAGGGCGATGCCCGCAGTTGCTCGTCTTGCTCTTCTTGCGAGAATGTCGTTCATCTCGGCACCTCATTTCAAGGGTCGGCGACTAACTTGGTAGCACTAATGCAAGTATACCAAGTGGTCGACCCGACACTGGCTGGGTGCGCGCCTCTCCGCTTCTTTGGAAACCGAATCCCATTAGAAATGACGAGTTGTTTACGCATCTCCAGGGCTCTCCGTACTATCATGAATCAGATTGAAGAGAGATGATGATAGGGAGCGCCTATACATGATTGAGCTGCTCAGGCGTTTTGGTGGTAAGTTTCGCCGGTATATGGTGATTGGTCCTGCGTGCAAGCTGATCGAAGTGATCTTTGACCTGCTGACGCCGTTGGTGATTGCCCAGATGATCGATAAGGGCATCGGTGCGCACGATGTGAACGCCGTTGTCCACTACGGTATGGTGCTTGGCGCCATGGCCGTGATCGGCATCTCGTTTACGCTTGTTTGCCAAAAGATGGCGGCGCTCACCTCGCAGGGCATGGGCACCGACATTCGCGGTGCGCTCTACCAGCACATCAATAAGCTGAGCTATGCCGAACTCGACCGCTTTGGCACGCCGTCGCTTATCACCCGCATCACCAACGACGTCAACCAGGTGCAGCTTGCCGTGGCGCTCGGCGTGCGTATGCTTATCCGCTGGCCCTTCCTGGCGGTGGGCTCTATGTGCGCAGCCCTTGCCATCGACCTTAAGCTCGGCATCATCTTTTTGATCTGCACGCCCGCTATCGGCCTGGTGTTTTGGTTTGTCATGGCGCGCTGCATCCCGTACTACAAGCAGCTGCAGGCAAAGCTCGACCGCATCGCGCTTATCTGCCGCGAAGGCCTTTCGGGCGCTCGCGTGGTTCGCGCCTTCGTGCGCGAGGACCACGAGCGTGAGCGCTTTGCCCAAGCTGCCGATGACCAGGCCAATACTGCCATCGCGGTGGGCAAGCTCTCGTCGATTCTCAACCCCGTCACGTTTCTTGTGATGAACCTGGGCGTGTGCGCCATCCTGTGGGTGGGCGGCATCCAGGTCAACGTGGGCGAACTCACGCAGGGCCAGGTCATGGCGTTTGTGAACTACATGACGCAGACCCTGACCTCCATCGTGTACGTCGCCAACCTGGTCGTGGTCTTTACCAAGGCGAGCGCGAGCGCGTCGCGTATCAACGAGGTGCTCAACTGCGAGCCGAGCATCACCGACGAGGACAACGAGCCGGTCGTGCTGCCCGAGCCGAGCGAACTGGCGGGTGGCGCTGTTCCGGTTCCCGCGCTGAGCTTGAGCCATGCGAGCTTCTCGTTTGGCGCCGGCGCGGCCAATGCCGTGAGCGATGTGACGCTGGAACTCCCGCTGGGCAAGACGCTCGGCATTATCGGCGGTACGGGTAGCGGTAAGTCCACGCTCGTTTCGCTTATCCCGCGCCTGTACGATGCGGGCACCGGCAGCGTGTGCGTGATGGGCGCCGACGTGCGCACCTGGCCGCTCGACCAGCTGCGCCGTGTGGTCGCGACCGTTCCACAGCGCGCGTCGCTGGTGAGTGGCACCATCCGCAGCAACCTGACCTGGCGCGACGAGGCTGCGACCGACGAGGATCTCTGGGCGGCGCTCGACATGGCGCAGGCGAGCGAGTTCGTGCGCAACAAGCCGCAGGGGCTCGATGCCCCGGTCGAGGCGGGCGGTAAGAACTTCAGCGGTGGCCAACGCCAGCGCCTGACCATCGCGCGCGCCCTGGTGGGCTCGCCTCAGATATTGATCATGGACGATTCCGCCTCGGCGCTCGACTTTAAGACCGACGCGGCGCTTCGCCATGCCATTCGCGAACGCAGCGTGCGCGGTGCCGCCGAGGGCGGGCTGCCGCTGACGACGGTGATCGTAAGCCAGCGCGTTTCGACCGTGCGCGACGTCGACATGATCTGCGTACTCGACCACGGATCGGTCGCGGGCTTGGGCGCGCACGATGAGCTGTACGCGACCTGCCAGCTCTACCGCGAGATTTGCCAGTCGCAGCTTCGCCGCGAGGAACTCGAGGGTCAGCAGGGGAGTGCGGCGCCCACGCCCGCACCGATCGCCTCCGCATCCGTCTGCGCAAAGGAGGGCTGCTAAATGAATCCGTACACTTCTTCCGGTTCGGTCGCCACGATGACGGCCAACGTGTCCGGTAACGATAACCTCAACGACCTGGGCGACGGTCCGCGCCAGCCCGGCGACCCCGAGCGCTATCCCGTGGGTGCGGTGACCCGCCGCCTGCTGGGCTATGTTCGCCCGCACCGCGCCTCGTTTACGGCGTCGTTTGTGAGCGCTGCCATCTCGGTGATCTTGCAACTCTATACGCCCATCCTCATCGGCGAGGGCATCGACCTCATCGTCGCCACCGGGCAGGTGGACTTCGATGCGCTGCTGCCGCTCGTTACCAAGCTCGCGATTGTCGTGGTGGGCGCGGCGGCCTTCCAGTGGCTACAGGGCTATTGCGTCAACCGCCTGTCCTACGAGACGGTGCGCGACATGCGTGTGGAGGCGAGCGACAAGCTCAGCCGCATGCCGCTCAGCTTTATTGACAGCCATGCCCACGGCGACCTTATGAGCCGCGTGGTCAACGACGTCGATCAGGTGGGCGACGGCCTGCTGCAGGGTTTTACGCAGCTCTTTACCGGCGTCATCACCATCGTAGGCACGCTCGCGTTTATGCTCTCCATTAACCTGGCCATGACGCTCGTGGTGGTGCTCGTCACACCGCTCTCCATCTTTGCGGCCGGCGCCATCGCCAAGCTCTCCAACAAGAGCTTTACGGCACAGCAGCGTATTCAAGGGCGGCTCGGTGGTCATATTGAGGAGTACGTAGGCGAGCAGAAGCTTGTTGACGCTTTTGCCTATGGTCCCAACGCCCAACAGCGCTTCGATGTCCTCAACGCCGAGCTCTATACGGCAGGCGAGCGCGCGCAGTTTATGGGCTCGCTTTCCAATCCCGGTACGCGCTTTATCAATAACATCATCTATGCCGTGGTCGCTGTGATCGGCTGCGTGGGCGTGATCACGGGCGTGCCCGCGGCGCTTACGGTGGGCGGCGTGCAGATCTTCCTGTCCTACGCCAACCAGTACACCAAGCCGTTCAACGAGGTTACCAACGTCGTTACGCAGATCCAGACCGCGTACGCCTCGGCGCGCCGCATGTTTGCGCTGCTCGATGCGCGCGAGCAGGAGCCCGACGCATCGGATGCCGTGGATCTTGCCGCCCCGCAGGGCGAGGTGACTTTTGAACACGTGGACTTTAGCTATGTGCCCGGCCGCAAGCTGCTGCAGGACATCTGCATCGAGGCCAATCCCGGCATGCGCTTTGCCCTGGTCGGCCCCACGGGCTGCGGCAAGACGACGCTCATCAACCTGCTGCTGCGTTTTTACGATATCGATGCCGGTCGCATTGCGGTCGATGGCCGTTCCTCGCGTGACTACACGCGCGCAAGTCTGCGCCGTGCTTTTGGCATGGTGCTGCAGGACACCTGGCTGTTCGAGGGCACGGTGGCGGACAACATCGCTTACGGTTGCCCAGGAGCCACGCGCGAGCAGGTTATCGAAGCCGCCAAGCGCGCGCACGCGCACAAGTTTATCGTGCAGCTGCCAGGCGGCTACGATACGGTCATCGGCGAGGACGGCGGCACGTTTAGCCAGGGCCAAAAGCAGCTGCTGTGCATCGCGCGCGTTATGCTCACCGATCCGGCTATCCTGCTGCTGGACGAGGCGACCTCGAGTATCGATACGCGTACCGAGCTGCAGGTGCAGGCGGCATTCGACGAGCTCATGGCCGGCCGCACAAGCTTTGTGGTGGCGCACCGCCTGTCGACGATTCGCAACGCCGACTGCATTCTGGTCATGCGCGACGGCCAGATTATCGAGCGCGGCACGCACGACGAGTTGATAGCGGCAGGCGGCTTCTACGCCGAGCTCTACTGCAGCCAGTTTGCCCAGTGAGCACGGCCGTGGGGCAAATTAATCAATCGACAGACGGTGGTTTACATCTGTCACGTTAGTACTAAGATATTCATCTAATAAATTGCATTAGTGGCTTTAGTTTTGGGGGAAACGAGGCAACGTGACTATGACGTGCTCTTTGGTGGTTAACAGCAAGAGCGGTAATACCAGGATGGTTTCGGGCGCGATCAAGCGCGCTCTGCAGGCTGCGGGTGTTGAGTTTGTCCATGCCGCGGCGTTGAGCGACGATGCAGATGCGGATCAGGTTGCGTTCGAGGCGCAGGGCGCCTGCGCGGCCGACACGGTGCTCGTCGGTTTTTGGTGCGACAAGGGCGCGTGCGCGCCTTCGGTCGCGGCGTTGCTCTCCGCCTTGCACGGCAAGCGCGTCTTCCTGTTTGGCACCTGCGGTTTTGGCGCCGACCAGAGCTATTACCAGCAGATTATCGACCGCGTAACTTCCAATTTGGCTGGGGATGCCGAGCTTGTAGGCTGGGCGATGTGCCAGGGCAAAATGGGCCCCGCGGTCAAGCAACGCTACGAGGCCATGCTCGAGCAAGATCCCGACAACACCCGATTTAAGATGCTGCTCGACAACTGGGTTGCCGCAAAGGACCATCCCACCAAGGAGGACCTGGACAACATGGCTGCAGCCGCCAAGAAGGCCGTGCTGGGCGAGTAGCCTTGCCGTTCGCGGTCCTTCGCGCAAAACAATACAAATGTGAAAGCCTCGAAATTCTCGAGGCTTTTTTCTTGACACTCGCGGGCGCAACCGTGGCAAGCGTTTGGGACGACATTTTCCATCACCCCGATGACGAGACCGTCCCGGACGACACGCTCGCATGCGTTCGCTGGATGTATTCAGGGCGGGACGGGCTTTCCGGATGCAAAAAAGGCCACATGAGATGGCCTTCAACTTATATATGTTCAGCAGATGCCCCCATGACAAGCCGCGCTTCAACACTGAGGCGTCTGCCCGGCGACGCGGAACGTAAGGTTCATCGCGAGTTCCGCACGAGCCGGAGAGCACTTAATGTGCTCTCCGTGCGAGCAGGACTGTCCGAGCAGGGAACCTTACGTTCCGCGTCGCCGGGCAGACGAACCAGCTAAGACACGCCGCTACTTGATCTTGGTCGTACCCGGTGCCAGGTTGGGGTCGGTCTCGTTGGCCTCGGTCTGGAAATGCTCGGTATAGACGTTCTTGCCGTCGCGGAACATCTCGTAGTACTGCATCTTGGCGTAATCCTCGCGCGCCTTGGTGGCAGCCGCGGCCTCGGCGTCGTCGCCGGTGACGTTGGAGGAGAGCGCCCAACGCAGGCTAGCGTCCTCGTAGCCCACGGAGTTGATGGCGGGCAGCGACTCGCGCAGCGTCATGTGCGCTTTCTGGTAGTCGGTCAGCGGGGCACCGATCAGCTGCATAAGCTGCGTGGACAGGTAGTTGGTGGACAGGTCGTCGACCTCGCTCGTCTGGTCGCAGCCGGCAACGTCGTAGTTGGCCCAAATGATGTAGTCGGTCTGCCACAGGCGCTCTTGATGCGTGGCGTCGTCCTCGTCGGTAAACCACTTGTCGTTGAACTTGGACGGGAAGAACGGCTGGTGATCGCCCCAGAACACCACGACCACCTTGCGATCGAGTTTGCTCAGGGCGTTGAGGAAGTAACGAAGCGCCTGGTCGGACTGCTCGATGCACGAGACGTACTCGTCGACATCGGACAGCGTGCCGTCCTCAACGGTCTTGGCGTCCAGGTCGGTCGTGTCGATGTTGAGATGCATCTGCTTGTCGGCAGGCAGCAGGCCCGTGTCGTAGCCCGAGTGGTTCTGCATGGTCACGTCGAAGATAAACTGCGGATCGGCGTTCTGGTCGAGCAGCTCAAGAATCTTGTCGTAGGTAGCCTGGTCGGTCACCATGCCGCGCAGGGTGTCGGCACCCTGGAAGTCGTTGATGGACAGGAACTGGTCAAAGCCAAAGTCCTTGTAGACGTTCTCGCGGTTCCAGTTGGTCGCGTGGTTGGGGTGCATGGCCGTGGTGGAATATCCGAGCGACTTGAACTGCTCTGCCAGGTTTCCAGTCGTTTCCATGTTGTAGATGGTGTAGGGGTACACGCCCGAGCCCAGGTTGGCCATGGAGTTGCCGGTCATAAACTCAAACTCGGTATTGGCGGTACCGCCGCCGTAGGCGCTCACGTAGAGCTTGCCGCGGCTGAGGCAGTTGGACAGGCTCTTAAAGTACTGCGGGCCCTCGTAGCCGGCGCGCATGTTCTGATAGATCGACAGGTCGGAGAACGTCTCGTTCATGATGGCGATGACCGTGGGCTTCTCGCTGTCGAACTGCTCCTTTGCGGCGGCGCGCTCGTCACTCTTGGCGGCATCGGACTTGTCGTAGGCCTTGGCGTACTTTTTGAGCGTGGCCTTGGCATCGTCGACGGAGTAGTCGGCGGGTTTGGGCGGCTTGATGGACTGCGCCGCACTAATAAAGGCGGGCAGGTAGCCCTCGCGCCAGTAGCTCTCGAGTGGGCGCCAGGTGTAGACGGTGATGCCGAGGGTGTTGTAGTAGTCGATAAGCGTGACGTGCGCGGTCACGCCGCCCAGGCACAGCACAGCGACGAGCAGGTTGGTGAGCAGCATGCGCTTGGCGTTGGCGGCACCCTTCTGACGGTGCGGTGCCACCAGGCCGGCGTACTCGCACAGCAGCATGGCGATGGCGGTAAAGCCCATGGACAGCACGCAGAACAGCGAGATCGAGAAGGTATAGCCGTTGCCGGCGACCGCGGCGGCGGTGGAGATGGCCGAAAGGTCGCCCGGCTGGATGGGCATGGATTTAAACGTGATGACGAAGAACTCGGCAATGCCCAGGACAAAGAGGGCAAAGGCCAGGACCGCGGGAGCTGCGCCGTGGCGCTGGAATAGGAAGAACAGGCCGGTCATGAGCGTGGTGATGATGGCCCACTCGAGCAGGATGCACAGGGGGTAGACCCAGGTAAAGTCGTGGTTGGACGAAACCTCCATGCCCAGCAGCGCAAAGACGCCGGCGAGCAACAGACACAAGACGGCGGCGACGAGCGGTTTGCCCACAAAGGCGCCGCGCAGGCGGGCGAGCTTGCCGGTGGGGGCGGGGGCGTCGGGCGCGGCGAACGCAAAGACGCGCGGGGCGATGCGGTCGCGTGCGATGCTGGCCCAAGCGCAGCCGGTGAGGATGACGTTGGTCAGGATGAGCATCACAAAGGCGAGCGGCTCGTTTTGAGCGACGAGGCCCACGGCGCCCCAAATGGTCAAAAAGAGCTGGAACAGGCCGAAGGCGACGCTCCACCCAAGAGCGCTTTTGGCAACGGTGCCCGACTGAGCGCGAATGGCCTTCGCCTCGCGCAAGACAAGGTAGACGGTCGCCGCAAGACCGACGAGCGAGATGGCGGCTGCGAACATGCTGAGACTCCTCACAAACTTAAAACCTACGAAAGCGGGGGTTTACCCGATTGTTACCAAGATATGCGCTGCGATTGGTGGCTGCGCACAACAACCAGCCATATTAACGCGCACGTGTGGCGGTGTGGCGCAATGTAGTGGCGACCTGCGCGATAATGGACGGGAATTACACGGAAACGTAAAGGCTTCTTAAAGAAATGGCGGGGATGAGGTTATGAGCGTGCAGGTTTGCACCAAGGCTGTGGATACGTGCGGCTATCCGGTCGAGACCACGGGTAATGCAGTGCTGGACATCTTGGAACACCGCTCGTCCACGCGTGCTTTCGCGTGCGATGACAGCGACCGTCCCGTGGCGGTGACCGACGAGCAGCGTGCGGCGATTTTGCATGCGGCGAGTCGCGCGCCGTCGGCGGGCGCCATGATGATGTATTCCATCGTGAGCATTCGCGAGCAGGCTACGCTGGACCGTCTGGCTGACCTGTGCGACCACCAGCCCATGATCGCCAAGGCGCCCTGGGCACTTATATTTGTGGTCGACTATGCCAAGTGGATCGATCTGTTTGAGCACGTGGGCTGCTTTGAGCCCGAGTTTGTCGAGCGCACGGGCAAGGCGCCCCGCCGCGCGCCGGGTCTGGGCGACTTTGCCATCGCGGCTCAGGATGCCGTGATCGCCGCGCAAAACGCCGTGGTTGCCGCCGAGGCCCTGGGGCTGGGGAGCTGCTATATCGGCGACATCGTCGAGAACGCTGAGGAAGTTGCCGCGCTGCTCGATCTGCCGCCCTATACCATGCCGCTGTCGATGCTCATCATCGGCACGCCCCGTAAGGAGCGCCCGGCAATCGCGCACCCCGTGGTGAACCTGGTGCACGAGGAGCGCTACTGCCGTGCGGATGCCGCGACTATGGATGCGCAGGTGGCCGAGATGGATGCGATGTTTCGCCCGCACGCCCGCGAGGTGGGGGAGCGCGTCGTGGATATCTACACCCGCAAGCACACGAGTCCCTTTATGGCCGAGATGAGCCGCTCCATGGAGTGGTGGTTCAAAAATTGGCTCGGAAAATGACGGATGCGACAAAGAGACAGTCCCTTTGTCACATTCCATATCGCCGAGGTGGCTTAAAGGCCGTATAAATGTTTATCTAGCTGGGAAAACAGTGCCATTCAAACATGGGCCGATTACCTATAATTCCTTCGAACATTAAAGTTGGGAGGAAACCGGCTTATGGAACAAAAGGCCAAGGAGGCAGCTTCGCACGCTGCGATTCCTGTGAGCATCTCGGCGATGCTCGTCACGCTGGGCGTGGTGTACGGCGATATCGGCACCAGCCCTATGTATGTAACCAAGGCGCTCGTTGCCGGCAACGGCGGCATCGGAAGCGTCACGGAGGAGTTCGTGCTCGGCGCGCTCTCCCTTGTCGTGTGGACGGTCACGTTGCTGACCACCATCAAGTATGTGCTCATCTCGCTGCGCGCCGATAACCATGGTGAGGGCGGCATCTTTGCCCTGTACAGCCTGGTCAAGCGCTGCGGCAAGTGGCTTATCATCCCCGCCATGCTGGGTGGCGCCGCGCTGCTCGCCGACGGCATCCTGACGCCGGCCGTTACCGTTACCACGGCCATCGAGGGCCTGCGCACCATCCCGGCGGTCCATGCCGTGCTGGGCGATGACCAGGGCCGCGTCGTCGCCATTACGCTCGCCATCATCATCGTGCTCTTCTTGGTACAGCGCATCGGTACGGCCAAGATCGGTCACGCCTTTGGCCCCATCATGACGCTGTGGTTCCTGTTCCTGGGCGGCACGGGTCTGTTCTTTGTCTTCCAGCACCCCGCCGTGCTGCTGTGCCTCAACCCGGTGCGCGGCATCGCCTTTTTGCTGAGCCCCAACAACCACGCGGGCATCATGATTCTGGGCAGCTGCTTCCTCGCCACCACCGGTGCCGAGGCGCTCTACTCCGACATGGGCCACGTCGGCCGCGGCAACATCTACGCTACCTGGCCGTTCGTTAAGTGCTGCCTGCTGCTTTCCTATATGGGCCAGGGCGCTTGGCTTATGAACAACGCTGCCAACCCCGAGCTCATGGGCATTGCCGACCTCAACCCGTTCTACCAGATGCTCGCCCCGGGCCTGCGCCCGTTTGCCGTCGGCCTTTCCACCGTCGCGGCCATCATTGCCTCGCAGGCGCTCATCACCGGCGCATTCTCGCTGGTGTCCGAGGCCAGCCGTCTGGATCTCATGCCGCACATGCAGGTCTTCTACCCTGCCGAGACCAAGGGCCAGCTCTACATCCCCATGGTCAACAACGTCATGCTTGTCGGCTGCGTCATCGTGGTACTGCTGTTCCAGAACTCGGCGCATATGGAAGCCGCCTACGGCCTTGCCATTACGCTGACAATGATGTGCACCACGCTGCTGCTCTTCTTCTACCTGCACGAGGAGCGCAAGCTCAAGGTTGCTCCGTGGATCTTCGCAGCCTTCTTCCTTTTGCTCGAAGGCTTCTTCTTCGTGAGCTCGCTCACCAAGTTCTTCCACGGCGGCTACTTCACCATCCTCATGGCTGCACTCATCATGGGCATCATGGTGTGCTGGTACAACGGCACGGCTGTTGAGCAGCGCCAGTTTACGCTGCTGCCGCTGCGCAGCTACCTGCCGCAGCTCAAGCGCCTGCGCGACGACGACCGCTACGAGCGCCTGAGCGACAACATCGTGTACCTGACCAAGGACACCCATACCGACTACATCGACCGCGATATCGTCTATTCGATCTTGGACAAGCATCCCAAGCGCGCCCGCGCCTGGTGGTTTGTGAATGTCGAGACCATGGACGAACCGCACACCTTTGCCTATTCGGTCGAGACGTTCGGCACCGACTACGTGTTCCGCGTGCATCTGTACCTGGGCTACAAGATTAACCAGCGCGTCAATGCCTATCTGCGTCAGGTCGTTCAGGACCTGGCTGCCACCGGCGAGCTGCCGGCGCAGACGCATGACTACTCGGTCTACAAGGATCCGGGCAACATCGGTACGTTCAAGTTCGTCCTGATTCGTAAGCTTCTGGCGCCCGAAAGCGATGTGGAGCCGAGCGAGCGTACGGCCATCACGCTCAAGTACATCATCCGCCGTGCCGCCGGCACGCCCGCACGCTGGTACGGCCTGGAGAACTCCAACGTGAGCTTTGAGTACGTGCCGCTGTTCACCAAGTTCAAGGCTGTGAATAAGATGCAGCGCCTGGCCCCCAACGAGCGGCCGTAGTCGACGCTTGAGGTTTGCCTGCGAACGGGCGGGTTTGTATTGACGGGGATTGAGTCCTGGGAGGAAACCATGGATGCAAAGGTGCTTGACGGTTGCGATTTTGCGACCGAGCTGGTGCGTGAGGCGCGCGTCGACGCCGCCGAAGATCGGTTCTTTACGAATCGGGCCAACATGGACATGGCCGACCGCGTGATTTCGATCGTGGTGACGGTGCTTGTCGCGGCGTGCGTGTGCGCACTGCTCGCGCACGTGCTGTTTGTCTAACGACCGCAGGTTGCAAAGGCTTTACACTTGGAACCACCACAAGGGAAACCACTACAAAGGTGCCTGTCCCCTTTGTGGTGGTTTTTGTTTTTGAGAGAGGGGCGGGACGCTGATGGACGTCCGTACGGACGGCGATATCGCCGATAACTTTTGGTGGCGGCGCACAACGCTGACGCGCCGCACTCCTCTGTATGACGCCTGCGTATCGGTGGGGCTGCTGGTCGCGGCGACGATTGTGGGCGCGCTGCTCGACCATCCGGGTCTCGCGCCGAGCATCATGATCGTCTATGTGTTCGCCGTTCAGCTGTGCGCATTCTTTACCTGGAGTCGCCTGTATTGCTTGCTGAGCTCGGCTGCCGCCGTGGCGCTCTACAACTTCTTGTTTGTCGACCCGCGCTACTCGCTGTCGCTTATCGACCGCGGCTATCCCGGCATGTTCTTCATCATGTTCGTGGTCTCGCTCGTGTCGAGCTCGATTGCGTTGGCCCTGCGCCGCGCCTTGGCACAGGCTGCCGCCAGCGACCGCCGCACGCATATGGTGCTCGAGACCAACCGCATGCTGCAGCGGTGTGCCGACCAGCAGCAAATTATCCATGCCATGGCAACGCAGCTGGCGCGTCTTTCGGGCTGTCCGGTCGTGTGGTACAGCGCCGACGCCGACGATGATGACCTGCTACCGCGTGCGACGTACACAGCTGTGGGCGATGCGGCACCGGTGCACGAACTGGCGCCGCAGATGCCGCCGCGGCTCTCGGCGTCCGCCTATGTGGGAACGCCGCTCGATGCCACCTATGGCGGCTCGGCGTTCTACGGCATATACCTGACTGTGCGTTCGGGCGACACTATGGTGCGCACGGGCGATCCCGCCTCGGTGGTGGGGGTGCTGGCTATCGTTGCCGAGCCCGACGTGCTGACGCACGAGGAGCGCACACTTGCCGATGCTATCGTGAGCGAAGGCGAGCTGGCGCTCGATCGCGCCCGCGCCATGGAGGCCCGCGAGGAGGCGGCGGTGCTCGCCAAAAACGAGCAGCTGCGCGCCAACCTGCTGCGCTCCATCTCGCACGACCTGCGCACGCCGCTCACCAGTATTTCGGGCAATGCCGACGTGCTGCTCGACCAGGGCTCGACCGGCACGGCCGTGCTCGATAGCCAGACGCGCCGCGGCATGCTCCTGTCCATTCGCTCGGATGCGCTGTGGCTCAACGCCACCGTCGAGAATCTGCTCGCCATCACCAAACTCGAGGGTGGCGGTATGCGCCTGTTGACCACGCTCGAGCTCATGGACGATATCGTCGAGGAGGCGCTGCGCCACGTGAACCCTGCCGTGCGCGAGCACGACCTTAAGGTGGCGGCGTGCGATGAGCCGGCGCTCGTCAATGTCGATGCGCGCTTGATGGTGCAGCTGGTGGTCAATCTGGTGAACAACGCCATCACCTATACGCCCGCAGGCTCGCATATCATGATTTCGATTAGCGTCGACGATGGACGCGTGGCGTGCTCGGTGGCTGATGATGGTCCGGGGATCGCACCCGAGGACCGCAAGCGGATCTTTGAGTCGTTCTATACCGCCAACCACGGTCTTGCCGACAGCCACCGCAGCGTTGGCCTGGGTCTTTCGCTCTGCCGCTCCATTGCGTTGGCGCATGGCGGTAGCATAGAGGTTGCCGCGGCGGACCCGCACGGCTCGGTCTTTACGATTGAGCTTCCCGCCGCCGACGTTTCGTTTGATAAGGAGTAGCGCTGTGCCGAACTCTGCTGTAAAACCGCTCATCTTGGTCGTTGAGGACGACCCCGCCGTTCGCAACCTTATCGTTGCCGCGCTCGAGGCACACGGCTTGCGCCATATGGCTGTGGAGACCGCCCATGCCGCCATCGCCGCTGCCTCATCGCAGGCACCGAGCATCGTGCTGCTCGATCTGGGCCTGCCCGATATGGACGGCGTCAAGGTGGTGGAGTCGGTGCGCGCATGGTCGGGCATGCCGATCATTGTGGTCTCGGCGCGTAGCGAGGACGCGGACAAGATTCGCGCACTCGATGCCGGTGCTGACGACTACCTGACCAAGCCGTTTTCGGTCGAGGAACTGCTCGCGCGCATTCGCACGACGCTCAGGCGCCTTTCGTATGCGCAAACGGGCGGCGTTGCCTCCGAGGGCTCGTTCGATACCGGTGAGCTGCATATCGATTTTGATGCCGGCATCGCCACGATGGATGGCGAGGAGCTGCATCTGACGCCGATCGAGTACAAACTCCTGTGCCTGCTGGCGCATAACGCCGACAAGGTGCTGACGCACCAGTTTATCCTGCACGAGATTTGGGGCACGGCAACTAAGAGCGATCTGGCGAGCTTGCGTGTCTTTATGGGCACGCTGCGCAAGAAGATCGAGTCCGACCCCGCGCATCCGCGCTATATCCAAACGCACGTGGGCATCGGCTATCGCCTGGTCACCCAGGGATAGGCCGGCATCCGCCATCCCACTATGAGTTGCGGTGAAATACGGTCTAAAATTGCCTAATTCCAGGCAAAACAGTCCGTATTCCACCGCAACTTTGTTTATTTGCCCTTGGGCTTGCTGGCGTAGAACTTCTTCTTTTTGAGCTTGCCGGCGGGGGAGGGTTTGCCGTCGCCGCGCGGCCCTTGGTCGCCGGCCTGCGCGTGCGCGGATACTGCCGCACGAGGCTTGCGGGCTTCGGGGTTGCGTAGCTCCTCGGTTCGCTCGGCAATCTCCTCGGCGCTAAAGCCGACCTCGGCCATGGCATCCTCGATGGGCAGGCGGCGCACGATATAGCAATGATGCACCCTCTGGTTGCGCGCGAAATCCTCGGGGATGGTCTGCGCCGTAATGTCCTCCAGCACGACGCCCGCGCGCGCGAGCTTGCGCGTCTCGGGGCGGAAACCGCGTAGGTTGCAGCTAAAGATGGCGTGGCCGCCCTGTGCGAGCAGGCGAGATACGCCGGCCAAAAGCTCAACATGGTCGCGTTGGACATCCCAAGTGCGGCGGCCCATCTTGGACGAGTTCGAGAACGTGGGCGGGTCGACAAAGATCAGGTCCCAGCGGTTGCGCGTCTGGCGCTGGTCGCGAATCCAGGCGAGCACGTCATCGCGCACAAAGTGATGCTGCGGCCCCACAAAGCCGTTCTGTCGCATGTTGCGCTCGGCCCAATCCAGGTAGGTGTTGGAAAGGTCGACCGTCACAGTTTCCTCGACGCCGCCATCGGCCGCATAGCAGGTGGCGGTGCCGGTGTAGGCGAACAGATTGAGGAAGCGGCGTGCCTGTTTGGCGTGCTCGCGTACCAGGTTGCGGGTGACGCGGTGATCCAGGAAGATGCCCACATCCAGGTAGTCGTCAAAGTTGACGGCAAAGGTGAGTCCGCCCTCTTCGATGAGCGGCAGGCGACGGCGCGCGATGTTGGCGCGCTCGCCCGATGCGCCCTTGCCGGCGCCCTGCTTGCCGTACTGCGAGCCGCCGCGCGAACGCATGCGGGCCTTGGCGTGCACGTGCTCGGCCGGGACATCCAGGATACGCGGCGCGATGGCCAAGATGTCGAGCATGCGGGCCTGGGCCAGCGCGGGGTCGATGGTCTTAGGCGCGGCGTATTCGGCGATGACGAGCCAGCGGCCCGGCGTCTGCGGGCAACCCTCGTACAGGTCGATGGCGGCGGAGTAATCGGGCAGGTCGGCATCGTAGACGCGGTAGCAGCTCACGCCCTCGCGCTTGGCCCACTTGCGGCGCAGACGGGCATTCTTGCGCAGGCGGTTGGCGAACTGCTCGGACTCCGGGATGAGCACGGGCAGCGGCTTGCCGTCGCCCAGGTCGAGCGTGGCAGCAGGTTCGGGCATGGGGGTGTTGGCGGCTTCGTTTTCGGCGTCCGCGGTCTGCGCCTCGGTGTTTGCGCTGGCCGCAGCCTCAAACGCTGCGGCGGCGTGGTCGAGCGAGGGCCAAACCTCAAGAGCCGCCTCCTCGTTATTGGGCATGACGGCGATGGAGCGCGCAGGCTCGGCATGGAGCGCGCGGGCCATAAGTCCATCGCGGGTGAGCGCGGCGACCGGCGCGGCGGCAAGCTCGGGCGCGCGGCGCAGCTCGCCGATGAGTGTCATGGCGTCGTGCATGAGCGAAAGCGGGGTCTCGGTGGTATCTGCGACCACGGCGGCACCGGCGACGGCGCCTGCATGGTCCAGCACGGTGGCGGGCTTGGCGGCGCAAAAGTCGACAAAACGCTTGTAGCCGGCACACTTGACCATGCGCTCGGCAGTCTTGCGGGCGGCGGGGTCGATGTCTACGGCCACGATGCGCGCCTGCCGCTCGTGCGCTGCCGCCTCGCGCTCGCGCGCCTCGGCAAGCAGCTGCTCCCACAGGGCGGCATCATGCAGCTGCCAGCCCTCAAAACCCCAGTGCTCGCGTGCAAAACCCGGGGCGCGGTCAGTCAGAATGTTCACGGCTTCCAGCAGCAGACCGCCGCCGGCGCACGAGGCGTCGATCAGCGTAGGCAGGGCTTCGTTCTCGTACTCGTCGGCCGTCAGCTCGCGCTCGCACAGTGCGGTCCAGCTGATCTGCGCCAGCACCAGGGCGGCGTAGTCGGGGCGCAGCACGTGCGCGCCCTCGCCGGCGCGGGTTGCTGCGGGCGGCAGGCGCTTAAACAGCGGGTCGCCCGAAAGGTCCAGGCTAATGCTCGCGCGGCGCTGGCGCAGCGAAAGCAGTAGGTGAACATCGGGGTCGGCGGCATCGACGTCGGCGCGACGGCCCGTGGTCTCGGCCAGGCGGTCGCACAGCGCGTCCTTGGCGCGCAGGGCCGAGAAGCGCGTGTTGCGCAGCTGCTCGGTCACGCCGCGGGCGGTGATGGCGATGGTGGCGCCGGGGCGGACGATGCTCTCCCAGGCGATGTCGTAAACGCTATCGTACAGTTCATCGGCATCCTGCGCCTCAAAGCGCCCGAGTACCACGAACACGCGGCTCGCCAGGCGCGACCACAGACAGGCGCGGTAGCCTTCTTCGAGCTCGCCCTCAAACGTAGCACGGCCCTTCAGCCGGCGAACATGCGAAAGTCCGAGGCGTTTAAGCTCATCGGCGAGTGCGGACTCAAAGCCCTCGGGGCAGCTTGCGTAAAATTCCATGGGTGACCTCTCTGGTTGCGTCGCTCCATTATATGATGGATGCTTCGTTTGCCCTTATCCTCGAAAGGAACCCATATGATTGATGCGTGTCCCGAACTCGCTGTGCTCTTTTTTGACGTGGACGGCACGCTGACGTCGTTCGATCCCGACGATATGACCGATAAGGACTTCAATGCAATCCATCCGTCGAAGGCCGTTGTCGATGCATTTGGTCGCCTGCGCAATGCGGGTCACCGGGCATTTATCTGCACGGGTCGTCCCTTGTGGCTGATTGCCGATGGCCTGCGTGCTTTGGAGCCTGCGGGTATCGTTGCCATGGCGGGAGCTACGCTCGAGGTAGAGGGCCGCGTGGTACACGAGGACTGCTTTGACGAGGACGTTGTCGAGGAGCTTGCACGCCGTATGGCCGCGGCGGGGATTGAAGCCTTTTTCGAGACCAACGTGGCTACTTTTGCCTTGGAACCCGCGGGTGTTGAGCAGTCGTCTCTGATCGGCACTTCTGTGGTGCACAGCGCCGAGGAAATGCGCGTCGACGGCAGTCTGCGCGTGGGCAAGGTATGCCTCAATGTGCCCAGTTTGGCTCGCGTAGCCAACGATGACGGCTTTATCGATCGCTATTTTGAGGCCTGCAACACCGGTGGTCAGAATCGCGAGCTGAGCCCCAAGGGCATCGACAAGGGCGTGGGCGTGGCGCGAGCGCTGGCGTATCTGGGCCGCGAGGGAAATGCGCGCACCTTTGGCTTTGGCGATTCGGGCAACGACCTGGGCATGCTCGCTGCGGTCGAGACGGCTGTCGCCATGGGCAACGCCATGTCCGAGGTCAAAGCGGTCGCCGACTACGTGACTGACGATGTCGCACACGACGGCACCGTCACCGCCATGCGCCACTTTGGGTTGATCTAATAAATGGCCGGGTCGCCCGCAGTGGGACGACCCGGCCATTTGAGCTATTTTGCAATATAGAGCTTGGGATGACTGCGACTGCTCTCGATCGCCGCCGTCATGATGCCCTCGTCGTCTCCATCAACGATGATGCCATCGAGGTCATCGATTTGCGCGGACTGATAAAAACTGGTCTTGTTGAACTTTCCCTGGTCAACCATCATATAGCCCTGGTTTGAGTTGGTCAGGTACATATGCTTAATCATGGCCGAGAAGTCGTGCTCGACGGTAAAGCCGTGGTCGGGGTGGAATCCGTCGGCACTGACAAACGCCTTGTCGGCATGTAGTTTGCTCATGCAGTCGAGCGTTAGTGCGCCCGCGAGATAGAGGTGGCCCTTGCGCACGGAGCCGCCCAGCAGCACTACCGAAGCATTGGGGAGATTGAAGCTGGCGTAGTTTGCGATTGCAAGATCGCCGGTGATAATGGTGATCTCATGCTTATCCATGAGGGCTTTAGCGAAGTAAAAGCCTGTGGTGCCGATATCAATTACCAGAACATCGCCATCATCAACAAGAGTTGCTGCGGTTGCGGCGATGGCCTCCTTGGCCTCGACTTGGACATTGATGCGCTCCTCGGGATACGAGATTGCGTTGGAGCGAGAAAGCGATACCGCTCCGCCGCGTACGCGACGCAGCTTGCCTTCGGATTCCAGTGAGACGAGGTCGTGTCGTGCGGTGACTTCCGAAACCGAAAAACGGCGAACGATGTCGGATACCGAGATATTTGGCTTTTCGGCCAGCCAATTCATGATAAATCGCTGACGCTCGGCCGGTGAAAGGTCTGAAGTAGATGCCATATGCCGCTCCTTTTGAACAAAAGGCAAAAGATGCGCCTTTCGTAATCGAAATATAACGTATCGATATGAAAAGAACAAGGTAAATTCGAATGAATCGAATGAACGGAATGGCATGTCCTAAATGCATGCGTAGCAGATAGTTCGCACGTAGACGGGCTATAAAGAGTCTCATTCTGAAGGCGCCGCCCAAAAGAAGTACGTTCACACCCGATATTCGACCGCTCACGGAAAGTTGACAATTGAGCTTTCGATAGCTTTTGAAATGGTTTATAAAAGAAAACCGAAAAGCTTTTGAAACAAAGAAGAAGGCTTTCGATAGCAATAGTGCTAGATGAGAAAGGACCGAACATGGCGATCAAGGTGTTTGCCGACGGCGCTAACCTCGAAGGCATGCTTGACATGCATGACAATGGTAACGTTCAGGGCTTCACGACCAATCCTTCCCTTATGAAGGCCGGTGGCGTGACTGACTACCGCGCTTTTGCCAAGACGGTTCTTGAGCACATTACCGATGTGTCGGTCTCTTTTGAGGTGTTCGCCGACGACGAGGCGGGTATGGAGGCCGAGGCTCGCGAGATTGCAACCTGGGCAGACAACGTCTATGTTAAGATTCCGGCGCTCAACACCAAGGGCGAGTCCACTGCCGCGCTGGTCAAGCGCCTTTCTGCCGACGGCATCAAGGTGAATGTCACCACTATCTTCACGCCCGAGCAGGTCGACGAGTTCGTCGATGCCGTTTCTGCCGAGACCCCCTCTATTCTGTCTATCTTTGCCGGTCGCATTGCCGATACCGGCGTCGATCCGCTGCCCCTCATGGCGGCGTCCGTAAAGAAGGCTGCCGTTAAGCCTGCTGCCGAGGTTCTCTGGGCGTCTACGCGCGAGGTCCTCAATATCTTCCAGGCGGAGTCCGTTGGATGCCAGATCATTACGGTCCCCAATGCCATTCTTGCCAAGCGCAAGAATTTCGGGAAAGATTTGCTTGAGTATTCGCTTGATACGGTCAAGGGCTTTGCCCGCGACGTTCAGGCGCTTGGTTTTCATATCTTGCCCGAGGAGTAGGGGACGAGCATGCTGACCGATCTTCTTAAACCCGAGCTTGTTGCCTGCCATGTCGAGGCCTCCGACTGGGAGGAAGCGATCAGGGCATGCGGTAAGTTGCTCGTAGACGCTGGCAAATGCGACCAGAGCTATGTTGACGCCATGATTTCATCGGTTCACAAATTCGGCCCCTATATGGTCTTGGAAGAGGGCATCGCCATGCCCCACGCCCAGGCAGATGGCAATGTGAGTGAAGCGGGAATCTGTATCGTCACGCTTGACCCTGCCGTTGCGTTTGGACACGAGGATTTCGATCCGGTTCACGTGCTCGTGGGTATTTGCGCACCCGACCCCAAGGCTCATCTTGGCTGCTTGGCGGAGCTTTCGCAGATGTTCGAGGACGAAGACTGCGTTGCCAAGCTCAGCGCATGCGATACGCCCGAGCAGGTTTTGGAGACCATGCGTTCATTCTTTTAGGCCTTAATGGCACGGCGATGCGTCGCCGCTTTTGGATAGACGGAAAACCGTCACGTGTAGGAGAGGAAGGTTGCCATGCATATCATCACCGTATGCGGAAACGGCATCGGGTCTAGCCTGATGCTCGCTGGCAAAGTCGAGGAGCTTTGCGAGGAGGAGGGCATCAAGGCCGACGTTGAGTCTATGGACCTGAACGGTGCTTCTTCCGCAAATCCGGATCTGTTCATCACCGTTAAGGAACTCGCTCCCGAGCTCCACGGCAACGTTGTGATCGTTCGCAGCTATGTGAACAAGAAGAAGATCCGCGAAGACGCCCTCGAGGCAATCAAGGCGGCCGCCGCTAACGCCTAAAGCGGCACAAAAAAGGGCGGTTCCCTGTGGAAGAGGGAAACGCGCCCACGTTAGAGAGAAAGGAAGCGCAGATGCAAGCCATCCTTCCCATACTTGAGTTTATCCAATCGATTCTGACCAAGCCAGCATGGATCATGGGTCTATTTGCCTTTGTGGGCCTTGTCGCGCTTAAGCGTCCTGCCCACAAGGTGATGACGGGCACCCTGAAGCCCATTCTGGGTTACATCATGCTGTCTGCCGGCGCCGCTGTTGTCCAGGAGAACCTTGCTCCGCTGGGTACCTTCATCGAGACCGGTTTCCACATCACCGGCGTCGTGCCCAACAACGAGGTCGTCGTTTCGATGGCTCAGAGCGTCCTCGGCGTTCAGACCATGATGATCCTGATTCTCGGCTACGTCGTGAACATTATCATTGCCCGCTTTACCAAGTTTAAGTACATCTTCCTGACGGGCCATCACAGCATGTTCATGGCTTGCCTGCTGTCTGCCGTTCTGCAGGCATCTGGCTTCCAGGATGTCCAGCTTGTCATCGTGGGTGGCATGTTCCTGGGCCTCGTGAGCGCTATGCTTCCCGCCGTTGGTCAGCGTTTCACCGAGAAGGTTACCGATGGCGATGAAATCGCCATGGGCCACTTCGGTTCACTCGCCTATTACATCTCCGCTGCAGTCGGTACGCTTTTTGCTAAGGACGCCGAGGAGAACAGCACCGAGAAGATCGAGGTTCCCGAGAAGTTCTCCTTCCTGCGCGACACCACCATCTCCACGGCTCTCACCATGGCCTTCTTCTACCTGGTTACCGCTTTCGCCGCTTACATCGCAGATCCTGCGGTCGTTACCAAGACCGCTGGCGGCGACAATGTAATCGTCTACGCCCTGACCTGTGCTCTGTCCTTCGCCGTCGGTGTCACTATCGTCTACAACGGCGTTCGTATGATCCTTGCCGACCTGGTCCCGGCTTTCCAGGGCATCTCCAACAAGCTGATCCCCGGCGCCATCCCCGCCGTCGACTGCGCCGTCTTCTTCCCCTATGCTCCCACCGCCGTCATCCTCGGCTTTGTCGCTTCCTTCATCGGTGGCGTGGTCGGTATGTTCATCGTGGGCGCTACCCTGGGCATCTTCATCATCCCGGGCATGGTTCCCCACTTCTTCTGCGGTGCTACCGCAGGCATCTACGGCAATGCTACCGGCGGTCGCAAGGGCGCAGCTCTTGGTGCTTTCGTCAACGGCCTGCTCATCACCTTTGCCCCGGCTCTGCTCCTCCCCGTTCTTGACGTCTTTGGCTTCAAGAACACTACGTTCGGCGACTTCGATTTCTCCGTCATTGGTATTACGCTCGGCCGCGCTGCCGAGGCCTTCGGTACCACCGGTGTCTACGCGATTCTCGCTGTCCTTCTGGTCGTCGCCTTCGTCCCCAACTTCATCCACACCAAGGGTGCTGTGATCAATCACGTTGAGGAAGAGTAATCCAGGCGTACGTTAAGCCCTAATCGGGCGGAGCTCCGATAACCGGCTCCTACACGGAAGCGGTGACGTCTCAAATGAGGCGTCACCGCTTTTTACTTTGGGGCGATTGTGAAAACGAGCCGGCAAGGCGCTGCTTCTGTTCCGTGAACGGAATCAACCGCAATGATCGGCAAAAACGTTTTGCCGCTGGGGCGTCGATATAAAAATGGTAAATCTGCAAAACCGTTCGCCGAGAAGATAAAAACCCGCAGCTCACGCCTTGATGAACGTAGGTAAAGTGTTTAGCAGTTCAACACCCATATGCAAGCGAAAGTTTTGTTGCGGTATCTGCAAGTTTTCCCATTGGATGAGAAAAACTTGCAAGTTCGACGATGGGCAGCGGCGGTTCGTCCTTTGCTGTTACTTCCCCTGCACCATGGTGAGGGAGATCTTTTTGCGGTCGCGATCGACCTTCTTGACCCACACCTTGACCGTATCGCCGACGCGCACCACGTCGCTCGGGTGCTTGACGAAGCGGTTGGCCAGCTTGGAGATGTGTACGAGGCCGTCCTGGTGCACGCCCACGTCGACGAACGCGCCAAAGTCGACGACGTTGCGCACCGTGCCCTTGAGTTCCATGCCGGGCTCCAGGTCGTCGATGGAAAGTGCCGAGCGGCTAAAGACCACTTCGGGCGCGTCGTCGCGCGGGTCGCGGCCGGGCTTCTTGAGCTCGTTGACAATGTCGATGAGCGTGAGGGTGCCGCAGTTCAGATCGCTTGCCAGTGCCGAGATACTGCCCAGACGGCGCTCAATGTCGGGCACGCCGCCGCGGCTGAGCTCGCTGGCTTTAACGCCTGCGCGCTCCAGGACGGCCGTGGCCACCTCGTAGCTCTCGGGGTGGACGCTTGTCGCGTCGAGCGGGTTCTTGCCGCCGCTGATGCGCAGGAAACCCGCGGCGTTGAGGTATGCCTTGGGTCCCAGCTTGGGGACCTTCTTGAGCTGGCGGCGATCGGTAAAGGCGCCGTTTTCCTCGCGGTAGGCCACGATATTCTTGGCCACGCTCGGCGTGATGCCCGATACATATCCCAGCAGGCTTGCGCTCGCGGTGTTCACGTCGACGCCCACGCGGTTGACGACGTCCTCCACCACGTGGCCCAGGGTGCGCGAGAGTTCGGCCTGGTCAAGGTCGTGCTGGTACTGGCCAACGCCGATGGACTGGGGCGGAATCTTGACGAGTTCTGCCAGCGGGTCCTGCAGGCGGCGGCCCAGGCTCATGGCGCCGCGCACGGTGACATCCAGATCGGGATATTCCTGGCTGGCAAGCTCGGAAGCGGAGTACACCGATGCGCCGGCCTCGTTGACGATGGTGTATCGCAGTCCAGGTGCCTGCTCGGCAATGAACTCCGAGACGACTTCCTCGGTCTCGCGGCTGGCGGTGCCGTTGCCGATGACGATGGTGTTGACGCCGTCCTTCTTGACGAGGCGAGCGAGCTCGCGCTTGGTGCCGGCGACGTCGTGGCGCGGCTTGGTGGGGTAGACCACGCCGTGGTCGAGTAGCTTGCCGGTCTCGTCCATGACGGCGACCTTGCAGCCGGTACGGTAGCCCGGATCGAGCGCGAGCACGCGGGCACCGCGCACGGGGCGTGCCGAGAGCAGCCCCTCGAGATTCTTGGCAAAGACGTTGATGGCCTCGGTTTGCGCACGGACGGTGAGTTTGGCACGGGCCTCGCGCTCCAGCGAGGGGGCCATGAGGCGCTTGTAGCCGTCGGCGATGGCGGCATCGAAGATGGGAGCAAACACGCCCTGGCGTCGGGGCCAACGGCTGCCGAGGCGCGCTGTGGCGGCAGCGCCGTCGACGTTCACGCGCACACGGAGCTTGCCCTCGCGCTCACCGCGGTCGATAGCCAGCACGCGGTGGTTGGGTATACGGCGCAGCGGCTCGTAAAAGTTGTAGTAGGGCTCGTAGGGAGTCTTCTCGGCGGGGTCGGTGGCCTCGACGACGATGTCGGCGGTGTTCTGCGTAAAGGCGCGCAGGTCGGCGACGTTCTCGGGGTCCTCGGCCACCGTCTCGGCCACGATGTCGGCAGCGCCGGTGAGCGCCTTCTCGGGCGTGTCGAAGCCGGCTTCCTCGTTGACGTATGCCGCGGCGGCGTCGAGTGCGCTGCCCTTGGCGGATGCCTGCATGATGATCATGTTGGCAAGCGGCTCCAGGCCTGCCTCGCGGGCCTTCTGCGCGCGGGTCATGCGCTTTTTGCGGTAGGGCTTGTAGAGGTCCTCGACGCGCTGGAGCTGCGTGGCCTCGCGAATCTGCTGCTCGAGCTCGGGCGTGAGTTTGCCCTGGACGTCGATAAGCAGGATGACGTCCTCTTTACGCTGCTCAAGATTGCGCAGGTAGGACAGGCGCTCGTCGAGGGCACGCAGGGCGACGTCATCCATGCCGCCCGTGGCCTCCTTGCGGTAGCGCGAGATAAAGGGGATGGTGTTGCCCTCGTCGATGAGCTTGACGGCCGCCTCGACGTTGGCGTCCTTAAGGTTGAGCTCGCGGGCGAGCTGGGCGATAAGATCCATGGGACTCCTTGCGTTTAAGGTGCGTTTGCAGCACAGGGCTACCAAGGATACCACCCGTCTCAAAAGACTGTTTTGGAGCCGCGCCACGAAAACGACCTATCTACTACGTTTTGTCCGTAGGGGCTGACCATACTTGGGTTTTCCGAAAATTGGCAAGCCGTCTACCTGCGATTTTTATTTCGCGAAATTTGGCATGGTTGAGGGTGGTCGATTAAACGTAGTAGATGGGCGCATTTCGTGGCGAACGAATCAAGCCGAGGTACAAAATAGCCCCCGCCTCAGAAAAATCGTCGGCAAGGTAGCAAAAAGCCCCACGGGCAGGAGGCTGCTCGCGGGGCAAAGAAGAGGGGCTTGTTGGTGGCGGACCGAGGGGCTCGGCATGGGGTTTCTGCCGCGGTCGCTCTTAAGGCATTACAGCTCGACGAGCTGGCCGGTCTCGGCGGCCTCCTTGATGGCGTTAAGCAGCGTGAGCGTCTTGACGTTATCGGCGGGGGTCACGACGGGCTCGACCTCGCGGCGGACAACCTTCACAAAGTGCTTGAGCTGCATCTTGTGCGGCAGTGCCGGGTCCACGGCCGGGATCTCCATCTGCAGCGGCTTGTGCCAGTTAGAGGCGCCGTCGTAGGAGAACTGGTGCAGGCGGGGCAGCGACAGGGCACCCTTAGTGCCGCCGATAAAGTAGGCGTCGGCGTCGAAGGGGCGGTACTGCGGATCCTCGCGAGCGGTGGCCTCCCAGTTCCAGGGGCTGGCGGTGGCGTCGGAGATGGTCATGCTTGCGAGCGCGCCATCGGCAAAACGGACGTTGACCACGGCGGAGTCCTCGGTCTCAAAACCGCGGGCGGCGCTGGACTGCATACCCTGGACGGCAACGGGCTCGCCCAGCAGGTAGCGGAGCAGGTCGACGTCGTGCACCAGGTTGACCAGGATCGGGCCGGCACCCTTCTTGCGACGCCACTCGACATCAAAGTACTCGTCATTCTTATAGATCATGTAGTGGAAGCTCGACACGGTGAGCTTGCCCAGCTCGCCGGACTCGATGATCTCCTTGGCCTTGTTGACGAAGGGGTTGTGGCGACGGTGCTGACCCACGAGTACGGGCACGCCGGCGGTCTCGGCCTCGGCGGCGAAGGCCTGGGCATCTTCCAGGTCGTTGGAGATCGGCTTTTCGACCAACGGCACGATATTGCGCTTCACAGCCTCGCGGGCAACGCCCAGGTGCAGGTCGTTGGGGGTGGCGATAATGACGGCCCCGGGTTTGACCTCGTCCATCATCTGGGCGGGATCGGTGTAAAACGGTACGCCGGCGGCCTCTGCCGTGGCGCGGGCGCCCTCAAAGGCGTCGGCGATGGCGACGAGCTCGGCCTCGGGCTCCTCGGTGACAAAGCGGATGTGGTTGCGGCCCATGGCGCCGGCGCCGATAACGGCAATGCGGACGGGGTTGAGCTCAGACATTTCGACTCCTTAATACTGGTGACCGGTGGAATGCGACAAAGGGGCTGTCCCTTTGTCGCAGCGGTAAAACTAGGCGGACTTCTTCTTGCTGTCGGAGACCATCATGTAGACGGTGAGCACGACGGCGATGGCGGCGATCACAATGGCGCCGTAGAAGGACTGCTGGTAGGCGGCGCTGCCGGCCTCGGCGTGATACAGCACGGCGGTGATGGGCTGGCTGATCCAGGTGGAAGCGGCATAGCCCAAAAACATAATGCCGTAGTTGACGCCGATGTTGCTGGTACCGAAGGCACCACCGGTGAGCGGCGGGTAGATGACGAGCAGGGCGCCAAAGCTAAAGCCGAGCAGGGCGAGCGCCACAAAGAACATGCTCTGCGTAAAGCTCATCGACATGATGACGAGGGCGACGATGGTGACGACAAGGCTGATGAGCAGCGACTTGTAGGCGCCGAGCTTGTCGATGATCTGGCCAAAGGACAGACGGCCAACCAGGTTGGCGCAGGTGTTGACGGAGACCACCACACCGCCGAGGGCGACGGCCGCGGCGCTCGTGGGGTCGGCGAAGAGCTGAACGGCGGCGATGGAGGCAACCTTGCCCACGAGCAGGGTGCCCGCGGTGGCGGCAAAGGCGAAGGTGACGATGAGGACCCAGAAGCGCGGGGTCTTGACCATCTCGCCCGGGGTGAGGTCGCCGAAGGTGCCGGCGTGCGCACCGCCCTTGGGGGCCTCGAAGCCCTCGGGCAGCCAACCGGCCTCGGGGGCCTTCAGGAACAGCGCGGAGGCGGCGATCATCACAAAAAAGATGACTCCGAGCGCCTTAAGGGCGCCAAAGATGCCCAAGCTCGGGATGAGCAGCGAGGCGAGCACCGGGGACAGCACGGCGGGGCCGGCGGTCGAAGCGGCCAGAGTGATGCCGGAGGCGAGACCCTTCTTGTCGATGAACCACTTTTGGCCGGTGGTGAGCGCCGGGTTGTAGCCCAGGCCGTTGCCGATGGCGGCGACAAGCGAGAACCACAGGTAGAATTGCCACGGCTCGGTGACGGTGCCGGACATGAACCAGCCCACGCCGTAGCACACAGCGGCGGCGATCACGACGTTGCGCGGGCCGATCTTATCGGAGATGCGGCCGGCGAAGATGCCCGTCACGGCCATGATGGTCTGAAAGACCGGGAAAGCCCAGGTAAGAGCGCTGGACCACTCGGGGTAGACGGCGAGCAGGTTCTTGCTCACGACGGAATACAGCGCGATGGAGCTGATGAAGAACATGGTGACGCACGCGGCGGAAAGCACGACGGCGCGACCCTTGTTGGAGTTGGTGGAAGCCATTGGACTCTTTCTAATCGATGCGGGAGAGGAGCGGGCGTGTCCGCGGGGCCTCCCTGTCAGGTTGGTTTACTGGTCAGTCGGCTTGGCGACGCCGGACTCATCGGACCAGAGCTCGACACCCTTGTTCTTAAGGTAGTTATCGGCATAGGCGCGACGGCCGCCGGGCTTGGCGGTGAGGTCGCCCATCATATTGGAGAAGCCGCCATCGACTTTGATGGCGTCGCCGGTGGTAAAGTCCGAGCGCTTGGACGCCAGGAACATGACGGCGTTGGCGATATCGCTGACCTCGCCGATGCGGCGCGTGGCGATCAGACGGCTGCGGCTCTTTTCGACCTCGGGGTCGGCGTAGAAGTTGGCCGACATCGGGGTCTTAACGAAGCAAGGCTCGACGCAGTTGGAGCGGACGCCGTAGGGGCCCCACTCGGCGGCGAGCATCTTGGACATCATGTTGACGCCGGCCTTGGTGGAGCTGTACACGCCCGAGAACGTCTCGGGGGAGTGGCTGGCGACGGTCGAGATGTGCACCAGGCGGCCCTGGCCGGCCTTGATCATCTCGCGACCAAAGCGCTGCGAGGTGATGAAGTAACCGGTGAGGTTGACGTTGATGACCTCGTTCCAGTCGGAGAGCGGCAGGTCTTCCATAGCTGCGAAACGCAGGATGCCGGCGGTGTTGACGAGAACGTCGACGCGGCCGAAGTCGGCGATGGTGGCGTCGACGGCTGCCTGAACCTCGGCCTCGTCGGTGGCGTTCATCTTGTAGCCCTCGGCGTGGATGCCAAACTCGGCGGCGAGGTCGGCGGCTGCGGCCTTGACCTTTTCCTCGTCCAGATCGAGCAGGACGACGTTGGCGCCGTTGCGGGCGAACTCACGGCAAATCTCGACGCCCATACCGCCGAGCGCGCCAGTCACGGCGCAGACATCGCCCTCGAGCTTAAGCCAATTGCTCATAGGAACTTCCCTTCTTGTGCCTCCCGATGGGTCGCTCCCATTAACCGACCCACGTGGTTTTCGCTGGTTATCGTATGCTTTGCATTTGCGCAGGTGAATTGCATATTTGTTAGAATGGCGTAAACCAATGGTTTATAGCTCGCAAGACGATGTGTCCTTAATTGAGTGTGTGACCTGCCAAAACGATCCCCTTTGGCAGTTCGTTGCCATACGTCTGGAAACAGGAGATTGACGTGTACGATCGACGACTTGAGGCCATATCGGCCGCCGCGGAGCTGGGAAGCTTCTCTCGGGCGGCGGCAGAATTGCGCGTTTCGACCCCGGCGCTCGTCAAGCAGGTGTCGGGTTTCGAGGCCGAGTTCGGCATCACGCTGTTCAAACGCTCGCACTCGGGCGTCAAGGTGACGCCGGCGGGCGCTCTGCTGGTGGATGACGCGCGCTCGATCATGCGGCAGTCCGAGGACGCGCTGCGCCGTGCCCGACGCGCGGCTGGCGATGGTGGTGCCGTGCGCCTAGGCGTGTCGATGATGTGCCCGGGGCGCCAAACGCTGTCGATGTGGTCGGGCATCCACGATCTGGAACCGTCGCTGCGATTTGAGATCGTGCCGGTAAGCGATCTCTATGACGAGCGCGAATCCGTCATGCGCAGCCTTGGTCGCGAAGTGGATGTGGTGCAGTCGAGTTTTTCGACCCCGCGCTGGGGCGACGCCTGCCAAAAGCTCCGCATTGTCAACGTGTCGTTTTATATCGACCTGCCGCGCACGAGCCCGCTGGCGCGCAAGAATCGCATTACGGTCGCCGACTTGGAGGGTATGCGTCTGCGCGTGCTCCGCCACGGCAACGACGCTATGGACAGCCTGCGTATCGATCTTTTGGCAGACGGCGGCGTGGACGTGATCGACGTGGACAGCTTTGATTTTGCGCTCTTTAACGAGGCGGAGGAAAAGGGCGACGCGGTGCTCACCTGCGGAGCGTGGTCGGGGGTGCATCCGGCCTTTGTAGGCGTGCCGTTCCTGTGCGGCCGCGAGGTGCCCGTCTTTCTGCACTACCCGCTCGAGCCCACCCTCCAAGTCCAAAAATTCGTCAACGCCATGGCCCAACTCCTCAACTAGCTCATTTGGGACGGGTTTTTGACTACTTTTGCCGCTCTGCCTGTCCGATGATTTTTCTGGGACGGGGATTAATAGTCATCGCCAAATTGACTACCCTGATTAAGCTCTGCCCCAAAGGCCGCACCAAGTCTGCGGCTCTTGGCCCATATGGTAGAGTTGACCGCTGCGTGCTACCTGCACTTTTGTCATTTGGGGGAGTGAACTTGTGAATACCTCTGTCGCCAAGAAAGCCAGCCGGGCGGTGCGCCTGCTCATGATGGTGCTCACGGCAGTTCTCATCTTCTTCTTCATCAATGTTATGCTGCTCGTCTCCGATATCCAGGGCACGGCGCGCGTAGTCAACTACGCCGGTCTGGTGCGCGGTACCACGCAGCGAATCGTTAAGCTCGAGGACGCGGGCCAGCCTCAAGATGACCTGCTCAAAGCCGTGGATTCATACATCAACGGTTTGCGTTACGGAAGTGACGACCTCAACCTCGTCCGTCTCGATGATGACGAATATCAGGCAAAGATGACCGAGCTTGCAAATTATTTTGATGAGCTTTGCGCCGAGATCACCCGCGTGCGCGAAGTCGGCTACGAGAACACCGACATCATCTCCATGAGCGAGGAGTTCTTTGGCATTTGCGACGATGCTACGCGACTCGCGGAGGACTATTCCCAGGAGAAGGCGTCGGCGCTCAACTATCTCGAGGGCTTGGTGATCATCGACATCGTGGGCTTGGTAGCGACCTTTGCGGTCGAACTTGTTCGCGCGGTGCGAACTGCCGCGCTCAATCGCGAGCTGCAGAGCAAAGTTTATCTCGACGAAGCCACGGGACTGCCCAATAAGAACAAGTGCGAGGAGATCTTGGGGCAGGAGCAGCCTGTCTCCGCGGAGGCGCCCGTTGCGCTGTGCGTCTTCGATCTTAACAATCTGCATATGGTCAATAACACCTTTGGCCACGAGAAGGGCGACGAATACATCCGTTCTTTTGCCCAGCAGCTGGGGCGCGTGGCGTCGGAGACCTGCTTTGTGGGCCGCGACGGCGGCGATGAGTTTATCGCGGTGCTGCGAGATACCGATCGAGCTGCCGTGGAGTCCTGTCTCGCTCGGGTTCGTGCGAACTTGAACGAGTATTCCGAGGCTCACCCCGACATGCCTATCAGCTATGCGGTGGGCTACGCGCTTTCCAGTGATTTTGATGAACCGCCTACGATGCGCGAGCTCTTTTCCCAGGCCGACAAGAACATGTACGTCGATAAGAACCGCGTAAAGGCAGCTGAGGCAGCCGGGCTGCAACGCGAGGAGCGGTAAGCTCGTAACAGATGGTATAGAAAAGCCTCCGCAGCTCGTGTGGCTGCGGAGGCTTTATTCGTTGCAGTGCACTGTGTTTGGGTCGTTGAGATGAGTCGATTTGCCCCGAAAGAGGAGGGCATTGACCTTAGGATCATGCCCGACGAATGAGCGGCAAATCGGCCATCTCGGCGAGCCGAACTACTCCAGCTCAAACGCTCCGGTATAGAGCTGGTAGTAATACCCGCGCTTGGCGATCAGCTCGTCGTGGTTGCCACGCTCGATGATGCGGCCGTGGTCCAGGCAGATAATCGCGTCGGAGTTGCGCACGGTGGAGAGGCGGTGCGCGATGACAAACGTCGTGCGGCCCTCCATGAGCTTATCCATGCCCGCCTGCACGATAGCCTCGGTGCGGGTGTCGATGGAGCTCGTGGCCTCGTCCAGAATCATTGCCGGCGGATCGGCGACGGCGGCGCGTGCGATCGAAATCAGCTGGCGCTGGCCCTGCGACAGCTGCGCGCCGTTGCCGGTGAGCATGGTGTCGTAGCCGTCGGGCAGGCGGGTGATAAAGTCGTCCGCGCCTGCGAGCTTAGCCGCCGCGATGCACTCCTCGTCGGTGGCGTCCAAGTTGCCGTAGCGGATGTTGTCCATCACGGTACCGGTGAACAGGTTCACGTCCTGCAGCACCACGCCCAGCGAGCGACGCAGGTCGGACTTGCGAATCTTGTTGACATTGATGCCGTCGTAGCGGATCTTGCCGTCGGCAATGTCGTAGAAGCGGTTGATGAGGTTGGTGATGGTCGTCTTGCCGGCGCCGGTGGCACCGACAAACGCAACCTTCTGGCCCGGCTTGGCAAACACGGACACGCCGTGCAACACCTCGTGGTCGGGCGTGTAGCCAAAGTCGACGTTGTCCATGACCAGGTCGCCGCGCAGCGGTACGTACTCGATCTCGCCGGTTGCGCGGTGCGGATGTTTCCATGCCCACATGCCGGTGTGGTGGTCGGCCTCCTCGAGCTGCCAGGTATCGGGGTTCACCTGAGCGTTGACGAGCGTCACATAGCCTTCGTCGGCTTCGGGCTCCTCGTCGATGAGCTCAAAGATGCGGTCGGCGCCGGCGAGGCCCATGACCACGGCGTTGATCTGCTGCGAAATCTGACCGATCTGTCCGCAGAACTGCTTGGTCATGTTGAGGAACGGCACCACGACGGCGATGGACAGCGCCATGCCCGAGATACTCAGGTTGGGCACGCCCAGCGCCAGGAAAATGCCGCCTGCCAGTGCGACCAGCACGTAGAGCAGGTTGCCTAGGTTCATAAGGATGGGCATGAGGATGTTGGCGTACATGTTGGCCTTCTGCGAGACCTCGAAGAGCTTTTCGTTGCGCTCGTCAAAATCGGCCTCGGCGGCAGACTCGTGGCAGAATGCCTTGACGACCTTCTGGCCGTTCATGACCTCCTCGATATGGCCCTCGACCACGCCGAGCTCGGTCTGCTGCGCAATGAAGAAGCGCGCGGAGTTGGAGCCGAGCAGCTTGGTCATAAAGGTCATAAAGACGACGCCGGCCACAATGACCAGGCACATCCACACACTGTAGTACAGCATGATAAAGAACACCGTGACGATGACGATGGTCGTCATGAGCAGGTTGGGCAGCGACTGGCTGATCATCTGGCGCAGCGTGTCGATGTCGTTGGTGTAGTGGCTCATGATGTCGCCGCGCTGGTGCGTGTCGAAGTAGCGAATCGGCAGGTCCTGCATACGGTTGAACATCTTCTCGCGCAGCTTCTCGAGCGAGCCCTGCGTGACGATGGCCATGGCGCGGTTCCAGAAGAGCGAAGACAGGATGCCGATGCCGTAGATGCAGGCGAGGGTGGTCACGAGCTGTGCGATCTTGGGCTGTGCGGTCGTCCAATCGCCCGACTGCCACGATTCGCTAATAATCTGCAGGGCGCTCTGAAGGAAGGTCGCGCCGATGGAGTTGATGATGGCGCAGAGTACCACGCCGACGACGACGAGGGGCAAAAGCACGGGGTAGAAGCCAAAGAGCGTCTTGATGAGGCGCGACATGGTGCCATCCTTGCGGTTGAGCGCGCGCTCGGCGGTCGTTGCCTTACTCATGTGCCTCGCCTCCTTCCTGGGTCTGAGCTTGCGTTGCGGATGCCTCGGTGTCGGCCTCGACGGCCCCTTCGCCCTCGGCAGACATCTTGTTTTGCGAGGTAAAGGTCTCGCGGTAGATCTCGCTCGTCTTGAGCAGCTCGTCATGGTTGCCGATCTGCGCGATACGGCCACCCTCCATGACGATGATGCGGTCTGCGTCCTGCACGGAGCTGATGCGCTGGGCGATGATGAGCTTGGTCGTGTTGGGCAGATAGCTTGCCAACCCTGCGCGAATCTTGGCGTCGGTCTTGGTGTCGACGGCGCTGGTGGAGTCGTCCAGGATTAAGATCCTGGGGCGACGCAGCAGGGCACGCGCAATGCACAGGCGCTGCTTCTGACCGCCGGAAACATTGGAGCCGCCCTGTTCGATCCAGGTGTCATAGCCCTTGGGGAAGCCATCGACAAACTCATCGGCGCAGGCCAGATGTGCCGCCTCGCGGACTTCCTCGTCGGTGGCGTTCGGGTCGCCCCAGCGCAGGTTCTCGGCAATGGTGCCGCTAAACAGCACGTTTTTCTGTAGCACCATGGCCACTTGGTGGCGCAGGGCGTCCAGGTCGTAGTCGCGCACATCCACGCCGCCCACGCGCACGATGCCTTCGGTGGCGTCGTACAGACGGGCGATGAGGTTTACAAGCGTGGACTTGGCCGAGCCGGTACCGCCGATGATGCCGATGGTCTCGCCGCTCTTAATGTGCAGGTCGATATCGTCGAGCGCCTGGCGCTTCGCATGCGCGGAATACTTAAAGCTCACGTGGTCAAAGTCGATGGAGCCGTCGGCAACCTCGAGCACGGGCTCGGCGGGATTGGCGATCGTGGGCTCGGCGGCCAGCACCTCGGTAATGCGGTGCGCCGATTCGTCGGCCATGGTCACCATGACAAAGATCATCGACAGCTGCATCAGGCTCATGAGGATCTGGAAACCATAGGTAAAGATCGAGGAGAGCTGGCCCACGTCGAACAGCGTTCCCTGGCTCGTGATGATGAGCTTGGAGCCCAGGTAGATGATGACGACAAATGCGCCGTTGACGCAGATGTTCATCATGGGGTTGTTAAAGGCGAGCAGCTTCTCGGCGCGGGTGAAGTCCATCTGGACGTCGCGTGCAGCGGTCGCGAACTTCTCCTTCTCAAAGTCTTCGCGCACGTAGCTCTTGACCACGCGCATGCCGGTGACGTTTTCCTCGACGGATTCGTTAAGGGCGTCGTACTTGTGGAACACGCGCGAGAAGATGGGGCGTACCTTAAAGATGATAAAGAACAGCCCAAAGCCCAGCAGCGGAATGATGACCAGGTAGACCATGGCAACGCTGCCGCCCATGATAAACGCCATGGTAAAGGCGAAGATCAATACCAGCGGCGCGCGCACGGCGATACGGATGATCATCATAAAGGCCTGCTGCACGTTGTTGATATCGGTGGTCAGGCGCGTGACGAGCGAGGAGCTCGAGAACTCATCGATGTTGGCAAAGCTGAACGTCTGGATCTTGTAGAACAGGTCGTGACGCAGGTTCTTGGCGAAGCCGCAGCTCGCATGGCTGCAGGTGACGCCGGCGGCGGCACCAAAAGCAAGCGATGTCAGCGCGATGAGCACCAAAAAGCCCGCGGTGGGAAGCATCTCGGCTACGGTGGCGCCGTCTTTGATGGCGTCGATCAGGTTGGCGGTGATAAATGGAATCAGCATCTCGCAGAGCACCTCGCCAAGCACGAGCAACGGCGTGGCAACGGTGACTTTCATATAGTCGCGGATGCTGCCCATGAGGGTTTTAATCATCCAGTTCCTCCCAGGTTACACGGATTTTCTCGAGCATTTCGGCGAGGTCCTCGCGCTCGTCGTGAGTGAGGGCACTAAAGGCCTGCTCTCTAAAGCGAATGCGGGCTGCCTGCTCAACGCGGGCCTTTTCCCAACCCGCATCGGTCAGGCGGATGGTGAGCTGCCGACGGTCTTTGGGATTGCGGTTGCGCTCGATAAGACCGCCCATTTCGAGCTTGGACAGAATCTCGGAAAGTGACCCCGGCTTGAGGTCGAAGTGCATGCCGAGTTCCTGTTGGGAAAGCTCGCCGGTGGGCTGCTTAGCGAGCAGGCAGACGATGGGCGCCTTGCCGGACACGCCTCCGCCATGAAAGTGCATGTAATGGCCGCAAAATCCCAAGCCGCTCAGGATGCGCTTGGCGAGTTTGTCCTCGGCGCTGACCGCTTCGGGTATGTCTACCGGTTGCGACGGGTCGCCGCCGGGCTCATGCGGAAGGACGAGTGGTTCAACACACATATCTAAGCTTCGCTCCTTTCTTTAGTTAGGTAGAGGGATTGTTTTGTGCCTAACTAATCTAGGAGCATAAGAAATCAATGTCAAGGTACCAAACTTATTAAGTTACGGCGTTTTACCAAACGCCGTAACCGCTCGACGCTGCAAACCCGCCAGAGCGGCAATCTGCCTTTCAACTTCGGTGGCATGGCCAGAAGGTCAATGCCGCCTTGTTTCAAGGCACCTTGCTCGCTCTGACGGGTTTTCGCTGACTTCGCCAAAACGTCGGCGTTGCCCGACTAGTCGTTTTGGCACTTGGGTGTTCCTATAGTTTTGTCGATCCGTGGGGGACGGAGGATAACGGATCATTTTGGGCTGCGGTGACACCCTTCCGAAGTTGCTTTGCCCAAAACTATGCCGGATTACTACGATGAATTCGAAATCTCAGACCTCGGCATTGTTTTTCGGAAAATCACAAGCTGTCTACCTGCGGTTTTGCTGGAGTGCAATTTGTTGTGGTTGGAGACTGGAGGTTTATCGTAGTAATCCGGCATAGTTTTGGAATGGTAGTAAATAGGTGGCAGCTACTGTGCCGCTGCCGCCGTGATTTGCCTCCCATTTTCGAAACCTTTCCGCAACAATTTGCCCGTCGCGCCGCTCGCCTCCGCTCGCAACGCCCCCTGCGCTACACTTATTCGCACTATGGCGCCGTCGCGCCGCGCCCGACCCAAGGGGGACACTCATGAAGAACACTCAGCTGCTGCTGATCAACGATATGTGCGGCTACGGCAAGGTCGCGCTTTCTGCCATGTTGCCGGTGCTGTCGCACATGGGCTATCGCATCCACAACCTGCCGACGGCCCTCGTTTCCGATACGCTCAACTACCCCAAGTTCTACATCCACGACACCACGGAGTATGTCCGCCAGAGTCTCGCCATCTGGGAGGAGCTCGGCTTTGAATTCGACGCCATCTCGACCGGCTTTATCGTGACCGAGGAAGAGGCACGCATCATCTCGGACTTTTGCCACCGCCGCGCGCAAAAGGGCACCAAGGTGTTCGTCGACCCCATCATGGCCGACAACGGCAGGCTCTACGCTGGCGTGCCCGAGTCGACCATCGGCCTTATGCGCAGCCTGGTCGAGTGCGCCGACTACGCGGTGCCCAACTATACCGAGGCGTGTCTGCTCACCGATACGCCTATGGCCGAGCAGATTACGGCCGACGAGGCTCGTACGCTCGTGGATGCCATGCTCGCGCTGGGCGCCAAGTCGGTGGTCATCACGAGCGCAAAGGTCGACGGGGCGAGTGCCGTTATCGGCTACGACCATGTGGCGGGAGAGTACTTTACGATTCCCTTTGAGCTGATCCCGGTGTATTTCCCGGGCACGGGCGATACGTTCTCGTCGGTGCTCGTGGGTCGCGTTATGGCCGGCTGGAGCCTGCAACGTGCGACGACCGACGCTATGCGTGTGGTGGCCGAGCTTATCGAGCGCAATGCCGACCAAGAGGACAAGTCGGCCGGCCTTCCCATCGAGGCCTGCCTGGATGTGATTGACCATGAGTAACGCCGGCGAGGGCGGTGTCAAGCCTGCGGGCGAGAGCAAGCCGTTCGGTGCGCCGCGGGGCAAGCGTCCGCGTATCCGCGTGAGCTGCGTGGACCAGCTGGGTGCGTGTCGCTGCCACCATGGTCATAAGCCGGGCGATGTCTTTGACTTCGACCGAGACCGCGGCAAGATGTGCGCCATGGCCTGCCATGTGGGCTTTCCCTATATCGATATCCTGCGCTACGGCGGAACCGTGCCTGGCAACGAGCCCGGTACGGCAAAGTTCTGCTGCCCCGAGGTCGATACGCTGAACGTTTGGCTTGCCGAGGTCGTCGACGAGTAACCGAGCGTGGATAATCTTCCACCGAGATAATGAGCGTGGATTTTCTCCCGTTTAGGGCGCCCTTGAACGCTCAAAGTGGGAGATTTTCCACGCTCAATTTGTATGCGGGAGAAAATCCACGCTCGTTTTATACCGATGGCGTGGCCCGTATATCCGCGCCGCCCGAGCGCCTACAGCTGCTCGAGCATAGCGGTGCAGCCGTCGAGCACGTCGCGGTAGGTGGCATCGAAATTGCCGGTGTACCAGGGGTCGGCTACGTCGCCGGGGCGATCGGTCCAATCGAGCAAGCGCGAGATCTTGCCATTGGGGTCCTTGCCAAAGATGCGGTATAGGCCGCGGGCGTTCTCGTCATCCATATAGACAATGTGATCCCAGTTGCCATACTCTGCACGACGCACCTGACGCGCGCGATGTGCGACGACGGGAATCCCGACCTCGCGTAGCTTGGCAACGGTACCGTGGTGTGGCGGGTTGCCGATCTCCTCGGTCGAGGTCGCAGCGGAATCAATGACAAACTCGCCCGCGCGTCCGGCGCGGTGCACCAGCTCGGTAAACACCGACTCGGCCATCGTCGAGCGGCAGATGTTGCCATGGCAGACAAAGAGAACGCGGTGGACGGGCTTGGGGCTATTCATGACCAGCTCTCTCCAAACGAAGCCAAGTACGACGCATTATCGAACGGCGTCCCTAGGCCCTGACGACGCCAGCGAGCGTGACAGGTTCATGCTGGGAACCTCGATTATGCGCCAGAACACAACGGAGACGAGCATGCTTGCGGGCAGCGAGACCGCGGCAATCGCGAGCGGGTCGACAATCCCGAGCCTGGGCAGCAGGGCAGCGAGCGCACCGATGACAATGGCGTGGGTAAGGTAGAGGCTGTACGACACCTTTCCCAAAAAGACCATGGGGTCCGCAGAGAGCGCACGGCGCGTGAACCCGTCGGCGATCGCGACGACAACCACCACCAGGCAGGCCGCGTTCATGGCGGTGGACTCCAACGCCTCGAGGACCCCGCCGGGATGCCACACGAGCGAGAGCTCGATAACACCAACGGAGGCCACAAGCAGCGCCAGCTCGGCCAGCATTGAAAGCTTGACGGCCTTGATTTTGTCGAATTGCCGGGCCACCATGACGCCAAGCCAGAACATCAGGCAAAGGCGCAGCGGAAAGTAGCCCGTCCAGTGCGAGACAAGCACCGCAATAAAGGTCGCAACAACCGCCAGACCCGTCCGGCGAATCCTTGATATGCACCAGATGGCCAGCGGAAGCGTCAAACTAAACCAGAGCTCCCAGCTCATGGACCAGACGGGAGAGTCAACGCGGACGAGCTGCGCGCCAAAGAGGTTGTTGACGCCATCGGACACGTTGAACAGCACGTCAAACTGCATGAGGATGTCATGAACCGCAGTGGGAAGGCCCGCGTCGTAGGCGACGGCAAGCGCGGAGCGCGACGTGGACTCCAGGCGCCAGGCCACGTAGCCCGCAGGAAGGGCCAGCGCAATCGCCGCAAACAGCGGCCCGCATAGGCGGACGACCCTTCTTGGGTAATAGCCAAGCCAGTCGTACCCGCCGTTTCCCATGTGCTTAAAGGGAACAAGAGACAGCACTATGCCGGACAGGATAAAGAACACCATAACCGACGCGCCGCCAGGGAAGAGGCTCGGACCCCCCGCGCCAAACGGCTTGACCATGATGTCGACGTGATACAGGAACACTATCAGCGCCCCGAGCCCTCGCAGGCCGTCAAGCGACAAGACGCGCTTCTCGTGACCAGGCATCATCACCCCTTCATTCGTGCATTCGAGCAGAGCGTTCCATTATATACCCTCATGGATTTAGCGTACATTTTGACGAGAAAGACCCCCAAAACGGGCTGATTCGGGGGTCTGGCTCGTCTTTGTGTACGCTGTCCGGAGCCGCGACCGCCGGCAGCAAGGGCGCCGGCACCCGCCCTACTCGGCCTTGGTGCGCAGCGGGCGCGGCGTGATGCCGGCCACGATGGCCACCGTCATGGTGCGGTACGCGCAGATGGCAAGCAGCGTGATCAGGATGGCGCAGATAAGCAGCGGCAGGCTTCCCGTGTTGTTTGCGATTGCGATGAGCGACAGATGTTGCCGTGGCAGATAAACAGTACACGTTGCATATGCGGTTTTCTTTCGATCGTCATCATCGAGCTCGAGTATCGCATCTACGCCTACGCCCTCGCCCGCTTGCGCTCCCAGCGAGCCAACTTAATCGTCACCAGCGTGAGCGCCCAGGCCACAAGCGAGAACGCGGCACCCACTGCGCCCACGTACGCAATGCCAACGCCGCTTACCACGGCACCGCCCACTGCGGTGCCAAACGAGATGCCGACGTTAAATGCCATGGGCTCAACCGAACTTGCGAGCACCATCGATTTGGGATGGCGGCTGCGAGCCACGTCCATAAAGTGCGTGATGCACGATACCGAGAACAGGTACATGAGCATCGCCAGGCTAAAGACAAAGACCAGCGCGAGCGGCATGGTGCCGCCCACAGCAAACAGCCCGAGCAACGCCGCAGCCTGCAGCACAAACGTCACAAGCAGCGCCTTCATGCCAAAGCGCGCATCAATCCATCCGCCCAGGATGTTCGAGATCAGGCAGAACACGCCGTAGGCCATAAGCGTGGTGCTGGCTTCGACCGTGCCCATGCCCAGCACCTGCTCAAGATAAGGCGTCACGTAGCCGTAGAACACATAGACCGAGCCCACGCCAAACAAGAAGATGAGCATGCCGGTGATGATGCTCGGCTCGCGTAGCAGACCCGCCTGCTCGCGGAAGGTGGCAGGCTCGTCGGTTTGCCCAGCGCGCGGCATAAACGCCACGAGCGCGCTACAGATCAAAACGGCAAAGGTCAGCGTGCCGTACATGGCCACGTGCCAGTCGAGCGTGTCGGCCACAAACTTGCCGATCGAAGTGACAAAGACCATTGCCACGGAAAACGCACCATATACCACCGAGATGGCAAGCGAAGTTTGCTGCGGGGACAGCAGCTCGGGGATGTACGTCACACCCACGGCGAGCAGCGCGCCCGAGACGGAGCCCAGGATGATACGCGAGATAAACAGCACCTGGAAGTTGGGCGCCAACGCCATCACCAGGTTGCCGAGCACAAAGACGATGCTGTAGCACACGAGCAGCTGGTAGCGGCGGAATCGCCCCGTGCTGAGCGCAAGCACCGGCGTCGCGATAGCGTAGATCAGTGCGAACACGCTAATAAGTTGGCCTGCGGTGGCAAGCGATACGCCGAGTTCCGTCGCCAAGTCACTTTCGATGCCGATGACCACGAACTCGGAGCAGCCGAGCGAGAATCCCAACAGCACGAGCAGCGCCAGGCAGAGCTTGGTGCGCGCGGGGGAGAGCGCGGCGGCGGTTGACTTACTTTTTGGCGTGGTTGCGGCGGTCAAGGTTGTCACTCCAATGTCGCATGAATAAGCGAGATTCAATCCCTGCAACTCTAACAGAATGTGACAAAGAGACAGTCCCTTTGTCGCAGTCTGCGCTTGCCTGTATAGTCGCAATACAGGCGAAGATGGTCTCAGGTACATCGCGGGCGACAGGAGATCCCATGGGTATGCACACGACAAAGGTTGCAGTGGGCGAGGGCAAGTTTGCGCTCGAGGCCCAGCTGACGGTGACGCCGCGAGGCATGGCGGTGTACGCCTGCTCGCCGGAGTTCGCGCACCTGGGCGCCACAGCGCAGGCCATTCCGCGCCCCGAGCCCGGCCGTACGGCGACGGTGAGCATCCTGGCCGTTCCGTGCCATCGAGATGAGATCCCGGCGCACGATATCGCGGCGGCGCTGGCTACGCGCTTTGGCGTGCCGGTAGTTGCAAGCACGGGTTTTCATGTTGAACAGGCGAGCGGAGACGACCTGCAGCGCGTGCTCGACACCACCAAGGAGCTCATTGCCGCGCTCGAGGAGACCGCGGCCCGCATCCTGCGCGCCGGTTGGGATGAGGGCGGCGCGGGCGCCGAGGTCGTGGCGGTCGATGCCGCGACCGGCGAGGCGCTTGGCCCCGTCGGTCGCATCGTTGCCCATGCTGGCGAGGGCATCCTGCATCAGGCATTTCTGACGCTTTTGGTTGAGGGCCGGGGCGAAGACGCACGCCTGCTGCTCTGTCGCCGCAGTCCGCTCAAGCGCCTGTGGGGCGGGGTGCTGGCCGATAGCTGCGCCGGCCATCCGCTCCCCGGGGAAGACGTCGCGGCCGCCACGGCGCGTCGCATCAACGAAGAGCTTGGCATTACGCGCGAGCCCGATCAGCTCAAGCACCTCGGACACGTGGTGTACCGTGAGGACCACGGCGACGGCCGCTGCGAGTGCGAATGGTGCGAGGTGTTCGCAGCCCATGTTGAGCCGGGCGAGCTGCATATCAACCAAGAGGAGATCTCGGAGGTGCGTTGCGTGGCCCCGTCCGAGCTCGATGGCTACCTGCAGGGCCACCCCGAGCAGCTGGCCCCCTGGCTCCGCGAGGCCCTCAGCGACCCATCCATCCGTACGGCCCTCGCTATGTGAAAAAGACAGTCCCTTTGCCACATCCAAACCGTCACAACATTTGATGAAAATCTCGAAATCGAGGAAAAGCGTCGAATGTTGTGACGGTTTTTCTGCCCAAGGGGAAGGCCGCAATCCATCCAAAAAATCCGCTTGACTGTATTGCCGCAACACAGCGCAACGTAAGGGGTGTCCGATAACGGGCGCCCCTTTTTAAGCGGCAACATGGCTGCGAATTCGGAGCGCCCCCAACAAGAAAGGTGGGGAGATGGAAGCGGAAAAGAAGGCGTTTAAGATCACCAAGCGCGAAATTGGCTTTGTGCTGGGTATCGTTGTCTTTTTGCTGGTGAAGTTTCTTCCTTTGGCGGAGCTGAGCTCGACGGTCGAGCTCACGGTCGGCGGTCAGACCTGTCTGGCACTGACGCTCGCCACGGTGGTGTTCTGGGCATGCGGCGTGGCACAGCCGGGCTTTGTGGGCCTGCTCTACTGCGCACTGCTCGTCCTGTTCAAGGTGTGCGTGGACGACACGGGCGCCGCGAGCATCTCGGCGACGGTCGCCTCCACGTTTAGCTCGTGGACCAAGGCCACCATGTGGCTCGTCATCGGCGCCTACCTCATCGCCAGCGCGGTCAAGGAGTCGGGCCTGGGCGAGCGCATCGCCTACGCGTTCATGCTCAAGTTCGTGCGCGACGCCAAGTCGCTCATCATCTCGATCTTCGCGCTCACCTTTGTGCTGTCGCTGCTGATCCCGCATCCGTTCCCCCGCGCCTTCCTCATCCTCGCCGTCGTCTCGGTCATTGCCGAGTCCGCCGGCTACGGTGACGACGACAAGGGCAAGCTCGGCTTCCTCGTGTTTGCCGCTGCCGCCCCGGGTTCCATGTTCTTCCTGACGGGCGACTCCACGCTTAACCCGCTCGTTGCGCAGTACAGTGCCGAGGCCGGCGGCATGAGCCCGTCCTTCGTCGACTGGTTCCTGTACATGAGCGTGCCTATGCTGGTTGCGCTGCTGTGCACCCTGTTCCTGGGCCTTTTCCTCTTTAAGCCCAGCAAGGAGCTCGTCTACGATCGCGAGCAGATCGTGGCCAAGCAGGCCGCGCTCGGCAAGCTCTCCGTCAAGGAGATCCGCACCATCGTGTGGCTTGTCATCGCCATCGCGCTGTGGCTCACCGTCTCGGGCGACTATATCGGCTGGGTCACCCTGGCCATTGGCGTTGCTCTCGCCATGCCCATCATCGGCGAAGTCCTCACTCCCGCCAGCTGGAACGCTGTCGACATCAAGTCCCTCATGTTCCTGACGGCCGCCATGGCCGTGGGCTCCGTGGGCGGTGCCACCGGCATGAACGCCTGGATCGCCGACGTCGTGCTCCCCAGCTCCGTGCCTGAGAACATCTTCCTGTTCGCCCTGCTCGTCGCCGCGCTTTCCATGATCATCCACATGTTCATGGGCTCGGTCATGGCCGTGCTCGGCGTGTGCGTGCCGGCATTTATCAGCTTTGCCGCCGGCTCCAGCGTGAGCCCACTCGCCGTGGCGCTCATCGTCTTCACGTCCATCAACATCCACTACATCCTGCCGTTCCATAACCTGCCGATCCTTATCGGCGAAGGCAAGGACGCCGGCGGCTACACCTCCAAAGAGGCTATGCGCATGGGCATCCCCCTCACCGCGGTCGTCTTTGTCGTCGTGCTGGTCGAGGCCGCCTGGTTCCACCTCTTTGGCCTGATGTAAGCGGTCGAGCGCCCCGGCTGTAAGCAGCCAAGCGCTTGAACTTCGAGTGGTCGAGCGCTCCATTTGTGAGCGCCGCGGCCCCATTACGTTACCCCGTCCGGCGGCACCCCGTCGCCGGACACTCTCCCGAAAGGAGTACGCCATGTCCACTACCGATGCTTCCCAGATCCACGACCTGCGTTCCGCGCTCGACTTTTTGCGTGAGATGCCGGGCCAGCTGCTCGAGACCGACACCCAGGTCGATCCCGATGCCGAGGTCTCGGGCGTCTACCGTCACGTCGGTGCTGGCGGCACCGTCATGCGCCCGACCAAAGAGGGTCCGGCGATGGTCTTCAACAACGTCAAGGGCTTTGACGACGCCAAGGTCTGCATCGGTATGCTTGCCAGCCGCAAGCGCGTTGCCGCCCTGCTCGACCTGGACGAGGAGCACCTGGGCCTCGAGATCGGCAAGCGCTTCGAGAACCTGATCGCCCCCGAGCAGATCGCCGAGGGCAAGCACGTCGACTGCCAGGAGGTCGTGTACAAGGCGACCGACGAGGGCTTTGACCTGCGCAAGATCGTTCCCGCTCCCACCAACACGCCCGTTGACGGCGGCCCCTACATCACCATGGGCCTCGCCTATGGCACGAGCCCCGATGGCACCCAGTCCGACGTAACCATCCACCGCTTCTCCTGCGTCGACAAGGACAAGCTCGCCATGTGGATCACCCCGGGCAGCCGTCACCTGGGTGCGTTCTTTGACGAGTACTGCCAGCGCGGCGAGGATATGCCCATCTCCATCTCCATCGGCTTGGACCCCGCCGTGTACATGTGCTGCGGCTTCGAGGCTCCCACCACGCCGCTCGGCTTCAACGAGCTGCAGATCGCCGGCGCCCTGCGCGGCCGCGCCGTCGAGCTTGCCGACTGCGTCACCGTTCCGCAGAAGTGCATTGCCAATGCCGAGTACGTGCTCGAGGGCTACCTCATGCACGACGAGACCATCAACGAGGATGTCAACGGCCACGGCTACGCCATGCCCGAGTTCCCCGGCTACACCGGTGGCGCCAAGGTCTGCCCGGTGATCAAGATCACCGCCGTCACCACGCGCGTCAACCCCATTATGGAGAGCTGCATCGGCCCTTCGCACGAGCACGTGTCCATGGCCGGTATCCCCACCGAGGCCTCCATCTACAAGATGGTCGAGACCGCTATCCCGGGCCGACTGCTCAACGTTCACGCCGCTCCCTGCGGTGGCGGCAAGTTCGTTGCCATCATGCAGTTCAAGAAGTCGAGCAAAAATGACGAGGGCCGTCAGCGCAACGCCGCCATGCTCGCCTTCTCGGCGTTCTCCGAGCTCAAGCACGTCATCCTTGTCGACGAGGATGTCGACATCTTCGATATGAGCGACGTGATGTGGGCCATGACCACGCGCTTCCAGGCCGACGTGGACCTCATCACCATCCCCGGTTGCCACTGCCACGTGCTCGATCCGTCCAACGACCCCGCGTTCGATCCTTCGATCCGCGAGCACGGTATCGCCTGCAAGGCCATCTTCGACTGCACGGTTCCGTTTAACCTCAAGAAGAACTTCATCCGCTCGCAGTTCATGGAGATCGATGAAGAGAAGTGGGCCGCCGAGCTCGCCTTCTAGTAAGTAGCCCTACCAAGTAGTTAAGGAGTTGTCATGCCTGAGTCTTCTGTTCGTCCCCGTCGCATTGTCGTTGGCGTGTCTGGCGCCAGCGGTGCGGCACTGGGCCTTGAATGCCTCAAATGCCTGCGCCAGGCCGGCGCTGAGTCGGCGCTTGTCGTCACGCGCGGGGGAGAGATCACCATCGAGCAGGAGCTCGGCATGACGCTCGACGAGTTTGCGTGCTATGCCGATGTGGTCTACGACAACAAGAACATTGGCGCTGCCATCGCAAGCGGCACCTATCCGGTCGACGGCATGATCGTGGCTCCCTGCTCCATGAAGACGCTCGCCGGCATCGCGAGCGGCTACAGCGAAAACCTGTTGCTGCGTGCGGCCGATGTGCAGATGAAAGAGCAGCGCCGCCTGGTGCTTATGGTGCGCGAGACGCCCTTCAGTGCGATCCATGTCGACAACATGGCACGCCTGGCGCGCGTGCCGGGCGTCATGCTCATGCCGCCCATGCTCACGTTTTACAACGGCCCCGCCACGCTCGATGAGGCGGTGCATCACATCGCCGCCAAGGCACTCGAGGCCGTCGGCGTGTCGTGCGCCAACTATAAGCGCTGGTCATAGGCATCTTTAGGGTAGGATACGAGTAGTGTTTGAGCCCGCTGCCCCTGTGGGCGGCGGGCTTTTCGTGTCAAAGGGTGTGTCGGGAGGACCTATGCAGACGGGTATGTATGCGATTAGCGAGATGGCGAGCTTGTTTAACGTTTCGCGCCAAACGCTCATCTACTACGACAAGATCGGTCTGTTTAAACCCGCCGTGGTTAACGAAAAAGGCTACCGTTTCTATTCGCCCACGCAGATCCCGCTCATGCGTCTGATCTGCATGCTGCGCGACTTGGGACTGGAACTCGATGAGATCGATCGCCTGACCTCGACGTTCGACATTGGAGAGATGACCGATCACCTGCGCTCGCGGGTGCAGGCGCTCGACGAGCAGATTGCCGGGCTCAAAGCCGAGCGCGCGAGCGTGCAGGAGCGGCTGAGTTTTTACGACGAGGCGGTCTATTGGCGCGAGCGCGAGGGCAAACCGGAGCTCAAGCAATTCGAGCGCCGCTACGTGGTCTTTGAGGAGTTCCCGAGCGATATCGAGCGTGGCCGCTCGATGCTGCACCCCACGCTCATGCGGGCGATTCTGCGCATGCGTGCGCTCACGGGCACACGCCCCATGCGCGGTTGGGGCGCCATGCTGCGTCGCGAGGCGCTGCATTCCGACGACCCCATCGCCGGTGCCGGTTCCTTTGCCGTGTTGCCGCGTGGTGCCGAGGAAATACTGCCGAGCGATCCTGCCGAGCTGGCAGAGATTGGCGTCGAGGTGCTGCCCGAGGGCACGTACCTGTGCATGAGTCGCTGGGGCATGCCGTACGAGCCCGAGGGTATCCGCGCCATCGTGGCCTGCATGGACAGGCACGCGCTCCAGCCCATCGGCAATGCTTTCGATTTTTGCTACCTGGACACCACGAGCTACGACGAGTCTCACCAAGAGGACTTCTGCTGTATCCAAATCCCCGTCGCCCTCAAATAACTTGCGGTGAAATAGTCCCTAAATAGCTCGAGTGGGCGTGCAAACAGGAACTATTCCACCGCAACTTCGATGCGACAAAGGAGCAGTCCCTTTATCGCATTCCGTGCGAGCTCCAGTGCCGTCTGGGGGTATAAGGCTAGCAAGTGTTTATTTGCGAGGCCTAAGGGGCGCCCCGTATGGATATCGATAACTTTGAATGGTGGTATAGCGAGGGCGAGGCTCCGGACGAGGAGTGGGACGAGCCCGCGCCGCGTGACGTGTCGAGCGACGAGGACGAGACCGGCAACGATGCCGTCGAGACGGACGCCGCCTCCGATGCCGCCGAGCCCCTGACTTTTGAACAGGCCTGGGCTCAGGCCGAGGCCGACGAGGCAAAGGCCGATGCCACGGCCACGCTGGGTGAGCCAGCCGACATGTCCATCTCGCCGGCAAAGACCCCGCAACCGCGCCACACCATTGACCCCGGCAGTACGGCATCTTTCAGCATTCTCGACGTGCCCGCGCAAGGCGCCCAGGCGCCTGCGCCAACGCATCGCCCCGACCTGGCTCATGAGGAAGACGCGGGTCGCCGCTCTCCGCTCGGCCCCATCCTCATCGCCTTCATGGCCGGCGTTATCGCCTGCTCGGCAATCGGCAGCATCTGGGGCCATGTCGAGCAGCAGCGCCAAGACGCCGCCAAGGTCGAGATGTCCGTCGAGCAATCGCTCAGCCGCACGCGCTCGGTGCATGTGTCAGTCGAGGTTAAGGAAGGCGCGACGTGGGATACCGCGCGCGGCGACAGCCAAATGCTCGTCCATATCGTGGGCCGCACGCTCAAGGGACAAGCAATCGACGAGTATCAATACGTCAATTCCGAAGGTGACGGTATCGAGCTCAAGCCCGGCGATTACGAGCTCACGGTCGATGAGCCGCCCGTCGCCACCGACGGCACGTGTTACCGCGCCTCAAAGCGCATGGTTCCGGTGAGTTTTAATTCACAGGCGCCCGGCACGGTCGATAGCACGCCGCAGGGCGGGTTTGACCTTTACGCTATTGCTCAATAACTGTGCCTGCCGCTCAGCCCCGCCGCCAAGAGTGGGACAATAACCCTCGACACTGTTGTTTACTTTTGGAGGAAGTAGTATGTCCACCGTCACTACCATCAAGCGCGGCGACCTCACCGCAGCCATCGATTCCATGGGCGCCCAGCTCACGAGCCTTGCCCTCAACGGCAACGAGTATCTGTGGCAGGGCGACCCGGCCTTTTGGGGCAAGCACGCGCCTATCCTGTTCCCCATCGTGGGATCGCTGCGCAACAACACGGCGACGTCTGCCGCCGGCACCTGCGAGATGGCGCGCCACGGCATCGCGCGCATTGTCGAGCACAAGATCGTCGGGGTGTCGGAGGACGGTTCGTCCGTTACCTACGAGCTCACCGACACGCCCGAGTCTCTCAAGGCGTTTCCGTTCCACTTTAAGCTCAACATGACCTATGCCCTGACCGGCGACGCCACCCTCACGCAGACCTTTGCCGTCACCAACACCGGCGACGTGGACCTGCCGTTCTCGGTGGGCGGCCACCCCGCATTCAACGTGCCCGCCCCCGGTGCCGAGGACGAGGCGTTCGAGGACTACGAGCTGGCGTTTACCGAGGCTTGGACTAACGAGGTCCCCGTCATCACGCCCGATGGCCTTATGACGTTCGAGGGTAGCTACAAGGCTCCCGACAACTCGGACGTGCTGCCCATCACGCACCGCAGCTTCGATAACGACGCCATCATGTTCACCGATACCCCGGGCTCCACGCTCACGCTGCGCGGCCGCAAGTCGGGCCACGGCGTCAAGATCGACTTTGAGGGCTTTAAGTACATTGGCGTGTGGTCTGCCGCCAACGACGCTCCGTTTGTGGCGCTCGAGCCTTGGACCGGCCACACCACCATGGACACCGAGGACGACGTCTTTGAGCACAAGGTCAACACCATCACCTTGGCTCCCGGCGCCACCGACAAGCGTACCTTTAGCGTTACCTTGCTCTAGAGGTTCCGCCGCTCGGTCGATGCTGTGCGCCGTCCAGAGCGATAATTTGTCATTCAAAAGGCAAGGCATAGACCTTCTGGTCATGCCTTGCCTTTTTCATGCCACTTGTTCGCTCTGGACGTCGCTCGCCGGCATTGCCAAAACATCGGCGTCCCCAATGACTACCGTGTGTCTATTAATTTTTCGAGCTTGTGCTGCGCTGCTGGTCGCTGGCGTATATCCTGTTAAGTCGTCAGCATACGATTCAACAGGGAAGGCATCAGATGCAACCTCGACTACAACGCGACGCGCATCCACAGCCGGTGTGCAGCCGTCGTATCTTCTTGGGTAGCGCTCTTGCTGCGAGTGCTACCGTCGTCGCCGGCGCGCTTGCCGGCTGCCAGCGCCCCTCCACGCTCAAGGTGGTTCAGCCCACGACGGGCGGCGGTCGCGACGACCTGTCCGATTCTGTGATCGGCAAAGACAAGATCCGCATTGGCATGGAGGCGGCCTACGCCCCGTATAACTGGCAGGTTTCAGAAGCCAGTGAGTACACCATCCCCATCGACAATGTGCAGGGCGCCTATGCCGACGGCTACGACGTGCAGATCGCCAAGATCGTCTGCAAGGCCCTCGGTGGCGAGCCCGTTGCTGTCAAGCAGAGCTTCTCGGGTCTTATCGATTCGCTCAACAACGGCCAGATTGAGCTCATCATCGCCGGCATGAGCGCCACGCCCGAGCGCGAGGAGTCGGTCGGCTTCTCCGACCCGTACTTCATTGGCTACTTTGGCCTGTTCGTAAAAGAGGGTTCCCCCTACCAAAACGCCACCAAGCTCAGCGACTTTAGCGGCGCTACGGTCCTCGGCCAAAAGGACACCATGCTCGATACCGTCATCGACGAGATTCCGGGCGTTGTGCACAAAAACCCGGTCGATTCGGTCCCCACGGTGTTCTCGAACCTGCTGCAGGGCACGTGCGACGCCGTGACCTACAACACCGAGAACGAGAAGGGCTATATGGCCCAAAACCCCGGTATCGTCCCCATCCATTTTGCCGAGGGCGAGGGCTTTAAGCAGGAGGTCGCGGCAAACGTCGGCTGCCGCAAGGGCTCGGACAAGCTTCTTAAGCTCATTGACAAGACACTCAAGGGCATTAGCCAAGAGGAGCGCGACCAAATGTGGGACGCGTGCCTCGATCGTCAGCCGGCATAGGGAGGCAGCATGAAAACCATCAATCGTCTGGCCTCCTTTATCAAGGCCGACCATCGTTATGTGTACCTGGGCACGAGCGTCATTGCGGCGCTCGGCCTGGCGTTTAGCCAGCGCAACCCCACACCGCTGAGCTTCTTGGCTCCCACCGGTATCTTCCAGGATTGCCTTTGGGCGATTCTTTGGGCCTGGATTGTCGTATCGGCGGCGGCGCTGGTCACCAAGCTTATGCACTGGAGCGACTATCGCGAAACGTCGCCGTTTGCTTCCGAGCGCTTTCGTCGCGGCGCGCGCCTGGGCAGCTATGTCGTGGTCGCCATCGCGGCGATCTTCTTTATCGACCGTTGCGTCATGTCGTTTATCGACCTGGTGCAGGTGAGCATTGTCTCGGACTCCAACCCCAGCGACTTTTTGTCGAGCCTGGTCTACATGACCTACAAGAGCGGGGACTTCTTTATCCGCGGTATCGAGATCACCATCGCGCTTGCCACCTTCGGCACCGTCATCGCATTCTTCCTGGCGCTGCTCTGTGTGTTCCTGCGTATTCAGACCTTCGATCGCGTGGACAACGACCTGGTGCGCTTCTTTAAGAGCATTGGCCGCGGCTTTGCGACCATCTACTCTACCATCGTGCGCGGCACGCCCATGATGGTCCAGGGCCTGCTCATCTATTACGCGGGCTTCACCGTTTTGCGTGGCATGGGCTTTGAGACCGCCCAGGCCAACCAGATTTGGAGCACCTTCACCGCCGGCCTCGTCACTATCTCGCTCAACTCCACCGCCTACATGATGGAGGTCCTGCGCGGCGGCATCGAGTCCATCGATCCCGGCCAGGTCGAGGCAGCGCGCTCGCTGGGTCTGTCGCAGTGGCAGGCCATGCGCAAAGTCGTGTTCCCCCAGGGCATTAAAAACGCGATTCCGGCGCTCACCAACGAGCTCATCATCAACATCAAGGATTCGTCGGTGCTCTCGGTTATCGGCGTGTTCGACCTCATGTACGCCACCACCACCGTCGCCGGTGTGTACTATCGCCAGATGGAAGTCTACTGCGTGGCGCTCGTGGTCTACCTGATCCTGACGCTCGTGGCGAGCCGCCTGCTCGAAGCCTTTGGCAAAAAGCTCGGCGCCGAGGCCCCTGCCACGCTGCCCAGCTCCAACTAGGCTCAAGACGAGGAGAATCATCATGGCAGATACCGCCACTACCGGCTTTGCGGCCGCCGCACAGACCAATGAGCCGCTCATCCGCGTCGAGGGCCTGCGCAAGAGCTTCGGCTCGCTCGAGGTACTCAAAGGCATCGACCTGTCCGTCAAATCAGGCGAGGTCGTCACCATTATCGGCGCCTCGGGCTCGGGCAAGTCGACCTTCCTGCGCTGCCTCAACCTGCTCGAGACCCCGGACGCAGGCCACATCTGGTTTCACGGCCAGGACCTTACGGCCGAGCGCTGCAACATTAACAAGCTGCGTGAGGACATCGGTATGGTGTTCCAGGGCTTTAACCTGTTCAACAACATGGATGTGCTCGACAACTGCACGCTCGCGCCCGTCACGCTCAAAAAGATGAGCAAGGCCGAGGCCGAGAAGGTCGCGATGGAGCATCTGACCAGCGTGGGACTCGAAAAGTTCGCGCATGCCGCCGTGGGCCGCCTGTCCGGTGGTCAAAAACAGCGCGTGGCCATCGCTCGTGCCCTATGCATGAATCCGCAGATCATGCTGTTCGACGAGCCGACCTCCGCGCTCGACCCCGAGATCGTGGGAGAGGTGCTCGAGGTCATGCGCAAGCTCGCTGCCGACGGCATGACCATGGTCGTCGTCACGCACGAGATGGCCTTTGCCCGCACGGTGTCCGACCGCGTGGTCTTTATGGACAAGGGCGTGGTCCTCGAGGATGCCGCACCGGCGGAGCTCTTTGGCAACCCCAAACACCAGCGCACTCGTGAGTTCCTCTCGCGTTATCTCGAGGACAAATAACCGACCGCAAACGCTTACGTAGCAGGGCCGCTCCGGTGGGGCGGCCCTCGTCATCACAATCGAAAGGATGTCATGGCCGAGGTTTGGCGCTTCTTTACGCATGAGGACGATTTTGCCGATTTAGACGAGGCTGGCGCGTGCGAACGCCTGGGGCACGTGCTGTCGTTTCCGACCGTTTCGAGTATGGATGCCGAGGCGGTGAACTGGCAGCCGTTCGACGACCTGCGCGCCTATATGCAGCAGGCGTGGCCGCACGTGTTCGCGGCGGGCGAGGTCGAGCTTATCGACCATTCGCTATTGGTGACGCTTGGCGGTTCCAACCCTGCTCTCAAGCCCATTATGCTCATGGGCCACATGGACGTGGTTCCCGTGGTGCCCGGCACCGAGGCTGACTGGACGCATGCCCCCTTTAGTGGCCACGTGGACGACACCTACATTTGGGGTCGCGGCGCTATCGACATGAAGGACCAGGTCGCAGGCATTCTCGAGGCGGTTGAGTATGCGCTGACGCACGGCTGGGAGCACGAGCGCACGCTGCTGCTCGCCTTTGGCCAGGACGAGGAAACTACGCAGCACGGCGCGGGAGCAATCGGCCGCGTGCTCGAGGAACGCGGCGTTGAACTTGAATACCTGATCGACGAGGGCGACTACCGTATTGTTTCGGCTGCCGAGTACGGCGCGGGCGAGGGCTGGCTTATGCATGCCGACCTTGCCGAGAAGGGCTATGCCGATATCGTGCTCAAGACGAAGAGTGAAGGCGGGCATTCGTCTAACCCCTACGGCGGCACTTCGCTCGAGGTGCTGAGCCGTGCCATCGCCGCAATCTGCGATATCGAGTGGCCGACGCGTGTGACCGATCTGCTTGCCGTACAGCTCGTCGAGTTGGGGCTCTACACGGCCGATGAAATTGCCGCCAACGGGGATGCCATTGTCCGCGATTGCCTCGTCAGCAAAAAGCTCTATCCGCTGGTGACGACCACCTGCGCGCCCACGCAGATCGAGGGCGGCAGCACTGGCGCTAACGTGATGCCACAGGATATGTGGGCCAATATCAACTTCCGCATGCTCGAGGGTGCGGGCGTGGCCGATGTCGTTACCTGCTGCTGCGAGGCCGTTGCCGCGGCGGGCCTTGCCGGACGTGTGGAGGTCGAACTCGGTCCCGGCAGCTCCGAGCCCTCGCCGTCCCCGCGTGTCGGCGGACCGGGACTTGAGGCCGTTCGCGCCATTGCCGCCCGCTATTTCCGTGATCCAAAGGGGACGGAGGAAAACGGATCATCTACGACGGGCGGGGCTCCTGTCAGCATCGTCCCCTCAACTGTCATCGGCGCGACCGACGCTGCCAACTATCAGCGCATTTGCTCCGAGTGCATTCGTTTTTCGGCGTTTGTGGTCGACGATGACGAGTGCGAGCGCGGTGTCCACGGCACTAACGAGCGCATTACCCGCCGTGCCTACCTCCAGGGTGTCCGCTTCCTCATCGCCCTGCTCCACACGCTCTAGAATGTGACAAAGCGACAGTCCCTTTGTTGGCCGTTGGGAACGTTCTTAAACGACTAGTCGTTAAGGAACATACCCAACGGCTACGTCCACTCATTCCGTGCGGGTTATATGCAGGTTTGTCTGCGCACGCTATCATGTATGGGTTAGACCGCAACTATGTACCCCACACGCGAAGGGATGCGCATGTATCTGAAGATCGACATGTTCTAGCTGGGCTTACCCCCGCAGTGGCGCCATGCGCCCCATCAACTCTGCCGATTTTCATCTTCACGCATATAAAGGAGTCCTGCCATGCGCGACAAGCTCGAAAAGATCATCAAGGCCTACGAGGAGCTCGAGAAGAAGCTGTCCGACCCGGCCGTCGCCTCCGACATCAAGGAGTTCACGCGTCTCAACAAGGAGTACGCGCACCAGTCCGACCTCATTGCTGCCTCGCGCGAGTACATCGGCGCGCTCGACGACATCGAGGCTGCCAAGGAAATGCTCCACGATACCACCGACGCCGATGAGAAGGAGATGCTCCAGATGGACATCTCCGAAAACGAGGCTAAGCTTCCCCAGCTCGAGGAAGATATCAAGTACATGCTCATCCCGAGCGACCCCAACGACGACAAGAACACCATCGTCGAGATCCGCTCCGCCGCCGGTGGCGACGAGGCGGCCATCTTCGCCGGCGACCTGTACAAGATGTACCAGCGCTTTTGCGAGTCTCGCGGCTGGAAGACCACCGTGCTCGATTCCAGTCCCAGCGAGGCCGGCGGCTTTAAGTCCATCGAGTTCAAGGTCGAGGGTGACCGCGTCTACTCCGTCATGAAGTTCGAGTCCGGCGTGCACCGTGTCCAGCGCGTTCCCAAGACCGAGTCCCAGGGCCGCATCCAGACCTCCACGGCAACCGTCGCCGTGCTTCCCGAGGCCGAGGAGATTGACGTCCAGATCAACCAGTCCGACCTGCGCATCGATACTTACTGCGCTTCGGGCCCTGGCGGTCAGTGCGTTAACACCACCTACTCCGCCGTGCGTATCACCCACCTGCCCACCAACACCGTGGTGCAGTCGCAGGAGCAGCGCTCCCAGATCCAGAACCGCGAGGTCTGCATGCAGATGCTGCGCGCCCGTCTGTACGAGATGGAGCTCGAGAAGCAGCAGGCAGAGCTTGGTGCCGAGCGCCAAAGCCAGATCGGCCACGGTAACCGTTCCGAGAAGATCCGTACCTACAACCAGCCCCAGGACCGCGTGACCGATCACCGCATCGGCTTCAACTCCACCTACAACGGCGTTCTTCTGGGCGACCAGCTCGGCACCGTGATCGAGGCGCTCGCCGCCGCCGAGCGAGCCGAGAAGCTGGCACAGGCAGTTTAGGTTCCGCCGTTCTACCGAACGGCGGACCAGCCGACGCTGCGCGGGCCGCATTTGGACAATCTGACGTTCAACTTCAAGGGCGCGACCAGAAGGTCAGCGCCCTTTCGTTTCACGTCACCTTGTCTCAAATGCGACCCGCTCGCTGTCCGTTCTCTACCTGCGGCGTTGCCTTGTTCCGGATGCGGTATGCTCAACCTGCGGCGCCTTAGAGGTGGTCATTGGGGACGTTCTTAAACGGCTTGGTTGGGCTTATTGCTTTGAGATGTTGTTCGATCGGCTTTGATGGCCGTTAAACTGTCTACCTGCTTAAAGCAATTAACGGTGTGCATCTGCTATTGGAAATATTGCTCGAAAAATCGTCCAAGAAGTCGTGGGGCGATTTTTGACGCGTCGCGCGTCAAGCGATGTGGCAAGCGTTTGGTTAGATATTGGTTAGTTTTGGGGCAACCTTGCCAAAAGCTTGACGAATGCAAATCTAGACGTCGGCGAATGAACACTTTGAGCGAGCCCGGTGCAAAATTCTGGGCTGATTCTCGATAATCGCCTTCAATCGTCCCTTGCCAAGCGCTGGCCTCGCGTACAATCTGCTCCGACATTCGCGCGCCGTCCGGCGCTTAAGAGGGGAGGGCCCCATGGCAAACGAGATTTGGACCATCAAGCGTTGTCTCGAGTGGACCAAGGAGTACCTGGCCGAGCGCGGCGAGGAACACCCCCGACTTTCTGCCGAGTGGCTGCTCTGCGCTGCCACGGGTCTGGCGCGCATCGACTTATATATGCGTATGGACGAGACACTCGATGCGGCGCAGCTCGAGACCATGCATGCGGCCGTCGTTCGTCGCGCCAAAGGCGAGCCGCTGCAGTACATCACCGGCAGCACGCAGTTCCGCATGATCGACGTCGCGTGCGCCCCCGGTGTGCTCATTCCGCGCCCCGAGACCGAGATGCTCGTCGAGGAAGTCCTCAATTATCTGGATGCCGAGGTGCTGAGCCCCGAGGCTGCCGCCCGTCAGCGCGTTGAGCTGCCCTGGAACGACGAGGTCGAGCAAGCGCGCAAAGCCGAAGCCGCGCTGGCCGACGAGCGAGCGACGGCCGAGCGCCGTGCCGCTAACCTCACAGCTGCCGATGAGGCGGCGCTAGGCAGCGACGTACTGGGCAGCCGTGCCTATGCCGAGGAACTGGCCGACCGCGAGGCCGAGGAAGCCGCCACGCAGGCAGCAGAAGCCGAAGCCGCGGAAGCCGCCGCGCAGGCAGCAGATGCCGAGGCCGAGGAGGCCGCCGAGCCCGAGCTCGACGAATACGGCATCGCCATCGAAGGCGCCGACCACGAGGCGTCTCTGACGGAGGATGCCGCTGCGCCCGCTCCGGTCGAGCCCCGTATCGCCCGCGTTCTCGAGGTCGGCTGCGGCACGGGCTGCATCTCGCTTTCCCTTGCCTGGGAGCGCCGCGGCCATGTCATCTGCACCGCTACCGATATCGAACCGCGTGCCATTGACCTGGCCACCAAAAACCGCGACGCGCTCGGGCTTACGTCCGATGAGGTCGCCTTCAGCCTCACAAACCTGGTGAGCTCTATCCCCCGCGAGGAATGGGGCACCTTCGACGTGCTCGTCTCCAACCCGCCTTACATTCCGACTGACGTCATGCGCTCGCTGCCGCACGAGGTCAAGGACTTCGAGCCCGATTTAGCGCTCGAGGGCGGCGCCGACGGCCTCGATATCTTCCGCCGCCTGCTCAATGCGGCGCCCTATATGCTGCGCGCCGGCGGCCTGTTTGCCTGCGAGCTCTACGAGGGCGCCCTCGATGCCGCGGCCGAGCTCTGTCGCCAGGCGGGTCTCTCGGACGTGCGCATCGTCCGCGACCTCACCGATCGTCCCCGCATCGTCCGAGCCATCGTCACCGAGCCCAAACAGCGCCAGTAATATTTATTAACTGGTTAGCAAAAATTATAAATTAGTTTATAATTAGGACGGCTGAAAGAGGTCGGCCCATGCAACCTCCTACCTTTCGGGAAATCATTGCCCTACTCAAGCACGATGGATTCGTGAAGGTCGCGCAAGTCGGTAGTCATGCTAAGTATGTTTCTGGTGACCGTGTTGTCACCGTGAACGGCTCTGGTGGTGATCGACCAAAGAAGGGCACGTGGGCAAGTATTCGTCGCCAAGCTGGATGGTAGTTGGAGGCAAAATGAGGCAGCGATTTACCTATGACTGCGTTCTCATAAAAGAAGACGACGGTTACTGCGCTAGCTTCCCGCAGATTCCCGGCGCCTTTGCCGATGGCGACACGCGCGAAGAAGCGATTGCCCATGCCACCGAGGCACTGATGGCGTTTTTGGCCGACGACCTCAACAACGGTTTGACTCCGGCAGGGTACGAACGCTCGGCCGAGGTCGTGGCCCTTTCAGTCGAAATCGACCACGATGACGCTCGGGAAGCGGCGTGCCGAACATTTAAAGACGCAGCGCTGGACCTCAAAGTCTCCGCTTCGCGGATTACCGCGCTGGTCAAAGCAGGAAAGCTCGATGTTGAACTCGTCGACGGCCGTCGGATGATAACGATAGACAGCATCGAGCGCTACGCCGCCCAAGAACGCCACGCCGGCAGGCCAAAGAAGTTCGTCGCAGTCCAATAACCCCCTCACTTTCACCGACTACTAGAGCCGCTCACCAAACCAACATGCGCTCTGGGCAAATAGGTTGAACGTTTCGTGCGAGAATGCCCCTCAGTAAACAAACTTTCACCAGAGCGTAAGGGGCTGGCATACACATGCAGACGGTCTATCGGGTATTCGAGGGAGCGCGTGAGCCGCATCGGCTCGCCGTCGAGCGTACGGCCGAGGTACTCAGCTGTGGTGGCTTGGCCCTGATCCCGACCGAGACCGTCTATGGTGTCGCTGTGGCAGTCAGCGCTTTCTCGGACGCCTTGCCCCAAGATACAAGCGAATCTCTGCCGTGGCCGCGCGATCCGCAGGTTGCCGTCAATGGCGCCGCGGTGCCCGCACTCGGTACCGGCTACCGTCGCATCTTTACCCTCAAGCAACGTGACCTCACCCAAACGGTCGCCTGGCTGGTCGATGATGCCGAGGCCCTCGATCGCTACGGCGTGGATATTCCGGAAGAGGCCCGCGCGCTTGCTCGAAGATGCTGGCCGGGCGCCCTGACTATCGTGGTCAAGGCGGCGCCCTGCGTGCCGACCTTTATGCGCGCCGCCGACGATACGGTGGCCCTTCGCGCGTCGGCCTCGCCCGTGGTGCAGGCGCTCATCCGTACTTGTGGCAGTCCGCTTGCCTGCACCAGCGCCAACACGCACGGCGCGCCCGCGCCGGCAAGCTTTGCCGCCGTTGAGGACCGTATTCTGGAGGGGGTCGATGTGGCCGTCGACGCGGGCGAGACGCCGTGCCGCGATGCTTCGACCATCGTGACGTTTAAGCATGGCGAGCTCCAGATCCTGCGCCAAGGCGCACTTCCCGCATCAGAGATCGAGCGGGTCCTGTCCGACCCGATGCAATAGAAAGGTGTAAGCGATGTCGTTGAATCTAGGTAGCCTGGGTATGGAAGACGCCTCGTTTAGCTTTGGCGGTTCCTACATCATGGCGCTCGACTGCGGCACCACCTCGGTACTCGCGACCATCGTCGACGAGTACGGCTGCATCGTCGCCCAGGCGCGTCGTAGCGTCAAAACCAGCTTCCCGTGCCCCGGCTGGGTGGAGCAGGATCCCACGGAGGTGCTTGCCAGCCAGATCGGCGTGATGATGGAGGTCCAGTTTAAGAGCGGCATCCATTCCGATCGCATCGCCGCCATCGGTATCTCCAACCAGCGCGAGACCACGGTGGTGTGGGACCGCATAAGCGGCCAACCCATCTATAACGCCATCGTGTGGCAATGCCGTCGCACCGCCTCGACAATCGATAAACTGGCCGAGCAGGGCTGCGAGGAGCTGGTGCGTTCCCGCACGGGACTTACGCTCGACCCGTATTTCTCGGCCTCCAAGGTGCAGTGGATTCTCGACAACGTTGACGGCGCGCGCGAGAGCGCGGCAGCGGGCGACCTCATGTTTGGCACCATCGATACCTGGCTCATCTATAACCTCACCGGCGGCCAAACCTTCGCCACCGACTACACCAACGCCAGCCGCACGGCGCTCTTCAATATTCATACGCTGGACTGGGACGATGACCTGCTGGCTCTCTTCGACATCCCGCGTGCCATGATGCCCGAGGTCCGTTGGAGCGCCGGTGACTACGGCCGCGTCGCGAGCGACATCATGACCAACATGCCGCCCATCATGGGTGTGGCGGGCGACCAGCAGGCATCGCTGTTCGGTCACTGCTGCTTCCATCCCGGCCAGACCAAAAACACCTATGGCACGGGCTGCTTTATGCTCATGAACACCGGCGACGAGATCGTCGAATCCAAGAATGGCCTGGTCTCCACCATCGGTATCGCTGCGAACGGCAAGGTCAGCTATGCGCTCGAGGGCTCTATTTTTGCCGCCGGCTCAACGATGAACTGGCTGCGCGACAACATGGGCGTTATCTCCAACGTATCCGAATCGGCACAGCTCGCCTCCTCGATCGGCGATAACGAGGGATGCTACTTTGTCCCCGCTTTTGCGGGCTTGGGTGCTCCTTGGTGGGACGCGCACGCCCGCGGCATCGTATGCGGTCTGACCGGCGCCTCGAGTCGCGCGACCATCGTGCGTGCCGCTTGCGAGTCCATGGCCTATCAGAGCTATGACGTGCTGCGTGCCATGGAGCAGGACGTGGGTCTTTCGATCGAGCGCCTGTCCGTCGATGGCGGCGCCTCGCGCAACGAGTTCATCATGCAGTTCCAGGCAGACTTGCTGGATATCCCCGTACTGCAATGTGAGTCGGTGGAGACAACGGCGATCGGTGCCGCGTATCTGGCGGGCCTCGCGGTTGGGTATTGGGAGGATCTGGAGGAGCTGGAGCAAAACACCCAGATCGTCAAGACATTCCATCCCCATATGTCCGTTGAGCGTCGCGAGCACAACCTGGACGGTTGGCACGATGCGGTCAGGCGTTCGCTCAGCACCGCTCAATAGGGCTGCGACGGGGCACTCGATACAACAAACCGCTAAACTTATGCACGGCGTGCGGCAACAGCACCGCGGCGCGCCATGTCAGCAAGGCCATCTTCCGGCCGCAACGAAAGGGGCATCAACCCATGACCGTCACCTACGATACGTCCCGTGTGACCCTTGTCGATCACCCGCTCGTCCAGCACAAACTGTCGATCCTGCGCGACAAGGAGACCGGCACCAACCAGTTCCGTCAGCTCGTGCGCGAGCTCGCGCTTTTTGACGGCTACGAGGCCATGCGCGACCTGCCTATGGAAGACGTCGAGGTCGAAACCCCCATCACGACCGCCACGTTCAAGCAGCTTGCCGGCAAGAAGCTCGCCATCGTCCCCATTCTGCGCGCGGGCCTTGGCATGGTCGACGGCATCCTCGACCTGGTGCCCTCTGCCCGCGTGGGCCACATTGGCATGGAGCGCGACGAGGTCACCCACGAGCCGCATGAGTATTACTGCAAGATGCCCAAGGATATCGACCAGCGTATCTGCCTGGTCGTCGATCCCATGCTCGCCACGGGCGGTTCTGCCGAGATGGCTATCAGCTATCTGCGCGAGCGCGGTGTCAAGGACATCCGCATGCTGTGCATCGTCGCGGCCCCCGAGGGTCTCAAGTCGCTGACCGAGAAAGACCCCGACGTGCATATCTATACCTGCGCCATTGACGACCACCTCAACGAGGCCGCCTACATCGTCCCCGGCCTGGGCGATGCCGGCGACCGCATCTACGGCACGCTGTAGTCTCTGGGCCAAACCGGCTAACGTCGAAAATACGAAGAAACGGTGCGCGCGGACAAATAAAAGGCGACCGCGCTCACCCCTGTTAACGGACGTTTTGCCCTGCAGGGTTCGAGAAAAACGTATTACCGTACCTGCGGCATAAAGAAGGTCTTAAGAAAACGAACAGGTGCGTATTAACCGATGCTTTTTCGGTTGTACTTTAGCGATTGGCTCGTACAATAGTCACCAATGTTTGGCGGGAACTGTTCTGTGAAGCGTTAAAAAGGAAAGTGGGGACGCCAGTGTTTCAGATAGCCGATCTGCTCGCTATCGTTGCGGGCGCCATCGCGGGCGCGGTCGCCTTTCTTCCCTTTGTTTTTACGCTCAAGCCGGTTCTTGACGATAAGCAGAATGCGGACATGCTCAAGGGCATGGTGAGTCTGGCGGTCTCGGCAATCGCCCTGCTCGTCTTTACCTTGGTTGTGTTTGTGTTGTTCGGAGAGGCATTTCGCATGTTCCTCCTGGGCGAGGCGATTGGCTTCGTGGCCTTTATGGCCGCCTGCACGGTTCGCGTCGCCAAGGCACTGCGAGATCCTCATGAGGTCGAAAGGTAAGTCGTGGAAATTTTTGAAAAGCTGCCTGATGAGATTAATCATCTGGTCAGCGAGTTCAGCTCCACCCCTGTCGTGGGCGATCTGAGCTGCGGCATCACGCAGTACTCGTTTTGGCTGATCGTCTCCACGATCGTGCTCCTGATCGTCCTGGCCGTGTTCAAGAAGAAGCAGACCCTAGTTCCCAAGGGCTTCTTCGTCAACGGTTTCGAGTACATCATCGAGTACGTCGAGAACGATATCGGCAAGGGCGTCGTGGGGGAGAACTGGAAGAAGCACTTCCCGTTCCTGTGCTCGCTTTTCCTGTTCATCCTGATCAATAACATGATCGGCCTGATCCCGGGAATGAAGCCCGGCACCGGCGCAATCGGCTCCACCGCCGCGCTTGCCATCTTCGCCTTCGTGTACTTCATCTACTACGGATGCAAGGCTCACGGCGTGATCGGCTACATCAAGAGCCTCGCCCCGCAGGGCGTGAGCTTCCCGATGAACGTGCTTGTGTGGGTCGTCGAGCTTTTCTCGACCTTCCTGCGCCTCATCACGCTCGCCGTCCGTCTGTTCTGCAACATGTTCGCAGGACACGTGGTCATGGGCTCGTTCGCCATCATGGCGAGCATGTTCATGCAGCCGCTGCTTCAGCAGGTTTCCGCGGCCCACGCCGTCGGCGCCCTGCCTTCGCTGGCCTGGCTTGCCATCCTCATCCTGATCTATGCGATCGAGCTTGTGGTCGGCGCCATCCAGGCTTACGTCTTCACGGTCCTTACCGCCGTGTATGTCTCCGAGGCAGAGGAGGTCGCGGAGGAGGAGTAGTCTTCCGTTCGCGCCTTAAAGGTAAGGCAATTCGTTAAACCGCCGGTGCCCGTACCCATGGAGCCTGGCAGTTATAAAAAGGTTATCCTGCGTGAAATAAGACACGCACGACAAAGGAGGAATCGTGGGAGTTATCGGTTACGGTCTCGGTGTTATCGGCGCTGGTCTTGCTATCGGCCTGTCTGCTCTGGGTGCTACGGGTGCTATGGCCCGTCAGCCTGAGGTCCAGGGCCGCGTGTTCACCGTCTTCATCATGGGCTCCGCCTTCGGCGAGGCTCTGGCTCTGATCGGCTTCGTTGTCGCGCTGATCGTTAAATAGCACGGAGCGTCAAGTATGAATCTTTCATCCCAGAAGAGCGCGATCGCACTCTCCGCGTCCGCGGCCGCGCTGCTCATGCCGGTTTCCGCGTTCGCCGAGGACGGCGCTGCCGGTGCGGACATCCTCATCCCTAAGATGGCGGAGTTCATCCCGGCGCTTATCGCCTTCCTGATCATCTGGATCGTGCTGGCTAAGGTCGCCCTGCCGGGCATCATGAAAACCATGGAAGAGCGCGGCAAGAAGATCGAGGAGAGCCTCGACGAGGCCGAGAAGACCAAGCAGGAGGCTATCGCCAAGCGCGCTGAGTCCGACTCGATCGTCACCGACGCCCGTCGTCAGGCTGCCGACATCGTTCTCGAGGCCCGTAAGGACGCCGAGTCCGAGCGCGCCCGTATCATCGAGGCTGCTCACAAGGAGGCCGAGGAGATTATCGCCAAGGCCCACACGACCGTCGAGGACGAGCGCAAGTCCATCTACGCCGGTGCCGCGAGCTCTATCGCCGACCTGTCCGTTGCCGTCGCCACCAAGATCGTGGGCGAGGCACTCGAGGACGAGGCCGAGCAGAAGAAGCTCATCGAGCGCTACATCCAGGAAGCAGGTAGCCTGAATGCCGACTAGCCGCTATCAGGACAAGGTGCTCGAGACCTACGCGCGCTCCCTTCTGGAAGCCGCTAAGGCCGAGAACCATGTGTTCGAGGACCTCGAGATGATCGAGCGCCTGGCTTCTGCCAGCCCCGAGATCATCGCCGTGCTCGACACCATGTCCAAGCGCGACCAGCTCGACCTTCTTCCCAAGGTGGCAGCTGCCTTTAAGTATGTTGCCGAGGAAGACGAGGATGTAGTGGGCGTGACCGTCACCACGGCGATCCCGCTCGACGACGAGCTGCGTCAAACCATCACTAAGAAATGCGAGCAGGACTTCGGCCGCAAGGTATTCCTTATCGAGCAGGTCGACCCGTCTATCGTGGGCGGCCTGGTGCTCGAGGCCCACGGCGAGCGTCGTGACATTTCCGTCAAGACGCAGCTGCGCATCGCGCAGGAGACCCTCGCAAACTCTGCTAATTCGTACGGAGGTGAAGCCTAATGTCCGAAACCCTCAATGCCCAGGATATCGCCAAGAAACTGCAGGAGCAGCTCACGAGCCTCTCCGCGACGGTCGATACGCATGAGGTTTCAACGGTCGACGAGGTAGGCGACGGCATCGCGCGCGTCACCGGCCTCAAGAGCGCCATGGCAGGCGAGCTTCTGGAGTTCAAGAGCTCCGATACCGGTGAGACCGTCTTCGGCCTTGCCCAGAACCTTGACCGTGACGAGGTCGGCGCCGTTCTGTTCGGTGCCGTCGACTCCATCAAGGAAGGCGACGAGTGCCGCACCACTGGCCGCATTATGGATATCCCTGTGAGCCGCGCCATGCTCGGCCGCGTCGTCAATCCGCTCGGCCAGCCCATCGACGGCTTGGGTGACATCGTTGCCACGCACCGTCGTCCTATCGAGTTTAAGGCCCCCGGCGTCATCGACCGTACCCCGGTGTGCGAGCCGGTTCAGACCGGTCTGTTGGCCATCGACTCTATGGTGCCTATCGGCCGTGGTCAGCGTGAGCTCATCATCGGCGACCGTAAGACCGGTAAGACCGCCATCGCCATCGACGCTATCCTCAACCAGCGCGGCAAGGGCATGGTCTGCATCTATGTCGCCATCGGCCAGAAGGCCTCCACGGTTGCCAACATCCGCGAGACCCTCGCTCAGCACGGTGCGCTCGAATACACCATCATCGTTTCGGCAACCGCTGCCGATTCCGCCCCTATGCAGTACATCGCGCCTATGGCCGGTGCCGCTATCGGCGAGTTCTTCATGTACAACGGCGAGGACGGCAAGCCCGCCAGCGAGACCAATCCCGGCGGCCACGTGCTCGTCATCTACGACGACCTGTCCAAGCAGGCTGTGGCATACCGTCAGATGTCGTTGACGCTGCATCGTCCGCCCGGACGCGAGGCCTATCCTGGCGACATCTTCTACCTGCACTCTCGTCTGCTCGAGCGTGCCGTCAAGATGTCTAAGAAGAACGGTTACGGCTCCATGACGGCCCTGCCGATCATCGAGACCCAGGATGGCGACGTCTCGGCCTACATTCCGACCAACGTCATTTCCATTACCGATGGTCAGATCTACCTGCAGTCCGAGCTCTTCTTCCAGGGCCAACGCCCGGCAGTCGACGTGGGCATCTCCGTGTCCCGCGTCGGTGGCGACGCACAGACCAAGGCTATGAAGCAGGTCGCCGGCAACCTCCGTCTGGACCTTGCTTCGTACCAGGAGCTCGCCGGCTTTACGCAGTTCGGCTCCGACCTCGACGAGGCCACGCAAAAGCAGCTTACCCACGGCGCTCGCATGACCGAGCTCCTTAAGCAGCCGCGCTACAAGCCGTTCGAGGTTTCCGAGCAGATCGTTACGCTGTTCGCTGGCAACGAGGGCTTCCTGGATGACCTGGAGATCGCCGACGTGCTGCCTTTCCGTGCCGAGCTCATCGAGTACATGGACAATGGCTTTGGCTCGCTGCTCGACAAGGTTCGCGCCAAGAAGATCGATGATGACACCAAGGCTGAGCTCTTGCGCGTCATCGGCGACTTCAAGCAGCAGTTCATGGCCAAGCACCATTCGGATGTTTCTGGATCAGAGGAGAACTAAGCCCCATGGCCAACCTTCGCGACATTAAGAAGCGAATCTCCTCGGTTACCACGACCAAGCAGATCACGCGCACGATGGAGATGGTCTCTACGGCCAAGATCCGTCGTGCTCTCGATCGCTCCAAGCAGGCCGAGCCCTATAAGGAGGCGCTGACCGACGTCATGTTGACGGTCGCCGGCGACGCCTCCTGTTCGGGCACCGATCCCATGCTGCAGAAGCATGAGAGCGTCAAGCATGGCCTGATTGTCGTTATTGCCTCGGACCGCGGCCTTGCCGGCGGTTTCAATACGACGGTGGAGCGCACGGCCGAAAAGCTCGCCGCTTCTTGGGCGAACGACGGCATCGAGTGCGAGATCATCGCGTGCGGGCGTAAGCCGGCCACGTATTTCCGTGACCGCGCAAACGTCGTCATGCACTTTGAGGGCAACTCCTCTGAGCCCGATTTCAATCAGGCCCGCATGATCTCCTCTCATATCTGCGATGCGTATCGTGCCGGTGAGCTTGACCGTGTCGAGCTTGTCTACCACCACGCTAAGAACCGCGTGGATCAGGAGCTTCGCGTCGAGCATCTGTTGCCGCTCGACCCCGAGATGATCGCTATGGCCCACGGTCCGCGTAAGAACGAGACCGACGCCCCTAAGCGCATCTCGTCCACGTTCGAGTTCGTGCCCTCTCCCGAGCATGTTCTCGGCAAGCTTGTGCCGTCTTATATCCTGACGGTCATCTACCAGGCCCTGATCGATTCGGCGGCTGCTGAGCAGGGTGCACGCCGCAAGGCCATGCACTCCGCGACGGAAAACGCCACCGCGATCATCTCGACCCTTACCCGCACGTATAGTCGCGTGCGCCAGGCTTCGATCACGACCGAGATTAACGAGATCGTCGGCGGAGCCTCAGCATTGGAGGAACAGTAATGGCTAATAACACCGTAAAGCTTGCGGTCGAGGAAGCCACCAAGAAGACGACTGCCGGTGATGGTCGCATCGTGCGAATCATCGGCCCTGTCGTCGACGTCAAGTTTGACGGCGCGGTGCCCCCGATCTACAACGCGCTCACGGTCGAGGCCGAGACCCCGATCGGTCATCTGAGCACGATCCTCGAGGTCGAGAGCCAGCTTCCGGGCGGCGTCGTCCGCACGGTCGCCATGTCCTCGACCGACGGCCTGCAGCGCGGCCTCATCGCCACCGATACCGGTGAGCCCATGAAGATGCCCGTTGGCCCCAAGACGCTCGGCCGTATTTGGAACGTTATGGGCAAGCCCGTCGACGGCAAGCCCATGCCCGAGGTGGAGGAGTTCTACCCCATCCACCATGCAGCGCCCCGTTTCGACGAGCTCACCACCAAGACCGAGATCTTCGAGACCGGCATCAAGGCCGTCGACCTGCTCGAGCCCTACATCCGTGGCGGCAAGACGGGTCTGTTCGGCGGCGCCGGCGTCGGCAAGACCGTTCTGATTCAGGAGCTCATCAACAACCTCGCCCAGGAGCACGGCGGCACCTCGGTGTTCACCGGTGTCGGCGAGCGCACCCGTGAGGGTACCGACCTTTATCTCGAGATGAGCGAGTCTGGCGTTATCGACAAGACCTGCTTGGTCTATGGTCAGATGAACGAGCCGCCCGGAGCGCGCCTGCGCATCGGTCTGGCCGGCCTTACCACCGCTGAGTACTTCCGCGATCGCGGCCAGGACGTTCTGCTGTTCATCGACAACATTTTCCGCTTCTCCCAGGCAGGTTCCGAGGTTTCCGCACTGCTGGGCCGTATGCCGTCCGCCGTTGGTTACCAGCCCACGCTGGCAACCGAGATGGGCGACCTCCAGGAGCGCATTACCTCGACCAAGACGGGCTCCATTACCTCCGTCCAGGCTGTCTACGTCCCCGCAGACGACCTGACCGACCCGGCGCCTGCCACGACGTTTACGCACCTCGACGCCACTACGGTTCTTTCGCGTAGCATTTCGTCGCTCGGCCTGTTCCCGGCTATCGACCCGCTCGCATCTTCCTCCGACGCTCTCGATCCCTCGATCGTCGGCGAGGAGCACTACCGTGTCGCCGTCAAGGTCCAGGAGCTCCTGCAGGAGTACTCCGACCTTCAGGACATCATCGCCATTCTGGGTATGGACGAGCTGTCCGAGGAGCAGCGCCTTACGGTCAACCGTGCCCGCAAGATTCAGCAGTTCCTCTCGCAGTCCTTCCACGTCGCCGAGAAGTTCACCGGCAACCCCGGCGTCTACGTCCGCGTCGAGGATACCGTCCGCTCTTTCGCCGAGATTGTCGACGGCAAGGCCGATGACCTGCCCGAGCAGGCTTTCCGCTATGCTTCCACGATTGAGGACGTGCGCGAGCGCGCCCGCAAGATGGGGGAGAAGTAGGTTATGCGTATCCGCATCGTGTGCCCCGTGAGCTGCGCCTATGAGGGCGACGCTGCGTTTGTGTCGATTCCGTCCACGGATGGCGAGTTTGGCGTTCTGCCTGCTCACTCCAGCGAGATCTGCACGATCGACCGCGGTTACGTTCGCGTTTCCGATAAGGCCATGGGCACTGTCGACCACACGTTTGCCGTGGCCGGCGGCTATGCCCAGGTTGCGGACGATGTCGTGACCGTTCTCGCCGAGCGCGCTTGCGATTTGGCGACCGTCGATGCCGACAAGGTTAAAGCTGATATTCAAGGTTTTGAAGAGAAGCTGGGTAATTTGTCGGAGGATGATGCACGCCGCGCCTACCTCTATAATGAAATCGCATGGTGTAAGCTCAAGCTTGCCCAATAGTCAAACGCTTTAGCGTTCGACCATTTGCGAACACATCATGCCCGGGATGGCCCAGCCACCCCGGGCATGCTTTTTGAAAGGGTAGACCTTGGATATTATCCGCGTTGAGGGTGGCCACGCCATCGGAGGTTCCGTGCCTGTTTCGGGTGCTAAGAACTCCGCGCTCAAACTTATGGCGGCAACGCTTCTGGCGCCGGGCAAGACGACGCTGCGGAACGTGCCCGATATTTCCGATGTCCACGTGATGGGCAAGGTGCTCAAGGGCATGGGCGCTACGATCGATGTTCTCGACGAGCACACGCTCGAGATCGATACCTCCCAGGTCGATTCTTGGGAGGCGCCCTACGAGCTTGTCGCCAAGATGCGCGCCTCCACGGCTGTGATGGGCCCCCTGCTGGGTCGTTTCCATCGCGCCAAGATCGCCATGCCGGGCGGCTGCAACCTGGGTGCTCGCAAGATCGATATGCATATCTTGGGTCTCGAGGCTCTGGGCGTCGAGTTCGACACCGCCCACGGCTACATCAACGCCAGTGCTCCCCAGGGTCTGCGCGGTACCACCGTCACGCTCGAGTTTGCCAGTGTCGGTGCGACCGAGAACCTCATTATGGCATCCGTGCGCGCGCAGGGTACCACGGTTATCGACAACGCGGCCCGCGAGCCCGAGATCGTCGACCTCGCCAACATGCTCAACGAGATGGGTGCCAAGATCATCGGCGCGGGCACGCCCGTCGTGACCATCGAGGGCGTGGAGGAGCTGCATCCCGTTACCCATTGCGTGGTGGGAGACCGTATCGAGGCCGGTACCTTTATCGTCGCCGGCGCCCTCATGGCCGATGAACGCGGCGTCGATGTTACGGGCTTCTGCCCCATCCACCTGGGCATGGTGCTCAAAAAGATGGAACTTATGGGCATCGAGTGCGAGCGTATCGAGAACGGTGTCCACGTCAATCGCGCCGAGCGCATCAAGCCGGTCGATATCCAGACGCTTCCGTTCCCGGGTTTCCCGACCGACATGCAGGCGCAGATCATGGTGCTTTCGGCCCTTGCCGACGGAAGCTCCGTAATTACCGAGAACATCTTCGAGAACCGCTTCATGTTCGCCTCCGAGCTCGTGCGTATGGGTGCCGATATTCGTATCGAGAGCCATCACGCCATGATTCACGGCGTCAAGGGCTTCTCGGGCGCACAGGTCACCTCACCCGACCTGCGTGGCGGCGCGGCTCTTGTGGTTGCCGGTCTTATCGCCGATGGCGTTACCGAGGTCTCGGCCATCCATCACATCAAACGTGGCTACGAGCAGTTTGTCGAAAAGCTACAGGCGCTTGGCGCGCATGTCGAACATGCCACCGTTCCCGATCCCGTCATCTACTAATGCAGGTTGCCTATGTTTAACAAGAAGCCCCTAGCGGATAACACCCGAAGACCCTCGACTGGTGCGCAGGCCAAGATCTACAGTCGCGACAATGTCGCACGCTATTCCGAGCGCGCCCGTCAGCGCCGTCGCGGCCGCACGGTTCGCCGTGTCGCGCTCATCGCCGTGCTCGGTGTGTTGCTGAGCGCCACGACCGCTGCAGGTCTGTGGTTTGCCACTATCATGGGCAAGCTTGGTGACTCCAATGTCATTACCAACAACCTGCGCCAGATTCTGGTCGATACCGATGAGGCAAAAGATCCGTTCTACGTGTTGCTTCTTGGTACCGACGGTCGTCCGGGCGAAGATACGTATCGTGCCGACTCGATTATCCTGGCACGCATCGACCCCACGCAAAAGCAGGCGACGCTCATTTCCGTTCCGCGCGACACCAAGGTCGTGTACAAGGGCGAGACCATGAAGATCAACGCCTGCCACACCGTTGGCGGCGCCGAGGCCATGGTCCAGGCGGTCAACGAGCTGTGCGGCGTGCAGATTTCTCACTATGCCGAGGTCAGCTTTGACGGCATGCAGTCGCTTATTGATTCGGTTGGCGGTATCGACATCAACGCGACCGACGACGTCGACGATCCCGAGCACCTGGATATTAAGATTACCGCTGGTCAGCAGCATATGGACGGCGCTACTGCCCTTACCTATGCCCGCTGCCGCTACACCTATGCCGACGGCGATTACACGCGCATGCGCCATCAGCGTCAGGTGCTTGGCGCCCTTGCCAACCAGATTCTCAATAACTTCGATGCCACGAAGATCTTTGGCCTGGTTAATTCGCTGTCCGATATGCTCGTAACCGATATGAGCGTTCAGGATATCGTGTCCACGGTCAACGCCATGCGCGGCATGGATGTCGAGGGCATCTACTCGGCCAACCTGCCCTCGTACGCCGACGACAGCACTATGATCGACGGCGTGAGCTATGTCTTTGTTTACGAAGACGAGCTTAAGGAAATGATGGCCCGCGTCGACGCTGGTGAGGATCCCAAGGGCCCCAACACCATGGGCCTTTCAGACGGCTCCAGCTCCACGATCGGTGACCTCAACAACAATACGTCCGAGGACTACGCATATGGCACCGCGACCTCGTCGGGTGGCTCGGACGATTCCGACGATTCGAGCGACGGCTCCGATTACTACGAAGAGCCCACCGGTGACGGCAACGGCTACGAAGCCAACTACTAGAGTTACGCGGTTTTACCAAACCGCGTAACCAGTTGACGCTGCAAACCCGCCAGAGCGGCAATCTGCCTTTCAACTTCGGCGGCATGATCAAAAGATCAATGCCACCTCGTTTCAAGGCACCTTGCTCGCTCTGGCGGGTTTTCGCTCATATGACCCAATCCGCTGTCAAGAGCCACAATGGCCCCGCCGACCGC
>CAUAIH010000007.1:0-116767 GCA_958429025.1 uncultured Collinsella sp. | reverse complement strand
GGTGCCCTACCGGGAGTAGCCCCGACGGTTGACAAAACTATAGGAACACCCAACGACTATCTTTTAGCAGGTCTGGATCATGGCAATGTCGATGTTTTGGCACCGACAGCGAGCGCCCACCAGAGCGAACAAATTGGCATGAAAAGAGGACGGCATAGACCTTCTGGTCATGCCGTCCTCTTTGAATGACAAGTTGTCGCTCTGGTGGGCGCGCAGCGTCAACTAGTTACGCGGTTTGGTAAAACCGCGTAACCCAACTAGAAGCGGTTGCCGCGGAAGCCGCCGCCGTTGCGGCCGCCACGATCGCCACCGCGACCGCCGCGGTCGTTACCGCGGTTGCCGCCGAAGCCGCCACGGTTGCCACCGCGATCGCCATAGCCACCACGGTTGCCGCCAAAGCCGCCGCGACCGCCACGGTCGCTGCCACGGTCACCAAAGCCGCCACGGCCGCCACGATCGCCACCGCGGCCACCGCGGTCACCGCCACGGCCACCGCGATCGCCAAAGCCGCCGCGACCGCCACGGTCGCCGCCACGGCCACCGCGATCGTCACGACCGCCGCGAGGACCGCGGTCCTCGTCCAGGCCCATGGCGACGAGCGGAGCGATGACCTTATCGAGAGCGGCCATCAGCTCGGTGGCCTCCTCATAAGAAAGCTCAGGCAGGAGCTTCTCCTTCTTGTTGGCAAGCTCGACCAGGCCCTCAGCGGCATCCTCGGCAGCGAAGACAACGATCTTGCGCATATCGCCCTCGGCGTCGTCGATGCGGCCAACCAGATCGGCAGCCTCGGCCTCGGCCATCAGGCCATCGAGCTCACGAAGGCGCATGCCCAGCAGGTCGGACATTTCCTTCTGCTCCATCTTGGGCTTGAGGTCAAGGAGCTTGATGGCGCGCTCGATGTTCGCCATGCGCTCGGCCTTGGCCTCCTCCTCTTTGGAAATAGCAAAGCGACGGCTACGCAGCAGGCGGGCGGCCTTCTGCATCTTGTCCATCAGCTCTTCGTCATCGTAATCAACGGCGGCCTCGACAACCTCGGCCTCCTCCTCGGCGGAAACCTCGTCAGCAGCCTCAACCTCGGCAGCTTCGGTCTCCACGGTCTCGACTGCCTCGACCTCGGCAGCCATGGTCTCGTTCTCGGTCTCGTTCATGATCTCTTCGTTCTCGGACATGAGACTCCTTCTTGGCCCTCTCGGGCATCATCGCCCCATTCGCGGGGCCCGTCGCGCACTCTTTGCGCTTTAAACATTCATGCCTCTCGGCAAAACGTCCATTAGTTTATGGTGTCGCCATCCAATCTAGCTGCAGAATCTATGTGCACACATTAATGCGACATGTGCGACTCGCGACGAGCGTACACCAGCGACACCGCGAACCCGACCACGGCAATTACAGCCGCCACACGCACGGCAGCTGCAAATCCAATCGCCTGGGCAACGTCCGTCGCAGCGCCAGCGGCGCCGGCAGTCGCAGCAGAACTCGAGAGCAGACCGATAAACAGCGACGGGCCAAACGATGCGGCAATCATGTTCCACGTGTTGAGCAATGCCGTTCCGTGAGGATGTTCAGCGGCAGGCAGCGTCTCCAAGCCGGCCGTTTGCGAGGGGCTCAACACCAAACCGACTCCGGCATACACCACAACGGTCAGCGCCACGACGACGCCGATGTTCATGCTTGCCGCCGTCATCGAGATGGCAGTCTGTCCCACGGCAATCAGGGCAAAGCCGACCGGCAGCAGCGGCCATGCGCCACGGGCGTCCATCACGCGTCCGCCCACAATCGAGGTCACAGCGTTGCAGGCAATTGCCGGCAAAATGAGCAGGCCCGCAACAAGCGCGGTCATGCCGTATGCGCCCTCAAAATAGAGCGGCAACAAAACGCTCATCGAGAACGTCGTCATCATCGACACCACCACAAGCAAGCACGCAGGCCAAAAACGAACGCTCGCCATGGGACGCACGTTAAGCACCGGATGCTCGAGCTTAAGCTGGCGGGCCGCAAACAGGCCGAGCAGCACAACGGCGGCAAAAAGCGTCACGATGCCGGCAATCAGATTGGTCGAGAACTCGCCTACGGAATACACAAATGCCGTAATGCCGGCAGCGAGCAAAACAACCGACAGAATATCAAGCGTGGCGTTCGAGCGCTCTCCGACATTCTGAACAAGCTTTACGCCCGCCGCAGCGACCACAATGCCGCCCACCAGCGGCACTACGAACACCGCCCTCCAGCCAAACAACGTGCACATAAGACCGCTGATCACAGGTCCAAACGCCGGCCCCAGCGTAATGCAGGCACCGCCCAGGCTCAGATACAGACCGAGCTTCTCGCGCGGCGCGCAAGACAACACCACGTTCATCATGAGCGGGAACAAGATGCCCGATCCCGCAGCCTGCAAAATACGGCTTGGCAGCAAAACGCTAAACGACGGAGCGACCAGGCACAGGATTTCGCCGGCGACCATGCATCCGCATGCGAAAAACAGCAGTTTACGCGTCGAGAAACGGCCGGACAGGAAGGCCATGATGGCCGTAAAGATCGACGTCACGATCATGTAGCCCGAGACGAGCCACTGTGCCGTGGTGGCACTCACCGAAAAGGCTGCCATAATGTCGTGCAACGCCACGTTAATGATGTTCTCGTTAAACGCGGCAACAAAGGCTGCAATATACATTACGACGAGAATCGCCGCAGTGGCCGATGGCGTTACTTGAACTTGTTGCTGAGATTTGCTCCCCATGCATTTCCTTCCTCTTGGAACGACAGTCGCATCGCCCCAGAGGAACAGTCCAGGGCGAAAATGAGCCCTAGACTTACGCCAGACGCCGTACACGACGAATCTGGCAACATGGTCCAACGTCGAAAGATTGTAACGCGGACGCACAGCTTTCCTTCCGCGCTATTATTAAAAGTCCACGAAAGCATAAGACATGAGGAGCCCGCCATGATTAAACCCATCATGAAATCCGAGTTCTTTTTGCGTCTGCCTTCCGAAGACGCGGGACCCAACGATGCCGCAACCGGGCAGGATCTCCTGGATACACTCCACGAGCATGAGCGCGAGTGCGTGGGCCTCGCCGCCAACATGATCGGCGTGCGCAAACGCATCATCTGCGTAAAGGACGGCAACAGGACACTCCTGATGTACAACCCTCAAATTCTTGAGCAGGTCAATGCCTATCAGACGAGCGAAGGATGCCTCTCGCTGATCGGCGAGCGTCCCTGTACCCGCTATCGTCGCATTAAGGTGGAGTATTTGGACGAGAACTTCGTTCACCGCATCAAAAACTTCTCGGGCTACACCGCCGAAATCATCCAGCACGAAATCGACCACTGCAACGGCGTCGTGGTTTAGGCCACCCGCCAAAATGAGGGTACCGGAGGCCTCCCTATGGATATCAGCCGCTTTGGCGAATTCGCCATCTTAGCGCAGTCACGCACGTTTCTTGATGCGGCGGAACTGCTTTTCATGTCGCAATCAACCCTCTCCAAGCACATCATGGCAATGGAGCACGAACTCGGCTGCAAGCTCATCGATCGAAGCCAGCGCCACGTAACACTCACCGCGCAAGGTGAAGCGCTCCTCCCCTATGCGCAAAAAATTGCGACGCTTCAGCATCGCTATCTTGCCGCCATTCAAATAGGTGCAGGTGAGCCGCTCGAGCACCTCACCGTAGGTTCTATCCCCATTATGGCCCCTTATGGGATTACGGACGCCGTCATCGATTTTCAGCAGGCGAACCCCTCATATTCTGTCGAGCTCATCGAGGGCGAGGGCGACACACTCAAGCGCATGCTCCTACACGAGGACATTGACCTGGCCTTCATCCGTGACAGCGGCGCCATCGAGCCGGAGTTCAAAAAGATTCCCTTTACGACCGACCGGCTCGTGGCCGTCCTTCCGCTCGACCATCCACTCGCCGAACGTGACACCGTCGAGATAGACGACCTTATCGACGAGAATTTCCTCATGCTTCCCCAAGGCTCGTTCGTAAGCGAGCTCGTCCTTTCCATTTGCCGCGAAGCTGGATTTGGCCCACGTGTTACGTTCACCGGCAAACGAGCCGAGAACATCATCTCTCTTGTCGCACGCGGCGCCGGTGTCTCATTCCTCATGCGCAAGCCGGCGGAATCGCTTGCCAGCGGAAAGGTAGCCCTGGTGCCGCTTGAGCCCGCGGCGACCTCCGAGGTCAGGCTCTACCTCAAGCGGAACGCCGCGCACTCGCAGGCGGTCGTCTCGTTCATCGGCTTCCTCCCCTACCGTCAGCTCCTGCAGGGCGACCGTACGTCTTCCACCGTGGCACGCCCGTCATAATCCCCGCTGCTCCACAACCGCAGACCTGTGTCCGCAAACACGATGACAGCGGCACAAAACACAAATATGCCTCGGGCGGCACGTCGCCGTCCGAGGCATATTTAATCAAAGTGCGCAGAAAGACTAGTCCACCGAGATGTTGAGTGCCTTACCGCCCTCGTCCTTCTTGGTACCGATCACCATAGCGGCGACAAGAGCCAGAACGAAAGCGACCACACCGGAGATGACAAGGCCGATAAAGCCCGTGTCGATGCCGGCAGGGTTAATAAAGCTCGGGAAACCGAGCGGGCCGGAGGCACCGAAGGCATAGAGCTTGGCACCCATGAGGCCGGCAATGGCGCCGCCTACACCAGCGGAAATAAAGGTTGCCCACATAAGGCGCTTACGCGGCAGCAAGATGGCGTAAAGCGCAGGCTCGTTGACACCGAAAATCGAAGAGACAAGGGCGGGAATGTTGACGGCAGCATTTTCCTCGGAGTCCTTGGTTCGGATGATCATGCCAAGCACAGCGCCGGCGATGGCACAACCGCCTGCATACACGAGCGGGTTAATGAGGTCATAGCCGTAGGTTGCGACATCGAGGAACCACAGCGGGATGATACCCCAGTGCAGGCCGAACATGACGAGCAGGCTCCAGAACGTGCCGATGACAAAGCCGGCGATGGCGGGTTGGAAGTTGATGAGCATCAGAATGATCTGGGCAACGATGTTGGAGAGGACCGTCATGACCGGACCGACCACAAGCAGGCCAAGGATGCCGCAAATGAGGAGCGTTAGGATGTTGGAGAAGAACGAGCTCACAAGCGCGGGCAGCGCGTTAGAAAGGGCCTTGTGCACCTTGGAGGCAATCCAGACGATAAAGATCGCAGGCAGAATCGTCGATGAGTAATTCTGCATGATCAGCGGGATGCCAAAAATATCACCGTAGACATTGGACTCGAAGACCGTGCCGGCGCCGAGCGTGTAGAGCGGATCTCCGCCCATAAGGGCAACGAGCGTCGGGTAGACGAGGATACCGCCGAGCGCCATTCCCATAACGGGCTTAAGTCCGAACTTCTTGGCCGACGTCCAGCCAATGATTAGCGGAAAGTAATAGAAGACCGAATCTCCGATTGCCGAGAGCGTCACATACGTATTGCTGTCCTTGGCAAGCCAACCGGCAACCGTGCAGAGCGCGAGCATCGACTTGATAAAGCCACCGGCCATAAGCACGCCAAGAACCGGTTGCAGAATCTCGGAGATGATGGCCAGCAGACGCGAGAATGGATCGCCCTTTTTGACGTCGTCGCCTTCATCGATATCGAGTGCGGGTTTGGAGTCGAACCCGCCAATCTGAACAAGGTCGTTGTAGACGGCCTCGACAGTGGCACCAATCACGACCTGATACTGTCCGCCGGCCTGGATGACGTCAACGACGCCCTTCGTCGCCTTAAGCTCATTGGTCTGGGCGAGCGATTCATCCTTGAGGGGGAAGCGGAGACGCGTAATGCAGTGGCTCACGTCTAACACATTGTCTCGACCACCGACCTTTGTGATGATTTCATCGCAAAGCTTCTGGTATTTCATGGAATTCTCCTTTTTCTGAGCGGGGTATAGCATCGATTTCATGCCTCCGTAGTCGACGTGGGAGGGCAAGGAACCCGCTTCCCCCTTTGAAATCCGCGGACGCACGTACGCCCGGGATGCGAAACGGCAGAGAAGATGGAAGATGCCGATCACATGGCGGCGAGCCTCATTGGCCCATGTCACGCAATCAGGTCTACAAACGCGAATCTGCTGCGCCGAGAAGTCTCGTCGTCTGGCAGAACTTGTCACACAGACGTTCCGGTTCGCCCTGGGGAATCTGAGTACGCTCGGTCTCAAAGGAGAGGCCGTACTCGCGTGCCGGAAGGAAATACTCGAAATAGCCGTTGGTGTAACCGCAAACTATTCCCTCGACCGGGCATTCGCGCTTCATGCGAATACCCAAGTCGCTGCCGAGCTCACTCGGGAACACAAAGAGATGCAGGCCGCCCAAACTGATGACGGCACACTTAAGCGTGAGCGAAAAGTCGTCATGGGCAACGGTGTGATAGAACGTCTGAGGCTCGATGCGGTCGAGAACGACCTCGCGATCGAGCTTGATCTGGGAAATCGCCTCGGCAAGACCGGTCGAAACGCGCTCGACCTCGGGAATGCCGCGTCCCTGGCGAAAATTGCGGTCGCTACAGTCGCCAGCAGCACCGACGACCATGGCCGGATAGTAACCAAGACTCTGAGCGAGCTTTTTGCCGGTAAGACCGGCGAGTTCGCTCGTGAGCTCCGTGCAGTCGGGTCCGACGCAAGCGGAATGCACCGCCCAGTTCACAAAGCCCGCAAATGGCTTGCCTTCGGTATCGAAGAACGATACGACAATGACCTCATTGTCGGCGAGTTCACCTGGGATGATGCGGTTGTCGTAGAAACCGGTGATGACCTGCTTGCCCAAGCGACAAATCGCGGGCTGTGCGTTGGCGCGGCACTCCTCAAAGCATTGGCAAATGGTATCGAGGAACCAGCGGTAGTAGTTCTCGTCGAATTTTCCCGTCCACCAGCTGCGGTGGTAAGCGACGATTGAAGTATGGTCGTGCGTCGCCGAGAGCAAAACGCAGTCACGGTCGATTCCATAGCGCTCGGCGAGCATTGTCTTGACTTCCTCGGCCATGCTTTCCTCGAACTCGAGGACATCGGCATTAAAAAGAAACACTTCACGTTCGCCTTGCTGGAAGAGGATGGCGTTGGCGAAGACGTCATCATGGACGCCCGTCGCAGGTTCAAGACGGTTGGGAAGATTGCGGTAGCCAATCAGGTAGATGTCGCCCTGTGGGGTAATTTTGCGGCGCGCGTGTCCAATGTTCATGCACGTTCTCCTTCTGTGTCACGCCGCATTCAAGGCGGCAATGATGATTTCGACGAGGCGCTCATGGGATCCGGCGGCAAAACCGGAGTTCATAGCCTCATAGGTGATTTTTTCGTACGCGTCGGGAGCCGGTAGGTACTTCTGTCCGCCGTTGACGAGCGTGGCAAAGAACACAGAGCCGGACCGGGCGGCGCGCACAGTGGCGCCGAATGCACTCGAGACCTCGGGTTGTACGCCGACAAGCTCGACGTTTCCCAGCCGGAGCAGATAGACCCTCGTGCGCTGCTCGCCAGCGGCATGAAACTCATACGTTCGGTGCGGAGCCAAAGAGTGAAAATCGGCGCGTGTCTGAGCGGGCAGGAGAACGTCGACCGTGCGGGCATCAATGCCGGTAGCGTCATCCTCACGCGCCATGCGAGCGGCTTCGATCAAAGCATTGCCCAAGGCCTGCCCCTGCTGGTGCAGCATGCGGTATCCGTCCTCATGGGCATCGACCGTCTGCTTAACGCCGGCCGCATCGAACATGACGTTCATGGCGCGCTCCGCCGGACCTTGGTCGCCCGCGGCGCCTGGCAGCAACAGGGCAACGCCGCCCAGCTCGCGCTCGAGTGACATGGCGGCAAAACCAAAGAGGTCTCCGCTCGCCATGCGCCTCCCCTCGGAGTCGCGCGACCCGTCGAGCACGGAGGACTGAACGTCCGCCGTCGCGAGCACGGCAACATACTCGCCCCCGGCATCCCTTATGGCGAGTACGGGCATCGTGTGGTCGGCAAACCCCCTGGGATTCGAGCCCAACCACCAGCCGGCAGGCGTCTCAATGTCGCGATTAACGTTCACGGGGCATTCGCCCTCCACAGTGGCGAGCGTGGCAGAGTGAATGCCCGCAACAGCGCGCTCGACAGCCGTGCGGGCGGCAGCGACGAGCGCTGCGCGATAGCGCTCGTTGCAATTGCGGGTAGCATCGTCGGCAAGATGCCCGGAAGTGCGGACGTGAGGCATGGAAAACGTGTGGGTAGGAACCACCCAAGAATAAGCACCGCTGCAATTGGCGGCATCCTCAACAACCTCACGCAGATCGGCGAGTAGAGCCGGAGCGATCGAGGTGACCTCAAGCGAAAGGACGCAGGCGCGTCGCCCCGTCCCCTCGATGATAAGGGCACGGGCGAAGACCTCATGACGGAGTTCGTCGAAACCGTCGAACGGCAACACGTTCCCAAGATCGATGGCCACACGAGCGGCCCCAGCCCTCATCTCTCCTTCGCCCATGGCAGATACTCCCCTCTGATTGCCGCTCACTCGACACCGTACAGTTGCTGCGCCGTACCGCCAAGCACAAGGTCGCTGTCTGTATCGCTCAGATTTGCAGCGCGAACGCAGGCGACACCCTCGGTGAGCCACTCGCGTTTGACGGGATAGCTCGTGCCAAAAACAATATGGTCTGCACCCAGCACGTCAACCGCGCAGGCGAGGAGTGTCTTGCCCCAAGGCTGGGCATGGGACATGTCGAAATAGATGTTGTTCTCGAGGTGCCTGGAAACGGTCTCGGTATCGACCTGAAAACGGCCAGAAGCATCAGGGCGCTTGGGACCATGAGGCAGCAGCATCTCCTTGAACGCAAAGTATGCGCCGCCGAGCATGGAGTGGACCATCTTGATATTGGGATAGCGCTCAAAGAAATCACCAAAGATCTCTCGGCCGATCGCCGTAGTTTGGTCGACGCAGCGGCCATAAGAGCGGCGAAGGTTGTCGTACGCGAGAAGCGACTCGTTCTCGACCGGCACGGGAACATGGTGCACGTAAACGGTGACATGGCGTTCGTTCAGGTGCTCGAAAAAGCTCGAGAAGACCTGGTCGTCGAGATAGCGCTTGCCGTAGTGAGCGCAGAGCTGCACGCCCGCAAAACCATCGTCGAGCCTGCGGTCGAGCTCCTCCAAATTCGCTTTGGTGCCAAAGGGCGGCACGGCGACAAGCGGAATCAGACGGCCATTTGACGCCTTCGCGTCAGCAGCCATACCGTCGTTGAAACGCCGGCACATCTCGAGCGACATCCACTCGTGGCAGCCGGGGAGCTTGAGGATCGCCTTGTCGACCCCCGCCTCATCCATATCGGCCAAGCGCTTCTCGAGGGTGTAGTCGCCCTCAATGTAGTTAAGACCCGGAGAACCGGCGGGCATCTCGATCACGATCTGTCGTTTGCCGGCGGAATTCATGGTCAGATAGCCTTCGGTGTCATAGGCGCGGGGTACCTCGGCCAAAAACTGTTCGCAGAGCGTCTCGTCATGAAAGATGTGCTCGTCGAACCAGTAGGAATTTGCATCGATAATCATTGGTTGGAACCGCCTTTCATCTTGTTGAAAACATTCTAGAAAAGCAGGTACCCGGACATCAATTCCAGCTTAAGCCCACTGTATTCCATTTTGGAATAGAACTTACCGCTCACACGCGAACCTCGCCCGCTCAACGAGACAAGTGCTAACAGCACGGGCTTAGACAGAAAACGGTCGGCCCGCATCCGTTGCGGGCCGACCGTTTCATTACAGGCTACCTTTGCCGTTACGCCTGGCGGTAATGATCGAAGAAGTCGGCGAGGTCTTCGAGCGACTCTTTGAGCACTTCCATGCGCGGCAGGTACACGATGCGGAAGTGGTCGGGCTCGGCCCAGTTAAAGCCGCCGCCGCGCGTGATCAGGATTTTCTTCTCGTGCAGCAGGTCGAGGGCGAACTGCTCGTCATCGGTGATGTTGAACTTCTTCACATCCATCTTGGGGAAGATGTAGAACGCCGCGCGCGGCTTAACCACCGAGATGCCGTCAATCTTGTTGAGCGCCTCATACACAAAGTTGCGCTGCTCGTAGACACGGCCGCCGGGACGGATGTAGTCGTTAACGGACTGATGACCACCGAGTGCCGTCTGAACGATCGACTGAGCCGGCACGTTGGAGCACAGGCGCATGTTGGAGAGCATGTTGATACCCATGATGAAGTCGCTCATGCAGCGCTGGTTGCCCGAAAGCACCATCCAGCCAATACGATAGCCCGCAATCATGTGCGACTTGGAAAGGCCACTAAAGGTGACGCAGGGCAGGTCGGGGGCGAGCGAGGCAATCGAGACGTGCTCGTAGCCGTCCATGCACAGGCGGTCGTAGATCTCATCGGCAAAGATCATCAGCTGATGCCTGCGTGCAACCTCGACGATGCCCTCGAGCACCTCGCGCGGATAGACGGAACCCGTGGGGTTGTTGGGGTTGATGATGACGAGGGCCTTGGTCGCGCTCGTGATCTTGGACTCCATATCCTCCAGGTCGGGATACCAATCCGCCTGCTCATCGCACAGATAGTGTACGGGATGACCGCCGGCAAGGGTTGCGCACGCCGTCCAGAGCGGATAGTCGGGGCTGGGGATCAGAATCTCGTCGCCATTGTCGAGCAGCGCGTTCATCGAAAGCTGAATGAGCTCGGACACGCCGTTGCCCGTGTAGATATGCTCCATCTGAACGTTGGGCAGGCCCTTGATCTGCGAATACTGCATGATCGCCTTGCGCGCGGAGAACAGGCCGCGCGAGTTGGAATAGCCTTCGCAGTCGGGCAGCTGCTGGCGCATGTCCTTGATGACCTCATCGGGCGTGCGGAAACCGAAGGGCGCCGGGTTACCGATATTGAGCTTGAGGATGCGCTCGCCCTCGTCCTCCATACGGGCGGCCTCGTCGACGACGGGGCCGCGCACGTCATACAGGACGTTATCGAGCTTGGTGGATTTAGAAAAAGTGCGCATGGTGGTGCTCCTTGCAATTTGAGCTGAGGGATGGGGTTCGGGCTTGGAATCGTTGCGGGGTGATGATGCCTCGCCTTGATCGGCGTCGCCGGCAAGCAGCCAGGTAACATCGACCTCCAAAATACGGGCGAGCAGCTCAGCCACATCGCGCCGCGGGATCGTCTTGCCGCTCACATATTGGCTCATCTGACTCTTGCCGAGTTTTTTGCCGAGCATCTCCGATGCGCGGATCACGTCCGACTGGCGAACGTCGCGATCGGACATAGCCTGTCGCAGGCGATCGCTAAACGTCTCTTGGGCCACTAGAACCTCCTTGCTGGCAAAGTTCAATTTATAGAACACGAATTGAACCAAGGTTCAATTTAGCAAGCAGTATAGCGCGGCGCATTATCCGAAAGTTCAATTTCATAAGAAAATGTACCGAACCCCGAGAATTGTCCCAAAGTAGACAACAGGTACGCGCTTTTAGAGATATTCAAGGAAACGAGCCGCCGCAAGCGAAACGTCAGCGGTGCGGTATATGGCGTTGATCTGCCGATGAGGATGTCCCTCGAGCGGGCGCACGGCAACATCGAACTGGCAGCGGCGCAAGATGAGCGCCGGAAGAATGCTCACGCCCAGACCGTCCTCGACCATGGCCATAATCGCATAATCATCCCAGGTCGACAGTTTAGAGCGTACCGCCAGGCCCGCGCGGCGAAACAGCGGCGTAATCTCGTCGTCGCTACCGCGTTCCAGCAGAATAAACTGCTCGTTGGCCAAATCGGCAAGGGAAACGACCTCCGCGGTAGCAAGCGAGGAGTCCGCTGGCACCACGGCCATCAACTCATCTTGCACCAACGGCCGCGACGCCATGCCGGCGCCGCGTGGTTCGCGCGGAATAAAGCCCAGGTCGCAGCGACCTTCCGCCACCCATTGCTCAATCTCGGAGTAATCACCCATCAGCAGCTCGTAATCGACGTCCGGGTGATCGGCGCGAAAGTGCGCAATCACCGGCGGCAGCACGTGGGTCGCCACACTCGAAAACGTACCGATGCAGATCTTGCCGCGCATGAGCCCACGCATCTCATCCACCCGTCGCTGTAGGCGGCCAAACTCTTCGCATAACGCCTCGACTGCCGGCATGACCTGCCGCCCGTCGGCAGAAAGCACTACGCCCTCGCGGCTGCGATCAAGCACCTTAAAACCCCAGTCTGCCTCAAGGTCGCCCACCATGCGGCTCACGCCCGACTGCGAATAGCTCAACCGCTCTGCAGCACGCGTAAAGCTGCCGGCACGCACCGTCTCGAGCAGCACTTGCATCTTTTGGATATTAGTCTCCACGGCACGTCTCCACCTTTGCATGAGTTTTTGTCATGTTTGCCATGCATTATATTCGCTTTTCTTCTAAAGCCAGTTCACCCATAGTGAACATGCTCGGATATAGAGGGGATGTCAGCGCATGAACAACGGACTGTTTACGTACTTAGCAGCATTGCTATTGTTTGGCTCCAACGGCATCATCGCCGCTGCTATCGCGCTGCCGAGCTCCGATATCGTGCTACTACGCACGTTTTTGGGCGCACTCTCGCTTGTCACCATCCTCGCCGTCACCCAACGCCATAAGCTGCAGGCACCGTCTCGCCCCCGCGAAGCCGCAGCCCTCCTCCTCTCGGGAGCCGCGCTGGGCGCCAGCTGGATTTTTCTGTTCCGAGCCTACCAGACGATCGGCGTCGGCGTTTCCTCGCTGCTGTACTACTGCGGCCCCATCATCGTCATGGCCCTCTCCCCGCTCGTCTTTGGCGAAAAGCTGACCGGCGGCAAAATCGCCGGCTTTATCGCCGTTGCTTGCGGTGCTTTTCTCATTGCAGCGCAAGGTCTAGGCGGCAATATGTCCATTGCGGGTATCGCCTGCGGAATCGCCTCGGCATTTTGCTATGCGCTGATGGTCATCGCTAGCAAGGGTGCGCCACATATCGAAGGCCTCGAAAACTCCGCGCTCCAGGTGGGCGCCGCCTTTGTGACCGCGCTGGTCCTCACGCTCTTCACGCAAGGTGCCCCCTCATTCCTGTCCGCCGGCGTCGCCGCCGGTATTGATTGGCGCGCCGTCGTCATGCTCGGCGTCGTCAACACCGGCATCGGTTGCCTGCTCTACTTTAGTGCCGTCGCCAAGCTGCCCGTGCAGACCGTCGCCGTCGTCGGCTACCTCGAGCCGCTTTCGGCCGTCGTGTTCTCGGCCGTCCTTTTGGGCGAAGCCATAACGCCGGTCCGCCTGATGGGCGCCGCACTTATCATCGGCGGCGCGATCTTTTGCGAGCTCGCCGGCAAACGCGCAAACGCCAAGGCTAGCATCGCCCAGACAGCACGTGCTTAAAAGCCTCTGCTTTGAAATGCTACCTGCGTATATAAATAATCCCCAGCTGGGGATTATTGTCTAAAACACCCCGATGTGCCAAACTGCTCTTATATGTATAAAGATGGCATAAAGGTCTACTGCCCTTGGCAGAGGCCGGATGTCCAAGGGAGTCCACGTGGCACACAACAAACTGGAGGCAAGCCTCCAAGACCAGCGTAGTCAGAGCGGACATGGCGCCATCCCCCTCTCCGCTGGCATGCTGCTCGTAACGCTCGGCGTCGTATACGGCGACATCGGCACGAGCCCTATGTACACCATGAAATCAATCGTCGCCAACAACGGCGGCATCGGCACCGTCAGCGAGGACATGATTTTGGGCGCGCTCTCGCTCGTCATCTGGACCATGACGCTCGTGACCACGGTCAAGTACGTGGTTATCGCCATGAAGGCCGATAACCACAACGAGGGCGGCATCTTCGCACTGTTTAGCTTGGTGCGCAAAGTGGCGCCGTGGCTGATTCTCCCCGCCATGATCGGCGGCGCGGCGCTGCTCGCCGACGGCATCCTCACCCCTGCGGTCACGGTTACCACGGCCATCGAGGGCTTGCGCACTATCGAGTGGGGCCATGCGCTTTTGGGTGACGGCCAGACCAACGTCATCATCATCACCATCATCATTATCTGCGGCCTGTTTGCCATGCAGCGCGCCGGCACCTCGTCGATCGGCAAGTTGTTCGGCCCGCTTATGACGCTATGGTTCCTATTCCTGGCTGGCGCCGGCCTGTTCAACATGCTCGGCAACCTGTCCATCCTGCGCGCGCTCAACCCCATTCGCGGCATCATGTTCCTATTCTCGCCCATCAACCACTCGGGCATCATGGTGCTCGGCTTCGTCTTTCTGTCGACGACCGGCGCCGAGGCGCTCTACTCGGACATGGGCCACGTGGGCAAGGCAAACATCTATGCATCCTGGCCGTTTGTTAAGGCGGCCCTTATCCTCAACTATCTGGGTCAGGGAGCTTGGCTGCTCGCCAATAACTCCAACCCCCAGATGCTCGCGATGGATATCGTCAACCCGTTCTACATGATGCTTCCCGAGCCCCTGCGCCCCTTTGCCATCGTGCTTTCGGCCGTAGCGGCCATCATCGCCTCGCAGGCGCTCATCACCGGCTCGTTCTCGCTGATATCCGAGGCAACCCGTCTCAATCTCATGCCGCACCTGCGCATCCACTACCCCAGCGACACCAAGGGCCAGCTCTATATTCCGCTCGTCAACAACATCATGTGGGTCGGCTGTATCTTCATCGTGCTGCTGTTCCAGAACTCCGAGCGCATGGAGAGCGCCTACGGCCTCGCCATCACCGTGACCATGCTCATGACCACGACGCTTTTGACGAGCTACATCGCCGGCATCCTCAAGCACAAACTGGGTGCCTGCGTCTTCGCACTGCTCTTTGGCGCCATTGAGCTGTGCTTCTTTGCCTCGTGCCTCACCATGTTCTTTGACGGCGGCTATGTCATGATCTTCTTGGCCGCGCTGCTGTTTGGCCTTATGTACGTGTGGCGCCGCGGCACCGCCATCGAGCGCACGCAGACCATCCTGTTGCCCGTCTCCAAGTACATTGACCAGCTCGACCGCCTGCGCAACGACGAGACCTATCCCGTGCTTGCCGACAACCTGGTGTTCCTCACCAACAGCCCCGACCCGCTCACGCTCGACCGCGATGTGCTCTATTCCATCTTGGATAAGCATCCCAAGCGCGCCAAGGCATACTGGTTCATCAACGTGTACGTTACCGATGAGCCCTATACGCACGAGTATTCCGTCGAGACCTTTGGCACGGACTTCCTGTTCCGCGTGCGCCTGGACCTGGGCTTTAAGGTCAACCAGCGCATCAATGCCTACCTGCGCCAGATCGTTGGCGACCTGATGGCATCGGGTGAGCTGCCGCCGCAGCATCACACCTACTCCATCTACGAGACACGCGGCAACGTGGGCGACTTCCGTTTTTGCATGCTGCGCAAGATGCTCGCCCCCGAAACGGACATCAACCGCAACGACCACCGCGTGATGGCCATCAAGTACGCCGTCCGCCGCGCCTGCGGAAGCCCGGCACGCTGGTACGGTCTAGAGAACTCGGCCATCATCATCGAGTACGTGCCCCTCTTTGCCCGCATGCGTCCGGCAGTCAAACTCGTACGCACCCAAGTGCCGCTCGAAGTTCAGATCGAGGAAGCCGAGGAAATGGAAGTCGATATCTTCTCGGACGACTTGGTCAACGGCAACGAGGCCGGTAGGGACATGAACGTCGATCCCACCGAGCTGCTCGAGAGCGTCGCCGATACGCCCGAACAGCAACAGCTCGACGGCCTCGAGAGCGAACAACTCAACGACGTCAACTTCTAGCGACGTCACAAATCAACGACAGCGGCCCTGCACCTCGCGAGAGATGCAGGGCCGCTTTGCATTGCAGTAAAGCTATCGGCTACGAACGACGCGGCTCGGGAACCACGAGCCTATCGGGACTCGCGCCCTCGGCATCTGTCAGGCTCACGTAGCGAATCGACGGATCCTCATACATCGCGTAGTAATAATTGCCCGTGCGCGCGCTAAAGCATCCGGTGTAGATAGTCTTCTCGAACTTGCCATCGCCCATCCTGGACGCCCCCTCAATCATTACCACGCCTTCGAGCGAGCGGAACATACGGACGACGTTTTCGGTCTCGCTCTCCTTTTGCGGGTAATTGGCATTGAGATACGCCGCCTTTACAAAACGGCTCGGCGAATAGCAGTCACCCGGAATACCGCGCATGCCGGCACCCGCGCCATAGGGCTTGAGCTCGGCGCCACGCCATGTCGCCGTCTGCGGAAAATCGCTTGTGGCGGTGATATAGGTGCGGAGGTTTTCCATGTGCCACGGGAAGGTCGGCTGGTTGGCAAGGGTGTCGACCGGATCGTCGTATACATGCAGGCCGTCAGCCATCATCTCGACCACGATGCTACGCTGGCTGTCGCCGATAATCCAATGGAGCAGCGACACGCCCAGCCCCTCTCCGGCAGATTTGGCGACAATCACCGTGTCGCGCAGCGCGGCCTCGACCTCATCGACCGTCGAGAACGTCGCTGCCACCCACAGGGGAAACTCATAGGCCGCGATATTGGTCTTTCCATCAACCGGCCCCTCGGCATACTCGGCATAACCCGGGAAATTGAGGCCCGCCACGGCGAGGCCCGCATCGTTGCCGCAATCGAAGAACATAGGGTAGTTCTTGTAATCGATGCACATACCGATCACCGCGTGTGCCGCTGTCGCGTCGTCGATAAACGAATACGGAATGTGAAACCCGCGCGGCATCACGCGAACCTGTTGGCCGTAGTCAAAGCTCCAGTCGAGGTTGCGTCCCAGATACATGTGGCCGGAATCATCGGTAAATCGAATACTCGTGCACATAGCGCCTCCTAGCCTTACGTTCTTGCTAAGCTTATTGTCACCAAACAAAAAGGCGCTAAACAAAAAAAGCCCGGACATGACAACAATGTCATACCCGGGCTCAAAGACCGCAAATTCGGTCCCCAATTGAACCGCTCTAGACGAGTTTGCCTAAGCAGTGGTCGATCATATGCTGGATCATTTGTGCCTCAAAGCCCGCGTAGTCGCGGCGGCACTCCTTCATCTTGCCGTCGACGATCTGGTCAAAGGCAACCTTGCACTTGATGTAGCGCGTGGACTTGGTGATTTCCTCGTGCGTCAGGCAGCTCTCCTCCATCTTGCTGGCACCCAGGCCAAACACCAGACGGGGGTTGTAGAGCACATGGGGCTCGCCGGCATCGTCCAGGTAGACGCAGACCTTCTTGGTAACGCCGATCTGGTTGGCGGCAAGGCAGCCGGCATCGTCGAGCGACTTGATGGTATCGATCAGGTCCTGTGCCACCGACTCGTCCTCGACAGTCGCAACCTCGCAACGCTGGGACAGAATAGCCTCGTCGTGGCAGAGCTCTTTAATCATACGTTCCTCCATAGGGGTCGTTGTAACTGCTTAAGTATACGGTACCCACACATTTTCATACGGAAAATACCGCCCGTCCGCTACAAAGCGCCGAACATCAACATGTGAGAACAGCAAGGTTGTAAAGGCGATATAGTAAATGAGTTCGTGTCAATCGGCCTAAACTCGGGGCCGAACAAGGAAAGGGTATGCATGGACGAACTTTTTCACGTCAGTGAGCGCAAGTCCACAATCGGGACCGAACTTCGCGCTGGACTGACAACGTTCCTGGCAATGGCCTACATCATTGCCGTCAACCCCGCGGTGCTCTCGGGCGCCGGCATCGATGCGGGGGCGCTCGCCTGCGCCACCTGCCTGGGCGCCGGCATCATGACCATCTGCATGGGCATCTTCGCAAACCGCCCGCTCGCCTGCGCGTCGGGCCTGGGCATCAACGCCATGATCGCGGGCATCGCCACCACCATGTGCGGCGGTGACTGGCACGTGGCCATGAGCGTTATCTTCCTCGAGGGTATCGTCATCTTGCTGCTCGTCCTTTGCGGCCTGCGCGAGGCCATCATGGACGCCATCCCCGTGGTCCTGCGCCACGCCATCTCGGTGGGTCTGGGCCTGTTTATCGCCATGATCGGCCTGTGCGACGCCGGCATCATCACCGCTGGCGCCGGTACGCTCGTCGGCTTGGGCGACATCGCCTCCCCCACCTTTATCGTCGGCATCATCTCCATCGTCGTGACGGTTGCCTTGGCTTCCCGCAACGTGCCGGGCTCGCTGCTCATCGGCATCATCGTCGCCGTTATCGCCGGTATCCCGCTGGGCGTCACCCATGCGCCCGAGGGCCTCATCGCACCGCTCGACTTCTCGACCTTTGGCGCCCCGTTTGCCAGCACCGCCGATGGCAACATGGCCATCGTGAAGGTTCTGACCGACCCGATGCTGCTCGTCGTTGCCTTCTCGCTGCTCATGAGTGACTTCTTCGACACCATGGGCACCGCGATGGCCGTCGCCAAGCAGGGCGAGTTCTTGACCGAGGACGGCAATGTCGAGGACATCCGTCCCATCCTGGTCGTCGACTCCGTGGCCGCTGCTGCCGGTGGCTTTATGGGCGTCTCCTCCATCACCACCTTCGTCGAGTCCACCTCTGGCGCTGCCGACGGTGGCCGCACGGGTCTCACCTCCGTCACCACCGGTGTGCTGTTCATTCTCGCCGCGTTCTTCTCCCCCATCGTCACCATCGTTTCCAGCGCCGCCACCTGCGGTGCCCTGGTCTACGTCGGCTACCTCATGATGAGCGAGGCCTCCGAGATCGACTGGTCCGACGTGTCGCAGGGTTTCCCGGCGTTCATGATTGTCGCCGGCGTGCCCTTCACCTACTCCATCTCTGCCGGCATTGGCCTGGGCTTTATCGCCTACGTGATCGTCGCGCTCTTTAAGGGCGAGGCCTCCAAGATCAAGCCGCTCATGTGGATCGCAGCCCTTGCCTTCCTCGTCTACTTCTTTGTAGCGTAGCGGCATAGTCTGCTAAAACAGAACACCAAAGCGCGGAGTCGCATCGAGCGGCTCCGCGCTTTTCTTTTAAAGCCAGGCAACGCACAGACGCGCGATGTTTTGCTTCCCAAGTTTTGGACATTTTGCCCTCCAAACGGCACTACCGCCGGCTACATCCTGCAGATATGCTGGGCTTAATCGCATAGGCCCTATGAGGATGGGAGTAACCATGGCCGCCTTGTTCACGACCCCCAAGCGCAATGACAAAACCTCTGGAGCCCATTTTGTCGAGCCCGACGTGCGCCGTCGCACGCTGCTCGCGCACGGCAGCTGGCGCCGCGTGACGCGCCGCATCGTCGTGGGCGCCGTGTGCGCGCTCACGGTGAGCTCGCTGCTCATGCCGAGCGTCTCGCTCGCAGCGGAATGGGTCAAGGTCGGCGGCAACAAGTACAACACCGCGGCGAGCGACGAGGCCGGTACCTGGTCGTGGGACGGCGCCGACGACTTGAAGCTCAACAACTATAACGGCGGCGAGATCCAGGCCGCAGGCAAGCTCAACGTGAATTACTCGGGAACCAACATCGTCACTGCCGAATGGATCGAAAGCATCAACGTTTCTCATGGCACTAACGAGAATGCCGAGCTCAATATCCAAGGCGACGAGGGCGGCACGCTCAGCGTGACATCTACTGAGGACGCTATCCTCTCCACGGGTAATATCAACATCGACGGAGCCGGATCCGTCAACGCCACGAGCACTGGGTTTGATGCCATCAATGCCGGAGGTGATCTCGCTATCAAAGGTTCGGGCAACGTCAACGCCACGGGTGCATCGGATGGCATCAGGGCAAACGGCAATATCACGATTGACGACAGCGGAGCCGTCACCGCCAGGGCTACCAAGGACAAGGGTATTGGAGCCGACAAGAACCTCACCATCAAGGGTGGCGGGACGGTCGAGGCAAGCTCAGCCGATGGTGAGGCCCTTTGGAGCGGCGGCAATATCAACATCTCGGACGGCGGCCAGGTCAAGGCAAGCTCCGAGAAAGACGCTGCCGTCGAGGCCAAGGGCAGCCTCGCAGCCACAAACGCCTCCCTCAACGTAAACGGTGTTGAATATGGCGTCTATGCCCACAAGGGCATCACCCTCGATCATGCAAACGTGACGGTCCGTGCAAGTAAAGGCAGATACGGTGGCGCCAACGCCCTCTTCACCTACCAGGACGACATCGTCGTCAAGAACGGCTCCACCGTGGACGCGTTTGCGGAAGGCGAGGTTTCGGCTGCATTCTCCACCAGAAACGATCGACCCAACGAGAAGGGCGGCCACATCTACATCAGCGACTCCGTTGTCAAGGCCATAGCCCGCTATGTCGAGAACGGCGACGGCCCCATCCCCTACAGCGAAAACCAAGATGGCGAGACGAGGCGCGAACCCCAAGGCGAGAACATCGGCATCATCGCCCAGACCAGCGAGGGCGTCACACCCGCAGTCATCTCGATCATCCGCAGCAAGGTAACGGTCGAAGGAGATACAGCGGCAATCTTTGCCCGTGCCATGAGCGCTGACGGCAAGACAATCGGCACCATCAAGATTGAGAACGCCGCCATCCAGACGCCCGAAGGCGGCAAGATCATTGACTATCGCAAGCTCCGTGACGGCATCTACGAGGCAGGCCAAGCCATCGGCACGGGCGACGCCACGGTCGACTCCCTCTATATCAAAGCAGTCGCCAAAAGTACGACCATCGCACCTCCCGAGGTAGCCAAGCCGGAAGACCCCAAGCCCGACGAGACCAAGCCCGCAGAAAGCAAGCCCGCGGAGTCCAAGCAGAACCCCAAGCCTGAGGGCTCAAAGCCGACCAAGGCCGTTGCGGCTTCAACCACGAAAGCCAAGACTACCGGCGTGCTCGCGGCAACCGGCGACACCTCGGGTGCGGCCATCGTGGCAACCGTCCTTGCGGGAACAGCCGCTATCGCCGCAGGCACCATGGCGAGCCGTAAGCGTTCTTAGACGCCTCTGCGCACATGGCAGCTCCCGCGAAGGCCCCGAGCCCCAGCACCGTTTAACAACGCCACCGCCGAGCTCCCCTCCGGCGGTGGCGTTTTCCATATGCGTCCGCAGGGGATGCACGAGATTGTCTTTGGTCTAGCCCAACCGGCATACGCTGGCGTGCGACAATTGGGGCTGCCGATATCACAACACTGAGAGAAGCCCGTCATGGAAGCGCATCAAAAGCAGATAACCGTTTATTCGAATCATACGGAAAGCGCGCCTGTCATCTACCTTCCTGTGGTCGTGGGCGACGGCAGCGAGGTTTATAAGTGTTGCCGAGAGCTCGACTGTCCGCCATTCGCCCTCGTCACCATTGGCGGGCTCGATTGGAATCGCGAGCTGAGCCCCTGGGCATGCGACGGGACCGTACGCGATGCCGAGCCTTTCGGCGGCCAAGCTGCCGATTTTCTTGATGAGCTGCTGAATCAGATAATCCCCCAGGTCGAGTCGTCGCTTCCTCAGCCGCCCACCCGGCGCGGCATTGCCGGTTACTCGCTCGCGGGCCTCTTCGCACTCTGGTCCCTCTGGCAAACCGACGCCTTTGACCGCGCCGCGAGCGCATCGGGGTCGCTATGGTTTCCCGACTTTGTCGACCGTGCCAGCACGGCCCCTTTTGCCGGCAGCCCGCAAGCCGTCTACCTGTCACTCGGCAAAAAGGAAACCAAGACGCCCAACCGCATGATGCGGCATGTACTCGACGACACACGCGCGATGGAAGCGTTGCTCGTCGAGCGCGGCATTCCAACAACGCTGGAGCTCAACCCCGGCAACCACTTTGCCCAAACCGATCTACGAATGGCGCGTGGCATACGATGGATTCTTGCGCACTAAAAAACCGACCATGCGCATCGGGCGCATGACCGGCTTATTTAACCGACTTGGACACAACCGCTATTCAACAGTCTCCTCGAGTTCCGAGACATCGAACTCAAAATCATTGCCGGGCAGAATCGCATTGAGCACGATACCCACCAGCGAGCCCACGGCAAGACCGGAAAGCGAAATCGTCACGCCGCCCAGCTCCAGCACGATGGCACCGACGGTGCTGTAAGCAATGCCGAGCGAAAGCACGAGCACCAGAGCCGCCACCAGCACGTTACGGTTGTTCTGGAAATCGACCTGGTTCTCGATGAGGTTACGGATGCCCACAGCGCTGATCATGCCGTAGAGCACGAGCGACACACCGCCGATCACACACGCCGGCATGGCGGCAATCACGGCAGCGAACTTGGGGCAGAACGAAAGCACGATGGCGCAACACGCGGCAATGCGGATCACGCGCGGGTCGAACACGCGCGTCAGGGCGAGCACACCGGTGTTCTCGCCATAGGTGGTGTTGGCCGGAGCGCCAAAGAGCGAAGCCAGGATCGTGGCAAGACCATCGCCGAGCAGCGTGCGATGCAGACCGGGATCGGCAATGTAGTTGCGCTCGCAAGTCGAACCGATAGCAGAGATATCGCCGATATGCTCGATCATAGTTGCAAAGGCCAGCGGCATGATGGTGATGATGGCCGTCGTGGCGAGGCCGCTATCGAACTGCGGCCCAAAGAGTGCAAACACGGTGTTGTCCCACACGACGGGCAAGCCAACCCAGGGAGCGGCTGCGACGCCCGAAAAATCAACTTCGCCCAGCGCAGTCGCAACGGCATAGCTCACCACAACGCCCAGCAGAATTGGCACGATCTTGACCATACCACGGCCCCAGATGTTGCAGATCACGATAACGGCAACGGCAATAACAGCCACAAGCCAGTTGGTCTGGCAGTTGGCAATAGCGGAGCTTGCCAGAATCAAGCCGATGGAAATGACGATGGGGCCCGTCACTACCGGCGGAAAGAAGCGCATGACACGCTTGGCGCCAAACGCGCGGAACAGGGCCGCCAGCACCGGATAGAGCAGGCCGGCGCAGGCAACGCCCAGGCAGGCGTAGGGCAATAGTTCGGCCTCGCCGTTCGGCGCAACGGCAGCATAACCCGCGATAAAGGCAAACGATGAGCCCAAGAATGCGGGGACCTTACCGCGCGACAGGAAGTGGAACAGCAGCGTGCCCAAGCCGGCAAACAAAAGCGTTGCCGAAACCGAGAGACCGGTGAGCACGGGCACCAGCACGGTGGCGCCAAACATGGCAAACAGGTGCTGCAGGCCGAGCAAAAACATGCGCGGGCGGCCGAGCGACGATGCGTCGTAGATGGCATCGCTGACGGCGGGCGTCGAGGGCTGGGACATGGATGTCCTTTCGAATGGAAGGGCGATCGGGCATATCGGATAACCTGCCCGAACGATATGATCCGAACCATTGTACGCGATACGCTATGTCTCGCACACGCCGTCACCTGCAAACGGTAGCGTTACTTCCAAACGCGCTCGGCAACGCGCCTAACCAGCGCAATCTTTGCCCACTGCTCGTCCTCGGTCAGCTTGTTGCCAATCTCGCAGCTGGCAAAGCCACACTGCGGAGACAGATACAGGTTCTCGAGCGGCACGTACTTTGCCGCTTCGCGGATGCGTTCGACGATAACGTCCTCGTTCTCGAGCTCTGCCGCCTTGGTGGTCACCAAGCCCAGCACGACCTTCTTGCCGGGAGCAACGTACTTGAGCGGCTCAAAACCACCGGAGCGCGGCGTGTCGAACTCCAGATAGAACGCATCGACATCCTCATGCGCAAACAGGTACGGCGCGACGGGGTCGTAGCCGCCCTCAAAAGCGTAGGTGGAGTGGTAGTTGCCGCGGCATACATGCGTGTTGATGACCAGATCGTCGGGCTTGCCCGCGATGGCGGCATTGTTGAGCGCCACGCCCAGCTCGCACACCTTTTGCAGGTCGACCGGGCTCATGCCGGTTTTGGCGACAAAGTCGGTATCGCAGTAGATTCCCCAGGTACAGTCATCAAACTGGATATTGCGGCAGCCTGCGGCATACAGGTCGGCAATCACGGTGCGGTATGCTGCGGCGATGGCATCGGCGAGATCTTCGTCGGTCCTATAGACAGCACGCAAGCTCTCCTGCTGGCCATCGCAGCGGTCGAGCGTGACTTCGGAGAACGTCTGAATCGGCGCCGGGATGGTCTGGCGTGCAACGTGGCCCTCGCCCTCAAGCGCCTTGACAAACTTAAAGTGCTCGACGAAGGGGTGGTTCTCGCCGCTGATGGGGCCGGTCACCACGGCGGTATCGGCCGTGGTCTCCTCGTCGTGGAACATATAGCCCGTACGCGAGGTGCGACGCTCGACGCCGTTCAGCCCCCACATAAAGTCGAGGTGCCAGTAGCTGCGGCGAAACTCGCCATCGGTGATCACCTGCAGGCCGGCCGCCTTCTGCTTTGCCACCAAATCGCGAATGGCCTCATCCTCGACGGCCTTAAGGCCGTCGTCATCGAGCGTACCCGCGGCGTAGGCGGCACGGGCGTCCTTCACGGCCTGCGGACGAAGAAAACTGCCGACGATATCGGCGCGAAACGGCGCGTTCGGTTGAATCGAAGTGCTCATAGATATCTCCCTTTGCATTGGTTGCTTTACTGGGACAGAGTATGAGCGCTCATATGGTCATCGTAAAATATACGTTTATAACAGTTTGATATAGATGCTTCCTATATCAGTCTGGACTGTCATAAAGAGACTTGAACCGTGCGGAGCACAGCAGCCTAGATATGCTGACGAATCGCGTCGATATAGGCCCGACCGTAGCGCGTGAGCGTCGTGTTCTTGCGCGTGATGATGCCAATCTCCATGTACTCGTCCACGTCGAGCGGAATCGAGATAATGCCGGGGCCGTTGAGCTCGTGGCTGATCACGCCCGAGCATACCGTGTAGCCGTTGAGGCCCATGGCCAAATTGAACAACGTCGCACGGTCGCGCACGCGGATATTTTTTCGACGCTCGAACGTCGAGGTCAGCTCCTCGGAATAGTAAAACGAGTTGTAGCTGCCCTGCTCGTAGGACAGGAACGGGTAGTCTTCCAGATCCTCGAGCGTCACGCTGGAGCGGCCCGCCAGCGGATGGTCGGCGCAGACGAAGACATGCGGCGTGGCGCAGAAGAGCCCTTCGAACACGAGCTCGTTGGCGGCAAGCATGCGCTCGATGACCTCGCGATTGTGCTCCGACAGATACAGGATGCCGAGTTCGCTTTTCATATGCGCGACATCCTCGATAATTTCGTGGGTCTGCTCCTCGCGCAGGGTAAAGTCGTAGCGCGCGGCATCGAACTCGCGGATCACATCGACAAACGCATTAACGGCAAAGGAATAATGCTGGCAGCTCACACTAAAGTGCGGCACCTGCTCGGACGTGCCTTTGTACTTGCCCTCGAGCAGGTCGGCCTGGTCGAGCACCTGGCGCGCGTAGCCCAAGAAGGTCTCGCCTTCCTCGGACACAATGACGCCCTTGTTGGTGCGCTCAAAGATATGCACACCCATCTCGTTTTCGAGATCGCGAATCGACGCGGTAATCGAGGGCTGCGACACAAAGAGCCGGCGCGAGGCCTCGGTGATGCTACCGCATTCGGCAACCTTAACAACATATCTGAGCTGCTGGAGCTTCATAGCCTTCTCCCTAGACGTTCGTGACGCCAAAACCTGCCGCGTCCATTTGACGCATAAACGACGGCATCTCCCCCGTCGCGGCGCAGGCGGCAATCTGATGCAGAGCCCCGGCAACCGCATCATCTGCCGCAGCGCCAATATGCCAGCGTGCGGCAGCCGTGACGGCCTCGTTGGCATTGGCGACTGCAACGGAGTTGGGAACGGCATCGATCATGGGCAAATCGTTATCAGAATCGCCGAATACGGCCACCTCGTCGGGCGTCAGGCCCAAAGCGCGCGCCAGCTCCAGCGCAGCGCAGCCCTTGTCCCAACCAGCCGGAAGGATGTCGAACAGGCGCACTCGGTTGTTGGGAAACACAAGCGAGAGTTCCGGCACCTCAGCGGCAACGCGCTCACGTAGCTCCGCGAGCTCCTCACGCGAACGGGCACTCCAGATATTCGCCTTAAACACCGACGCGTCATCGACGACGGGACGACATGGGGCCTCTTCGCCTTTGAGCCACGCGTTGCCGCCCGACTCCATGGCGCGACGAACGCGCTCGGGGTCACTCGTCACACAATGGGCATCGTTGCCCCAAAAGTCATCGCCCAGGCTGTAGACTTTTAGAAATGTATCGTCGGTCTCTTGCTCCAGATAGTCGGCCAAACGCATCAGAGCATCGTTGTCGATTGCGCGCGAGGCGACTACTTCGCCGTCAACAAACATCACCTGGCCGTTACAGAACGCACCGGTCGAATAACACCCGGAACGGTTTTTGAACATCCAGCCCATCGCGGACGGCTGACGACCCGAAACCGGCCCAAAGTGCAAACCCGCCGCCTGCATGGCATGAATACCCTCAATGGCGTAGTCGCTGGCGCCGTCATGCCCGGCTGGAATCAGTGTATCGTCCATATCGGTCAGCACAAGTTTGATCATAGAGTCCCCTCGGTCATTCTTAATCCCATCTATTGTACCGACCTGCCAAAAAGGGACAGGTTTATTTCGGCAGGTTTCATCTGGGAAAACGCAAAGTCCCAGTTGTTACCTGCCAAAATAAACCTGTCCCTTTTTGGCAGGTGCGCTAGTATAGGGAACAACAGATTCGATGCGGGAGTGCCGGCGGTGCAAACCACAAGGCTGAGAGGGCATGGGGCCCAATCCTTTGAACCTGTCAGTTAATGCTGGCGTAGGGAGCATGCCGCCTTTACAGGGGCGCTGTCTATGCACAGCGCCCCTTTTCTATGCCAAGGAGGCATGTGCAGTGATTGATTCGGAACAGCTTAAGCAACATATGGTCAAGGCCGTGGAGGAGATTCGCACCACCAATCCGATGGCCGGCTCCATCACCAACACGGTGACGATCGACTTTGTCGCCAACGCGCAGCTCGCTGTGGGTGGATCGGCCGCCATGGTCTATCTTCCCGACGAGGGCGAGGCGCTCGTTGCCGGCGGCGGCGCCATCTATCTCAATATGGGCACGCTCTTCCCCATCTACGAGCAGACGATTCCCCGCGCGGCCAAGGCGGCACACGACGCCGGCAAGCCCTGGGTGCTCGATCCGGTGGGTCTGGGCATCGGCAGTCTGCGCACCCAGTTGGTAAACGAGCTTAAGCAGTACAAGCCCGCCATCGTGCGCGGCAACGCCTCCGAGATCATCGCGCTCGCCGGCCTGTGGGGTCTTGAGGGCGAGGCGGCCGATCTGAGCCGCGTGCGCGGTGTCGATACCACCGACACGGTCGACGCCGCCCGCGATGCCGCCGTGGCGCTCGCCCGCTACACCGGCGGCGCCGTTGTGGTCTCGGGCGAAGTCGACCTGATCACCGACGGCATGACCGTGGCCAAGTCCCACGGCGGCAGCCCGCTCATGTCCAAGATCACCGGTTGCGGCTGCTCGCAAGGCGGCGTGCTGGCTGTGTACGCCTGCGCTGCCGACCCGTTTACGGCCGCCGTCTGCGGCACCGCCGTCTACAACGTTGCCGGCTCGCGTGCCGCCGCTGTCGCCGACGCCCCGGCAAGCTTTAAGGTCGCCTTTATCGACGAGCTCTACCGCGCAACCGCCCAGGACATCGCCAACAACCAGCTCGACCTCGAGGAGGCATAGGCCATGTCCGAGCCCGCAACCGATGCCGGCATGAATACGCTCGTCGCCGTGGCCATCGCCCCGTGCGGCACCGGCGATGAGCTGTCCGCCGAGGTCGCCGAGGTCGTGCGCGTCATTCGCGAGAGCGGCCTTCCCAACCGCACCACCTCGATGTTCACCGAGATCGAGGGCGACTGGGACGAGGTCATGCAGGTCGTGCGCGACGCAACCTTTGTGTTGGCGAGCAAGGGCATCCGCACCGAAGTCGTGCTCAAAGCCGATATTCGACCCGGATTTACCGACACCATGACCGGCAAGCTCGAGCGCATGGAAGCTCAGATCAAAAAGCAGGAGGAAACACGATGAGTATCCGCGACAACCTTGATATCTCGGCCTATCTGGTGCTCGGCCCCGAAAACACGCTCGGGCGCCCCGTGGGCGATGTGGTGGCCCAGGCACTCGACGCCGGCTTTACCTGCATCCAGGTGCGCTCCAAGGTGGCAAGCGCCCGCGAGATCATTGCGCTGACCGGCGACGCCGCGCAGGCAATCGCACAGGCCGGCAAGACCGGTCAGGTCGCTTTGCTGATTGACGACCGCCTGGACTGCGTACTCGCCGCGCGCGAGCAGGGCATTGCTGTCGACGGCGTGCACGTGGGTCAGAGCGACATTCCCGTCGAGGTCTGTCGCAAGCTGCTGGGGCCCAACGCCATCGTGGGCCTTTCCGCCCGTTGCGAGGAGATGCTCGAGTACGTCAAGACCGCCGACATGAGCCTAGTCGACTACCTGGGCATCGGCCCACTCCACGAGACCGAGACCAAGCGCGACTGCGGACGCGCGGCCGACGGCTCTATCATCACCAAGAGCTTTGAGGACCTGGCCGCCCTCCACGCGGCAAGCCCCGTGCCCATCGTGGTGGGCGGCGGCGTCAAGACGGCCGACCTGCCACAGCTCAAGGCCACCGGCGTCGACGGCTTTTTCGTGGTGAGCGCCGTCTGCAGCGCCGATGACCCCTACGCCGCGGCCAAGGAGCTCGTCGACACCTGGCAGCAGGCGTAAGTCTAGGCCGAGCAGCTGATTCGCAGCCTCATATCTTCAGCAATGGAAAGCGCATCCCAGTTTGAGCCTCCATTCCGGGATGTGCTTTCCGCCGAGATGGCGGCAGCAGCCTCTACCCTGCCAGATATGCCTCCAGTGCCGGCAAGGTCGCCTCCGCATCGCGGCGACCAATCTGGTAGATGCGCTCAAGTTCATCGGGCTCGCGACACAGCGACGGCACCTTCACCGATTCGCTCGGACGCACCACAAAGATCTCGCCGGCAGCCTCGCGACGTGCCAGGTCATCGAGCGTGGCATTGTAGACCTCATGCCGATGCTCAAGCGCTGCGACAAACTCCGGATAGTGACGGAACACGCGCCGCAGCATGGGCATCACGCTGTTGGGCTGCTTCACAAAGCCCGCCGGCTGCGTGAGTACCACGATATTGCGGTCATACCCCTGCGCAAACAGCCACGCGCTGGGAATAGAATCAGCCACGCCACCATCCAGATACTTATGCCCGTCAATAGCAACGGGACGCGTCGCCACGGGAATTGCCGACGACGCCCGAATCCACTCGATATCGCGCTCGTCGCCATACGGCAGATCGTGATAGACGGCCTTGCCCGTCTCGATATCGGTACACACGCACGTAAATCGCATGGGACAGGTGCGATACGCCTCTAAGTCGATAGGATCGCGCTCGATAGGCACCTCGTGATAAGCAAAGTCGGCATTGTACATATCGCCGGTTCGCAGCCAGCTGGTCACGCTCGCATAGCGCTTGTCGGCGCAATAGGCCTTGTTATAGCGAATGGCGCGGCCGATCTGGCGCGATTTAAAGTTGTAGCCAAACGCCGCGCCCGCCGAGACGCCCACCATATGGTCGCAGGTCAAACCGTGCTCCATCCAAACGTCGAGCACGCCCGCCGTATACATACCGCGGTAGCCGCCTCCCTCGAGCGCCAGCCCCACCGTGCGCGTCATATTTGACTGTGCCATGCGACCATCTCCGTTCCTGCGTTTTAAAACGGGACAAGTATACCCGTCAACATATATCGTCCCAGTCGCATTTTTATCGAACATCGCATCGTCGCGCTACCGCTTGTCGAATAATAGCCGCCCACAGCATGTGCACCCATATATAATTGTGCACTATTGTTTACACTACTCAGCTGTTATCAACAGCGAACATTAGCCGACAAATTAACTCAACAACGCGGCAAGGCGGGGGCCTGGATACATGCAAAGCGCTGAGCAACGACGCGTGTACACAACGAGCTCGCCCGACGCAATCCGCCCCGACCTCAGAAAGTCGCTTAGAACATGGAAACTGTCAGCAATTACACCGAAACGCTCGAAAAGACCGTCCGCGACCTTCTCGAACGGCAGGAGGATCTGATCAGGACTGCCTTTACCGACCAGCTTACCGGGCTTGGCAACCGTGGCGGCTTTGCCCGTTCCCTCGAGGAGCTCTGGGAGCAGGACGCCCCCGTTACCATGGCGTTCATCGATATCGACAATCTCAAGCACTGCAACGACGTCTTTGGGCATGACGAGGGCAACCGCTATATCTTGCAGGTAAGTCTCTATCTTAAGCTGTATATGAAGGTGGGCGAAGCGGCGTTTCGCATAGGCGGCGACGAGTTTGCCATCCTATCTACGATTGCAACCGAGGACGACCTCGCCGAACGTCTGAAACACTGCCGAACGGTTCTGCTCAAAAACAACGATTCCGAGATGCCCCACTCGTTTAGCTACGGAGTGTCACATGCCGACCCCGCCCTGGGCGAAGCTTCCAATCGCATGACGCTCGATGCCGACCATCGCATGTACGACTACAAGCTACGTCATGCCATGCACCTCGATCGACGCAATATCACGCAAGTCCACGCCGACGACTTCGAAATAAGCGATCGTATTTTTGACGCCTTTTCGATGCTCAACGAGGGCCGTTATTTCTTTATCGAGAACTTGGACAAACATCGCACCCTTTGGTCACAAGGTGCCTTGCGCGATCTTGGCCTTCCCTCGGAGCACATAGACAACTGTCGCGATTACTGGAAAACGCGCGTCCATCCCGACGACCTTGAGGCCTGCATCAACGACATCGACCAAGTCTACAACGGCACCAAGCACCGTCGCGTCATGCAGTATCGTGTGCGCAACGCCACAGGCGACTACGTGCTCTGCCGTGCTCGCGGTTTTCGCATCGATGGGGACGAAAACGAGCCCTCGCTCTATGTCGGCGAACTCGTCAATCATTCCCTTGCCGAGACCGTCGACGCCGCCACGGGGCTTGGAACGCAACGTATGCTGGTCAACGCTATCGATGCCTGTCGCCGTGATCACTGCAAAACAGGACTCATCGCCGTGCGCGTTCGCGGCACGACGAAGCTCAACGAGCTCTATGGAGCCGAGGCTGTCGACAACATGCTTGCCGAATACGCAGGCCGCATGCTGTCGATCACCCGCGGCAGGAGCCGGGTCTACCGTTCACGAAGCGTCCAGTTCGTCGTGCTCAGCAACGAACTAGACCACGAGGCATTCGAGCAACTGACCCGCCACCTTAAAGAAGCCGTTTTCGCTCCTGTTCGAATCGCAGGCGACACCATTACTCCCGTCTGCCTTGTCGTCCCGGCCTTTTACGAGCACTTAACCCATCAAGCGACCGCCGTTTTAGGCGAACTCGACCGTCGCCTTCGCACGGCCGGCGGGCTTGTTCCCAACGACAGCCTCCCCATACCCGAGGCGGAGCGCAAAAGCGCCATAGCTGAACGTATCGACTCGCTCACGGGCCTCTATCGACCCAGCGAGTTTATGCGGCGCGCCAACGCATTTCTCGAGGCAAGGCGCAACGGCACCTGGTGCATCGCCACAGTCGACATGGGCCACATGCGCCTGTTTAATGAATGGCACGGCCAGGCCGAGGGCGACCGCGTACTCGCCGATGTGGGCACGGTCCTCAAGGACATCGAGAATGCCGATATGGGCGTCGCAGGGTACTGGGGCCAAGATGACTTTTGTGTACTCATCCCCTTTAAGCACATCACCGTCCATCAAATCTACAACCGCGTTCGCGAGGCCGTAGCCAGACATGATGACGGCGTAGGTTTTTGGCCGTCCATGGGCGTTTACCCCATCGACTCCAATGAGGAAATCACCATCGATGCGCAGGCAAAGGCCATGTTTACCAATCGACGCGCAAAAAACGACTTTAAGGAGCGCATTGCTATTTTCCGCCCCGCGGAGTACGAGCGCGAAGTCGCGTTCCACCGCACGCTGACCGAATTCCAGTACGCGCTGTCAAATGGTCGCATCACGTACTATCTTCAGCCCCAGGTCGATATGGAAACCGGCGAGATTATTGGCGCCGAAGCACTCACCCGCTGGATTGACAAGGACGGCTCTCTCATTTCGCCCACAACGTTTATCCCCGCACTCGAGGAAAGCGGCTTTGTAGTGACGCTCGACAAGTACATTTGGCAGGGTGTCGCCATATGGCTTCGCGAGCGTCTCGATCGCCGTCTTCGCGTGGTTCCGGTCTCGCTTAATGTGTCGCGCGTGGATATCCTTGCCTGCGACGTTGCCGAACATATGGGGGCGCTCGCCGCCCAATACAACCTACCGCCCGAGCTCATGCGTATCGAGATCACCGAGACGGCTTATACGGGAGAATCCGAGGCCGTGGATAAGCTGACCGCAGATCTGCACACCCGCGGCTTCTCGACCTATATGGACGATTTTGGCACCGGTCAGTCCACGCTCGCGATGCTCAAGAACGTCAACGTCGACGTCATCAAGCTCGACCGCACCTTTGTGCCCACCGACCGCGATCAAGGCCGCAGCACGCAAATCATTTCATCGATGCTCGAAATGGCGCAGTCGCTCCATCTGCCCGTCGTGGTCGAAGGCGTCGAGACAAATGAGCAGGCAAACATGCTACGACAAATGGGCGCCCGCTACGCTCAGGGCTTCCTCTACTACCGCCCCATGCCTGCGAAGGATTTTGAGGCATTGCTCGATGGTGGCAATAACAACTGATACGCTCGCGCGCAAAACGCCACCGTCGAAGGGGGCATTTGTCTCCATTAGCTAACTTATATCCCCAATTCAAACCGAATTGGGGATATGATACAAACCGTTGTTCCGCCCAAGGAGGTTATCCATCATGAACGAGTCATATCGCCTGGGCGAGCAATCGATTATTGCCTATCTTCAGCGACTTGCGAACGGCGTCTCGACCGCCGAACTCGATGTTGCCGCGCTGCCTGCTGAGCTACGCGCCGTTGGTGAGCAACTGCAAAAGACGCATGCCATCCTGCAACAAGAGCGCCAGCTGCTTGAGCGCAACGCCTATATCGATCCGCTCACCAACTTGGGCAACCGCAACGGATTCGACCGTCACGTCGAGCAACTCTGGCGCAAAGGCGACCCCTTCACCTGCGCCTATATTGACATCGACCATCTCAAGCATTGCAACGATAGGTTTGGCCACGCCGAAGGCAATCGCTATATTCTGAGCATCTGCCGCACGCTCTCCGAAACCATGGAGCACGATGAGATGCTGTTCCGTATCGGTGGAGACGAGTTTGTGCTCATCTCGCCCTCCGCAAACGAGATTGAACTCGAGCAGCGCTTGGAGCAGGTACGTACCAGGCTGATCGAGGCGAGCTCAGGTGGCAAGGCGCCCATGATCGGCAGCTTTAGCTTTGGCTGCTCGCGCGTCGATCCACTTGCTGGCGACACGCGTCGCCAGATGACGATGGATGCCGATCGCAAGATGTATCGCTATAAGCTTATGCATCGTGTGCAGCAACCGAAAGACGATGACGCGCCGCAACGCCCAATCGTCGATCAGCTTCCCTGCAACGACCGGGTGTTCCAAGCGATCTCCATGAGCTCCGAGACGCGCTATCCGTTTATCCTCAATCTCGATACGGGAGAATCGCAATGGTCGGTTAACGCCGTGCGCGATTTTGACCTGCCCTCCCAGCACCCTTTTAACTCACTCGACATGTGGCTCGCCCGCGTTCATCCCGAGGACCGCGACAACGTACGTGCCGAGCTCGACATGGTGATAAACGGCACATGGCACTTCCACTACATGCAGTATCGCGTAATGGATGCCACCGGAAAATACGTGCTTTGCGACTGCACGGGCTACCGCTTGGACGGCACCGATACCGAGCCCGGCATGTATGTGGGCATTATCATCAACCGAAGCTTGGCAGATACGACCGATTCCGTGACCGGCTTGGGCGATATTCACGCCCTGGTCAACGCCATTGGAGAGATGCGCCGCGTGGCGCGCGAGGCAGGCTTTATTGCCATTAAGGTCGACGATATCGCCGAAGTCAATGCCCGCTTTGGATTCGATGCAGGCGACCGCGTGCTCGCCGAAAGCGCCGCCTGCCTCATGGACTGTTCGCGCGGCAAGGGTCGCTTGTTCCGCTCGACGGGACCAATGTTCGTGGCGCTTTTCGATGAGCTCGGCCCCGAGGCAATCGACGAGCTCGCAAACGAAATCGAACGATTCCTGGGTTCTCCCGTGCTCATCGGCTCGCTTGAATATCAGCCGCCCATTCGTGTGGCGACGCTTCATCTGGACGCTGTCAATCGACAGCCCGTTTCCATTTTGAACGAGCTCAAAGCGTTGCTCGGTAAAGCCGTGCAGGTGCCAGGTACCAAACTGGATTAGCACCGCGCCCGCACCGCCTCCCCCATCGTGCGATAATCCTCTGCAGAAGTCACCAACAGCAGAGGGAGTTTGTGATGAAGGTTCTTTTGGTCAATGGCAGTCCCAAGGCAAACGGCAATACCGCCCGCGCACTCGCCGAGGTCTCCGAGCAACTCAACGCCGAGGGCATCGATACCGAGGTGTTCCAGCTGGGCGCCAAGCCCATTCGCGACTGCATCGGTTGCGGCCAGTGCGGCAAGCTTGGCGGTCGCTGCACCTTTGACGACGACGTGGTGAACGAGCTCATCGCTGCCGCCGAGCAGGCAGATGGCTTTGTCTTTGGCTCCCCCGTCTACTATGCGCATCCCAGCGGACGCATCCTCTCAGCCCTCGATCGCGCCTTCTATGCAGGCGGGCATGCCTTTGAGCACAAGCCCGGCGCCGCGGTCGCCGTCGCCCGTCGCGGCGGCACGTCGACCACGTTCGATGTGCTCAACAAGTACTTCACCATTAAGCAAATGCCTGTGGTTGCCTCCACCTACTGGAACAACGTGTTTGGCCGCGTGCCCGGCGACGCCGATGGGGATGCCGAGGGCCTTGCCACCATGCGAAACATCGGCAAAAACATGGCCTGGCTCCTGCGCTGTATCGAGGCAGGACAGGCCGCCGGTATCAACGCACCCGAGGCAGATCGAGCAACGACCAACTTCATTCGATAGAGCGGCGGAGCATGAATATCCAGATTTTTGGAACCAAAAAGTCTTTCGATACCAAGAAGGCCCAGCGCTATTTTAAGGAGCGCCGCATTAAGGTGCAGTTTATTGACCTTAGGGAAAAGGAGATGAGCAAGGGCGAGCTCACGAGCGTGATGCAGGCGGTCGGCGGCATCGACAAGCTGCTCAACCCCAAGGCCAAGGACGAGGAGACGCTCGCGCTCATCCAGCACCTCACCCCTAGCCAGCGCTTCGACAAACTGCTCGAAAACCAGCAGGTTCTAGCCGAGCCCATCGTGCGCAACGGCAAAAAGGCCACCGTCGGTTATTGCCCCGATGTATGGGGAGCCTGGGAGTAGCCTGTGTTATTTGCCGGCGCGTGGGTATAAGAGCAGGCGTTTGGCATAAGATTCAACTGTAAGCCATGTCTAACAAAGGAGGGCACATGCCCAACAAACCCGTGAAGATCATCATGCTTACCGGATACCTCGGTGCCGGCAAGACCACGCTGCTCAACCACATCCTCGCTAACGACGGCGGCATCCGCGCCGCCGTGATCGTCAACGATATCGGCGAGATCAATGTCGACGCCAGCCTTATCGCCGACGGCGGCCTTTCCGAGACCGACGACCTCATCCCGCTCACCAACGGCTGCATCTGCTGCACGCTTTCGGACGACCTGGCCAACCAGCTGCAGGGCATTGCCGATTCGGGCAAGTTCGACTACATCATCATCGAGGCATCGGGTATTTGCGAGCCTATCCCCATCGCCTACACCATCTCGAGCTTCTGCGACGAGGCCAAGGTGGGCGGCGAGCCCAAGCTCGCGCTCGACAACATCGTGGCCGTGGTCGACTGCGCCCGCATGTACGACGAGTTCAACGGCGGTCGCGACCTGCTGGCTGAGGATATCGACGAGGACGACATCGAAAGCCTGCTCATCCAGCAAATCGAGTTCTGCTCCACGCTGATCCTTAACAAGACCGATACCGTAACGCCCGAGCAGATCGCCGAGCTCAAGGCCATCGTGCGCAGCCTGCAGAAGGACGCCGTGATCGTCGAGGCCCAAAACGGCGAGGTCCCCATGGAGGAGCTGCTCGATACCGACCGCTTCGACTTTATGCGCGCCTACAACTCCGCCGCCTGGATCGAGGCCATGGAGCATCCCGAGGAGCACGACGACCCTGAGGTGCTCGAGTACGACATCGAGACCTTTGTGTACTCGCGCCGCAAGCCGTTTGACCTGCAGAAGTTCACCGATTTTGTTGAGCAGGAGTGGCCCGACGAGGTCATCCGCGTCAAGGGTCCGCTGTGGCAGACCGGCGATCCGGACATGTGCTACATGTTCGAGCAGGCCGGCCACCAGATGCGCCTGATGGAGAACGGTCTGTTCGTTGACTCTGCGCCCGAGGGCGAGAAGCAGAAGATTATCGACGAGAACCCCGAGATCATGCAGATTTGGGACGACGAGACGGGCGACCGCATGACAAGCCTGTGCATCATCGGCCGTCACATGGACAAGGATGCGCTCATCGCCTCCCTCGATGCCTGCCTGACCGACTGGCACCGCGCCTAGGTTTATCCAAGCGGGCATTTTTCCGCCTACGTAACCGCCAAACCACCACGAAGGTGCCCTTCGTGGTGGTTTTTCGTTCTGAGCCAAGGAGATTCATGTTCAATATCGTGCTGTATGCGCCCGAGATTCCGGCCAATACGGGCAATATCGGCCGTACCTGCGTGGTCACCGGTGCCCATCTGCATCTGGTGGAGCCGCTGGGGTTTTCCCTCGATGACAAGACGGTACGTCGCGCCGGTCTGGGCTACTGGCAAAATTTGGACGTGACGACCTATGCCGGCTGGGAGGATTTCCTTGCGCGCAACGGCCTCTCCCCCGCCGATGGCCATCTGCATCTGCTGACCAAAAAGGCACGCCGCACCTATGCGCAAAGCACCTACCGCGACGGTGACTATTTGGTCTTTGGCAGCGAGAGCTCGGGCATTCCCGAGCCACTGCTTGCCGCGGCGCCCGAGCGCTGCGAGCGCATCCCGATGCTGCGCGATTGTGACTCACTCGATAACGCCGAGGCCTGGGAAGCTCACGAGGAATCGCTCGGACATACCGAGGACAGCCACGAGACCATCCTTCAGCAGGATATCTGCGGCAACTTCGTCAACCCGGACGACTACCGCATCAGCGCACTCAACCTATCCAACAGCGCCGCCATCGTCCTCTACGAAGCCCTACGCCAAACAGGCTTTCCGGGAATGTGACAAAGGGACTGACCCTTTGTCACATTCAAGCGCCACGCCGACGGCACACACGCCTAATTGATGCTCTAGATAAAGAGCCATCACTTTTAATCAGAATTAACTAAAGTAAAATGAAGTTAAACGGCGGTGTGAAAGGAGAGCCTTGTGAAATATCTCGAGAACCCATTTACCCCCAGTTTTGGTGAGGTTCCTGCCCATCTCGCTGGCAGACAACAGATTATTCGGGATTTGGACCGTGCCTTCTTGAGCCAGCGCAGGCGCCCAGAATTAACATCGATCTTCTCAGGCGCGCGTGGAACCGGTAAAACCGCTCTCATGTCGTCGCTCGCGACAAGGGCGGAATCCCACGGCTGGATTGCCGTAAAGACGACCGCGCTCCCGGGAATGCTTAAGGAAATCGAGCTCGGGGCGAAACGTGCTGCCGGCCATCTTATCGACCCGTCCAACCACTTCGAAGTCACCGGTCTCGGAATTGCACCGCTCGGCAGCATCGAGGTCAATCGCGTTCACGATGCCTCAACCTGGCGTTATCGCATGAGCGACATCATCGACCAGCTCAACGAGGCGGGCACCGGTCTGCTCGTCACGGTTGACGAGGTGGACCCGACACTCAACGAGATGATTCAGCTCGCAGCGACGTATCAGCACTTTGTGACCGATGGGAAACGCGTCGCCCTGCTCATGGCGGGACTTCCCAACAACGTATCGACGCTACTGAACCACAAGACGGTCTCGTTCCTTCGCCGCGCCCAACAATATCATCTGGGCCGCATTGCCGACTATGACGTGCGCGAGGCCTTGATTCGCACAATCCAGGAAAACGATCGCCTGGCAGATGCTGAGGGAATCGATCGAGCCGTTCGCTCGATCTCTGGTTTTCCCTTCCTATTGCAACTCGTAGGCTACCGTGCCTGGGACCTCACAAGCGATTCGAAGGAGATCTCGTCACGCGACTTTGACCTGGGAATCAAAATCGCGCGCGACGAGATGGACGACCGAATCCTCGCGGCAACCTATCGGGAACTCACGGCAGAGGACAAGCGATTCCTCATCGCCATGCTCGATGACGAGGAAGAGTCCACCACCGCTGACCTTGTCGAGCGCCTTAAGCGTTCGCCGCAGCAGGTCTCCCGCTACCGACGCCGCATGATAGACGCCGGCATCATCGGGGAGCGAGGACGAGGGCTCGTCGCATTTGAATTGCCATTCTTCCGCGACTATCTCGCAGCTCAATGCGTGAAATAGAAGTCAATGCGACAAAGGGGTGCCCCTTTGTCGCATCGCCTATAGATAGCGGCCGGTAATGCTCTTGGAGCAGGCCGCGATGTCGCCTGGCGTACCGGCGCAGACGATTTGCCCGCCGGCGTCGCCACCGCCCGGGCCCATGTCGATCACGTAATCGGCGTTACGGATAAGGTCGAGATCGTGTTCGATCACGATAACCGTGGCGCCTTTGGCAACAAGGCCGTCGAACACATTCAGCAACACCTGAACATCGAGCGGATGCAGGCCAATCGTGGGCTCGTCAAATACGAATACGGCATCATCCTGCACGCGGCCCATCTCGCTCGCAAGCTTAAGGCGCTGCGCTTCACCGCCCGAAAGCGCCGGTGTGGGCTCGCCAAGCGTGAGATAACCCAGGCCCAGGTCGTGCAAGGTCTGCAAGCGCGTCTGAACCTTCTTGAGTCCCAGTGTGGCGTCGAGCGCCTCATCCACACTCATATCCATAAGCTGCGGCAACGTAAGCAGGCTCCCGTCCTTGCCCTCGCGATGGATATGCGAGGCGGATTCCGCGTAGCGAGAGCCGCGACATGCGGGACAGACGATCTCGACGTCGGGCAAAAACTGCACGTCGAGCGATATCGAGCCCGTGCCGTCACACGTAGGGCAGCGCAAGGCGCCGGTGTTGTAGCTAAAGGCGCCCGCCTTGTAGCCGGCTGCCTTGGCCTCGGGCGTACGGGCGAAAGCGCGGCGCAGCTCATCATGGATGTCGGCATAAGTCGCTACCGTCGAGCGCACGTTGGCGCCGATGGGCGTAGCGTCAATCAGGTTTGCGCGGGCAATACCCTCGGCATCGACCCAACGCACGTGCCCCGGCAGGCGCTCGCCAGCTGCCTGCGCCTTGAGTGCCGGGATGAGCGTCTCGAGCACCAACGTCGTCTTGCCCGAACCCGAAACACCCGTAACCGCAACCAAGCGACCGCGCGGGATATCGACTTCGAGCGGCTTGACGGTATGGATGGCATCGGTCGCCATGCGGATATGGCCCTGGTCGAACATTTCGTCGTCAGTCACCTGCGGACGCAAGCGCTTGGGCTCGGCGCGCAAAAACGGCGCGATGCGACTGCTCTGCGATTGCTCGACCTCGTCTACCGTACCAGCGGCGATCACATTGCCGCCGCCTGCTCCGGCAACGGGGCCCATCTCGACAAGATAGTCGGCTTCCGCCAGTACGCGCGTATCGTGGTCGACAACAACCACGGTGTTGCCGTCATCCACCAGATCGCGCATCACGCCCACCAGGCCGTCGACATTGGCAGGATGCAAGCCAATCGAGGGCTCGTCCAGTACATAGAGCACGCCCGTCGAGCGATTGCGCACCACGCGGGCGAGCTGGACGCGCTGGCGCTCACCCGTGGAGAGCGTGGCGCCGGCGCGGTCGAGCGAGAGATAGTCAAGCCCCAGGTCGACCAAGCGACGAGCCGTGCTCAAAAACGAATCGCAGATATCCGTCGCCATGGGCTGCATCTCGGCCGGCAAGGATGCGGGCACCCCGCGCACCCACTCAATCGCCTCACCCAACGTCATGGCCGCCGCCTGCGCCAGATTGATACCGCGCACCTGAGGCAGGCGCACAGCCTCGGAGAGACGCGTGCCGCCACAGTCACGGCATGGCCCCTCGCGCAAAAAGCGTGCAACACGTTTGAGGCCCTTGTCGTCCTTAACCTTGGCGAGCGCATTCTCAACGGTATAGACGGCGTTGTAATAGGTAAAGTCGAGCGGCGTGGCGCCCTCGCCGTTTTTGGGAACGTAGAGAATGTGCTTTTTAACCGCCGGACCATGGAACACGATGTCGCGCTCTAGAGGCGTGAGCTGGTTAAACGGCACGTCGGTGCGCACGCCCATCTCACCGGCAACTTGCTTCATCAGGTCCCACATGAGCGTGCCCCAAGGAAGCACCGCGCCTTCGTTGATGGTTTTGGACTCGTCGGGCACCAGGCTCGCCTCGTCCACCTCGCGCATGACACCGGTGCCGCCGCAGGTAGGGCACGCACCACCACTATTGAAAGCCAAATCCTCGGCACTCGGCGCGTAGAACTCGCGGCCGCACGCAGGGCACGTGAGCGACAGGCCCGCAGCAACGTTAAGGCTCGGATCCACGCGCGCGCCGCAGTGCGGGCACACGTGATGGGCGCAGCGACTAAAGAGCAGTCGCAGGCTGTTGTTGAGCTCGGTCATGGTGCCAAAGGTCGAGCGCACACCTGGCACGCTGGGACGTTGATGCAACGCGAGCGCCGCCGGCACATGCAGTACCTCGTCTACCTGGGCATGCTCAGCCTGCGTCAGGCGACGACGAGTATAGGTGCTAAGTGCTTCCAGGTAACGGCGCGAGCCCTCGGCATAGAGGACGCCCAACGCCAGCGAACTCTTGCCCGAGCCCGACACGCCGGCAATACCCACGAGCTTTCCCAGCGGAATATCGATATCGATGTCCTTGAGGTTGTGGACGCGCGCGCCACGCACCTCGATAGCCTGCGGGCTCATCTTCTGTTCCGTCACCTTTATCACCCTACTCGTGCCATAAAATGCGGTCGCGGATATACTCGCCCAGCATGGGCACGGTAAACCGGACGAGGCCATATCCGGCAGCCTCGATGACGCGCTCGCGAATCAGGCTTGCGCGATATTTACTCGCCCAGCTCTGGGTGCGATCACAGCGCTCAATGATATCCGCCATGCGCGTCGGTTTACCCTCATCAGCAGCCATAGTCTCGATAAAGAGGCGTTGCGGACTGCGCAGCCCGTAATACAGGGGCGCGTCAACCGCTTCGTAGAACTCGGAGACGGCATCCGCATGACCATCCTCGACATCGCGCTCTTCAATGACCTGCGAGCCACGCCGGACAGCAGACCGCCACATGTAATAGCCCACCAGCTGAACCATGTAGGGATGCCCCATGCTCTTGCGCGCCGCAAGGTCCGCTGTCTCCGCGTCAACGTAAAGACCAGCGTCTTTGACCGTCTGGACATATGAATCGCGCACCTTGGGCAAAGATATCGCCCCCAGCGTACGCTGCTGGGCACGCCGCAAAAACGTCACGCTCGGCTCTTCGAGCAGGTCGTCAACCATACTGGGTAAGCCGGCGAACACCAGCGCAAGACCGCGCTGGTCGCTATCGGGCAAGCCCGTGGCATCCTGGTCTCCGAGCACCTGCTGATAGAGAACGGCAAGAGCCGCCAGTTCCTCGATAGACGCCGATTGTGCCTCGTCAATCGCAAACAGGATGCCCTTGCCTGGACCGAGCTTCTTAAGGCGCTTGTTGACCAGCCCTCGCAACGTCTCGCCCTTTGCCCGCGCCGCCTCGACCGACATCCGACCAAACGACGGACCGAACTCCATTGACGTCACAACGGGTTTATTCGAGCGAAGCGCGTCGGCCAAGCGGTCGCATAAGCCAAGCGAAGCGGAATCGGAGACAACCGCCCATCCGCGCTCGCTGGCCAGACGTTGCAGCTCCCGCAGGAGAACCGTCTTGCCGCAGCCGCGGTTTCCCGTAATGAGCATGAGCCTGCCCGGCGCTCCGGCGCCGTTGTCGAGTCCTTCCTCAAAATCTTCGATGACCGACTCGCGACCGATGAGTATCGGAGGCCGCTTGCCAGCCGTGGGCTTAAAGGGATTTGGATTCATGTCGGCCTCCTCGGATTGGCAAACCCTGGTAATAGTTATACCAACTTATACCGAGTTATACCAACAGCAGGTGACAAAAGGGCCGCCCTTCTATCACCTATGGCCGAAAAACTCGGCGTCCGCTGCTCGCCAGGGGCGGAAGGTGGCGGGATCGACCTTTACGTGCGCCGCGGCGGGTACGTCGTACCATTTGACCGTGTAACCGGCGCCGTGAGAGCAAAAGACCGAATCGGGCGTGTTGGGCAGATCGGCCTCTGGCTCATAGGCGGCAGCCTCGATTACGCGCTCGGCATCATGGCAAGCCGCATAGCCGGCGAACTCTAGGTACAGATGCCCGCGACCGCTCGTGTAGGCAGCCACCTCCAGGGCATAGTCCTGCACCTCGGATGCCGGTACGCGACCCACAAGCTTCGCCCGGTCGCCCGCCATCGTCGGCGGCTCGTACTCGGCACCCATGCGCGTGGCATCCGAGAGCGCCCGGCCCACGCACTCCCCCGGCACCTCGAGCTCAAAGCGATACCACGGCTCCAACAGTACCGCCGCGCCAGCCTCACGCGCCTGCATCAAACCCTGGCGAATCGCGCGGTACGTGGCCTGGCGAAAATCGCCGCCCTCGGTGTGTTTGGCATGCGCGCGGCCGCCCGTGAGCGTAATGCGCACATCGGTGATGGGCGAGCCGGTCAGCACGCCCAGGTGATCGCGCTCCATGGCGTTGGTGAGTGCCAGACGCTGCCAGTTAAGATCGAGCTCGTCGGTCGAGGTCACGGTGCCAAACTGCACGCCCGAACCCGCTGACAACGGCTCCAGGCGCAAATGCACCTCGGCATAATGGCGCAGCGGCTCAAAGTGGCCCACGCCCTCGACCGGCTGCGAAATAGTCTCCTTATAGAGAATGCCGCCAGATTCAAACGCAACCGAAAGGCCAAAGCGATCGGCCAACACCCGCTGCACGACCTCGAGTTGCACGGCGCCCATCAACTGCAAATGAATCTGCTCAAGATGCGTATTCCAGCTTACGCCGAGCATGGGATCTTCATCCGCCAGCTCAGTCAACGCTTTGAACACCGCATGGACATCATGTTCGCCCGGGAGCACCGTATAGGTGAGGACCGGCGCAATGACGGGCGCATCGCCCGCAGGCTCCGCGCCCAGGGCGTCCCCTGGGCGAACGTGCGCAAGACCCGTCACGGCACAAATACCGCCAGCAGCAACTTCTTGGGCAAGCTCATACTTTTCGCCGTTATAGATGCGTACCTGATCGACCTTCTGCTCCCATGCCTCGGCACCGGAACGTCCGTCAATCATCTGCTTGGCATGCAACGTGCCGCCGGTCACTTTAACCCAAGCCAAGCGCTCGCCGCGATCCCCTCGGCTGACACGATAGACGCGCGCGGCAAACTCCGGGAGCCACGCCTGTTCACGCATCAGCGCACATATGCCATCCAACAGCTCGTCCACGCCTTGGTCCTTGAGCGCCGAGCCGGCAAAACAGGGAAAGAGCTTGCGCTCGGCAACCATGCGCGACAGCGTCGCGACGGAAAGCTCACCCGCTTCAAAAAACTCCTCGAGCGCCGCCTCGTCCAACGCAGCAGCGTCCTCCTGAACGGCGCCGCCCGCCAGCAGTTCGTTGGCATCCAGGCAGCCTTCGGAAAGACGCTGCCCAAGTTGTGCCAGCAAAACATCGCGGCCGGGATTCTCCAAATCGATTTTGTTGATGAAGATGAACGTCGGGATGTCATAGCGCGCAAGCAGGCGCCACAGGGTTTCGGTGTGTCCTTGCACGCCGTCGTTGGCGCCTACAACCAAAATCGCGTAGTCGAGTGCGCGCAGCGTGCGCTCCGCCTCGGCAGAAAAATCGACATGCCCCGGCGCATCCACGAGCATGACGTGGGCATCGCCATGGTCGAGCACGGCCTGCGACGAGAAAATCGTGATGCCACGCTCGCGCTCGATCGCGTTTGTATCCAGATGCGAATCGCCATCGTCCACGCGGCCGCGCTTGCGAATGCGACCCGCGTTGAACAGCATGGCCTCGGCCAACGTGGTCTTGCCGGCATCGACATGCGCCAAGATTCCAACGACCGCTTGCTTCGACATGGCTCTCCTCTTATTACAAGCCCATCGCACGCGGCAACGGGCGTCCTCGTTCCACACTGGATGATACAATTTACGTGCCGGCGGGCGAAGCGGGCCCTATCCCCCGACCGAGCTCATCGCCCCGCGTTGCCGCGCGGCGATTTTCGTAGGTTCGCGCCTTGCGAAAGCCGGCTTGCAAAACAGCGCAGCGAACGAAAATAGCCCCACCCGGGGCCATTTTCGTTCGCACGAATTGTTGATGCGCGCCCTCGATCTTATGCCTCGCGCAACCAATCGAACGCAACGCGCGGTGTGCCGTCCGATACATGCACGACGCCGGCACGCTCGAACCCCGCCTTAATGCTCGCACCCTGCATGGGCAGGTTATCCTGATGCGTGTCGATGCGCAGGTGATCAGCACGCTCTTTGGCAAAGGCAAACATCGCAGCCGCGATGCCGTGCACGGTGCCATCGGATGCCACACGGTGCAGCACGGCGTACGGAGTGTCGCTGCGCCATTGACCGTCCTCAATTACGTCATAGCACTCGTCCGGGCCCGGTAAAAAGGCAAACGTCGCCACCACGCGACCGCCGACTTCACACACGTAACTGCCACCAGCGGCAATATCGGCAGCCAGTTGCTCGGCCGAAGGCGTGCCCTCGGGCCACTGCGTGGCGTTGCCATGCGCGCGCATAAAGGCGCGGGCCGCGTCATAGATAGCCATGACGGCAGGAATGTCGGTATCGAGGGTTTTTCTGATCATCACGTGGCGACCTCACGTTTATTGGTATCACTTTGATTGAGCAATGATACCAACGTTTGGAGAAGGGCGCGAAGCAGATGGGAAGCAAAAAGCGAGCCGCCTGGTCAAAAGCCAAAAGCGAGTTTTTGGGCGCTGCTACCGGCGGCGATATGAGCGACCTGTTTGCGCGCGAGGACGAGCGCCGTGACGCCCTGGACGCCAAGCGCGATGAGGCCTGGCGCTACAAGTCGTGTGAACGCAAAAACCGTTACGACACGCGCGCCGAGGCCGAGGCAGTTATGGCCGACTGCGAAAACCGCGGACGCCGCGGGCTGGCCTGCTACAAATGCGAATACTGCGGCGGCTGGCATCTGACGTCGCATCCTTGGAAATAGACCCGCATCGGCACGGCACTGACGGAGCGCCAGCCATCGCGCGCAAGCTACGGGCGCGGCGGCACCAAAACATCGTAGCGGACGGCCTTGCCCGCAAGTTGATAGCTCGGCTTAACGCCGGCAAGCAGTGGTCCCTTCACCGGTCGTTTGATAACGACCTTGCGCGGGTGCACCGTAAGCGCAGCTTCGACCAGCGTCTCCTCATCGGCGCACGGCTGTTCCAAATGATGCAAGAGTTGGAACTTCTTTTTCACCGCCGCGCTCTTGGTGCGCCCAGGAAACATGGGGTCCAGATACACCACGTCGGGAGCGGTGAGCTCGCCCTGCCCGATCAGCTCAGCTGTATGGCGAAGGCCGGCAATGCTGTCCTCGCCCGCATGTAAGCGCATGCGCGCCACGGCTGTCGCAAGCGCCGGATCATCTGCCGCGCGATCCAAGGCATCCTTGAGGAGCGCCGCGATCACGCAATCCTGTTCATACAGATCGACGGTAAAGCCCGCGGCCGCCAGCAGCAGCGAATCCTCGCCAAAACCTGCCGTGGCATCAATCGCCCATGGGCGCTCGATGCCTTTTGCGCGCGCAGCCTTTACCAACAGCTCTTGCTGCAGACGGCCCTGCTTGAGCCGCGGAAGCATGCGGCCAAAATCGGCACGCAGCTCCATCGTGCCGTCGGTGAGCGTGAGTCCCTCGGACTTCCCGGTCAGCTCAAGCCCCGCGGCCCGAGCAACAGAAAAGGGATCGACGACGCCCATGGGTACTCCTTAACAAGCAAAACGAATACGTAAGCGCCGTTTATGTCGGCACCCAACCGTCCGCTATTGTCCCACATGCGACATGGTCCACAGCATCCCAATGCAAAGCACCGCCATCAATCCCGTGCACACGGCAGCGATCACAGAATCACCCATGCGCCTTCCCAACGACCGCGGCTCGCGCACTTGCCCTGCTCCGTACATCATGGCTCCTCCTTGAGACCAGCCCCTTGTTACGGCCTCATCATCGCAGCGCCGCACATGAGCTGCCATCGATTTGGCTTACGTCCAGCTTTCCTTTTTGAAAGGTTGGGGTTGGGCTGCGCGGGCTCAAAGCGCTTTCAGGCGCATGCATCGCCGCGTTGAACTACAATGTGCTTCATCATATGTGCAGCACATGGGGTGCGCCAGACCGGCCGTACCCGTATCGAAAGGACCAGCCATGAGCAACGCCTGCAAATTACTCAAAATCCTATCGTTCTTCTTCTTTGTCGTCGGCATTCTAAGTGCAGGCATGGGTGCTACAGCGCTCTTTGCGGGCAGCGCGGCAGGCGATATCACGGGTGCCATGATCGTCTCTTGCGTCGTCGTCATCGTATTGGGCGTCGTCGAAATTGTGACCGCTGTCTTTGGTATCCGCGCGGCAAATAATCCCGCCAAGGCTGGCGTTGTCTGGATCTGGTCCATCGTCTGCCTAGCATGTTCGGTCATCAGTCTGCTCCTCTCCCTGCCCCTCTTGGGTGGGACCGGCTCAAGCATCCCCGATTTTACCGGCTTGATTGTCAGCATTATCTACTTTGTACTCGCCAACCGCGTCAAGAAAGAGGGCATGGACCGTTTGAGCTAAGCCGCATCCGTGTCAATCGCTCAGCGACTCTGGTATATACGCCAATAAAAAGGGCCGATCGCGTAGCAACGCGGTCGGCCCTTTACGTTTGCCCAGATAAAACCTACCAAAATAAACCTGTCCCTTTTTGGCAGGTTGTTAGCCGTGGCGGTACTCGGCGATGATGAAGTCGATGTCGGTTTGAAGGGTGTCCAGGTTTGCCAGGCGCTCTTTGTCGGCAGGGCGCGTGCGGTAGTAGTACGGCGTCATCTGGAACACCGCCTCGATGTCGTCCTGGGTCTGAAGCGTAATATTCGCAGACACCCGCTGCGTTCCGACTAACTCGAGTTCAGTAGTCTTCGGCAGTTTCTCGTCATTGAGATATGGCGTGTCGTAGAGTACCTCCTTGAGCCCAAACAGATGACGGGCGCCTGGCACCACGGTGTAGAGCGAACCTTCGGGTGCCAGCACGCGGGCAAACTCGCGCTCGTTAAAGGGAGCAAAGAGCTCGGTCACCATATCGAAGGCGCCATCGGCCACGGGGATATCCTTCATGTTGGCCACAAAATAGGTCGCATCGCCGCGCTTGGCGGCAAGGCGCACCATCTCTTTGCCCAGGTCGAAACCGTAAGCACCCACGCCCGGCACCGCGCCCATGGCGCTGGTGTAATAGCCCTCGCCGCAGCAAATATCGAGCAACGTCATGGAGCCGTTCGTAGACGCAGCGCGCTCTGCCGCCCGCTCGCGCACCAGCTCGACCATCGCATCGCGCAACGGCGCGTAGTATCCACGGTTCAGAAAGTCACGACGGCTGCGTGCCTGCGACTTGGGATCGCCCATGGAGTCACCGCTCTTGGACGAGCGCAGTAGGTACAGATAGCCCTCGCGCGCGCGGTCAAACCGGTGTCCGCCCGCACACGCAGCACCGCGTTCGTCGTCCACCAACGGCTCATGGCAAACGGGACACAACAACATGGCAACTCCTTAGCGCGAACAACACAACGCCCACCATTGTCGCACGCCTTCCCCACCTAGTCATAGAAGAGATAAGGAGTGTCCCCAGCTGCCGGCAGAAAAGGAACGTCCCTAAGTGCCGACTGGTTGCATTAGGAGTATCATCGTCTGCGCAAATCAGCACGAAAGAGCATGTTAGAGATTGAGAGCGCATGGCTGACACCGTATCTAAGCACATTGATATGACCACCGGCTCGCTGTGGCGCAATATTCCCCTGTTCGCCTTCCCCGTGGCCGCCACGAGCATCTTGGAGCAGCTGTCGAACCTCATCGCCACGGTCATCATCGGTAACTTCTCGGGCGACCAGGGAACCCTCGCCATGGCGGCGGTCGGCTCCAATGTTCCGCTTACCAGTCTTATGCTCAACCTGTTTATTGGCATGTCGCTTGGCTCCAACGTGGTCATCGCCAACGCTATCGGCCGCAACGATCAGAACATGGTCAAACGCGCCGTCCATACCTCGATTTTAATGGCGCTCGTGGGCTTTGTCGTCATCGCACTGGGCGAGATCTTTGCCGAGCCCATGCTCGCCGCGCTCAACGTTCCCGCCGAAACCATGCCGCTTGCTTCGCTCTACCTGCGCGTCTTTTTGCTCAGCATGCCCTCGATCTTGCTCTACAACTTTGAGGCCGCGATCTTCCGCTCCGTCGGCATCACCCGCATGCCGCTGCAGGCGCTTGCCGTGTCCACCGTTCTCAACATTGGCCTGGATCTCATCTTTGTCCCCGTACTCCACTGGGGCGTCGCGGGCGTCGCCATCGCCACCGCCATCGCCTACACCGTCAGCGCCGCCACGCTCTTTATCCGCCTGCTCAAGACCGACTCCGTCGTCCGCGTCACCCCGCGCGACCTGGCTATCGACCCCGTCGCCCTCAAGCGCATCGTCAAGATCGGCCTGCCCGCCGGCATCCAAAGCGCCGTCTTTGCTGTCGCCAACATCATCATCCAGTCTGCCATCAACAGTCTGGGCACCGAGGTCATGGCCGCATCGAGCGCCGCCATGAGCCTGGAATACGTGTGCTACAACCTGCTCAACAGCTTTAGCCAGGCGTGCACCACCTTTGTGGGACAAAACCACGGTGCCCGCCAGATCGACCGCTGCACCAAGACGCTCAAGGTCTGCCTGGTCGAAGGCGGCATCGTTGCACTCACCACGATTATCGTTATTGTCGGCCTGGGGCGCGAGATCTTGTCGCTGTTCAACAGCGATCCCAACATCGTCTCGATCGGCTATATCCGCGTGTGCTCGATTTTCCCGGCGTACGCCTTTAGCATGTTCTACGAAAACATGTCAGGCTACCTGCGCGGCTTTGGCATTTCGCTCACACCCGCCCTCATCACCATGATCTGCGTCTGCGGCATCCGCTTCTATTGGGTGTTCTGCGTGTTCCCGCACTTCCGCACCTTTGCGAACATCATGATGGTCTACCCCATCAGCCTGGGCACCACGGCGTTCTTTATGGTCGTGGCGGTACTACTTTGCCACCCGGCACGCACCTATCGCGCCACCCAAGCCAAAGCGACAGCCCGCTAAACACCGCGCTCAACACCGCGCCAGTCATTAATTGACAATATGCGAGCTCATATAGTCGATAAAGCGCCTCGTGGCGATGGGCATGGTGTCCCAGCTGCGCCATGCGGCCACCACGTCACGCGAGGGGGCATGCACGATGGGCCGCACACAAATATCGGCTCGCATGCCCTCCACAGTACGACGGTAGAGCATACTCACGCCCAGGCCCTCCTCCACCATCGCCATGATGGTGTAGTCGTCGGTCACCTCACTCGTCACGTGCGGCGACAGCCCATGCGCCGCAAATGCATCGAGCACCAGGCTCTGTTCGCCCTCATCCAGTAGCACAAACGGCTCGGACGCCAGGTCGGCAAGTGTCACCTTTTCCTTTGCCGTCAGCGGATGCGCGGCCGGCAACAATGCTACCAACTCGTCGTGATAGACCACGCGCTTCTCGAGCCCAGCGGTAAATCCGCGCGCCGTAAAACAAAAATCAACCACGCCATCGTGTACCCATTGAGCGTTGCGCGTGTAATCGCCCTGCTTGAGGGTAAAGTGTACGCCCGGGTGCAGGGCCCCAAAGTCGCGGATCACACGCGGCAGCACGGTGCGACTCACGTTGGTAAACGTCGCGATGCGAATATCGGTCGACGAAAGCCCCAGCAGCTCCCGGCGCTTGCCCTCGAGCTCGGCCTCGGCGGTCACGATCTGGCGCAGGTACGGCAGATATTGCTTACCGTCGCGCGTAAGCGAAACGCCCTGCTTTCCGCGCTCGATAATCGTGGTGCCCAGCTCGCGCTCGAGTGCCTTGACGGCCTGGCTCACCGCACTTTGCGTATAGCCCAGCTCGTCCGCCGCGCCCTTAAGACTGCCGCAATCGACCACCATACATACAATCTGATACCGCGATGCCATCGTGCCTCCACATCGATGTAGCTGTAAAACGTTTTGCCAGGACTTTTCCCGCCAACATTAGCATTTCTTAATCATACTGAAGATACATTCGCTTTACTACATCTACATCTGGGAGCAGAATCCTTTTTACGAAACCGTTCTGTAACAACAAGGAGTCCCATGGACCGCAAAAAAGCAATCGCGCTCTCATTTTCCGTTCCCGTCGCATGGGGCTTTTCGTACCCCCTCATGAAGATCGGCATGGACAGCATGAACGCCACGAGCATCGTTGCGCTGCGCTGCATCATCGCCTTCGCGGCCTGCCTGCTGCTCTTCCACAAGCGCGCGTTCCGTATCAACCGCGACCTTATGGTCCGTGCCGCCATCATCGGCGCCATCATGGCAACCGAGCTCACCTGCATGTGCCTGGGCTCCAGCCTCACCTCTGCCTCCACTGCCGGCTTTTTGCAGAGCCTGACGGTCGTGATCGTGCCGTTTGCCAACGCCGCCCTGCTGCGCCGCGCCCCCGAGCGCAAAGTGCTCGTCGGCACCGCCATCGTCACCTGCGGTATGTTGTTGCTCTCGGGCGCCGACTTCACCAGCCTGAACCCGGGCGCGCTCATCATGCTGCTCTCCGCTTTTGTCTATGCCGGCCATATCATTGTGGCGAAGCGCTTTGTCGAAGAAGTCGATCCGCTGGCTCTGGGCGTTTGGCAGCTGGGCTTCGGCGGCTTATTCTCGGGCATTGCCGCATGCGTCTTTGGCGGTTTCACGCTTCCCGGCACGCCGGGCGAGGTCGTAGTCGTCGTCGCACTCGCACTCATCTGCTCTGCCTATGGCTTTATCACCCAAACGCTCGTGCAGCCCCACGTGCCCGCCGAGACCACCGGCTTCGCCTTCTCGCTCGAGCCGGTCTGCTCCGCCGTCTTTTCGTTCTTCTTGGTCGGCGAGGTCCTGAGCCCCATCGCCTTCTTTGGCGCCGCTCTCATCCTCGCCGGCGTCATAGTGGCAACCGTGCAGCTTCCGCGACTTCATGCGCACGCTCACGACCACGCCCACATGGCAGGAACGCCCGAGCGAGCCTCGTAAGCGCCTCACCTTTTGTTGCCGCGGCATAAAGGTCTCCGGACGCCTTTACAATAGATGCCAACAGAGCATCTGCCATAAAGGAGCCCCATGGACACCGCAACTCGCGACCGCAACATAGCAACTTGGTTGGGCGATGCGCCGAAGCCGGTACGTGACACTACGAACCAGCTGCTCGAGCGCATCGCCCTTTTGCGTGCAGAGCAAACCATCTACCCGGCACAAGACGACATCCTCAATGCCCTCGCCTACACGCCGGTCGACCAGGTCAAGGTTGTCATCTTAGGACAAGATCCCTATCACGGACCCAACCAGGCCATGGGGCTGTCGTTCTCGGTCCCCGCGACGCAAACCAAGTTGCCGCCGAGCCTGCGCAACATCTACAAGGAACTCAATGCCGATCTGAGCTGCCCTATTCCCGCCACAGGAGATCTAACGCCATGGGCACAACAGGGCGTCCTGCTCCTCAACACCACGCTCACCGTGCGCGAGCATGCCGCGAACTCGCACGCCAAGCTGGGCTGGAGCACGCTCACCGACTACATTATCGAACGATGCTGCCAGCTGCCCCAACCGGTGGTCTTTTTGGCATGGGGCCGCTTTGCCCAGCAGATGGTCGAAGGCAAGCTCTCCGCGACCGGCGCGGGCAAGGCAACCGGCAAGTTCTGCCTGGCCTCTACGCACCCCTCGCCGCTTTCGGCCAACCGTGCCACGGCAGAACTCCCCGCTTTTATGGGGTCGCGCCCCTTCTCGGCAGCCAATCGGCTACTCGAACAGCACGGCTCGACCCCCGTCAACTGGATTTGCCTCGGCTAAAAATCGATACATCAAAAACGCGCCGACGGCAATCTTGCCATCGGGCGCGTTTTGCTACTCGGGCCAGATAAATTGTGTGCGGCCGGCCTCGCCGCCATCGATCAGCAGGCTCTGCCCGGTCATAAACCGGTTGGTCACGCCCACAAAGTAGATCCACTCGGCGATCTCCTGGGCGGTAGCCCAGCGTTTAAGCGGCGTGAGCTCCATAATCTGGTTCCACAGGTGCTCGTCTTCCATCACGCAACGGTTGAGCGGCGTGATAACGCCGCCCGGGTCCACACTGTTGGCGATGGCCTGCGGTGCCAGGCGGTTTGCAAGGTTCTTGGTATAGGCGATAATGCCGCCCTTGCTGGCAGCATAGGCGGGAAACTCCGATCCCGTATGCCCGCTCGCCGACCCCACATTGACCACGGATTTGATAGCCAGCGCAGGCTTGGCGGCAAGCCCCTCTCCCACAAAGGCATAGCGCTCGGTCACGTTGATGGTGCCGCACAGGTTGGCGGCGATGTCGTCAGCCGAATCCTGCGTACCGGCAACGTTCACGATTACCTGGGGTTCAAGGTCACCCGGAAACAAGTCCGGTTCGCGTACATCAACGACCAGATGGCGGTAGCGCTCGTGTTCGATCGCCGCCGGCAGCAGATCAAAGCCCACGACCTCGTGGCCCTCGTCCAAAAAGCGCTGCACGCACGCGGCTCCGATACCGCCCGAAGCGCCCGTGATCAATACCTGCATATTGGCTCCTTAGGCGGTTGCGTGGCGCTCGAGATACTCGGAGCCCACATTCTCGCGCTCCCAGCCGCGCACGACCTTGTAGCCCACGGGGCTCAGGAAGACCTCGCACAGCAGCTCGGCGACGGCACCCGTCAGCGAGCACATAAGGACCTGCACCCAGGTCCAACCAAAGAACGTGTGGCTCACCACAATGGCAAAGACCAGGTTGTCGATAAACTGGCCAACACCCGTGGACACATAGGAGCGAAAGGCAAAGCTCGCAAAGTTATTCTTTTTGAGCATACGACCGAGCGACTGGTTGAGCGTGGAGTTAACCACGGCAGAAACGAGCATTGCCAGCGAAGAGCCCAGCACCACGTACCAGGTGCCGCCGATAGTGGCGTTAAGGGCAGTGTTGACCTCGATCATGCCCGTGTCGTAGTAGGCGCCCCACATGCCGGGCGTGAGCGAGCATGCCCAAAAGCACAGGCTCACGGCCAGGTTGACCAGCAGCGCGAGGATAGAGATTTTGATGGATGCCTTGGCGCCAAAACGCTTGCAGATCATGTCCTGGCACAAAAACGAAACCCAGCTCACCACAAAGCCGCAATCGAGTGCCAGATACGGCAGGCTGATAAGCTCCTTGTTGGCCAGCAGGTTCATCATGATGACGCTCACGAAAAACAGCGAAACCGTTGCCGCGGGAATGCTCCGCAACAGGACCTTGTAGTCCTCCATGACCTTCTTGATCATTATGTACTCCTTTGGTTTTAGGTTTAACGAGCAGGATATCGGACCCGAACTGCTCGGACGCCCCGGTCTTGAGACGACGGTGGGTATGATAGCCGCTCACACGGCATCAGGCAAGCAAACGGCGCGGCAACCCCGCAGGGCCACCGCGCCGATGCGTTAAAACGCTACGTTGCCAAACTCCGACAGGATAAGGTCGGGGTTGTGGTCGGTTGCCCAATCCACGTTCCACGGGCTCGTGAACAGCAGCAGCTTACCACCGCGCATATCCTCGACGCGCAACGTGTCGCGCGTGAGCGAAAGGGCCGGGATATCGATGGTATCGGGGTCGTTCTGGATCCAGCGGATGTCCGTATAGGGCAGCGGCTGGCGACGAACCTCAACACGGTACTCGGCCTTGAGGCGGCGCTCGAGCACCTCAAACTGCAGCACGCCGACCACGCCCACGATGACGCTCTCCATGCCGGCACCCAGCTCGCGGAAGATCTGGATGGCACCCTCCTGGGCAAGCTCCTCCATACCCTTGACGAACTGCTTGCGCTTGAGCGTATCGACCTGCGTAATGCGAGCGAACATCTCGGGGGCAAACGTCGGGATCTGCGGATACTGCACGTGGCGCTTGCCGGAGCACACGGTGTCACCGATGCTAAAGATACCCGGGTCGAACAGGCCTACGATATCGCCCGCGTACGCCTCGTCAACAATCGCGCGGTCATCGGCCATCATCGACGTACCGGTGGCAAGCTTGAGCTTGCGGTTGCCCTGCACGTGGAAGGCATCCATGCCGCGCTCGAACTTGCCCGAGCAAATGCGCACAAAGGCGATGCGGTCGCGGTGATTCTTGTCCATATTGGCCTGGATCTTAAACACAAAGCCGCTAAAGTCGTCGCGGCAGGGATCGACCGGTTCGCTGGTAAGCGTATCGGTATAGGCGCGCGGCGTCGGGGCCAGACGCAGGAACTCCTTGAGGAAGGGCTCCACGCCAAAGTTGGTGAGCGCCGAGCCAAAGAACGCCGGGCTCAGCTTGCCGCAGGCCACGGCATCCAAGTCGAGCTCGTCGCCGGCACCATCGAGCAGCTCGATATCGTCCATCAGGTTCTTATGGTTCTCCTCGCCGATGAGCTCATCCATGGAAGGATCGCCCAGCTCGGCCTCGACCTCGGCGACCTTCTTGGTGGCGTTGGCGTGGCCGTCGCCCTCAAAGGCAATGACGCGACGAGTCTGACGATCGAACACGCCGCGGAAGTTGCGGCCGCTGCCGATCGGCCAGTTCATGGGATACGTATTGATGCCCAGAACGTTCTCGATCTCTTCCATGAGCTCAAACGGGTCGCGAGCCTCGTGGTCGAGCTTGTTCACAAAGGTAAAGATGGGAATGTGACGCAGCGTGCAGACCTTAAAGAGCTTTTTGGTCTGGGCCTCGACGCCCTTGGCGCCGTCGATGACCATGACCGCGGCGTCGGCGGCCATAAGGGTACGGTAGGTATCCTCCGAAAAGTCCTGGTGGCCGGGGGTATCGAGGATGTTGACGCAGGCGCCGTTGTAGGTGAACTGCAACACCGAGGAGGTGACGGAGATACCGCGCTCCTTCTCGATATCCATCCAGTCCGAGACGGCATGCTTGGCCGAGCTCTTGCCCTTGACCGAGCCGGCAGTCTGGATGCTGCCGGTATAGAGCAGCAGCTTCTCGGTAAGCGTGGTCTTACCGGCGTCCGGGTGGCTGATGATCGCGAATGTGCGGCGCGACGAGATTTCATCCGACAGGCTTGCCATGCGGATCCTTTCTTGCATTGAGTGCATTACGTCGTTGTAACCGCACTATTGTAGCCGCGAAATCCCGCTCTAGGGTGCCTATCAGGACAAATTCATCAGTTGGGGCCTAGGGTAGCAGTCGATGGCGGCACTCCGCAGCAGTTTGTCTCGATCTGTAACATCTAGACGGTTTTTGAACCTCTACCTGTTACAGATTAAGACAAACAGGGGGCGTCCCAGAAAGATCTCGATCTGTAACATCTAGCCACTCAAAACGGGTCCATCTGTTACAGATTGAGATATAAGGATAAACGGGTGGCCAATGTCTCGATCTATAACATCTAGCAGCCAAAATCTTCTCCAGTTGTTACAGATTGAGACAACCAGGTGGGGCCCGCCAGTAAAATCTCAATCTGTAACAGGTAGCCGTCCAAATCGGTTCCAGATGTTACAGATTGAGATGAATGAACGGGCGGACAATCCCTATTTGCCTCTTGCATAACTGTGCATAGTGTATATATACTGTGCTTACCGGTTATATACACGTGTAGCCCAACAGCTAAGGAGCCGCTGTGGACATCATCCTATCCAATTCGAGCGACAAGCCCATCTATGAGCAGATATCCTCGCAGGTCAAAGCTCAGATCCTTTCGGGCACGCTCGCTACGGGAGCCAAACTCCCCAGCATCCGTGCACTCGCGAGCGATCTTGGCGTAAGCGTCATCACCACCAAGCGCGCCTACGCCGACTTGGAGCAGCTTGGCTTTATCTGCACTGTGCAGGGCAAGGGTTGTTTTGTCGCTGAGGGCAACCAGGAGCTTTTGCGCGAAAACCAGCTCTGCCATATCGAAGAGTTGCTTGCGAAAGCGGCGAGCCAAGCCGAAACCCTGGGCGTCACGCGCGACAAGCTGCACGAGATGCTCGACCTGGTAGCCCCCGAAACCATGCAGTAGCCATCTGCAAGAAAGGCTATACCATGCAAAACCTTTTAGAACTCAAAGGCATCTCACGCCATGTGAGTGATCGTTTTTCGCTGTGCGATGTCACGCTCGCTGTGGAGCCCGGCCAGATTGTCGGCTTTGTGGGCGCAAATGGCGCCGGCAAGACGACGACCATTCGCGCCGCGCTCGGGCTTATCAAACTCGATGCCGGCGAGGTGCAGCTGTTTGGGCAGCACTGCGGCGCCGACGCACCCGGTGAAGCGCAGCGCCACCTGCGTTCCCACATCGGTCTTGTCCTGGACACGTGCCCCTTCCCCTCCACGCTCAAGGTGGGCCAGATCGAGTCGCTCGTAGGCCCGGCGTACCCCACGTGGGACCGCGAAACGTTCGCCCGATTCATCAACCGATTTGGCCTCGATCCCAAGACAAAGGTCAAGGACCTCTCCCGCGGCATGGGCATGAAACTGCAGCTTGCCTGCGCACTCAGCCACAAGGCCAAGCTGCTCGTTTTGGACGAAGCCACCGCGGGCCTCGATCCCATGGCACGCGAGGAGCTGCTTGATGAGCTGCTCGTCTTTGTTTCCGACGGCCTGCACAGCGTGCTGCTCTCGAGCCACATTACGTCCGACCTCGATCGCGCTGCCGACCGCGTCATCTGCATCGATAACGGCTCGATTGTGTTCGACCTGCCGCGCGAGGACATTACCGACCGAGCCGGCATCGCCCACTGCACCCAAGCACAGGCCGCCGAGCTTATGGCTTGCGTCGAAGGTGCCCGCGCCGCCCGCCATGCCTACAGCGTGGACGTACTCGTACCCAACCGTCGCGAAACACTCGAGGCCTTCCCCGAGATTCCCTGCGATCGGGCAACCATTGATGACTATCTGCGCCTCATGCTGAAAGGGGCTTCGAAATGAAACGCGCCTTTATGTCCGAACTCGCCATCGTTCGCACGCTCATCCCGAGCATCGCGGGCGTCGGCCTGTTTTTATTCGTCGTGCTGTCCCTCGCCAACACGTCGGTCGGCGACTCTGGCACAAGTGCCGGCGCCTGTGCGGTCAGTGCCATGTCGCCCATCATGGTCATGAGCTCGCTGGCCGGCTTCGACAATCAAAATGGCTGGGAGCGCTATCGGGCAACGCTGCCCTTCTCGCGCAAAGACATTATTTGTGCACGCTACCTGAGCGTTATTGTCTTCTCCGCCGTCATGGCATGTGCAGCTACGCTTTTGCGTATCGTCGCCATCCCGCTCTTCAACAGCGCGGGCATTCCTTCGACGGGACAGACGGTCTTTGAAATCGCAATCGCCTCGGCAGCATCGATGCTCATCTCCCTCATGATGGTGTTTTTGGCGCAGCCGCTGTTCTTTCGCCTTGGACACATGGAGGCGCTGCGCCTATCCGTTGGCCTGTTTGCCCTGCTCGGGTGCCTTGCCATGGCCACGCTGAGCTCCTCCAACCCCATTAGCAACTGGCTTATGTCGATTGCCGGAGCGAATCCCGATCCTTCCGTTCTTGGCTGCCTGTGCGCAGGAATTGCCGTACTGGCCCTCGTGCTATGTGCAATCAGCTGCACCATCAGCATCAAGGTCTATCGAGCACGCGATCTGTAATCGACGGCTAAAGGACTTGGGCGGCACCCCACCTCATTTACTAGATAAGACGAAGCAGTAACAACGTCGCTACACCCTTCACGGCATGCCGTTTAGATCTTGGAAACCAAAGAGAAGTCGACAGCATATCGACAATTCGAGCCTTAACCAAATGGCTCCCCGGAACATGACCCCCGTCTCGCCGCGGCCATATCAAACCTTCATGGTGGGGCGGTATCCTCATGTCCATAAAACTCGCAGGATAAACCCATTATCCAAGGAGGCATTTCACCCGTGTCGTGGGTCGTCGCAGCATTTGCGTCAGCATTCTTTGCCGGCATCACATCCATCTTGGCCAAATGCGGCATCAAGCAGACCGACTCCGATGTCGCGACGGCCATTCGCACCTGCGTGGTGCTCGTTTTCGCCTGGGCAATGGCGGGCATTTCTGGATCCATTGGAACCATTGGCAGCATCGAACCCAGATCCTGGCTCTTTCTCGTCCTCTCGGGACTCGCTACCGGTGCTTCGTGGATTTGTTACTTTAAGGCGTTGAGCATCGGAAATGTCAATAAGGTCGTACCGGTCGACAAGATGAGCACCGTGCTCGCCGCGCTGGTCGCCATCGCGCTTTTTGACGAGACGAGCAACCTTGCGGTTAAGCTCGTGGGAACCGCTGTCATCACCCTCGGCACGTTTTTAATGATCGAGAAGAAGCAGTCCGCCGAACCCGAGCAGCAGCAAGACCGAACCTGGCTCGCTTACGCCCTCGGCGCCGCCGTGTTCGCGGCACTCACCTCCGTCCTCGCCAAGATCGGCATCGAAGGCGTCGAGTCAAACCTGGCCACGGCAATCCGCACCAGCGTGGTACTGGTTATGGCATGGGCAATCGTGGCAGCCAAGGGAAAACTGGAGCAGGTCGCGCACGTTGACCGGCGCGAACTCACATTTCTCGCAACATCGGGCATCGCGACTGGAGCATCGTGGCTGCTCTATTACTATGCCATCGCTGCAGGCCAGGTGAGTGTCGTGGTGCAGATCGACAAACTATCGATTGTCGTATCGGTGCTATTTGCGCGCCTGGCATTCAACGAAAAACTCTCCCGCCGCAGCGCCATCGGTCTCGCCCTCATCGTACTGGGCACCGCCGCGCTTGCAATTTGGAAGTAGCGCGGCCAGCGGCCGCTACATCCTCACACCTGGCTTGGGATGCCTGTACTGACCGTGGGATGCCGTGCGCTTACCGTGCGAGATGGCAAATTTGGGACAACAGTGCAGGCAACGAAGGCAGGCTGCGCACTCCGGCTTTGTCCAGACGGGAAGGCCGTCTCGCATCTCAATCGCCGCCATGGGGCAGCGTTTGGCACACAGGCCGCAGCCGATGCAGCGATCGGCATCGACAGCAAACTTGCTCGTCTGTTGCATGCGCGGCAGCCCAATTGCGTGATACGCGCACGATGCAAACAGAGGCACGCGATGGCGCATCATGTTGCCCGTGCGGCGCGCCCGCACCGCCTCGATCACGGCATCAATCTGCGCCTCGGCAGCCCTATTGATACCCTCAACCTTTTGAGGGTCAGACAGGTCGAAAACAGGCGTCCAGGTATCGGGCATCTTGACGCTCATCGCCGCATCTAACTCAAGCCCACGCTCGTGTAGCAGATCGCGGGCGAACTTGGCCGATTGCCCGGTCGTCGAACCATATGTCGAGACATAGAACGTATAGGGGCGCTCGCCGCCCTTTGTGCCGGCAGCAACCGATAGGTCGACAGTCTTCAAAAACTCGATCATTGGCGTCGGCAAGCCCCAGGCGTATACCGGGGCGACAAACCCCAGCCGACAGGGACCTTCCATCACAGCAAGGTGAAGGATCTCGGCATCAAAGCGCTCAATCGACATAACTTTGTCGCTTGTCGCCGCTGCAATGCGACGCGCCACATGCTCGCTGTTCCCTGTCGCGCTAAAGTACAGGATCATCTCGTACCCCTGGAATTGACTCGTGAAAAACCGCGCTACTTGCGCAGCGGCTTGGGCAGTGGAATGCCGGCGGCGATGACGGCCGCGATGATCATGCAGACGATACCCTTGAGTGGGAAGCACATGAGCAGCAGGCCCACGACCATGACCGGCTGACGCATGACCGCACCCATCGTCGATGCCGTGCAGACGGCGACGCAAAAGACCGGATCTGCGCCGGTGAGGATGGCAAGGCCGTAGCCCAGGCTTACGCCCGAGAAGATAACGGGGAAGAAGTGGCCGCCGCGCCAACCCATGTTGATAAGAGCTGGGGTCAACATGGCCTTAACAAGACCGGTCGCGATAAGCACGCCAGCGGGAATGGTCAGGTAGGTTTCCATGAGCACGTCGGCCTGGGTCTCGCCGGCAAACATGGTGTAGGGCAGGACCGTGCCACAGATGGCGAGCGCCAGACCGGCTAGCATGGCCTTGACGACAGGACGCTCCCCTATTGCATGGGACAGCGCTTCGCTTGCGTGCTCAGAGACAAAGTACAGCCAGCCGCAAACGGTGCCAACCAACGCCAGCGGAATGAGCCAGGTAAGCTCCAGGTTACCCACCACGGCGGCCTCGAACCTCGGCATACCCATGCCGCCGCCCATGAGCTGGCCGAGCAGCAGGTAGGTGCCCAGGCCGCCGGCAATCGCAATACCGTAGACCACCGTCTTTTGCGCCTTGGGCAGCTTGATGGTGATCTCGCCGGACATGGACTCATCGTCGGCGTCTTCGCCCTGGCCGTCGGCGCTACCGGCAAGCGGCGCCACAAAGCCAAAGACGGGCGCGGTAAAGAGCGCCGTCAGGGCAGCCTGGGTACCCAGCAGCGTGAGCTCCCTAAACTCGGCGCCAAAGCGACGCATGCGGTCGCCGACCCAGCTGCACAGACCGGCGATAACGCCGGTCAGGCCGGCCTCCGGTCCAATGCTTCCGCCAAACAGCAGCGGCAGCAACGCCGCGAGCGAAAGCTTGCCCAGGTTGTCGTACGGGTAGCGCCCGTCTTGCTTAACCTTAGCCATCACCTGGTTGAGGTCATCGGTCTTGGTGCCTGTCATCTTCTCGTACAGACCGATTAACAGACCGCCCAGCAAGCAGACAAAAAATGGGTACGGCAGAAAGCCAAACGGGCCACTGGCAAGCTCGGGCGAAGCGACGCCCAGCGCGTGCGGAATCTCGGTCCATAGATAGTCGATGCCGTGCTCCATCGCGAAAAAGAACAGCCAGACCGCGGCACCTGCGAACGCACCGGTCACGGCAACGCTAACTAAAAACAGCGCGCGGTTTGTGGGTTTGGCAAGGTTATCCATCGGGTCATCCCGCGGTCAAATTCGACATAGTTACGTTTTATTGTAGAGCGAGCGTTGCCCGAACGAGCCAACCGTCTGCGCCGCAAACGGCACCATTGGGAGCCATTGTGGGGCAGGCTCAAGACTTATCCGTTGATAATCGAGGCAATCTCGCGCAAATCGTCGGCAAAGTAAATGCCGTGCTGGCGCTGCGGGCTCGATAAACCCTTATCGATCATGTGCCCGAGCAGCGCCTTGAGGTCGTTGTAGTAACCGTCCAGGTTATACAGGATGCACGGAGCACTCAGGTGCCCCAACGACACAGCGGACATGACCTCGGCAATCTCCTCGAGCGTGCCCGTCCCACCGGGAAAGGCGATGAACGCATCGCCGAGCTCAATCATCTTGGCCTTGCGCTCGGCCATATCACTCGTCACGATAAGGTCGTCGATGCCGTCGTGCTGAAACTCGGCCTCGATAAAAAAGCTCGGCTCCACACCCGTCACGTGTCCGCCAGCATCGAGCACGCTATCAGCGAGCGCACCCATCAGGCCCGATTTGGACCCGCCGTATACCAGCGCGTGTCCATTGGCGCCAATCCAGTTGCCCAGCTCCTGCACCGCGGGCAGAAATGCCGGGTCATTGCCAGTGTTGGCACCCAGGTACACGGTGATGTTCATATTTGTCCCCCTCATCGTGACGCGCGGCGCCCGCTCTAGCGTTGGCGACGCCGATATTCGCGCACGCGGCGCGAAAGATCGGCAAGCTCGTCGCGATCGAGCTCTTCCAAATGCTCAAGATCGTCCATAAAGCGCGCCATGGTGTCCTTTTGGCGCATCTTGATGAGCGTATTGCAGTAGTTCACCGCCACGCCCGTGAGCATGGCGATGTAGAAGATGCTGATAACGCTCAAGACGACGGTAATAGCGCGGGCAACCGGTGTTTCGGCCGGAATGTCGCCAAAGCCGATGGTCGAGACTGTCTCAAAGCTAAACCAAAGTCCATCGCCAAAGGTGAGGGTCGTGGGCTCGGACAGCCAGACAGCTGTCGAGCACAGCAAGTAAAAGATAAGAAACAGGCCCGTGATGCGCGCAAAGCCAGCCTGTCGCAGCACATCGGCAAGCGTCCTCAACTTGTTCATCGCGACCCCTTTTCCCAGACGCCCAATCACGTTCGCTCGGTATTGTCCCACAACCGACAGTTAGGGACGTTCCTTTTGTGCCGGCAGAAAGGGACTGTCCCCAACTGCCGGGCGGAACCGTTTAGCGGTGCTGCTGCCGGCTGGGCAGGCTGAGCTGGTATCCTTATGCGGTAATGTCTCGATTCGTTAGGATTGCATGTGAGAGCTGCCACTGTCCTTCGTTCAGCTATATATCGCGCCTTGGCCGTTGCGCTTACCGCGCTCGCCGTACTGAGCGCCGTCGCGCCCGCCCCTGCCTTTGCCGCCGACTCCGATCAGCAAGTCAAGACGGTCCGTGTCGGCTGGCTCGTCAGCAACGAGGGCTTCCAGGACGGCACCCCCGGCGAGCGCCTCTCGGGATGGGGCTACGAGTACCTCCAGACCCTGTCGTACTATACGCCCGGCTGGCAGTACGAATATGTCTCCGGCACCTTCGCCGAGCTTATGGACATGCTCGAGGCAGGCGAGATCGACCTCATGCCCAACATCTCCTACTCCGAGGAACGCGCCCAAAAGCTGCTCTTTTCCTCGAACCCCGAGGGCACCGAGCGCTACTACATCTACGCCAGGCCAGACCGTGACGACCTCGCAAAGGGTAACCCTCAAGCACTCCAGGGTCTCACTATCGGCTGCAACCCCAGCGTTATGCAAACCTTCGTTGGCAAGCAGTGGCTCGCCAACGAAGGCATTACCTGCACCTATAAAGAAATCGACACTGGCGGCGCCCTCTTTGACGCGCTCGCAAACAACGAGGTCGATGCCGTCATCATGAACGACACCATTTCGTCGCCCAGCGCCTCCCCCATGTTCTACATTGGTTCGAGCGACTACTACTTTGCCGTCCCCAAAAGCCGCCCCGACCTGATGGACGACATCAATGCCGCCATGTCGGCAATCGCCCGTGTCAACCCACGCTATATCGACGAAGTCAAATCTAACTACTCGGTCCAAAACAGCGGTTCATCATCGCTCAACAGCCCCGAACGTTCCTGGCTCAAAGCAAATGACAACACCATCACGCTCGGCTACATTACGGGCAAACTCCCCTATTGCAACGAAGACGAAAACGGCGAAATGGAAGGCTCGCTCGCATCGCTTGCGACGACGTTGCACGATAAATTTGGCATTACGGTCAAAACCGTCGCCTTTGATAGCTACAAGATGATGTCAAAGGCCCTGTCAAAGGGAAGCATAGACGTTGCGCTACCGGTATACCGAGATTACTGGTTTGCCGAGCAATCAGGCGTTGTGCAGTCGGTATCGTTGGGGACCGTGTCCCTCACCGCCATCCACACCGGCGGCAACCTGAACAAAGACCTTCAGAACATCGCCTGTACCAAATCATCGTTTATCAACCAAAATGTACTTGAAAGTCTGTTCCCCACAGCGACCGTGACCGAATACCAATCCGACGATGAAGCGTTCGACGCCCTCAGGAAGGGAACGGCACATTGCATCGTCGCTCCCAGCTCACGCGTAAAAACCATCGGCGACCGTTATGATCTCGAGAGCTACAAGACGGTCGAGCTCCCTGACACCTGTGAGCTCTCGTGCTGGATTTCGCGCGGAAAGCCCGAGCTGCTGGGAATCATCAACAAGGGCATCATCAATGCCGGAGAATCGCTCTCCGCAAGCAATTACTCATCCACGTCGTACACGGCCCAGGAATCCAACACGCTTCAATTCCTTTATCGCAACCGCACCGCCGTTGCCGCTACCCTCATCGGTATGTTGTCGGTCGGCATCGTCCTGCTCATCTGGGCGCTCGTGCGCGCTCGAACCGAGCGCAAAAAAGCCGATGCTGCCAACGCCGCTAAGACGGCATTCCTCACGCGCATGAGCCACGACATCCGTACGCCGCTCAACGGTATCCTGGGCCTTATCGAGATCGAGGAATTGAAGGAAGGCGATATCCAGGTCGCCCGCGAGAGCCGTGCCAAAGCGCGCGTTGCCGCCAATCACCTGCTCTCGCTGATCAACGACATCCTCGAGATGGGCAAAATCGAAGACCGCAAGCTAACACTGGAGCATGCGCCTTTTAACCTCAAAGAGCTCTGTGACGATACACTGGTGCTGTGCAAGCTCCGCGCGTCCAGTAACGGCATCACCATACAGGACAATAGTCTGCCGTACGCCACGGGGCCATACATGATCGGCAGTCCCACCCATATCCGACAGATTATGATCAACCTGTTAGACAACAGCATTAAGTACAACAAGCACGGCGGCTCCGTCACCTTTAGCTCAAAGACCAAGCCACTCGATAACGGGCGCGCGCTCTTTTGCTTTAGCGTTTCGGATACCGGCATTGGCATGACTCCCAAGTTTTTAAAGCATATCTATGAGCCGTTTGCCCAAGAAGGTGACGATGCGCGCAGCAAGTTCCAAGGAACCGGCATGGGCATGCCAATCGTCAAGTCGCTTATTGAACTGATGGACGGCACTATCGAAGTCACCAGTGAGCTCCATGTGGGCACCTCGTTCTACGTGGAGATTCCGCTCGATATCGACGAGAATCCCCAGGCGCGGGCGAATACGGTTGAGAGTGCGCCCGACTGCTCGCTCGCCGACATGAACGTGCTGCTCGCCGAAGACAACGAATTGAATGCCGAGATTGCCCAGGCGCTGCTAGAATCCGAGGGCATCGTGGTCACCCGCGCCGCCAACGGCAACGAAGTCGTCGATCTGTACCTGTCGCATCCCGCCGGCAGCTTCGATGCCATTTTGATGGACATTATGATGCCGGACATGGACGGCTACGAGGCAACCCGCGTGATTCGTCTGAGCGAGAAGGTCGATGCAGCCGATATCCCCATCATCGCGCTCACCGCCAACGCCTTTGCCGAAGACGCCCAGGCGGCACACGATGCCGGCATGAACGCCCATCTGTCCAAACCGCTCGACTTTAACAAGCTCAAAATCATACTCGCCCGCATCAAGAAAAACGGATCCGTTTCGCTATAGTTTGTGCTCAACCACCACGCACGACCAGAAAGGAAGCCAACGATGTTTAGGCCCTTACGTCGAAAGAAACGCGCCATCACCGACGAGGAAGCGCGCGAACTGCTCGCTACCTGCAAGCGCGGCGTCTTTGCCGTCAACGGCGACGATGGCTACCCGTACGCCATTCCCGTCAACTACTTCTTTGACGCCGAGCACGACAAGATTTATTTCCATGGCGCCAAGGCTGGCCACAAGGTCGACGCACTCAAGCGCGATGACAAAGTCTGCTTTACCGTTTACGGAAACGAGTGGTACCAGAACGGCGACTGGGCTCCCTACGTTATGAGCACCGTCGTCTTTGGCCGTTGTCGCCTGGCGAATGACACCCCCGCGTTTATCGAGGACAAAGTCCGCCAGCTCGCCCTTAAGTACTACCCTTCTGCCGAGGAAGTCGAAGAGGAAATCGCCAAGGACATTAAGGGCGTCCAGCTCTACGAGATTACGATTGAGCATCTCTGCGGTAAGCAGATTCAGGAAAAGTAAGCCCCTCAGCAGGCCTCATCAATAGCAATATGGCCCGGTTCCAACCCACCTTGGAACCGGGCCATATGCTTATAGAGCGTCGGCAGCGATGTGCGCAAGCGCCTCAACGAGCTCCTGCGAGCTCACGGGTTTACTCAGGCGCGCGTTCATGCCCGCCTCGCGCGAAAGCCTGCGATCGTCGGCAAAGGCGTTGGCGCTCACGGCGATAATCGGCGTGGTCGCGGCATCCTCGCGATCGAGTGCTCGAATCTGACGCGTGGCCTCAAGGCCATCGATGCCAGGCATCATGGTGTCCATCAACACCACGTCGTACTCGTGCGGTGCGCTCGCGGCAAACGCCTCAACGGCAGACTCGCCATCCTTAGCATGCGACGCGACGGCACCGGCACGGCTGAGCGTAAACTGCGCGATCTCGGCATTCAGATCGTTATCCTCTACGAGCAAAACGCGCAAGCCCTGGAGTGCATCGCCATCGCCCCCATCCACGCGAACTGCCTGAGGAATCTCGGAGCGTTTGCATTTCTCGAACGGCAGACAGATGGTAAACGTCGTCCCCTGCCCCAAGACGCTCGTAAAGCTCATGGTTCCGCCCATAAGCTCGACCAACTGTTTTGCGATAGGCGCGCCCAGGCCAGTTCCCGATGAAGTACCTTCCACCTGTTGCTCCTCGCGGCAAAACGGCTCGTAGAGGTGCTGTTGGAACTCCTCGCTCATGCCAATACCGTTGTCGGCGATCGTGTATTCATAGACGGGGATGCCATCCGCCGGCTCCACCTCGCGGCACACCAGGCGGACATAGCCGCCCTGGCGGTTGTACTTGACGGCATTGCCGGCAATATTGAGCAACAAACGCTTGAGGTGCGTCATGCTCACCCACGCATAGGGATGATTAAGCGTCTGCTGGTCGTAGACAATTGTCACCAGGCGCTCCTCGGCCTGGCGCTCCAGAATATCGCACACTTCGCGGGTGAGGGTCACCAAGTTTGTGGGAACAAGTTCCAGATTGACCTGGCCGCTCTCCAAGCGACTCATATCGAGCGCCTCGTTGGCAAGGTCGAGCAGCAGTCCCGATGCCGTCCAGATTTTTGAGCGGCACTCGGTCTGCTTCTGCAGATCGTCCGCATTGGCATCGCCGACCTCGACCATGCCGCGAATGCCGTTGATGGGCGTGCGCAGATCGTGGCTCATGCGACGTAGAAACTCCGTCTTTGCCGAGTTGGCAGACGAGGCCTCACGCGCTGCCTTAGCCAGCCTGTCACCATAGTCGCGCTCCTGCTGCAACAAGTCCGTCAAACGTCGACGATCAGCGCGGCGACGCGCCATCACAACAACGGCTATAACACCGCCGTAGAGCACCAGCACGCCGGCAGCAACAGCCGCGACGACCTCAAAGTAGCGCCGCGCCGAGGCATAGGTGTACACGTAGAACCCGCGCGCTTTTCCAAATGTGCCCAAATACCACTCGCCGCTGGCGTTGACCAGTCGGACTTTGCCGGGCAGGCATCGATCCTTAATACCGTCGACAATAAAGACATCCGTTGCAGGCAGATCGAATACGCCCAATATGGTGGGTTCAACGACATTGGTCGCAACGACCTTGCCATCGCTTTCGATCACGATATTGCCACTGTCGATGGTCTCGTAACCACCGAGCAGGCTCTGCAGTTTGAGCGTATTGCTCGCGACCGCCTTGGCGCTCTGGTGTCTCACTGCGACAACGATGCCCTCGCCATCCTGCCGGGTCACGCAGCCAATGTCTGCGACCGAATCATCCGCAAGCGTGATACGGGCGGTATAGAACTTAAGCGGATGGGCTGCCACCTCCAGCACGGACGTTTCTTTGAGATACGTAGCAAGCGACTCGTAGCCCACGCCATCCGTCGAGAACTCAGACACCAGGTTGCCCGATGCGTCCGTTACGATCAGTGCGCTCACGTTGAACTGGTCGGCATATTGCTCCAGCATGGCGTTATCCACCGAACCGTCGCGCTCCATATCGCGCGCTGTCTCTCCGGCGATCTCCATAACGCGAATCAGGTTTTTGGTCGTATAGGCGCTGTTGAATGCATCGTAGGAAAGGCTCTGCGTCGCCACGTAATCGACAACGTCGGCAAAGCGCTGCTCGGCCTGAGCTGTCGTGTAGCCGTAGCTCATCATACCGGCAACAACCGAGAGCGCCATCCCCAGCAGGGCGACAAGGAGCCATGCCCCTGCCGAACGATTGCCCCGCTTCTCTACGGCGTGGTCGGGTGCACCGATCATGACAGGCCCTCTATATTCAAAAAGGGCGAAGGGTCATCAAAGTACTTTGACACCAGGCGTTTCATGGTGCCGTCGGCTAGCATTTCCTGGTAGGCATGGGTGAGCTTAACGTCGATGCCGCGCGTATCGTTGATATCGAAAGCGGTACCCAAACCAACCTCAAGCAGCGGCTCATCCAAAATTCGATACGTCACACCATAGTCTTTTTCGTAGGTGAGCAGCGAGGACTCATGCGCGGCGATGGCGTCGACCAGACCCTCGACAAGCGCCGGGTTCAGGTATGAGCGGTCCGAAAAGCAGTAGAGTTCCTTGATCTGCGGAACGTTTTCATTTGTACGATTGAGCAAAATGTCCTCAGGCTTGGTGGTGGACTGGACCGCCACGACCTTATCCTCAAGATCGGCAAGCGTGTAGATATCGCTCTGGGGATCGACCGCGACCACCTGGCGGCTCGCAAGGTATGGGCCGGCCCAACGATACTCGTCTTCGCGACCCGTCATGCTAAAGCTGCCCATGACGCAATCGAGCTCGCCGCTCGCCAGTAGCTCGTTCTTCTTTTCCCAATCGATCAGCTGGTACTTTGGCTTGTAACCAATGCGGGCCAAAGCCTCGGTCAATATCTCGACATCCAGGCCAACGATATCGCCGTACTCGTCGGTATACACAAACGGCGGATAGAGGTCGCTGCCAACGTTGAGCGTCTTAAGGTTGTCGTCCTTGACCTGCGAGGTGTCCCGGGCCTTTTGATGCAGGCGTCGAGGCTCTGCCATTCGACCCTGAACAGCCAGCTATCGCTACGACAAAGGCGCTCGCCACTGCAAGCGCGACAAACAACGAAATGGCAACCGAGCGACGGGGTCTTTTCATCGAGCTCCAGACGATCCTGTTTACAGACTGAAATGGTTAAAGATAATAGCAAACAAAACCACACGAGTGCCCAATGGTTACAGACGCTTTACCATGTGGGGCCTTCTAGCCGACTTGGCAGAAGGCCCCACATGCAGCGCACGCTTACCGTGCATTAAAAACGTAGCGGTCCAGGCGGTCGCACGCTTCCCTCACGCGCGAAAGCGGCAGCGCCAGATTCACGCGAATGTGGCAGGGCCCGTGGAACGGGCGGCCGTCCTGATACCCCACGCCCACGCGCGCCCCCTCGTCGAGCAACCACTGAATATCGCGGCCATGCTCGCGGCACCACTCGGTGCAGTCCAGAAACACCATGTACGTGCCCTGCGGACGTGAAAACGCGACGCCCTTCCAGTGCTTTTCTGCATACGTGCAGAAGTACTCGATATTGCCGGCAAGCACCTGGTTGAGCTCGTCCACCCACTCGTAGCCTTGCGGCTGGTAGGCACCGATAAGCGCATGCATGGAGAGGACATTCATCTCGTTGTAGTGAGTCTTGTTGGACACGGCGCACACGCGGTCGCGCAGTGTTTCGTTATAGATGATGTGGTAGCTGCCGACCAGACCCGCCAGGTTAAACGTCTTGCTGGGCGCGTAGAGGGCAACCGTGCGCATGCGAGCATCCTCGCTCACCGACTGCGTCGGGATGTGCTTGTGTCCCGGCAGGATGATATCGGACCAAATCTCGTCCGAGATCACCACGCAATCGTGCTGGCGATAAATGTCCATGGCGCGCTCGATCTCGTCGCGCTCCCATACGCGGCCGCAGGGATTGTGCGGCGAGCAGAACACCACGGCATGAATGTGGTTTTGGGCGAGTTTGCACTCCATGTCCTCAAAGTCCATGCGCCACACGCCCTGGTCGTCGAGTTTAAGCGGACTGTGGACAATACGATAGCCCGCGGCTTCGATGGACTTGGTAAAGCCGATGTAGGTGGGGCTGTGGACCAGCACTGCATCGCCCGGCTGAACATACGCACGCAGCGTCGACACGACACCGCCCAGCACGCCGTTTTCGTAGCCGATATGCTCGGGCGCCAGGCCCTCAACGCCGTTGCGACGGCTCTGCCATTCGATGATGCGGTCAAAGTACTCAGGACGCGGATTGAAGTAGCCGAACATAGGGTGCTGGACGCGCTGGATGATGTACTCCTGGACCGTGGGCACCGTGGCGAAATTCATGTCGGCCACCCACATGGGAATGCGGTCGAAGCCCTCGTCGGGTGCGTTCGGAGCCATGCCGGGGATCTCGCCCCAAGAGTCAACGGCGATGGAGTCCATGCCGTGGCGGTCGACAAGCGAGCTAAAGTCGTATTTCATGCTGAGCTCCCGTGCAAAGTAGGCTGTTCCGATAGGCGTTATTGTCCACCAGCGTGGGCGGTTTTGGCATGGGGTTTGCTGTTGATTTTGACGGATACGGACGGATGGCGGGTTAGTCCCGCGCGTCGTTGATGGCGGTTACCGTCAACCTGGCTCCGTCGACCGTAAACGATATGTCGAGCCCGGCGTAAGCCAAGTGGTAAACGCGGTTTGGCTCGTGCTTGCTGCCCGCGCGGCGCGGATCTTGGCGAAGGACCTCGACCAAGCCGGGGAGCTTTGCGGGCGGGACCATATCTTGCAGCGCTCGCGGAAACTCGACGTCGAGCTCTTGCCACGGAGCATCCTCAATCCAGCCGCCGGTCGCATCCGGGTGGCAGTCCGCAAACGGAATGTAGGGCTTAATGTCGTAGATGGGCGTGCCGTCGCGCAGATCGGCCCCCAGCACATGGATGATGGGACCATTGCCGGTGAGCTCGACGCGATCGAGCTTGACGCAGGTAAGCCCAATGGAATTAGGGCGAAACGGACTGCGCGTGGCAAAGACACCCACGCGCTCGGCTCCGCCCAGACGCGGCGGGCGCACGGTCTTCGACCACTTGACGTTGGTGCCGGACCTGTCCTGCGACTTGGCATCGGCAGCTATGTCCTTAGCCGTGCCGCCGGGCGTTCCGTTTTCGAAGCGCCACAGCAGCCACAGGTGAGAGAAGGAGTCCAGACCCTCAACCGCTGCATTGGAGGCAAATTCCGGCTCGAAAACGATGCGTCCCTGCAGATGAGGCGCCAAAAAGCTGTTGCGCGGAATGCCGAACTTCTGCGGCAGGTCGGTATGTATGTGTGCGATAGGTTCCATGCCGGTCATTGTACGGCATGGGGGCATGGGGCGTTACGCGCAATTCTTCGCCGCGGTCCCCCGTCGTGCAACCAACGGTTGCTTGGAAGGGCGCCTGTCACCGCGTATGCTTAAGCCATCAACCAGCAGAAAGGAGCCGCTATGGCCTTTGCAGAAAAGCTCATCGCTGTCCGCCGCGCCCATCACCTTACCCAAGAGCAGCTCGCCGCCAAGCTCTTCGTCACACGCCAGGCCATCAGCCGTTGGGAGCGCGGCGAGGTCACACCGGGCATCGACATGATGAAGCTCATTGCCGCCGTAACCGGCGAGCCCCTGTCTCACTTGCTCGAAATGCCCGAGCACTATTGTCAGAGCTGCGGCATGATACTCACGCCCGACGACTGCGGCACCGATGCCACGGGCGCCACGACCGACCATTACTGCAAGTGGTGCTACGACCACGGCAAGTACACCTACGCCACCACCATGGAGGCGATGATCGAGGACTGTGCCCCGCGCCTGGCGCAAAACACCGGCATGTCGCTTGACGAAGCCGTCTCGCTCATGGGCGCCGTCCTGCCGCAACTGGAGCGCTGGCGCACCGTGCAGGAAAACGAGGAATGCTACGGCGCCGAGGCTCGAGCTCGCTATGGCAATGAGGCTATCGATGCAGCAAACGAAACGTTACTGGATATGGATCCTCAGACATGGAACGACATGAAGGAACTTGAACGCGCCATTTTGGGCCAGCTCTCGATTGCCATGGGCATTGGCGACCCAGAGAGCAACGAAGCCCAAAAACTGGTTACAATGCACCGTCGATGGATTGCTCTCAACTGGGGATGCGAGCCCCAAGACGAGGCGTACCTGGGCCTCGCCCACGGCTATCTTGCCGACCAGCGCTTTGTTGACTACTACGACAAGCCCTGCGGCACCGGAGCCACGGCGTTTCTGGTACAGGCCATCGAGTCGTCACTGACCCGCGCATAGACCGCGGCGGCTTTGGGTATTTCAATCAAAACTGCAACCGATTGGAGACCTATGGCTACTAATCATGAGCTCGCGCTATTCGTTATGACCGGCTGCCCGTATTGCATAAAGGTCAAGCGCTTTTTGGCCGATAACGGCGTGACCATTCCCGAGCGCAATATCTCGACCGACCCCGATGCCGAGCAGGCACTCATCGCCGTCGGCGGAAAGCGTCAGGTTCCCTGCCTGTTCATCGACGGCAAGCCACTCTACGAGTCGAGCGACATCATCGCATGGGTACAGGAGAACCTACTCTAACACTCGCGTTGCGACCGGCTCGCCCCAACCTATACGACCCAAACATGTACGCCAGCATCCAAAGTCGACCATTTCCGACATCTTTGGATGCTGGCGTACAGCTTTTGGGTAGCCATGGACGCTCTTAGCCGGCTAATTGTTTGAGGCGACCTTTGGATTATGGCTGTTTGACGCCTCTGGAAAGGTTTCCGAGAGGGCTGTGGTCAAAAAAGGGCAAATATGAGTACTGCTACCTGTTTAGTAGCAGCGATTTTGATCACTTCAGGAACTATTCAACGTTCCACTCGTCCGCAGACGACGTTATTTCTCCTCATATGTTCAATAAAAGTAGCTCCTAATGGGAACAAATCTCATCAGGAGCTGCTATTTATAGCAAAATAAATGCAACCATAATGGCAACAGTACTCATATTTGCCCTTTTTTGACCACGACCCTCCAGAATAGTCGCTGAGAACGACACTAAATGACAAAATCCGGCACTTGGACGTTCTTATATGATTAGCCATTGAAGGACACCTAACGACTACTCCCATTCGCGACACACTGTGTCGCGAATTAAGCTGGTCCCATTATCGAAGACCAGTGAGAGCTCCTGCCCAGAATCTCGATAGCTTAATAAAGCGCTCCCCTCCGGAAGTTCAATGGGCATCCAAATTCCAAGCTGAAAAGCAAAGGAGTATCGAAGCCGTCAATGCTCATTTCCTATCGAACACGCGGGTCAAAACAAGCTAATTAGCCTGATAAACTGTTTATATTTTTGTCTACAAAACTGTATACAAAAAGAGTATCCGTTGACCTGTGCTCGACATTATGCCGATCGATAGGAGGCGCTATGGACGCTAAGCAGCTCGAAAAGATGATGGGGTTTGCTCCCGGAGAGTTGGAGAAAGCCGCGAAGGCATACGAAAAAGATGAATGGCCGAAGGGTCGCACCATCAAGCTGGGAAGGCCGTCGATCTCCGATGAGCCAAGCGTCGTTATATCAGCACGTGTGGGCGAATCGATTCTTGAGGCGTTTGACGAAAAAGCCAAACGCCATGGGCAAACACGCACGGAGCGGCTCAGAGAGCTCATTACACTTGATGCACTGATTGCCTAGGCCCGCTCCCCCGTCGGACCCAAACATGTACGCCAGCATCCAAAGTCGACATTTTTCGACATCTTTGGATGCTGGTGTACAGCTTTTTGCTACATAGTCGTTGGGGACGTCCTTAAATGACCAGTCGTTAAAGAACGCCCCCGATGACTAGTTAGCCGTGGAAGCGAGCTGTGGGTGCAAGCGGCTGTTCGCGAAAGACGCGCTCGACGGCAGCGCGGTATTCGTCGACCTTTTTGGTCTTGCGTACGATCTTGTGGACGGTAGCGGGATCAGCGAAAACGCACTTGGCGTAGAACCACCACTCCTTCATGCGGAAGACCGCATTGCCGCCAATCTCTTCTGCATATGCCGCAAACAGCGTGTCGTGGAAACGCTGCAGCTCAGCAGCCGTTGCAGCAGGGCCGCCCTTGACCATGCGAGCCAGAGCGGGGTTCGCGAGCAGGCCACGCCCCAACATCACATGGCGCGTGCCGGGATAGGCCTCCACCAGCGCATCCATATCCTCAAGATCAAAAATATCGCCGTTATAGGCAACCGGGAACGGCGCACGCTCCAGCGTCTCGCCATAAAACTCTTTGCGCGGCGAGCCCGCATAACGGTCCTTCTGCACGCGCGGATGCACGATCAGCTCTGCCAGCGGCATGCGGCAATATAGATCGAGTACGCGCTCGTATTCGTCGTCGCTCTCCAACCCCAACCTGGTCTTGACCGATACCGGCAGCGGAGAGCGCTCACACACGTCACTCAAGAACACCTCAAGTTCGTCGAGATTACGCAAGAAACCCGAGCCCTTGCCCTTGGCGACAACCGTCCCCGAGGGGCAACCCAAGTTGAGATTGACCTCGCGATAGCCCATGTCGGCGAGCACCTGTGCCGCCCACACAAACTCGTCCGCGTTCTTGGACATCAGCTGAGGCACCACGTTGAGCCCCTGGTTATTGGCAGGATCGATCTCCTTAAACGCCTTGCCGCCAAAGCGGTTTCCCACCCGCGGCGGCGGCAAAAACGGCGTGTAATAGCAATCGAGCGCACCGAAGCACTCCGCATGCACGCGACGGAACACATGCCCGGTAATCCCCTCCATAGGGGCCAGCGAAAGGATCATCTACTCTTCTCTCATATCAACACAACAAAGGGGCCGTCCCTTTGTCACATGCATTATGCCTTGCGCTTCAGGCGATTCACAAGGAAGAGGTAGCTACTGAACGATGACCACCCTCCAGCCGCACCCCATACAACGAGGTCTAATACTTTTCCCGAGAAGTGAACGAGTGAAAACGGGCCCCGAAGCATCTGCACTTTCGAGATGCAATTTCCTGCGGTTTTGCCAGCCAAATCCTGCGGGTTTGACGTCTAAAAATGTCGATGCTTCGGAGGCCCAAGTATGGCCGTTCACTTCTCGGAAAAGTATTAGACCTCGATTTACATGCCACTCAATGTGACAAAGTGGCTGCTCCTTTGTCACATTCGATGAAAAAGGGCACCGATGTTAGTCGATGCCCCAAAGCGGCTGCAGGTTAAGCCCTACAGCGTATGTCTAAGACGAATCGAACTATTCGTCCCAGGAGAGGTTCTTACCAGTCTTTTTTGCCAGCAGCAAGAACAGGCCGATAATAACGTTGCATGCGATGCAGAAGATGAAGACGCCCTGGAAGGAGCCGACAAGCTCATAGACCTTCATCATAACGGGCATGCCAAAGGCGCCGACGATATAGCCCACGGAGCAGATCAGCGCGAAGATGCGACCGAAATCGCGGGAGCCAAAGACATCCATAACCAAAACGGTCAGGGCAGTGCCAGCGATGACGTACATTACGTCGTTCACGCCTGCTGCGAGGATGCTGAGCGTCGAGTTGCCGCTGCTCATCATGAGCATGACAAAGGAGAGGATGGAGACAGCGAGCCAGCCCAGAATGGCCTTCGTGCTGCCGAACCTATCGCAAGTGGTGCCGACGATCGGATTGAGGAACAGATCGAAGAGCGATGCAGCGGATACCATGAAGCCGCCCACCATGGGGCTAAAACCAACCTCGGAAGCATACGTCGGGAAGAGCTGGTTCATGCAGCAAGTGAGCTGAACGAGACAGAGGAAGCCGATGCAGAAGAAGAAGGCAGGCGACTTAATGGCGCGCGCATAGCTAACGCCACGCGTGCTATCCTCGGTCGTCTCCTCGGTCTCGGTGACCGTCTCGCCCTCGACGTAGCCATAGGGCAGCATGCCCTTGTCCTGAGGCTTGTAGCGGATGATCAGAATGGAAGCTGGGAGAATGAGCACTGCGGAAACACCGGCGAGCACCAGATAACCAGTTCTCCAGCCAGCGGCCTCGATGACAGAGGTGATGACGGGACTCATGATGAGCATGTAAATCGAGTTCACTGCCCAAGCGAGACCGATTGCCAGGCCACCAGATTTTTTGAACCACTGGTCAATAACGTCGGACATAGCGACGCCGGTGGTGAAGGCGAAGCAAACGCCAATCAGGGCGCCAGCGGCGATGAACATCCAGACTTCGGTGTAGAAGGCCATGCCTGCGCCGGCAGCGAGCAAAATAAGCTCGACAACGGGGAGCCAAACCTTGCCAACGACCTTGGGAATGAGTTTTCCGACAAACGGAAGGGCTGCCGCAAGACCAATGAGCGTTGCGGTGAAGTAATACGAGAAGATGGAATAGTCAAACCCGAACTCCTCGCACACGGGCGCGACGAAGGAGCCCGCGATGACGCTATAGGATCCGGTCGTGCCGGCAGACATAAGGCCGAGCGCGATTACGAGAACCCATGCGTAAACCTTGCTGCTCTTTAACTTTGCATTTTCCATTGACGCAGCTCCTAGAGACCCAGAAGGGCACACATAACGGCCTTGATGGTGTGCTGACGGTTCTCTGCCTCACGGAAGATGACCGAAGCGTTGGCCTCAAAGCACTCGTCGGCAATCTCGAAACCCTCTGTGATGATCTCGCGATGAAGGTCGTTCTTGCACTGGTCGAGGAGCATCTTGCCAACACGGTGATCCGCGTTGTGGACAGAGGGAAGCTCATGCATGCAGAAGATGTCGGGATTGTTGGTGCGCTTGCACAGCTCGCTGGTGACGCGATAGGGGTACAGAGACTCGGCATCGCCCAACCAGGAGTTGTAGTCGTCGGGATCCAGAACCTCTTCTCCGCACTCGGGGTTGATGTAGCGCCACTCCTCGGTAACGATAACGTCAACGCCATCCAGGGCATCGAGGTCAGAGGTGATGGTAAAGGTCCTATTGGGAGCGTACTTGGCGTAGCAGGCCTCCACCTCTTCGATCATTTCCTTGCACATCTGATGACGGAGGTCGTCGGGGCCGATGGCGAGGAAGTCCATGTCGAGCATAGCGCACAGACGGCCATACCACACTGGGGCGCCGGCGCAGTTGCCAACGAAAGCCATCTTCTTGCCGCGGCTCGTACGCAGACCGCCCCATTGCTCTTCCATCGCAAGAGCGTCAGCGAGCATCTGAGTCGGGTGATCGCCGAGAGTAAGGGCATTGATGACCGGGATGTCAACCAGGTCGGCGACGTCATAGAGGAACTGCTCGTCCTTCTGTGCGCGGTAGACGATGAGATCGTACATGCCGTTAAAGACGCGCATGGCATCCTTGACGGTCTCGCAGTCACCCATGTGGGAGTTGGTCAGATAAGTGAAGCCCATGCCCAAATCATTGCAGGAGGTCTCGAATGCGCAACGAGTACGGGTCGAGCCCCACTCAAAGTTGGCGAGGACGTTTTTGCCGGGGAAGTAGCGCTGGTCGACACCAGACTTCTTCTGAGCCTTAAGGTTCCAGGCAAGATCGATGAGATAGCGGAAATCCTCGGAGGAGAGATCATGGATGTTGATGTAGTCGCGACCGCGGAGGCTGTTGTTCATGCCTATTTCCTTTCGAATTATTATCAAAATTATTGTTGAATGTGTCCCCGAGGAAAACACGGATATCCCTCGGGGAGCGGTACATGTGGCGCCTAAGCCAAAGAGCGCAGGCTCTAAGGCTCACTAACGACTGGCCGCCACGTCCTTAGTCCAGCAGTGCACGCCGCCGCCGGACAGGTTAAGCGCGAGGGAATCAATCATGATGACTTTGCGATCGGGGAAGCAGCTCTCAAGAACTGCCTTGGCCTGCTCATCCTTCTCTTTCACGACCTCGCTCATGCCCTCGTGGTAATAACGCTGGCCAAGAACGACGCCGTTGCAAATCAGGAAGTTGCAGTAGCTCGCTGCGGCGTAGAAGTGGACGGGGCCCTCGGGCCAGGGGGTGCCATCCATAAACTTGCCGCCCATTTCGTCGATGAAGCCCTTATAGAGCTCGTAATCTTCATCGCCAGGGGCGATAACGACTTCAATAGGCTCGGCGGTGGGCATACGAACGATCTCGAAGGGCTTGCCCTCCCAGTCCGTTTCGTTGCTCAGAATCTCGGAGGCTGCCTCAATGCGGCGACGAGACTCTGCTCCAGCCTTGCTCGAGGCTGCCTCTTCATCGGACACCTCGGCAAGAAGAATCTTGTTCGGAGTGATAAAGCGACACATCTCATCAATGTGAGCTGCAAAGCTCATGCCAAAGACGGGAGTTCCGTCTTCCTTCTCGTCGAGGATGCCCAGTCGATAGTCGTCGTCCTCGAGCATAGGCTGCGGAAGCCAGATAACCTTGTTGAGGTTGTAGATGCGCTTATACTCGGCCTCTACTTCCTCTTTCGTGAACTCGGGATTACGCTTGCGGCATTCCGTGTCCTCGATGGCGATCAGAGTGCCGTGACCGTCAAACTCGCGGTCGCCGCCCTCCGAAACCATTTCGGAATTGACGATATCGAAGCAACCGAGCGCAACCGCCATGTGAACGGCTGCCTTACGTGCGGACTGGCACTCCGGGGAGTTCTTGTCCCACACGCCGTAATAGGTCCAAGCGGGGTTGACCATATAAGAATGGCCCTTGTCGTCGACCATGATGCTGGGACCGTTGTCGCGGACATAGAAGTTGGAGTCTTCGAACTGCGTGATCTCGATGCGATCGAGATCAACCCCCTCCTCCTTCAGGCGCGAGCAAGCCTCCTCATAGGAGCCGGGGGTGCCGCAATTGAGGTTGACCGTAACGTCGCCATACTCGAGCAGAGCCTTGATCACGTCAACGCAGGGCTGGCGGTTATCGTAGCCCTCTGCACGGATGTAATCGGGAAGCCATGTCACATAGACGTTGGAGCGCTTCTCGAACTCGCCCGGCATACGATAGTTCTCGTACATGGTTGGTCCTTCCGTCGGGTTTCCCGCAATGCTGTCCGGCCGCGACAATAGCGGGGTTTCACCTGCTATAGTACTACTATACCTACCGTTCGGTAGATAATTTTGAATAATTGCCGCTCGCCTACTGATACATACCGTTCGCCGTATATAGTGGTCATGTTTGGACACGAATTGATGTCCCGTTGCCATCCTTAATAATGTTGGTAGTGCGGAAGTGATTTGAAATGGAGAAATGCAGCGTGAGCACAAGAAAAAAAATATTGGACGCAATGTACGATCTTGTGGCAGAAGTCGGTTATGACAAAGCGTCTATCGGAAAGATTTGCGACTTTGTCGGTATATCCAAGCCGTCGGTGTACTACTACTTTCCCTCAAAAGAGGAGATTTTCACTACGCTCTTGGACAGCATGTTTCCGACCATTGACTATCAGCGCGACTACTCGCTAATAGTCGATAGGGACGGGTTCAAGGCCGCGCTTATCGAGCTCGGCAATTCAGTTATAGGTGGCTATCGAAGCGATGAAAAGCGCCGGCGCGTGCTGGCCGAGGTTAGCGTTCAAGCAAATCGAATTCCTGCAGTTCAGGAACGTCAAGCGACGGCGACCAAACGAACCATGGATGCGCTTAAAGACATCCTTCTTCATGGTGTAGAGATTGGCGCGTTTTCCGATAGCGCCGACGTAATGCTCTACGTACAAATTCTTTATACCGTTCTGGAGGGAGCAAGCAATACGGTCGCTCAAGGTGAGGATATTGATGAGAAAGCGGTTTGGGCGGGAATAGTCGAGCTTATGTTCAAATAAACCAGCCAAGCTGAAGCGCATGTTGGCACCCATGGTGCCTGCGGGCAACCTTTAAAACGAAAACAGGGGTCGACTCCAGTCTGGCTTGGAGTCGACCCCTGTTGCATGGCAATCTATGCCGATGCAAATCGGCGCTTATTACTTTTCAGCAGCCTTATTGAGAAAGCCGGAAACGATAGCAAACGCAGCAATCATAAGGTTGCAGGCAATGCAGAAGATAAATACTCCCTGGAATGACCCTGCCATGCCGTAAACCTTCATCATGACCGGCATTCCAAAAGCACCGACGACATAGCCCGCTGAGCAAACGATCGAATAGATCCTTCCAAAATCGCGTGATCCAAAGAGCGAGAGGAGAAGCATCGGCATTGCGGTTCCAACGATGGCGAACATGACATCGTTTACACCAGCTGCAATGATGGAAACGGTCTCATTGCTTCCGCCAATGATAAGAAGCAGGAATGAAAGAATGCTGACACCTGTCCATGCGACCGTTGCTTTAATAGCGCCAAGCTTGTCGCATGTTTTGCCCACGAAGGGATTTAGGAAGATATCGGAGAGTGAAGCTGCCGAGACCATTAAGCTTCCTACGATAGGATTGAAACCGACCTCGCTTGCATAGGTTGGAAACAGCTGGTTCATGCAGCAGGTGAGCTGCGCCACGCAAAGCAAGAGGACACAGAGAATAAAAGACGGCGTTTTCGCGGCATCGCGGAGTGCCATGCCCGAAAGGACATCTTCCTGCTCATCGGCGCTGCAGCTCTCATGGGTTTCGGAGGCGGTCTCTCCGTACGGAAGCATATTGCGATCAGAGGGGTTAAGGCGAATGATAAATGCGCTTGCAGGCAAAATCATAGCTGCAGAAACGGCCGCAAGCACGATGTATCCCGTACGCCAGCCTTGCTGCTCGATGACCAGTGTAATGACAGGACTCAATAACAGCGTACAGAGAGAATTAACGCCCCAAGCGAGGCCGATGGCGAGACCGGACGATTTGCTGAACCATTGGTCAATGACATCGGACATGCAGACGCCCGTTGTAAACGAAAAGCAGATGCCGATCACTGCGGCGGAGACGGTGAACATCCAGACCTCGGTGTAGAACGCCATTGCGGCGCCGGCGGCAATAAGGACGAGTTCAATGCAAATATGCCATGGTTTGCCGATTACTTTTGGAATGAAGCGACTCAAAAGCGGAAGCCCAAGCGCAAGGCCAAGAAGAATCGCGGTGAAATAGAAAGAAAAAGAAGTGTAGTCAAAGCCCAGATCTTCACATACTGGAGCAACGAATGAGCCGGCAATAATGCTATATGTGCCAGTTGTTCCGGCGGACATTAAGCCGAGCGCAATAACGACGACCCAAGCAAATGCGCCGCTTTCACGGAGACAATCTTTTTTGGCTGGTGTGGTGAGAGTCATGGTTGCTCCATTTCTATCGGCAATACATCCTATATGCCTACCGATAGGTATATAAACCAGAGGACTCTTCGTCAAGCATTAAGCGGGGAGAGGGAGTTCTTAACCTGCCGAACGGTAATTAGACCCCGTTTTCGCAAGGGTCTCAATGTGACAAAGGGACTGCCCCTTTGTCACATTATTCGGAGCGCAGGGCCTCCACGGGATCCTTCCTGGACGCGCTACGGGCGGGCAGCAGGCCGGCGACGACCGTCAGCAGCACCGAAATTGCAATGAGCACCAGCGCATCCTGCACGGGCAGGCTCATCAGATTGGGTACCTGTTTGGCAGCAAGCGCCCAGGCATTAACCGGGAAACTCACGGCCACCACGACGACAATGGCAAAGACACCGGCGATGAGGCCCTCGATAAAGGTCTCGGCATTGAATACGTTGGCCACGTTGCGCTTCGACGCACCGATTGCGCGTAGGATACCGATCTCCTTTTTGCGCTCCAGCACGCTGATGTAGGTGATGATGCCGATCATGATGGAGCTCACCACCAGGCTGATGCTCACGAATGCGATGAGCACCAAGCTGATGGTGTTCACGATGTCGGTCACCGAACCCATGATGATGCCCATGTAGTCGGTGTACGAGATTGCCTGTTCATCGTGGCCGGCGGCTTTGACCTGCTTGTTGTACGCATCGATGTGATCAAGTACGCGCTCCTTGGCCTCAAAGTCGCGCGGGAAAATCTTAACCGAGATGGGGTCTGCCTCATCCGCATAGCCCAACGTGGTCAGATTGTTGTCGTAGGTGAGCTTCGAAGCCTTGGCATAGCTCATCATGAGCGAACTCAGGTCCTCGGCGTCCATGTTGAAATGGATGGCACGAGCAAAGGCACTCGCATCCACACGCATAGCGCTCGCCAGGTTGGCAAAACTCGAAGACATCTGCGTCGCCATCTGGTCCATGAGCCCTGCCGCGCCCGCTTTGAGCTGAGCTGACACCGTCGCCGCAATCTGATCGCTAATCGACTTCATCACCTGATCCATAGCCTGCTGCAGATACGGAGCCAGCTGCTTTTGCACATAGTCGGTCATCGCCTGTTGCAGGCGCTCAACCAGGGCATCGCCGCCGAGCGCTTTGAGCTGAGTCAGGTATTGCTGCGCTGTGGCATCATTCTCAAGATACGTCGAGAATGCGGCAGCGAGCTTTGACGCATCCTTAAGATCATCGGGCGTCAACGCCTTAAACTGATCAGACTGCAAAAAGCCCTCAAACAGCTGGTTGGCAAGCGTTCCCACCTGCTGCATTTGCTCGGGCGTGAGCTCCAGACCGTCAAAGATGCCCGAGAAATCTGGGGCCGGTGCTTTTGCCATGATGTCGCTGAAGTCGATATCCTTGCCAACGTCCGAAAGGTCAATGTCCAGCCCGGACAAGTCAAGACCCGACAGGTCCATACCGCCCGCCGCACCTGAGAGCGCAGACGTATCAAACGAGAACGCACTCTTCAGCGCCGCCTCGTCCACGCTGAACATGCTGCCCAGATCCACGCCTTGCTTGGCCTCGCCTTGCAGTTCGTCGAAGGTTTTGCCCGTAAAGACATCCGTCTCGGGGTGGGCAAGCTGCTCTTGCACAATCTGCGAATCGGCGGCGCGCTCCATAAGCTGGCGGGTCAGCGCATGCGTATAGGCAATACCCGGAGACAACGCGCTCGCATTGGCTGTCTCGTTAGGTCGCACCACGCCCACAATGTGCACATCAATACCGTCGGCAACCTTGGCGGCCATAAAGTCGGCGTCGTCAGACATGTCGGTCCACATGCCGGTCTCTTCGTTTTTGCGATAGGCATCGGCCGGCGACAACACCTTAAACGTCGTGGACAGCGCATCGTCGTAGGTAAAGTCGGTGCCGGTCTCGGGCGTTTCGACCCCACCGTCAGCCGTCATAGCGCTGTTAACAAGGTCGTTGAGCTCATCGATATCCAGCGCGCCGATGCTATAGAGCGTGTAGTCGCCCACCGTGCCACGGCTCGAAAGCACCATGACGGCTTCGTTGGCAGACGTGGGCCAATGACCGGCGACGACATCGTACTGGCTGTCGAGCAGGCTCTGGTCGTCGATCATCTCGTTAAAGACCGAGGTTCCCATGGATTCCATGCTCACCGTCGCCGCCGAGCTCGCGCCTCCGCTCATTGCCTCAGTCATAGCGTTGGGCACCAGCCGGACGGGCTTCTCATCGCTCTTGCCGGCACGATAGACAACCGGCGTCACGCCATAACCGTACTGGATAGCATTGACTTCTTTATCGATGCCATCGCCACCGGCATCGAGCCATGCCTTAAAGCTCGTCATGTCGTTGGACTTAACGCTCGCAAACATATCCTTTACGGCCGTGACCACGGGAATCTTATCGGTTCCCTTAGCCTTGCCGCCGGCACTGTCGTCGGACGAATCCACGTTTTCAGGCGAGTCATCATCCGCAGCCCCCTGCCCGCCCATCATAGATGACAGGTCGTAATCCTGCTTGGAAATGGTGAGTGGGTAGCTCGAGAGCGTATCCTCCTCGACCTTTTTGATGTAGCCGTTTACGCCATTGGACAGCGCCAGAATCGCCGCGATACCGATAATGCCAATCGAGCCCGCAAAGGCCGTCATGGCCGTACGGCCCTTCTTGGTCATGAGGTTTCGGGCAGAAAGCCCCAGCGCCGTCACAAAGCTCATCGAGGTTTTGCGCGTGGGCTTGGCCTCGCGACGTGCGGCTTTGGCAACATCGAAGGGATCGGAATCGTCGGTGATCTTGCCGTCCGCCAGGTTGACGATGCGCGTGGCGTATTGGTACGCAAGCTCAGGATTGTGCGTGACCATAATAACCAGACGGTCGTGCGCCACGTCCTTGAGCAAGTCCATGACCTGCACGGACGTTGCGGAATCCAAGGCGCCGGTCGGCTCGTCTGCCAGCACAATCTCGGGATCGTTAATCAGGGCGCGGGCGATGGCCACGCGCTGCATCTGTCCGCCCGATAGCTGGCTCGGGCGCTTGTTAACGTGCTCGCCCAAGCCGACTTTCTCCAACGCCTCGCGCGCACGCTGGCGGCGCTCGGCATGCCCCACGCCCGTGAGCGTGAGCGCCAGCTCCACGTTTTCCAAAATGGTCTGATGCGGAATGAGGTTATAGCTTTGGAACACAAAGCCGATGCGGTTGTTGCGATAGGCATCCCAATCGCGGTCACGGAAGTCCTTGGTCGAAATACCGTCAATCAACAGGTCACCGGAATCAAAGTGGTCCAGCCCACCGATAACGTTGAGCATCGTGGTTTTGCCCGAGCCCGAAGGACCCAGAATGGCCACGAACTCGTTATCGCGAAAAGACAGGCTTACGCTGTCGAGCGCCACCTGCGTAAACGACTGTGTGACGTACCTTTTGCAAATACCTTTGAGCTCCAACATGGACGGCAACCTCTCCCACGCGGACGCACTTGCCCGCTCTCCCCCGCCGTTCGTATTCGACGCGTTTGTCCTACTCTATCCTCATTTTTTGCCGGAGCCAGTGAGGAATGTAACGAACCGCGCCAAAAAACGAACGGGACGGCGCCCAAAAGAAGAGGTCCCGAGCGGGACCTCTATATGGTGGAGATTATCTTGAAAGGCAGCGGACTACTCCGCACAGCGGCGCACGATCCTTGCCATGCTTTACGCGTTTTCTATTGCTCGCTATTCGCAATCGCCTGGTCAATAAGCTTGTTGAGCGCTGCGCGCTGCTCAGCGGAGCTGATGGCTCCCACGATTGGATCCCCTACGATGTTGCCATTCTGATCTATGACATACGTTGTCGGGAACGAGAACAGATTTGACGTAAACTTACCGGCCTCGCTATCCGACTTGAACCAGATGTTCTTATATGTCACGCCCTTCTTGCTCAGCACGTCCTTGGCATCTGCAATCTCGCCCTTGTTGCCATCGAGCGTAAAGGAGTTGACGCCCACGACCTGGCCGCCCTTCTCGGCAAGCTCCTGATTCAGTTTCTCAAGATCGCCCAGCTCGCCCACGCACGGCTTGCACGTGGTGAACCAGAAGTTCATGACGGTGACCTTATTCTTAGAGAACAGCTCGTCGCTGCTCACGTCGTTGCCATCCAGGTCCTTGCCCGTAAAGCTGGGGAACTTCGTCGCCTCGCTCGAAGCATTGGCACCAGCCGTCATGCCAGCGGTCGAAGCGTCAACGCTCTCGCCTGCGCTCGGCGTGCTTCCACAGCCGGGGAACTCCTTCTCCAAGCTCTCGAGCTTGTCCTCGATCTCCTTGATCTGCTGTGCACCGGCCTTGAGCGTCTTAAGCTCATCCGCCGTAAACTCATCCTTGGCGCCGTCGATGGTCTTGAGCAGGAAATCGCCGTAATTGCTGCCGTCCTCAATCATTGCCGAGTCTTTATTTGCCGCATTGAATACCTTTTCCCACAGCGCGTTATCACTCGAAAAGATCTCGTTCTCCTTCTGCATGAGCTTCGCATACAGCTCGGCGGCCTCGTCGGCATTGGCCGGCTTCTGCGCAGTGAGTTCTGCGATCTTAGGATCGGAGCTCGCAGATTCGCTCGCATTGCCGCCGGGCGCCGAGCATGCCACAAGGCACAAGGCCAATACCGGCACCATAAACAGGGCCGCAATCTTAGAAAGCTTCATGGTCATTCCTCCGTTTTGTCGAAGCTTGTTTACTTTTTATCGGCGGTCAAGGGGAGCTTTTCCGCCGACACATCCAGGCCATAGCGATAGCTGATGGCATCGACGGGACAGGCCCCGATGCACTTTCCGCACCGGATGCATTCGGCATGATTGGGCGTGCGGACCACATCAACGTCCATCTGACAAACCTTTGAACACTTGCCGCACGAGACGCATTTGCATGCATCGACCCGGATCCCCAGTAGGGACACCTTATTCATGAGCGCATAGAATGCGCCGAGCGGGCAAATCCATTTGCAGAAGGGGCGGTAGAACAAAACGCTCAGCACTACCACGGCAATGAGAACGGCAAGTTTCCAAGTAAAGAGCTGTCCCAACGCAGATCGAATGCCGGCATTGGCAGCCGCCAGCGGAATGGCGCCCTCGAGCACACCCTGTGGACAGATGTACTTGCAAAAGAACGGGTCTCCCATCCCCACGTCGTTAACCACCAAGACGGGCAGCAGTACCACGGCAAACAGCAGCACAACGTACTTGATGTACGTGAGCGGCTTGAGCCTTTTTGTCGAAATCTTTTTGCCGGGAATCTTGTGAAGCAGCTCCTGCAGCCAGCCAAACGGACACAAAAAGCCGCATACAAAGCGTCCCAGCAGCACGCCGAGCAAAATGAGCGTACCGGTAACATAGTAAGAAAAGTTGAACTTGGATGAACCTACCACCGACTGGAACGACCCGATGGGGCACGCACCCGATGCCGCGGGGCACGAATAGCAATTAAGTCCAGGTACGCAGACTGTTTTTCCCGCGCCCTGATAGATGCCGCCTTTAGCAAAGTTTGGCAGGTGAATGTTGGTAATAAGCGTTGCCGCCGCCTGAATGAATCCGCGAAATCGAGCCAAAACATGCGACGCAGTGTTTTCTCTTTTATCCAATTCCGATACACTCCAAGCACAGCCTAATCGCTTTGGCCAGCACGGCATCCGCCTCGCCACGCATAACGCCAAAGCACACCATGGCAATTCCGACGATCAACAAAGCGACCTGTACCACGGGTTTTACCGCTTTGAACAACCTGACCACTCCTTTCGTTACGCGACCATTGGACCATATCGGCTATAAAATCCGTGTTAAGCGCGATTTGAAATGTGCAAGGAGACTGTTATGCGTATTTTGATCGTCGAGGACGAGCGGGCGCTGTGTGACGCAATCGCGCGCAGCTTGCGAAACTTGGCGTACAGCGTCGACTGCTGTCACGACGGACAGGAGGCGCTCGGCCTACTGGACGTTGAGGCCTTCGACCTCGTGGTACTCGACCTCAACCTTCCCCGTATCGACGGCATGACCGTACTCAGGGAACTTAGGAAAACCGACTGCGAGACTAAGGTACTGATTCTGTCCGCACGTGGCGAAGTATCCGATAAAGTCGCCGGACTCGATGCCGGCGCCAACGATTACCTCACCAAGCCGTTTCATCTGGACGAGCTTGCGGCAAGGATCCGCAGCCTTACCCTCAGACGCTTTACACAAAGCGACATAGTTTTAACTTGCGGAAAGCTCCGTTTTGACACCAAGGCGCGCATTGCTTCCGTGGACAGCGAGGCTCTATCTCTTACACGCAAGGAAACGGGAATCTTGGAATATCTGATGCTTAATCAGGGGCGTCCGGTAAGCCAAGAAGAGCTTATCGAGCACGTTTGGGATAGCAGCGTGAACAGCTTTAGCAACGCAACCCGCGTTCACATCTCGTCGCTCCGCAAAAAGCTACGCAGCGCTTTGGGATACGACCCGATTCGCAATCGGATTGGAGAGGGCTACGTTATGGAGGATAGCGAATGAAAAGGCTTTCGCTGCAATGGCGCATAACGATTATGACGGCACTGCTCACGTGTGCAGCATGCGTGCTGACGAACTGTCTGGTCGGCTATACGGGCATGCGCTACATGGATGCCATCGGCAGCGACATCTCGGCCTTTAACGCTGTCAGCGCGGATTCGCCCCAGGTGTTCGACCCAACGAAAACGGCCCTCGATGACAAGGTCACAATCGTCGTAAACGACGCACAGGAGTCTTTTGGCACGACAGCCTGGTACATCACGGCTGGAGTCACACTCCTTGGCGGCGCGCTGGCATACTTTGTGAGCGGTCGTGCGCTCAAACCGCTACGGGCTTTTGCAGCCCAGGTTGAGCGTGTGCAGCCTGACAACCTAAGCGAAATCAGACTCAGTGAAGATGTGCCCAACGAGCTACAACGATGCAGCGCCTCTTTCAACGACATGATCGCCCGTCTTGGCGAAGGGTTCTCTGCACAGCGTCAGTTTACCGGCAACGCCGCACACGAGCTGCGCACCCCGCTCGCCCTTATGCAAGCACAGATTGAACTATTCATCTCCGAGCGCTCCGGTCTGCAACCCGAAACAGCCGAGCTGCTCGGCCTGCTACAAGAACAAACCGAGCGCATGTCTCGAATGACCAAGGTATTGCTCGAGATGAGTGAGCTCCGCAGCGTTCCTTGCGAGGACGATGTGGAACTTGGTCCCTTGTCCGAAGAGGTCCTCACCGACCTTGCGCCACTTGCCGAAAATAAGGACGTAACCCTCGATTGCGCCGGAGACGCTTTGACAATCGGAAGTGATACGCTCCTCTATCGGCTGGTGTTTAACCTCGTCGAAAATGCCATCCGTTACAGCCACTCCGGCTCGACTGTCAACGTCTCCATCAGCGACAGCGACAGCCACGTACTCCTGCGAGTCAAAGATGAGGGCCCGGGAATACCCAAGCAGTACCGAGAGAGCATCTTCCAACCATTCTTCCGTCTAGACAAATCCCGCAGCAGGGCATACGGTGGCGCAGGACTCGGACTAGCACTCGTTTGGGAGATTGCAGCGCTTCACGGTGGCACGGTAGAGGTCGAAACAAGTTCCGAGAACGGGACTACCATGCTCGTAAGCCTCTCAAAGGGGGCCACCACGTGATCCGACTGTCCAGGGGTCCCACTCGGCATTGTGAAACGCGTCCCAAAACTTGGACATGAGAAATGGGAGGCAGTTCGCATCTATGCCGAGGACGAAGTCCTGGTGGGGATTCAGGATGCGCAGAGGAAGCTTACGGCAGAAAACCCCGACAGAGTCGTGACCGTCGGCGGCAATTGTATGGTGTCGCTTGCCCTCTTCGATTACCTGCACGGGAAATACGAGAACGTTGGAATCGTCTGGATCTATGCGCATCCGGATGTATCCACGCTGAATGATGACTACCCCAACGCTCACGCCATGGTACTTGGCAGCCTTTTGGGAGAAAGTCATCCCGGTCTTCGGCGGCGAATAACGCGAATGTCCGCAGGCAGACTCCAATCTGTGCGCGGAGAAGCTGGGCGACGCAAACAAGATTCCTCGACCCGAGCATGGAGATGAATCCGTCTATCAGTCTCATCGCATACTCAGAGGAGGATGCCAGATATAGATCCCATTGGGTAAAGTCGCCGTTCATAAAGGGAATCACTGCATTGCGCTCGGCGACTCTCAAGGCACTCAGGCTTTGTTCTATTTTCTCAGCTTCTTGTTTGAACTGTTCGCTATCCAAAATGCCCCCAAATGCCGGCTTCTCAACAAATCAGAAAAAGCATTGGCTATACTGATGCGGACAGTTCCGGGAGGGGTGCAAGAGACGGAAGGGCCGTAATGGGTGAGAAGGGCGAGCGGCCGGAGCGGGTGTTCCCCGGCAGGACAGACCCGTGGTTCATAGCGGCCATGGTGATTGTGGCGGGCGGTTTATCCGCGGCGTGTATCGCGTGTTTCCTGAGCTCGAGTCCCGCGCTCCTATGGGGCTGGCTCGCGCTGCTGCCCATCCCGGCCCTCGTGGCCCTGGCTGCCCTTCCCGTCCGCAGCAATCGCCTCGAGCTCTACGGCGACCGCCTCGTCGTCGTGTACGCTGGGACGCGTTCGGTGATACCCTACGCCCACGTGCGGGGCGTCCGGCGCACCAGGACGCTCTGGGCGGGGACGGCCAACTCGCTCGACCGCGTCTACATCGAGGCGCCCTACGACGGCGACGCCATCGTCTCGGTCAGAGACAACGACGCCCTCGTGGCGGAGCTGGGGCGCAGGTGCGGCCTTGGGCCCGGCGCCTGACGCCCCGAAAGGAAGAGAGGATGGACGTCCCGCACTGGCCCTACTGGAGGAAGTATTCCCTCGGCGGCACACAGGTCTGGTACGCGGACTGGGGCGACTGCCCCTTCGACACTGGTCTACATGAGCCCAGTTGAGTTCAGGAACGCAGGGCTGTCCCTGTAAAAAATGTTTAAGCAACCGTTGCAAATCCATTCTCCCGCGCAGAGAGCCCCGGGTAGGCCGAGCTCGCGTCGGGCATGTAGCCCATACGCCTCCGGGCGGCGGCAAGCCCGCGCCCGCCGCGCTCGCCGAACAGCTCAACCGAGCCCGAGCTGGGGCTGGCGGTGCCAGTGACGATACAGATGAGCGTTGACTTCCCGGCGCCGTTTTCGCCGATGAGCCCGTAGACGCGCCCCGCCTCGAGGGCGAGGTCGATGGGGCCGAGGACGGTCCTCCCGCGGTACGCCTTCGTGACCCCGTGAAGGCGGAGGGGCATGGCTGTCGTCATTGCGTTCCTTTCTCCTCGGATGGATTTTGGGTATGCGTCATGGGCCCCCGCGCGGGACGGGGAGCGAATCGACGCAGGCTCGAGGCCGGTTGGGTTGGGGTTGAGGTCCGGGTTCCACAGGCTTGCACAGCCCGACGGACGGGGCGTCCGGGCACGCTATGCTTAGGGAGCGGTGGGCGCCTCCGGGGCAGCAGGGGACTCGGACGCGGTGATGCCGGAGGTGTCGACCTCGCCGATTCCGGCGAGCTGCTCGATGAGGGGGAGGCCCGTCGGGTCGTCCACCTCGACGCCGCCGAGCACGATGGTGCTGTCGCGCGTGTCGATTTGGGTTGTGAACACGGCCGGGTCGAAACCCGAAGCGATAAAGCCAATGCCCGCGAGGACAACACCCGCGGCAACGAGCCCGCCCGCCACGGCGAGGTAGATCTTCTTCGCGCTGGTCATGGTACTCACTCCTTTCTACGCCGCGAGATGCGCGGCAGCGCCGCCCTTCTCGCCCTTACCCTTCCAGAAGGGCGAGGCGGCCTTCCTCGCCCAGAGCGCCGAGAGGCGCGCAATTTGTTTTGAGGCGGCCCAAGCGCCAGCACCAACGAAGAGCGCCACGCCGACGAGGCCGAGCCCCACGCCCGCCGAGGCGAGGGCGTACGGGAAGTGGCCGATGGTGACGCCGCTTACGGCAAGCAGGAGCTCAACTACGCCCACGCCCCCGAGTGCCGCCGCGACGATCCACACGCAGAGCGCCAGCACCCAGATGCAGATATAGACCGTGACGGCCACGGCGGCGAAGGCGGCGAGCAGCGGCACCCACACCGGGGAACCCACGATGGTCAGCACCCACAGCAGCGCGGTGCTGCGCCGGCGCGTCCTCGCGATCGCGCGCGGCACGGCGGGCAGGTCGTCGAGCGTGGCCTCGGCAACCTCGCCGGGGGCGCCCATGGCGGCCACGGCCTCCTCCTCGCTCATACCGTCCTCCATGCGGTCGGCGATGGCCTCCGCATAGAACGCCTTGGTCTCCTCCACCTGCTCGGCCGGCAGGCAGGCAAGCAGCTCGCCCAACCGGCCCAGAAACTCATCGCGCGTCATGGTGCGCCCCCTCAACGTATGCGTAAATCTCCCGTACGGACGGCCACTCGGCCAGGAACTCCTCGATGCGCGCACGCCCATCGTCCGTGATGCGGTAGTACCGGCGCAGCCGCCCGTTGTGCTCGGCAGAGCGCGCCGTGATGCACCCGGCCTTCTCCAGGCGCTTGAGCAGCGGGTAGAGCGTCGACTCCGTGAGCCCCATGCTCGCCGGCACGTCCTTCACGATCTGGTAGCCGTAGGACTCCTCGCCGGAGACGGCCGCGAGCACGCAGGCCTCCAGGAAGCCGCGCTTCATCTGGGCCTCCATCCGCACACCTCCTCTCGTCATATACTATGCTATACACACTATACGATGCAAGGTATTAGACGTCAACTCTCATCGCGAAGATTCTCCGGCCCCTGCGCGCTGCGAACGTGATGTCGCGGGGCGGTTGGCATTATGCATGAAACGTCAAGTAACGCTCTTTTGATCTACTTCCACTCGGCCCCATATGCCTTGTACAACGCCCCCTTCGACCTCGGGTTCAAGAGAGCCGCTAGTCTTCCTTTATACGTTCGGCATAATCGTCGGCGATACCCACAAATTCCAGTCCCGAGCAACAGGAGTACAATTGCTGCTATTGTTGCCAGCCGTTGGGAGATGGAAGATGGACTGCGATGGCTACCCATGCGTTCCCATGCCGTTGATGTGCACCGCCTTTGTGCCGGGACAGATTGACGCTGCGGTTGCAGGCATTTCCGACCCCGATTCGCGCGCCATTGCCACGGCAGAAGCGCTGTACTTTCGCGGACAGGCCACCCTCGCTGCCAAGACGGCGCGCCCCTATCTTGACGCCACCGATCCCGCGCTGCGCTATTCCGCATGCTTTATCTGCGGATACGCCAGCCTGTCGCTCAACCGTATCGCCGACGCCCGCCGGTGCCTTGCTGGCATCCTCGATACGCCGGCCGACGAGGAATCGCCCGCCATCCACGCCACGCATATCCTGTTCGCCTCGGCCGCGAGCGTCCTGCTGCACTTGCCTTCCCCGCATTCCGCCGAAGAGTTTTATCCACTTGCGGCGCATCTGCCCGAAGGCCTGCGCCTGTTCGCCAGCTACGTGATGGCGCACGCCTTGTATCTGCACGGCGAATACGGCCGCAGTCTGGGCATGGCGGAAAACGCCCTGATCATGAAACAGGGGAGCTATCCGATCTCGGAACTGTTCCTTCACCTGGCAGCTTCCATGGCATGCATGAGCCTCAAGGACATCGACGCCGCAAAAACGCACTTCGGAACCGCTTGGAACATTGCGCGTCCCGACGGCCTTATCGAGCTCATTGGCGAGCATCACGGCCTTTTACAGGGGCTCATCGAGGCGTGCCTAAAAACGCAATACCCTGACGACTTCGCGCGCATCATCGAGATCACGTACCGCTTCAGCTACGGCTGGCGGCGCATCCACAACCCCGATTCGGGCGAGGACGTGGCCGACGATCTAACGACCACGGAATTCACCATGGCCATGCTCGCCTGTCGTGGGTGGACCAACGCCGAAATCGCACGCCATATGGGAGTATCGCCGGGCACCGTCAAAAACCGCCTATCCGGCGTATACGCAAAGCTTGGCATCGGCACACGCGCCGAGCTGGTCGCGCATATGTTACGTTAGCGACCGGACTGCCAAGTGCATCGAACGCGTTCCGGAACCCGGCGCTTCGCTCGATCAATTTGGACATTTTGACCCTTGAACGGCACTACCGCCACGGGGCGCCTTCTCGCAAAATTGGATTATTTCCACCGATACTTGCGGGATGGGAGCCCAAGATGCTTGATCGCCGTTCGTTACTTGTCGCCGGAGCGTCCTCGTTAGCGAGCATTATGTTGCCGCGCGTGCCGGGAAGCGCAAACGCCTTCATATTGCCGTTCGCGCCCACCGAAGCCTATGCCGACGAAAAAGACCCTTTCAGGGTGCTCGTTCTCTCGCGCACCATGTTCGGTGTGGTCGTGGTCGACGTCGCCAACAAGAATACGCCCATCACGGGTGCCCAGGTCACGCTCACATCGCGCTATGCCGCAGGCAAGCAGCTCACCGCCACTACCGATGACGAGGGGACGGCCATCTTTGAGGTCGCGCCGCTTTCGGAAGGCTACGTGGACGAGGCAACGCTTCTCGACGCGTACGACTTTAACGGCGGCATCTCCATTAGCATGGCAGGCTACCGCGATGTCGAGATTCCCCTCGTGCGTGTCCAAGGCGGCACCGCCATTACCGCACCCACACGTCCGCTCTCCGATGGCGAGCCGTACTTTCGCCAGCTCACATTCGACGAATGGGACATCCAGTACGCCGACGCCACGTTTATGGCAATGCCAGCGGACGAAGCAGCAAACGACCAGCCCGATACGCACGCTTTTACCGTACAGGCCCATCTGCCGCAGGGCGGGCAGGCAACGTTGCATATCAATAAAGTGATGCCCGCTGCGGACAGTTCATCCGAAACCGTCACGCAGATTGGCCAAGTCAAGGCCAGCGCATCGGGCGCGGATAATCTGGCGACGTTCACGCTCGAAGACAAGTTCCTCGATGCGGCGTCGAGCCTTCTGGAAGAAGGATGCAAGCTGCGCTTTGTCCTCGACTACCAGGGCAAAACCTACACGCTCTCCTCCCCCATGGCCGTTGCTACCGCGCCGGCGGCAAAGGCGGAATCCGGATCGACCACTATCGTCCCCACCACCATGGACCAAGAGATCACTCCGTTTGATTTCCCCGCGGCGTTTCCCGGCATCGGCGGCAATAAGTTCACGTGCTGGATGCCCACATTTCCGATCCTCTTCGATTTCTCGTTTGCTGGATACGTGCTGTTTGGCGGAGGATACAAACCAGCCAGCTATATGAACGATTCGGGCAACCCTGATCCGGAATACTGGAAGAAATCGCCGCGCGAGTCGGGCGCCAAGCAGACAAACCGCTACCTCGACGAGATGGAGGGGAAGTGGAATCAGTACAAGAGTATGAGTGCCGGTTCGGGCACCGATCCAAGAAACACCAAGCTCCTTCGCCACCATTGCACGCTGCTGTTCACGATGGATATCGCCACACAGCTGTACGGCTCGCTCGCCTACGATTGGGTGGGCAAAACCTGGGGTAACAACAACGACCCCGCATACGGCAATATTAAGGCCCTCTTCCAGGTAAGAACCGACCTCAATTGGACCGAGCAGTTTACCCTAGGACCGGTGCCGTTTTTCCTAAACGTCAACCCCTGGGTGCTGGCGAAGCTGGCGCTCGCCGTGGGTGCCCACACGCACGGCAGCGGCGCGGCGTTTTTTAAAAACATTTCGCTCGACTATTCAAACACGTCTGGCTCGTTCACCATCCAGATTGGACTTGCCGTCACCTTTGGCGCCGGCGTTGCAGGCGTCGCCTCGTCTGCCGTGCGCGGCGCCGCATCCCTCACGCTGTTCATTGGGTACGAGAAGGCAGATGGACACCAGCTTCCGCGACTGCGCGTAGGTGCAGATGTCGATGTCGATGTGATACTCCAGTTCGTAATGTTCAAGTGGACCACCAAGGCTTGGTCGGGGTCGTGGCCCACACTCCTCGATTCGTGGAATATGTCGGTGAACAATGGCAACCAGTATGTGCTCCAGCGCTCTGAGCTCGCATTGGGCGGAGATGCGCCTTACACGCTGGATGCCTGTTTCGGCTCGGCCGGCAACGCCGAGGCGGGTGGTGTGCCGCAATTTATCGCATCGGCCACCATCGTCACCAACGCCGAGCTGCTCGCACGCGCCGAGGTTAAGGCCACTGCAAGGAATGTCGCGCCTACCGTACGCGATTGGGACCGGTCGGTCACGCGCATTGAGCTCGAGGCGGATGCAGAAAGCGACGACACGGGACAGGTCGAACATTTCGTCCACGCACTGATGGAAAACGACGAAAACGCCGCGCCGATGTATGAGTACACCTACATCGGCCAGGCAACGAACACCGTTGCCGACCCGAACGCCAATTCTGCCGACGTGTCGGAGAACGAGCGTGGCGGCATAAAACCCTCGAGCGACAACGTACTGTTTTCCGGCGTGCTCAGCGAAGCCCACATGAAGCTAACGATGATTGCCGGCGTGGAGTGCCTATTCCGTATCGCCTCGGTGCGCTACGGCGAGAATGGTCGCTCGCGCCTGGTGGTGCATACAAAGACGAACGGCACGTGGTCCGCTCCCACGCCCGTGGACTTCTCCCTTGGGTTTGGCGAGGGCGACGTGGAGCGCAACGGCATATTCGATTACGACTTCGACGTGGTGGAATATACAGACGGGAGGAGAAACCAGGACGCCTACGTGCTGCTGGTCTCGGGCGAGCGCCCCGCCGGCGACAACACCCTTTTCGATACGGCGAGCACATCCGGCATACTGTCCGTTGTGCGCCTGCGCATAAGCAACGACGGAGTTCGCGTGATATCGCACACGTCGTGGCGCAGCATCTCGCGCGGCCGCCTTCAGGAGGATGGCTACCATTGCCTGCAGTGCCCGCGTATCACGGTGGGCAAGACGCTGGTCGACGGGCGCCTGTCGGGCGCTTACCTCCACCGCCGCGGAACCACCGCAGAGAAGGCGCTCGGCAGCGAGGCCGAGGTTGCGCTGGAATGCTTTACCCTGTGGTCGGATAATTTGGGCGACAGTCTCACGTTCCGTCAGGTCCTCCACTTTCCGCAGGCACCATCGAGCATCGAGCTGGGCGCGCCCGAGAATATCAACGGCAAAATGGTGGTGCCCGTTGCATACGAGACTGCAGGCGGTTGCGGCTGCGCGTCGTACGCCGTGATCGGCCAGTCCATCGCGGGTTGGGGCGTTATGCCACCAGATGCCACAGTACCCCACGCGGTGCCGTGGCCGCAGCACACGGGCTTTTTGGCAACCGTCAACGAGCAACTGCAGCATATTGCTTGGACGCGAGGCGCATCGGCATTTGCAACGCAGCCCGTGGGTGCCGCAGGCTGTGGCCCGGCATCGTTTAGCGTAAGCAACAACGGCAGGTGCGTGCTCTATGTAGAGGACACCGATGGCAAGGTGGGACAAACCTACGACGAAGAAGGCAACCCGGTAGCAGTGATGGGCAAGCACTTCCGCATCTTCGCCAGCACCTTGGCAGGCGATCTGTTCACGGAGCCGTTCGTGATGTGCGAGCTGGACCACCCCGTCGATCAGATAACGACATTTTTAACGTCGGGCGGCATGCTCTCGGCGCTCGCCACGCACATTGTGAGTGCAGAGAAGAGCGAGGCAGAGCTACACGGTATCGAAGTGCCTCTGGTGGCATGCGCGACGCCGACGGGCGCGGTAGCCACCTCGGGCGCGGTGGTGCCCAGAGCGGCAGGCGAATCCTTCATGGTCACGGTGCGAAACGACGGCAACACCTTGCTGACCGCCGGCACGATCGATCTATACCGAGAGGGCTCCAGCCAGCCGTTCTCCAGCGCATCCATCGGATTCGGAATGAACACACGCATGGCTTCGATCTACGATCCAGAGCTTGCCGAGGACGCTTCGGCCAACGACATGGCACATGTGAAGTACGCGCTCGAGACGCTGGGCGCACGTTTTGCAACGCACCCGCTGGTAGCCGACAACGGCAACGCCGTGCTGGCACCGGGTTGCACGGCACAGTTCCGCATGAGCTTCGCCATCCCCGAGAGTTGGAGCGACGAAGTAGGCAAACGCGTAACGCTGTATGCGAAGGCGCGTAATCTGGTGGCGCTCGATCCCGTAACGCTCGAGGAAATTCGTCCGGGCGCAAACTCGACGCTGGGTGCCGTGCTGCACGAGCTTCATGTGCCCGACGCAGCATGCGAGCGCTCAGAAGTTCAGGTCGGCGTATGCGGCAGCGCGGATACGACAGGACTTCACGACGCCCCGATGACGGTCGACGGCGATGGCGGCACGAGTGGAGGTGGCTCCGGCGGAAGCAGCTCCGGTGGCGGCAGTGGCTCTGGCAGCAGCAAGGATCAATAACAAGCATTCCGGAAAAGCGGGCGTGCTTGCGGGCACGAGCGATGTCAACGCTCCCCTCATGGCAGCCGCTGCAGCACTCGCCGCGGCAGGCGCCGGCCTTGTCGCCTACAGCGCCCGCCGCACGGCGCTCGAAAACGACACCGCCGATGAGATCAATTCGGATAGGCCTCGCTAGCTCCTAAATTACCTTTGCGAGAGACGCCGACTCGGCTCATCGAACATCAAAAAAGGGCTGGTTCTGGATACCCAGAGCCGGCCCATTACGCATTAAATGTCGTCTGAGGAGTCGAGTTCTGCCTCGAGCTTGGCACGACGTCTTTTCGCCGTGAAAAACGTTGCGCACAGGACAGCAAACGTGGCCGCGAAAATCGTCGCACCGCAGAATACGCCCGTGGCCAGGTTCGCCAACCAAAAGACGCTTTCGAGCGGTACGATCTGCGCCTCAGCGATACAGCGCATTGCGGCAATAACAAGCGCGAACGCGGCGCCGCTAAGACCACTGATAAGCAGGAAATATCCAACAGGAAGATGCTCGGTTTGCCCAAAACGATTGGTATCGACATAGCCCTTCCGCGTTTGCAGTCCTGCGCAAATCAACATCACAAGAACGAGCCACAAATAGATGGCTGCCTCGAACGGCGTTGCAAAGCCATGCGGCATTTCACTGGCGTCGCTGTGAACCCACGCAACCTGTCGAGCTATAAACTGGTAGAAAAAGATCATCAACATGCCAAACGAAAGCAGTACGAAACCAATCTTGTAGATCTTCGCGTTCTCAGCCTCCAGGCGTTCATCCTTTGGGCCGGCATATTCACGCCACTTTTGCACGATTTTCAGATCTTCATATTTCATAGTGAACTCCTAAAGAGCATTAGGGTCGGCGTCGGTTTCGTCTTCCCAAAACAAGTCGTTCAACGTAACGCGCAGCGCCTTACAGATTGCCACGCACAAATTGAGCGTGGGGTTGTAGCCGCCCGCCTCGATAAGGCCGATGGTTTGGCGCGTAACGCCCACGGCTTGGGCTAAGTCAGCTTGCGAAAGGCCAGCCGCCGCGCGCGCCGCCTTCATGCGTAGGTTCTTTTTGCCCGGCATGGAGTTCCTTTCGTAAATGTGGACAGATATCCGTTGCAACATGACAGAAATATATTGCATCAATCAAAAGATGTCAACTATATCTGTCATTATGGAAATCATGTTCGTCATCGCCATACGGCACAGCGATTTCGATTCGCTTTTCAATCTTACTCGGGCAGAACCGAGTCGGAAGGAACCGAGTAAGTGGGACTTATCGGCATGGCCAACGCGCACGCCAATAACCGGATTTGCCGGAACCATGCGTGCCCCATCGTTTAATAGCTCCGTTATTGTTCGATGATCTTCTTGACGACCGCAGGAACGCCTGCCGCCATCACGTTGTCTGGAAGGTCTTCCGTCACAACACTTCCCGCAGCAATAACGCAGCCGCTGCCGATGGTAACCCCCTGGAGTACGGACACGTTCGCGCCAAACCAGCAGTTATCGCCAACAACAATGGGCAGAGCCCTCTCGAGACCCAAGTTGCGCTCTTTTGCCCCAAGGGGATGCGAAGCGGTATAGAAGCCGCAAAACGGCCCAACAAACACGTTGTCACCAAAGGTAATAGAACCACCGTCCATAAAGTAGCAGCCATGGTTCACGAAGCAGCCGTCGCCAAAGGTTGTCTTGTCCCCGTAGTCAAAGTAGGCAGGCGAAAGGACCGTCAGCCCCGCCGGAAGATCGGTATCGAGCAAGGTTTTTAGGGCGTCAAGCTGCGCGTTGCTTCCGGGTTTTCCCATATTGAAGTCATAGCAGAGCTCCTCTGCCCTCGCCCGTTTTGCCAGAAGCTCCTCGTCAAAGTTGGCATCATGCCACTCCCCGCGCTCCATCTTCTCTTTCTCGGTCACTGTGAGCCCCCTTAATAAAAACATTTGTGGCGGCAATTCTATCATTTGATAAGCCGTCAGTTTCCATACCGATAACGAACGCGCGTTCGATGGATTTCGTGTTAGTTGGAATCGCCTATGGGCTGGGCTATGCTACCTTGACTATCTATATGACTTAAACGCAGCAAAGGAGCACCGAGAGAGCGAGTATGGCAAAAAACACCGCAAACTATGGTAACGACAGTATCCGCCAGCTCAAGGACGAGGAACGCGTACGTCTGCGTCCCGCCGTCATCTTTGGCTCAGACGGACTCGACGGTTGCGCGCATGCCGCCTTCGAGATCCTGTCCAACGCCGTTGACGAGGCGCGCCAGGGCTACGGCAAGCTCATCACCCTTACCGCCTTTCGCGATGGTTCCATTCAGGTAGAGGACAACGGCCGCGGCTGCCCGCTCGACTGGAACCCCTCCGAGAAGCGCTTTAATTGGGAACTCGTTTTTTGCGAGCTCTACGCCGGTGGCAAATACAATAACAACCAGGGCGGCGACTACGACTTCTCGCTCGGTACCAACGGCCTGGGCTCGTGCGCGACCCAGTACGCATCCGAGTACATGGACGTCACGGTTTGGCGCGACGGCAACAAGTACTCCCTGCACTTTAAGAAGGGCAAGGTCGTCGGTGCCAAAAAGAAGGCACTCGAGATTGAGCCCAGCGACGAGGACCGTACCGGCACCACCATCAAATGGCGCCCCGATCTTGAGGTCTTTACCTCCATCAGCATCCCCCACGAGTGGTATCGCGAGACCATGCGCCGCCAGGCCGTGGTCAACGCCAACGTGACCTTCCGTCTGCGTATCGAGGGCGACGACGGCGAGTTCTCCGAAGAGGACTTCTGCTATCCCAAGGGCATCGAGGACTATGTGCTCGAGAAGGTCGGTACCGACTACCTCACCGAACCTTTCTTTATCGAGGCCGACCGTCGTGGTCGCGACCGTGAAGACCTGCCCGATTACAACGTAAAAATCACTGCTTGCATGTGCTTCTCGCGCACCTTCACGATGCAAGAGTACTACCACAACTCATCGTGGCTCGAGAACGGCGGCTCACCCGAGAAGGCCGCCCGCAGTGCTCTGACCAGCGCCATCGATGTCTACATCAAGCAACAGGGCAAGTACAACAAAAACGAGAGCGGCATTAAGTGGCAAGATGTCCAGGACTGCCTGGTACTGGTGACCAACTGCTTCTCCACCCAGACGTCCTACGAAAACCAGACCAAGAAGGCCATCAATAACCGCTTTATCCAGCAGGCCATGACGGCATTCTTTAAGGAGCGCCTCTCGACCTACTTGATCGAGAACAAAGATGCCGCCAACAAGATCATGGAGCAGGTGCTCATCAACAAGCGCTCGCGCGAGAACGCCGAGAAGACGCGCCAGAGCATCAAGACCAACCTGCAGCAGAAGACCGACATGGCCAACCGTGTGCAAAAGTTCATCGATTGCCGCTCCAAGGACAAGAGCCGCCGCGAGATCTACATCGTAGAGGGTGACTCGGCAGCAGGCGCCATTCGCACGTCGCGCGATGCCGAGTTCCAGGGTGTTATGCCCGTCCGCGGCAAGATCCTCAACTGCCTGAAGGAGGACTACCCGCGCATCTTTAAGTCCGACATCATCATGGACCTCATGCGCGTGCTGGGCTGCGGCGTGGAGATCAAAGACAAGCGCATCAAGAACCTTGGCGCCTTTGACCTGGACAACCTCAACTGGAACAAGGTCATCATCTGTACGGACGCCGACGTCGACGGGTACCACATCCGCACGCTCGTGCTCACCATGCTCTACCGTCTGGTGCCCACGCTTATCGACGAGGGCTACGTGTATATCGCCGAGTCGCCGCTCTACGAGATCAACTGCAAAGAGAAGACCTACTTTGCCTACACCGAGCTCGAGAAGAACGGCATCCTCAAAGAGATTGGCGACCAGAAGTGCTCCATCAACCGCTCCAAGGGTCTTGGTGAGAACGATCCGGACATGATGTGGCTCACCACCATGAACCCCGAGACGCGTCGCCTGATCAAGGTGGAGCCCGAGGACGTCACCAAGATGGAGACCATGTTCAACCTGTTGTTGGGCAATGACGAGGCAGGCCGCAAGCGCCATATCTCCGAGCACGGCAAGGAATACCTCGACCAGCTGGACCTGCAATAGCAGCAAATCGATAACGACGGCCCATAAGAAGTTCAAGAGGAAATCGTGGCAAAGAAGAAGACGAAGAACCAGCCAAAGAAAAAGCAGGTTAACGCCGAGAACGTCATCGGCCTGCACTCCGAGGTCACCGACCAGCCGATCACGCAGACGCTCGAGGTCAACTACATGCCCTACGCTATGAGCGTCAACGTTTCGCGTGCGTTCCCCGAGATCGACGGCTTTAAGCCCTCGCACCGCAAGCTGCTCTACACCATGTACAAAATGGGTCTGCTCAAGGGCGAGCGCCAGAAGAGCGCCAACATCGTGGGTCAGACTATGAAGCTCAACCCGCACGGCGACGCCGCGATCTACGAGACGATGGTGCGCCTGGCGACGGGTAACGAAGCGCTGCTTGCCCCCTTCGTGGAGTCGAAGGGCAACTTTGGCAAATACTATTCGGGCGACCTGAGCTACGCCGCCTCGCGTTACACCGAGGCCAAGCTCTCCCCCATCAGCGCCGAGATCTTCAAGGACATTGACAAGGACCCGGTCGACTTTGTCGACAGCTACGACGGCGCCATGAAGGAGCCGCGCCTGCTGCCCACCACGTTCCCCAACATCCTCGTCTCGGCCAACAAGGGCATCGGCGTCGCCATGGCGTCTGACATCTGCGGCTTCAACCTCAACGAGGTCTGCACCGCCACCATGCACTACCTGCAGGATCCCGACTGCGACCTGCTCGAGTATATGCCCATGCCCGACTTCTCTACCGGCGGCGAGATCATCTACCGCCGCGAGGAGATGGATAAGATTATCGAGACCGGCCTTGGCAGCTTCCAAATCCGCTCCCGCTGGCGCTGGATTCCCGAAGAGCGCATCATCGAGGTCTACGAAATCCCCTACACCACCAAGACCGATGTCATCATCGAGCGCATCGTCAAGCTTTCCAAAGAGGGCAAGGTCAAGGAGATCGCTGACATCCGTGACGAGACCGACCTGTCGGGTCTGCGCATCGCCATCGACCTTAAGCGCGGTGTTGACCCCGACAAGCTCATGGCCAAGCTCTATCGCTCGACCACGCTGCAGGATTCGTTCTCGTGCAACTTTAACGTGCTGGTCGACGGCTATCCCCGCGTTATGGGCGTGCGCCAGATTCTGCACGAGTGGGTCAAGTGGCGTATTGAGTCCACGCGTCGCCGCATTAACTTTGACCTGGGCAAAAAGTCCGAGCGCCTGCACCTGCTGCACGGCCTTGAGGCAATCCTGCTCGACATCGACAAGGCCATCGCCATCATCCGCGGCACCAAGCTCGAGGCCGAGGTCGTGGCAAACCTTATGAAGGGTTTCGACATCGATGAGACCCAGGCCGAGTTTGTTGCCGAACTTAAGCTCCGCAACATCAACGAGGAGTACATCCTCAACCGCACCAAGGACATCGCCAAGCTCGAGGGTGAGATTGCCGAGCTGGAGGAGATTCTCTCGAGCGAAGACAACATCAAGAAGGTCATCAGCGACGAGCTGGCCGCGGTCAACAAGAAGTACGTGATGCCGCGCCGCACGGGCAGGATTGAGCCCCACGAGGTCATCGAGGTGAGCCTGGAGCCCGAGGTCGAGGAGTACCCGGTTACCATCATGCTCTCGCGCGATGGCTATCTTAAGAAGATGACGGACCGCGTGCTCAAGAAGGCAACCACGCTCAAGTACAAGGACGGCGACAAACCCTTTATCGAGTTCCCGTCCTCCAACACGCACGAGCTGCTCGTGTTTACCAACAAGAGCCAGGTATACAAGTGCAAGGTTGCGGCGTTTGAGGACACCAAGTCGGCCCAGCTGGGCTCGTACCTGCCCACCGATCTTGAGATGGAACCCGACGAGAGTGTCATCTGGGTCATCGACCCCGAGGACTACAAGGCCGACGTGCTGTTTGTCTTTGAGAACGGCCGCGTGGTGCGCGTCGCGCTTTCTGGATACGTCACCAAGACCAACCGCAAGCGCCTCAAGAACGCCATTTACGGTGGCAGCAAGCTGCTGTATGCCCAGGTACTCAAGGAAGATCGCGACATCGCGCTGGTCTCGAGCGACTATCGTTTGATGAACTTCAACACGTCGCTGCTCAAGACCAAGACGACCACCAACACGCAGGGCGTCCAAGCCTTTACGGCCAAGAAGGGCCGCTCAGTCACCACCGTCGGCACAACCGAGGAGATTCTTGGCGCCGGCGTCTCGGCCGAGAAGTTCACCGCGCAGAGCCTACCCTCCGCCGGTGCCCTTATGAAAGAAAACGACATGCCGAGTCTGTTTGACTAGGACGACGGCAACGAGATCGTTAGATACTTCGCAAAGCGACGAGGCCCGGAACGCAACGGCATTGCGCCCGGGACTCGTCGTTTTTCTTCTCAACTATTTTTTAACGCAGATAAATTGATTTCTGCTTATTTTTCTGCGTAAAAAATGTCAGCGTCACTGCTTCGATGCCCTTTGGTCAGTCGTTAGCAAAACTTGCAAAAGTTAGCAAAACTTGCAAAAATTAGCAAAACTTGCAAAGGAGCTACCATGGAGTACAGCAAGAACCCCTTTACCCCGACGTTCGGAAGCGTCCCTCCCTTTCTAGCGGGTCGCGAGCATATCCTGCGTGACATCAACCGTGGCTTTATCAACGGCCCGGGAGATCCCAACCTGTCGACCATTTTTACTGGCGCAAGGGGAACGGGCAAGACGGCGCTTCTCTCGCTCCTTTCAGAAACGGCGCTTGAACACGGCTGGATCGCAGCAAATGTCTCCGCCATGCCAGGCATGCTCGAAGATATTATCGAGCGGACCAAAGAAGCCGCAGATAGCTACCTCTCACAGCCTCACGCGCGCATAAACGGTGTTCAAATTGGCCCAGTGGGCATCGATTGGACATATGCTCAAGAGGCTCAGGGCAACTGGCGCACGCGCATGAATGGCATCTTTAAGCAACTCGAAAAACATGACATCGGACTTCTCATCACCATCGATGAAGTCACCGTCGATCTCGAAGAAATGCTTCAATTTGCCTCTGTTTACCAGCACTTTGTACGCGAAGGTAAAAAAGTTGCCCTACTCATGGCAGGACTGCCCTACAAAGTATCGGCGTTGCTGCGTAACGATTCCGTCTCGTTCCTCAGGCGTTCCCAATATCATCAGTTGGGACGAATCACTGACGTTGAAATTGCAAACGCATTCCGCAAAACCGTTGAGGCCGGAGGCCGCTCAATCACGCCAGAAGCGCTCGAGGATGCCGTGAAGGCCGTCGACGGATTTCCCTATATGATGCAGCTCGTCGGATATCGCACATGGGATGTTTCGGAGAACTCGCCCAAAATCAGTGCACCTGATGTACAGCAGGGTTCTCTGCTTGCCCGCATGGAGCTGCGCGATCGAATTCTCGAAACGACCTATCGGGAGCTTTCCGATAAAGACATTGATTTTTTGCTCGCGATGCTGCCCGATTCTGGCCCCAGCAGGGTCTCGGAGATAGCCAAACGCATGGGCGTCGCCAGCAACTACGCAAGCCAATACAAACGCCGACTTCTCGAGGACGGCGTCATCGGGGAACGTGGGCGTGGTCTCGTTGGCTTTGACATCCCCGCATTCAGGGAGTTCTTGAACGAGAAGGCGTTTTAGCACACCGGAATTGTCCGCTGGAGCATCGTTGCATGGCAATCGGCATTCCTCTTGGTAAGGACAGCAAGCATTTTCCACCAACACCGATTGCCATGCGTTCTTCTTGTCCTTAGGCGAGCTTGCGAGCGAGCTCTCGCACCTCTTCCAACTTGGGCGACGATGCCATGCTATCGCGCTCGGTCATACCGCTGATGGTGATAATGCCTTGGTCCTCCCACTTGCAGTACGCGCAGGTTGACTTGTACATAGCGATCGCCGCATCATAGACGCCCTCGCTGTGGCTATCGAGCAAAAGGGCCGTCTTGGTGAACGGGAAGCCCGTAGCACCGAAGGCGTACAGGCGGTCGATGGCGGCCTTCTCCTGCGCAGTGATATCAAACCAGTAGATAGGCGAAGCGAAGACAACCATATCGGCGCCTTTCAGCGACTCGATCACGTTGGCCATGTCATCCTTCTGCACGCAGGTGCCCTCATGGGTAAAGCAGTACTGGCATCCCAGACAACCAGCGATCTTTTTGCCGGCAACGCGGATGACCTCGACCGTATGGCCGACCTCGCGCGCGGTCTCGGCAAACGCCTCGACCATGGTGTCGGTATTGGCGCCCTTACGCGGGCTACCACTCAATACAACGATATTCATAGGATTCCCTCTCCTTCATGCTGCAGGCGCGCAGCATGTTTTCTTGTAACCAAAACGAATGGAGCTATTCAGTCGTCTGTAGACCGCATCTCTCGTTCGTGCTCTCCAAAGAAGGTGCAAGTAGAAGCATCACGGGCGTTGATCGGCGTCGATATGGATCACGACATGAAACCGCATGGGTTGGCCAGAGGTTGCTAGATTCAGTAGCTCGCAGCAATAGAGCGAATGACGACTTCGGCGATATAATCTGTGCCATCTTGATTGTTCCTGCGCGGAAGGTACAGCTCATGTCCAAGCTCAACATCGACCAGCGATCGATTCGCGATCTTCTCACCGATAAGCGATCAGACTTCCTCATCCCCGACTACCAGAGGCCCTACGCCTGGGGCGAGGATGAATGTGCAACGCTGTGGGATGACCTGTTCTCGTTCGCTTTTCCAGGCGATGACTACGAGCGTTTCGACAGCGAGAACGACGAATACTTCCTCGGACCCATCGTCACCTTTAAGAACCTCTCTGGCCAACTTGAGATCATTGACGGCCAGCAGCGCCTCACCACCATCATGCTGCTGCTCCGTGCGTTCTACGACAAGTTCACCAATATGAAGGATAAGCAGTCTGTGAAGATGCGCGAGGCAATCGCCCGTTGTGTATGGAAAACCGACGAGTTCGACGAGCCCGACATGGAGCGCCTCAAGATCGACTCCGAGGTTGCATCGGACAACGACAAGAATGAATTCCTCGAGATTTTACGAGAGGGCAATGTAGGCGATGGCTGGAAGAGCGCCTATGCCCGCAACTTCGCTTTCTTCCAGAGGAAAATTGAGCAACTGGTGAGCGAGTGGCCCACCTACACCGTCTACATGGCCACACGCGTCATCAACAATGTGATACTGTTGCCCATTGAAGCGGAATCGCAGGACACCGCGCTACGCATCTTCTCGACTCTAAACGACCGAGGGCTGCCTCTCTCGGATGCCGACATCTTCAAGAGCCAGTTCTACAAGCATTATTCCGACACGGGGCGCAAGGATGAGTTCATCCGTCGCTGGAAGGGGCTCGAGGAGGGAGCGAACGCCATCTTCCGGCCCATGCGCGGTACACCAACCGATGAGCTATTTACGCGCTATATGTACTACCGCCGCGCGAAGAAAGGCATCCGCGACACGACCACCGCATCGTTGCGCGACTTCTTCGGTGCCGATGGCTACGCCATGCTCAAGGAGGACGCCACGCTCGACGATCTCGAGGCGCTGCTCGGCTTCTGGAAACGCGTCGACGCGCAGGAAGGGTTCAGCGAGCGCGTGCTCCGCAGGCTCTTCGTGCTAAACTACGCCCCCAACGGCATGTGGACCTATCTGCTAAGCGTCTGGTTCCTCGCCAACCGCGACAGCAAAGGTGTCCTCGATGACGAGGCACTCTACGGCTTTCTAAACAAGATCACGGCATTCGTTCTCGCCTACGCCATTGAGCGTCCCGGCGTGAATGCGCTGCGTTCGCCAGTGTATCCCGAGATGATCAACATCGTGGAGCACCGCCCGGTGGAGTTTCCTAACCATCACTTCAATCGCGCAAATATTGCTGAGCGATTCCGAACCTACGTGTTCACTAACGGCAGGCCTGTAACGAAGTCCATGCTCACTTGGTGGGCGTACGCAGACCCAGATCAACCACTCATGGACCTAGACACTACGCTCGAAATTGAGCACATCTATGCCAAGAAGCGCAACGAGGTAGACCCGCTCGTCGACCAATCCAACCTGGAGGCGCTGGGTAACAAGGCGCTGCTCGAGAAGCGTGTAAACATCCGCGCGGCCGACTACAGATTCTGCGATAAACGCAAGTACTATGAGGGATACACCGACGGCAATGGCAAGCGCAAAGCCGGAACAAAGATCGCAGAACTCAAGCGCCTGACACAAGTCATGGGAGACTTCACCGAAATAGACATCGCGACTCGCACGGCACGAATCATCGATGCCTTCGTGGACTACCTGGGCGACAACGGACTTTTGGGCTAAGGAGCGAACACGTTCGAAAGACTAACCAAGTACGCTGGCAAGCTGGCGGACAGAAACATGAATGTCGAGCTTGGGGGCGGGACGCTCGGACTCGAGGATTTCGTCGGCGATTTCTATGAACTGGACGGGTTCGCGGACACCAGCTACTTCGAGACGCTTGAACGCCATGCCATCGACACCTCGGAAGGCATAGACAGCTGCGACATCGACCATGGGGACATTGACCTGATACGTGCATGCATCACGTGGTGCGTTCGTGGCGACCGCTTCTGCGACGGACTCCTTGCCGCGCAAGCCAGGAGCGGGTTTCTGGACCGTTGCCTCTCCCGGCTGAAGGAGCTCGACGAGGGCTGAACGGCGGCCACGAAGACGCCTGGCGCTGCGACAGCACAGCGATGCGACAATGCCATGCCGTCGCACTCCGTCATGCCACCAAATCAAAAGCGGAGCCAACGCTCAATCTTGAGATGCATTGACCAAAGGCTCACGTTTCTGCCGATAAGTAGAGAGCGCGGGGCACACTGTGGCGCTTTATCCTCAGCTCATAGCTGCACTGCTTACTTGAAATGAACCCGTGGTCAAGATGAACTACGAGAATCATAGCGAGCCGATACCGCTCGCATGCCCCCTTCGGAATAGGCGCTGAGCAGCTCCTGGGCGTGGGCGAACTCGGACCCTCGCCTCCAACCGAGCAGGCGGTTGACCGCGAGATTTCCCTGGACGTTGTGGACGAAGAGCAGAGAGGCGTCTGCCAGCCCCAGCTCCCGGGTCGCCCGGTGAAGGCGAGGAAAAAGGGCACGAAGGGAGCGAAGGGCGTTCCGACAGGAAGTCGGAGCGCTCTGTTTGCATTTTTGGGATCATCCCAAACCCTTGTCGGTTCTGTGGCGGATGCCGAAAGCTGCAGATCGATTATCTGCAGATTGTATTAATCCACGCCTGAATATCTTTCTCAGAAGTACGGAGCATAGATTCATCGAACTGCACATCGAGGCCCGGCTTCACGATTGCGCCTTTGCAGGCTTCCTCAAAGTCCTTCAGCGCGTGTCCCAGCCAGCCGCCATTGGTGGCAAACGGATACACGATCTTCCCGGTCAGGTCAGCCCGCTCCAGGAAACTGCGCATGGCGGGCGCAAAGGTGTACCACCAGACAGGAGAGCCCAGGATGATGGTGTCGTAATCTCTCCAGCCAATGTGCAGCGGCTTCAGTTCCGGGCAATAACCCTCGGCAATCTCACGCTGCCCCTGATTGACAACCTCATCATAATCGCCATCGTAGGGAACAACCGTATCCATACGAGCAATATCCCCGCCGATTTCCCTCTGGATCATCTCGGCGATGCGCTTCGTGTTGCCTCCGTAGGAGTAGTACAGAATCAAGGTTTTCATTTTACGCTTTCTCCTCATGCAAGAGGCTTTCCGCTGAACACGGGAAATGCGCTGAAATCACCATAATTGGCGATGCGCTCCATGTTCTTGAGAGTTTCCATGTCTTCCTCGGAGATCGCGAAATCTACGTCCGCGTTGCTTTCCATGTGGGCGGGATCTGCCGTCTTGGGAAGCGCGACGGCTCCAAGCTGAAGGACATAGCGGATGCAGAGCTGGGCGGCAGATACGCCGTACTTCTCTGCCATCTTAACGATCGCCGGATTCTTCAGCGCCTCGCCGTGGGCAATGGGAGAGTATGCCTCCACCTGGATGCCCTGCGCCTTGCAGAAGTCTACCAATGCCGAATCGGTGTTGGTGATGTGCAGGAGGATCTGATTGACCATGGGCATCACGCGACAAGAGCCCAGGAGGTTCTCAAGGTCATCTTGCAGGAAGTTGGACACGCCGATTACCTTGACCTTGCCCGCCGCCTGCGCATCCTCCAACGCACGCCAGACCTCCTTGTTCTCCTCGAAATAGCGCTTCTCCACACGGAACTCGCTCCACGGCTGGGGAGAGTGGATGATCATCTGGTCGAGGTAGCCGAGCCCCATCCTCTCCAGAGTCTCATCGATGGACTTCGCCGCATCCTCGTAGGTCTTCAGCTCTGCCGCGATCTTGCTGGCGACGAAAAGCTCTTCCCGGCGAACGCCGCAGGTGCGCACGCCCTCGCCGACGCCGCGTTCGTTTCCGTAGGCCTGCGCGGTGTCGATCAGGCGATAGCCCAGCTTTACCGCCTCGCGAACGGCTTCCGCCGCCTCGACATCGTCGATGAACCAGGTGCCCAGTCCCAGCTTGGGAACCTGAACTCCGTTTGCCAACGGGTAGGCTTCATTCAAGATCATCGTTCTACTCCTCGCCCCAGATATCCTTTGCCATGCGGAAAACCGCCCACGCCTTGGGCCAGCCGCAGTAGAAGGCTGCATGGGTCACGACCTCCGCGATTTCTTCTTTTGTAATACCGTTCTTCTTTGCCGTCGTCAGGTGATAGCGGAAGCTCTCATCGGTAAGCCCCTGGGCCATCAGCGCGACGACGGTCACGAGGGAGCGGTCGCGGAGGCTGAGCTGCCCTTCTCGGCTCCAGACCTCTCCGAAGAGCACGTCATCGTTCAGTTCCGCGAATTTCGGGGCGAATTCGCCCAGGGCATCTCTGCCTGCCGTCTGCTTGACTGCCATGTTTCGTTCCTCCCTACAGCTTTGTGTACTCTTCATGGGATACCGGCTCGCACCATTCGTTCTCGCAATTCTCGCCGGGAACCTCCACGGCGATATGGCTGAACCAGCTGTCCTTCTTCGCTCCGTGCCAGTGCTTGACGTTGGCGGGGATCATCACAACGGAGCCCTCGTGCAGACTGACGGCGGCCTTGCCTTCCTCCTGGTACCAGCCTTCGCCAGCCGTACAGAGTAGGAGCTGACCGCCTCCTTTGTCCGCGTGATGGATATGCCAGTTGTTGCGGCATCCCGGCTCGAAGGTCACGTTGGCGGCGAACAGGCCGCCTTCCGGATCGGTCAGCGGATTCAGGAACGAATCGCCGGTGAAGTACTGGGCATAGGCGGTGTTCGCCGTTCCCGTGCCGAATGCGTTGACCTTCTCGAACTGCTCTTTTCGTTCATATCTCATAATTGAAACCTCCTGCTAAGGATTATCGATTCACGCCATAGCGCAGCCAGACCGCCCCGCCGTCCATGGCCTTTGCCTCTTTCAGCGTGAAGCCAAGGGCCTTGCTCTCCGAAATGCCTTCTGCGGCTCGGAAAACCGGCGGCGTATCCGGGCTCCCGTCTGCTGCCGCCGCCAACACGATGCTGATCTCATCACACATCCCCGCTTGCAGGAACGACCAGTTAAGCACGCCGCCGCCCAGCATCAGGGTCTCGATGTTGAATTCTTCTTTCAGCTTGGAAAGGGCCAGACCGTGATCCAGCTCCGTTTCTCCCGCGATGATGTACGAGATTCCCAGCTTTCTCAAAAATGCCCTGTAGGCGTTGCCGACCCGCTCTGTCAGCACCTCGACGACATGGGCGGTGGTATCCACATAGCGCAGGGTGCTGCTTTTCCACCCCAGCTTGCCGTGGGGATCCACGGAGACATAGAACATTCCGAAGTCCGGCTGCGCGATAAAATCACCTGCCGGAACGACCGGCACATCTTCGTCCAGGTCCGGCTTCCTGTAGAAGGTGAAGTTGTCGTCCGTTGTCACCCTGCCGGACAGCCAGCCCTGGTGATGGTAAAAGGGCTCTTTCCCGAAGGCGATGTCGTAGAACGCATCGCCCGCCGCTCTGCCCTGCGGCGTTCCCATGTAACCGCCCATGATCTTTCCGTCCAAAGCGCACATCATGTGGCAGAAAACATACGGCCTGTTCACGTTCGATTCCCCTCCTTATGATTGACAAACATTCTGTTTGGAAGCATGCTTCCTTTGAACTTCATGTGCATCCTAGAACTTGAAGTTAACTTTAAGTCAAGGGGATTCTGGAATAATTCGGAGGGGTTTTCAGATGGTCTATACGGTGGGAGAGATGGCGAAGCTGCTGGGGGTTGCGGCGTCCACCTTGCGCTACTACGACAAGGAGGGGCTGCTGCCCTTCGTGGAGCGCTCCTCCGGCGGCATTCGCATGTTCCGGGAATCGGATATCGAATGGCTGCAGGTGATCGGCTGCATGAAGAAAGCCGGGATGTCCATCAAGGACATCCGGCAGTACATCGAGATGGCGCTGCAAGGAGACGACACCATCGATTTGCGCCTTGCCATGTTCCAGCGCCAACAAGAAGTTCTGAAACAGCAGATGGCGGAATTGCAGCACACCATGGAGATGGTGGATTACAAGTGCTGGTATTACGAAACGGCGAAGGAAGCGGGTACGGTCGATGCCCCGCAGAAGATGGAGCTTGCCAAAGTCCCGGAACGCTTTCGGAAGATTCGGCAGGAGCTGCGCACTGCGCCGGGGACTGCGGCAACGATATGACAAGACTGCTTAGGCAACGGCAGCCAAGCGCTTGATTATCACGGTAACTTTATCGTTCAAAAAGTACTACTAACAAACGACCGCCCCGGCTATCCGCTGTTCGCGGAAGAGCAGGAGAGCTCTTGTCGCCGGGATGGAACCTTTTCAACTCGCAGGATAGCAGAATCGCCTCGCAAGCCAGAATCAGCACGGGACGGCAGCGGGCAGAACCGCCACCCCTAGATTACCCTCACGCTGCCACTGGCAACCCTGATTTAGGAGTAAATCTCCCTAAAACAGCAGGTCAGAAGTATAAAAAATACCCCCGATTCCAAGTGGAAATCGGGGGTATCTCATCGGGTGGCTTTCAAGCAGTTTGCAAAACTGCAGATCGCAGACCTTCATTGCTAGTAAGAGAAATGAGTAGTCTCGGGTGGCTTGCCCATGAGTTGACGAATAAGTTGGAACTTCGCCATTGGCTCAATCGCTTCGCGCGCTCGATAAACTTGTTTAGTAAAAGGCGGATCGGTCACCGATGGACGCGCGACGAGAAACACGTACCTCCAGTGGTTCAATCACGACGCGCGTGAGGGTCTCTGCAAGCAACCACCCGGTGCGCTACTGTTGCCAGCGTGGCTTAGCGGACTGGCGAATCCCGCCCCGTGCGCGTCATCATCCAATCAAATGCCCTGGCAAGCAGCAGCACCGTCAATCACACTGCGTTCTTACGGCGCCCTCTGCGATACAATTAGCGAATTGTGTTTTCACCTCGCAGCTACGGAGACATTAGATGATTACGCTGGACAATCTTCGCGACGCACTTAGGGCTCTGTACTACGAGCCGTCGAGCGACGGCACCGTTTATCAGAAATCCTGGGAAGAGACCAGCGCGCAAATCACGGTCGATTTTTCCAAGAAACGCATCGGCTACCCGAAAGACCTGGGGTTCAAGGTCAACAAAGACACAACTTGTAACTTCTCCGATAACGAGAACTTCGTCGTACTCGCCTGCGTAACCATGCTCCTCGACAAAGGATATCGCCCCGAATCACTCGAGCTGGAGCGCGAATGGGCCCTTGGGCACGAACAAAAGAGCGGCCGCGCTGATATCTGCATTAATGACGAGAGGGGCGACACGCTCGCAATCGTCGAATGCAAGACCCCTGGAACCGAGTTCAAAAAAGAATTCAAGAACATGCAGTCAGACGGAGGGCAACTCCTCTCCTATTGGCAACAAGAGCGCGCGACTCGCTGGTTGGTACTCTTTGCATGCGATTTCATCAACAACGAAATCGTGCCAGACCAGGTTTCAATTAACTGCAGCGATGACGAGAACTTCATTGCGCTCGCCAAACGCGATGACACCATTGCGCTCTACCGCGACGCCCATACAGTGGAACAGCTCCATCAAGTTTGGACGGAAACGTACAACCAACAAGTCGAGGGAAACATCCTCTTTGGCGATAGGTCGACGGCATACCACCCGATGGTTCCTCCCCTTCTCAAGAAGGACCTTGTCGACTTCAGGGCCGAAGACAGCATCGTCAACCGCTTCGAGGAAATCCTCCGCCACAACAACGTCTCCGATAAAGAGAACGCCTTCAATCGCCTTATCGCGCTCTTTATCGCGAAGCTCCAAGACGAGCTCTCGAAAATGTCAACCTAGGAGATTGAGTTCCAATACCGCCAAGGACGCGACACCTACGAAACGCTCCAGGACAGGCTCCAGAGACTCCACTCAGACGGCATGAGAAAGCTCATGCGGGAAGAGGTCCTGTATGTTCCCAACGACTACGCCGAAAACCTCATAAGCAACTATACGGGCCAGCACCGCAAGCAGCTCATCGAGGAGCTGAACGGCACGCTGCGCAAGCTCAAGTTCTATACCAACAATGACTTTGCGTTCAAAGACGTCCACAACGAGGAACTCTTTCTTCAGAACGGCAAGGTACTCGTAGAGACGGTACAACTTCTACAGCCGTATCGCATCGTAGGAACTCAAGACATTCAATTCTTGGGCGACCTCTTCGAACAGCTCCTTAATCAGGGCTTTAAGCAAAACGAGGGCCAATTCTTCACGCCTGTGCCCATCACCCGTTTTATTTGGAAGTCACTCCCACTCGACAGCATCGTGCAGGACGAGGCTGGTGCCGTGCACTATCCACGCGTTATCGATTACGCCTGTGGCGCGGGGCACTTTCTCACAGAAGGGTTCGAAGAAATCTCCGACGCCGCATGCCAATATGATCCGACCATAGAGGATGACCTCGGAGACGCCGACTGGGTCAGAGACAATCTCGTCGGCATCGAGAAGGACTATCGACTCGCTCGCGTTTCCAAGGTCTCGTTCTACATGCATGGCGCAGGGCAGGGCAACGTGGTCTTCGGCGACGGACTTGAAAATTATCCCGACAAGGGAATCGACAGCCGAACCGACAGGGGACGCTTCGACATTCTTGTCGCCAATCCCCCGTACTCTGTCGCAGCCTTCAAACCGCATCTCAAGCTTCACAACAACGAACTCAAAGTGCTGGAAACCATCAGCGATAGCGGCTCGGAAATCGAGACCCTCTTTGTCGAGCGTGCGGCACAGCTTGTTCGGCCCGGAGGCTACGCCGCCATCGTCCTCCCCACCTCGATCCTCGACAAGAGCACGAGCTCGAGTTTCATGGCCGCACGCGATGTGCTTTTGAGCTCCTTCGAGATCGTCTCCATCGCCAGGTTTGGATCAGGCACATTCGCGGCCACAGGAACAAACGTCGCAATTATGTTCCTACGTCGCTTTAACGAGATCCCGCCCCGCAATGCGAACGCACTTGATTTCGTTGATGCTGTTTTTGAGCGCAGGAAGCTCACTGGTTGGAAAGACGAAAGCGCTTTCAACGCTTATCTCGGCACAATTAATGTAGACGGAGATACTTACCGGGCTTTTCTCGCAGGAGAGGCTGCCTGGAACGAATGGGCAAACACTCGCCACTTCAACGTTTATTGCCATCTTTTCGAATCATCGAAGGAGCTCAAGGCCCTTCGAAAGAGCAAGACTTGGAAGGCGGCCGACAAGGACTCACAGCTCAAAGCAGAGAACGAGCTGTTCTATCGCTATGCGCACAAGGAAGAGCGCAAACGCCTGCGCGTTTGGGGTCTCGTCTGCGGCGAACAGACGCTCATCATCAACTCACCTAACACAACCAAGGAAATCGCCTCTTTCCTTGGCTACAAATGGAGCAATCGCAAAGGCAACGAGGGGATACAGCCCATCGATGGTGAGGGCGTGCTCTATTCGGACGACGAATCGGACGACACGAACTCGCTAAGCGGCATCATCAGAGCATGGTTCTCCGGCGAGCAGGTTGAGCCCGGCGACCTTGCCCAGTACTACTACTATGCCAAGACCGCCGATTTCATCGACTTTGATGCCGAGAAGTTCGACGAGACTCTTACGATTCCCCGCTCTTTCTACAAGCCCCGCTCGTTCGCCCAGGGCACCGTAGTCAAGACGCTTAGAGACATCACATCCTACGTTACCAACATCGTGGCCCAGAGTTCCATCACCACCGACACTTACGTAACAACGGAGAACATGGTCAAGGACCGCGGCGGCATAACCGCCTATAGCGGAGAGCTTCCGGCAAGCGATGGCACCGCATACAAGAAGGGAGACACGCTCGTCTCCAATATTCGCCCCTATCTGCAGAAGATTTGGCTCGCAGACCGCGATGGGACGTGCTCCAAGGACGTTTTGGTATTCCGAAGCAAAAATACCGACAGCCTATTGCCCGAGTTCCTCCATCTGCTCCTGTGGCAGAAGGACTTCTTCGACTACGATATGTCCACCTTCACGGGAACCGGCAGGCCTCGCGGAGACAAGGATGAGCTGCTCAAATACCCCATCCCAGTCCCGACGCTCTCCGAGCAGAGAGCCCTCATCGACGATTTCAATCGCTTAACAGATGAAATCAATAGCAAAAGACAGCAAATCGCCGCTCTCAAGGACAGCGTCAAATCACGGTTTGTCGAGATGTTTGGAGATCCAGTAGACAATCCAAAGGGCTGGTCCATCAAAACGCTTGAAGAGCTTGGCGACTTCAAGAACGGATTGAACTACAGAAAGGCGACGGGCTACACAGTAAAGTGCCTCAGCGTTCGCGATTTCAAGGACCGAAGGGTAATTAGCGGTGTAGATGTCCTTTCCGACATTTCAATTAGCGTTAAACCATCCCGCGAATACCTTCTCCGAGACGGCGACATCGTTTTTGTTCGCTCGAACGGGAATAGCAATCTCACAGGTCGTTGTCTGGCGGTTTACCCCCATGGGGGCAAAGCGGTATTTAGCGGCTTCTGTATCCGTTTTAGACTCGCCGAAAAACAGCTGAATGCCGATTATTTACTTGATTTCTTTAAGAGCGAATCAATTAGAAAGGCAATCCAAGGACGGGGGCCGAACATCAAGAACATAAGCCAGCCAATACTAGCCAGTCTTAAAGTACCCCTGCCCCCGTTGTCCCTCCAACAGGAGTTCGCCGACTTCGCTGCCGAGGCAGACAAATCGCAATTTGCACTTGAGCAAGAGGTCGACGCCCTTTCTGCAGAGCGCG